>JBILLQ010000015.1:0-56464 GCA_044375975.1 Prochlorococcaceae cyanobacterium
TTCCTCGGGAGTCAGAAAAACTCGAAGCCTCGCGCTCATAAGGACCTCTCAATACGGAAATAAATCCTATGATACATCAAAATTGTCGACGGCCCAACCTCGAAAAATTTTTGCCAACCTACTTACCTGTTACTGGTAGCGGTGCTCGCATTCCAAAGCGGCTGCCAGAGCCTTCGAAATCAAGAGCGTTTTGTCATCCGCCACCACAGCGGCCTGACCGAGGCACTCGGCCTGGGGCTGCGGCCGCCGCCGTCGGATTCCTCGTTCCGCTATTGCTACTACAAGGTGGATTTAGCAGCGCTGTGCGCTGCGATCCGTGACTGGACGATCGCCCAGTTCTCAGGTGGTCCAGCGGATCTTGATCAGTGGTGTGTGACGGCAAGAGCTTGCGGGGCTCAATCGAGCCCACAGCTGGTGGTGGCTCGGCGTTCATTGCCCAGGTCACGCTGTAATCAGCCGCTCTTGGCGTGGCGTACTACGACGCAGATGCCTGTCAGCTACAGCCAGGCCTGCTACGCCTCAACCGCAAACCACGAGAGGGCAGTGCTGCGGGAGCTCCAGGAGCAGGGGGGCGACGTCTTGCTAACCATGAAGCCGCAGGCTTCTCCGAAGGAGTAGGGCATCCAGAAGACGTTGCATCGTCAGATCCAATCTCAGTCCCAGGGCAAGCGCCAGATCCCTCTCTTTTGGGGCAAGGGATCACGAGGTTGGCCATGGCCGCAACATCACCTAGCCGCTGCGCGCCGAAGCCGCAGGCTATCGCATAGCGGCAAAGGCCACTGAGCAGATCACTGAAGCCTGGATCGGCACCACCTGGATCGTGAAAGTCACGGCCAGCGGCGCCCGTGACACCATAGCGTTTCACGCTAGCCGTTTGTCTCGATCCAGCAGGCGCACCAATCGGTGCGACACCACCCTGCGCACCACCCCAGAAGCCATGCTGCACAGGTGCGCGACCGCATGGGTATTGAGGGCTGGCAATGGAAGCGGGACACCCAACTCCATGAGGACGGCTACCATATCCGAGGGAATGGCGTGGCGCCGGCCGAAACCCGGCCCGGGCTAAAAGATTGGATCAGACTAGGGAGGTTGGGTTCGGTGCGGCGATGGACCACCAAAACAGAACTGCACATTCAGGGGCAGTCTGAAGCAGTGTTAGTAAGCACGTGGCAGTAAGTAGAATGGCGATGCGCGGCTGCCATCGAGAGGAGGCTGGAGGATTATGGGAAGCTCCGGCAGAAAGTTTTCGACAAACCGCTTGCACGAAAAAACAAGCCTACCGCTAACGAAACGTAGAGGTGTAGTCGTACAGAGTTGGGCCAAAAAGAGAGCTCGCAAAACGCCTCAGACGCCTGACGAAATTCTTTCGTACACCAATGCCAGCCTTGGATGACAAATAAAGTAACAAGATGACTTTGGCGACAAGATGATAGGAGCTGAACTTTTGATAAGAGGGTGCTGTAGCTGAGTTTAATCCAGGCGCTGATACAAGCCGGTAGAGCTCAGAGTTGACAAGCCTCGCGAACCGACCCCTTGAGCCAAGACCAACCGAAGGCCTTGCGAACGCAACTAATCGACCAACATCCTGATTCAGCTTATCAAGCGAGGATAAATAGTCGTCATACAGGGTACTGAGCAAAGGATAAGTGGATAGCCTGCAAAGATTCTCATCGACGATGAGCTCCCTCAAGGGCCTTGCCACCAAGGGATTAAGGGAGCGATCAATATTACTGAAGTGAAAAAACACGAGCTGGCAAACAGCCCCCCCGAAAGAAACGGTGTGATCAGCTTGTACGCGACGCCCATCACAAAATAAGTTCCACCAAGCAACATTCCACCCAGGAGATCTAACAATGTCTAGATTAGAAATAAAGGCAGGCGCAAGATCGAGAGGTTTTTGATCGACAAAGTTCCCCGAAGAAGGCGAGTCAACGCCGTAGAAATCGACCATATAAGACCACCAGTCCAGAAAAGCCAATGCCTCCGCAGTGGGCTTGACAGCAAAATAACCAAGGTTGAAGACTCCGTAGCTGAGGAAGATACGCTCGCTCAGTGGCATACTCAACGCCGGAGACAGAGTGTGAGGAGTCAGCTGCAAAGACCAAGAAGCACTCGAGAAAGAATCACTTGAGTTATAGAGCGAGGAATAGACGTAGCAATCTGGGTCGAGGTAGACCACACAAGCATGACCTTCCAATAAGCTCTTAGCAATAAAAGGCTTAACAGCTGTGCAGGCCTCAACGACGGTAAACCTGTTGTCAAACTGAGAGAAAAGGGGCAGGCAAGCTCTAGATGAATAGAAGGAAATACGATCTCTACAGGCTGGATCCAGCAAAGCGAGAAGGCTATCTAGGCTACCGCGAGCTAAGTCCTCATAATCATAAAGATAGATCCGAAAGCAGGCATCTGAATGTCTCAGGATAACCGACTGGGCCAACAGAAGCGCCCTGCTGAGATAATTACTGAGAATGCTGGTAAAGAAAATAGTCGACACAATCAGGAAAGGGGCCTACGAGAGCCGCAAATGAAACTGCTTTGCCAAGGAAAAGAACAGATCGACTAATACAGCATCATAATCAACTTGGCAGGCGCGCCACCAACAGGAGCACCATCGGGAACATCGGCCGCAACCACACTATTTACCACTATATCTGAATTGGCTCCCACTTTAACACCAGCTGCCAGTTCAACATTACTGGAGATCCATACGCTCTAAACCACAGGCACTTTGCCTTTGCTGGGCAAGGGCAGAAAGGCGCGGGGTGAGCTCGTGAAAGCGGTTCCTACGTGGGAATTGTCCACAAACAGTACATTGCGCCCAATCAGGCAATTATCGCCGACGCGAATACCATAGGCTCCTGCAATATATGAGTTATCATTAATAAACATATTGTCGCCAATCTCAATCAACGCCTTGCAGGGCTGAGCAAGAATTTGACCAGCATAAGACGGCCAAGCATGGATACGCACATTTCTACCTGTACGAAAAGCAGATCCAATCAGAATAGGATTAGGTGGAAAGATTTCTAGCACAATCCACGGCGCAAGACGAGAGCCACACGAAAGCAAGGCTCCTCGATAAACAAATGAGCGCATGTACGCTCGCGCAGATCGATATACCAAGAGGGCACGCAGCATAGCCTTGGGGAAAAGAGAAGAAAGCATCAATGGAGTATTTGGCTATTGCTACTCATCGCCATGCTCAGCAAGGCAGCTTGTTGAGATGCGATAAATTGAACGATAGTCTACTAAACTAATTCACACTAGGTGCGCTCTGTCTCTCCCGCTTTCAGGAACGTTGTCACCCCTTTGATCTGAATACACGGGCGCTTGAGGACATGACCAATGCTTCGGTACAGCGAAGCCGTCAAAGCTGATGTGAGAAGGTGGATGAGTCCGCCCATGCGGCAGTCTGTCGCCGGGATTTTTCAGGAGCTGGGCATCCATGTGTCACCCTCTACAACTGGAGGAAGGCCTGGCGGTTGCAGGGAGAGGTGGTGCCTGCATCCGAGAAAGATCCTGATGGCTGGAGTGCTGCCGACAAGTTCACGGTTTTGCTCGAGACTGCTGGGCTGAAAGCCACTGAACTCAGTGCCTACTGCCGTGAGCGGGGGCTGTATCCGGAGCAGGTGGAACGTTGGCCTCAGGCCGTCCAGATGCCAACGAGAAGCCTGTGCTGTCAATCAAAGAGCAGAAAGAACTGGAAAAGCGCCGTGTCCAGGTCCAGCGAGAGATCAAGTCTCTCTAACCGAAGGCTTCTCCGAAAGAGAAGAAGAGGTTGCAGCGCAAGGATAAGGCCATGGCGGAGATAGCAGCGTTGCTGATGCTTCGAAAAAAGTGGGAGGCCTTGTGCTCGGAGGTCGCGGAAGGCTGACCAGCGCTGTTCACAGGCGCAAGCGATCGAGCTGCTCGGCGAGGCGCATGCTGCTGCCGCAGGCCTGGTCAGTGCCTGCGGCGAGATCGGCATCTGCCTGCGCACCCTCAAGCGCTGGCGGAAGGTCTTGATCGGTGATGGCGGTAGTCACGATCGTCGTAAAGGCAGTCCACGCCTGGTCTCTCATAAGCTGAGCGAAGGGGAGCGCCAACGCATCCTGCTCACATGTAACCAGCCGGAGTACGCCTCACTGCCACCAGGGCAGATCGTGCCAGCCCTTGCCGATCAGGGCTGTATATCGGCTCAGAGAGCAGCTTCTACCGAGTACTCCATGCCCACGGCCAGGTCCAGCGGCGTAGACGAGCCAGGCCACCACAGGAACCAAGACCGGTGCCACGGCTAAGGCCCGCAGAAGCCAATCAGGTGTTGAGTTGGAACATCACGTACCTGCCAACCACCGTGCGGGGAATCTGGCTGTACCTCTACCTGGTGATCGACGTATGGAGCCGCAAGGTCGTGGCCTGGGATATGGATGAACGTGAGGATCCCGCCATTGCAGCGGATCTGGTAAGCCAGGCTTGCATCAGAGAGCAGATCAGCAAGAAACGGAAGCAGCCGCTGATCCTCCTTGCCGACAGCGGCATCAAATTCGTAACGCCCCAGCAACGTCACTGCGGTCAAGCCGTAGAGATCAGCCGTCACCGAGCTGTCGTCTATGAACAGGCCCGCCAGCGCCATCCAAGGCGGTGGCCACGATCAACGAGGTGCTGGCGTCAACCGGAGGTTGCCTGGATCAATCAGCCGCCAGATGAGCTCAGTGAACCAGGGCAGCTACCGTTGGTGCAGGCCACCTGAACGGCAGCCGAGGACTGGCACCTTTCCTGAAAGTCACCGCAGCAGGTGCGCCCGATAATTGCGGCCACCATTCAGGTGGGCCAAATCACAATAGCCACATTAGGCAATGTTAAGTCGCAATTAGTTTCTTGGGCAAGGAGTAAGCGCCTGTGCCTCCACAAGTTTTTCTGACATCAAGCATAAAGCCCCACAGCACACCTCAGTATCGATAGCCTTTGCCAACCGCTGCGCCAACGCTGAGACAGAAAGGCGCAGAAGGCCCTAGGGAGAATAGAGTTATAAATGATCATGTTCAAAAACGTATCGAAAAATCATAGTACACTCTTAAGATATATCCGGTAGCACCACAAGAAGAAACAGGCGCCAGAAACTGCATACGCCAAAGCCATTGCGGGGATGGAGATGGAGCTAGAAATCCATAAGACTGGAACTGTAATACAAGCTTGGGACACTGAGAAGAGGAGAAGGGGCTCACCCTGCTGACTCCGAAGATAGATAGATAAGCAGAAGATTAAGCCAGAAAAAACAATCGAGAAAGACAACATTAAAATTGAAAAGGAATCAATCAAGCTATCGCTAATTCGAACGAAGATAGAAGCCTTGGATAAATGCGTTGCAGCAAAAAAAAGATTAGAGCAAAGCGCAAATGCAAAGAACGCGTAGAAACTTCTCCAGAGAGACCGAGAGAAGACCCGATTCATCTCTGAGAATTCACGAGCCGAATACAATGAAGCCAGGCGCGGAGCCAAGACTGTTGTAAATGTAGCGCACACAATGATTCCATTACTGAGCAAAGAATTAACGAACCCAAACTTTCCGGCCGCTACAGGACCGAATCGCGCAAATGCAATAGGAGTCAGCAATTGATAAATAAAATAACCACTGATCCAGCTAATGGAAGCCCTCCACTGAACTGGCCATACATCTTGGCGCCATATCTGGCCAACCCTAGAAAGGCTAGCTCTTGACATGCTTTTTGAGACTCGATACTCAAGAGCAGCGCTAGATCTGTATAGCCATATTGATGACATAATGACCGAGCAAATGGGGAAACAAACAACTCCCCAAAGAGCACCACCCTTGAGCAGGACGGCCATGAATACAGCTGTCGAAATAATATTTGTACGCAATCTAAAACCTGCTACGGAGGCTATCTGGCCTGCCGCCTCAAGAAAAACAAATTTTACAGTGTGAAGAAGATTTATAGATGTAGAGGCAACAAGCACAAACCATGGCAATTGCCAACTTACAGGAATCGAAGGCCGATAATAAGAGAAGTACACATATCCCACCAGGGAGACTATTAGAAAAAATAGAAGTGCCATCAGACGATATAATAGACGGGCAGAGAAGATGAGCTCTTCAAGGTAGACGACATCCGACTCGCCCGACGATTTCGTTGTATATTTTTCTCTGAAATAAGAAAAACGAAAGAGGAGAACCTGGCTAAGTCCCAGCTCGAAGAATACTTGCAATCCAAGAAGAGATAAGAACGAGAAATAATAGCCTTTATCAGCTGGGCTAAGATATAATGGGACCAACAGAACAGTTGCGAAACCGGAGACTAGTGACCATAAACGAAGTGCTAGGGTGCTTAGAATATCTTTTCTCATTGGCAAGATTAATTATGTTGGGAGCGGGGCCAACCAAGCATCATACATCTGTCGCATGTGAGTTTGATTTATTCTTTATAGCCAAATTGAACAGGGATAATTTCCTAAAGAGGCAGGAATGGGGGGACGCTGAAAAATAGTGCACTAACTAGAGCGCTATATTGCTGGTGAAGGTGCTGAGCCATGGGCCTATTATGTTAGTTGGGGAAGGCTGTCGTGTAAACACAATTCAGTTGGCGCGTACACGTGATTTTACCTTTCGCATAGCTCTAACAATTCCACTTGGAAGAATTGCTATTGGGAAGACCTTCACCCAAGCACTTGGATACCGAACAAGGGATTTAAAGAGAGCAAGATTTTCACCTCTTGGTTTATGAATGGATGATTTAGCAAGTTTAACGTAACCTGGCATATACTCCCTTAAAGTAATCTTTTCAATCAGCCTAGCCGTCCTAGAAGTATACCCTAAAAATGGCAATGTCCTTACCAATGCCAACCACTCAACAGCAAAAGCTGTGATTATCCTGTAGCTGCCTGTAAAATTTTCCCTACAAATAATTAATGGGACGGCAGAAACAGAGGCCTTTCCTGCTCTAGAAATAAGCCTCATGGCAATATGAGAAAGGTAGATGTCTGAGCCAATATAGTCAATGTGATTAGGGATGGCAATCCAATCGCTTCTCAGGAAGACGAATGAGGATAGAAAAGTCATCCAGATATGCACAGTTTGCGCAAAAGCATCAAGATCATACTCGGCGAATTTGTTCTTGGAGTCCACGAACAAAAGAGGATTTAAATCTTTTGCTAATGAGCAGGCACTTCCGCCAGAGGCAACATTCAAATGAACAAAACTTGGCGAGGCTTGTCGAAGATATGGAATTAAGTTTCCGTAGAGGGTATCTACAACAACGTCATCATCAGACAGCAGGTGCACGTACTTCCCTTTTGCGTTAAGAGCACATTCGTGAATATTGCCGTCGATGCCCAAATTGGAGGGATTTCTGATATATCGGATAAAACGAAAAGTAGCCTGTAGACAATTGATTGCCGCCTGTGTGTTATCAGTCGAACAGTTATCAACAACAAGGATTTCTATGCCGACTTGATTTTCCTCACTGAATGCGCTTACAAGCGGTGCAAGCCGACTCAAAGAGGATCGAAGAAGATCTGCACGATTATATGTTGGTATGGCAATAGTTAGAAATGGAGGCTCAAAGGAGGAGACAGAATGAGTGGACATCTCAGAAGACATAAAGAATCCAGAAGCTATAGTAGGCTCTAATTATTGATTGGTTGGAGCCCAAGTTGGCAAGCAGTCGGCCAAGTCCTGGTACAAGAATCTATAAATGGATACCAGCAATATCCCACAAGATTACAAGCGGGTAGGATTGCGCTTAAGCAAAATCTTTAGTGTACTCTTCAACGTGACAGGAATCGCAAGAGCCCCCTGCTAGTGCCGCGGAGCCAAAAGTTTATACAGGAGAGGCCAAAGAGCCAGCCTCGAAGGTCTACTATGGAATAGGCATCAAAGGCCATTGTAAAAGTTTACGCAGGATTTTGGAAGTCACGGGTTTCATTTGCCAGAAAATGAGCGCAGTTACTTATCCAATTCCTGCGTTAAGTTGGATTCCGTCCACTTAAGCATGCTAGCGATGCCAGAACTGCATGAAACAGACGGAGCCCAACCGAGCATACGCTCAGCCTTGCCTATGCAAGCGATGAAACAATCTTGATCACTCGCCCGCCGGGGTGTGCCGGTGTATTTCAGCTGTGGGATACCAAGTAGTTCAGCGAGCACTGTGAATAGCTCTAGCAGGCTGAGGGAGTTTGCCAGTCCGCCACCGATGTTAAAAATCTCCCCATTCATAATGCTCCTGTGAGCGTAGGCCGCTCGGTAGAGCAGTATTAGATCATCGGCATGGAGAACATCACGCACCTGCTTACCGGTTCCGGCAATCGTGAAAGGCTTGGGAGCCACTCCAGCTTGATAGGCAAACTTCTGCTCGATCGCCTTCTGACAGAACCAGCCCACCCAGCCCTGGTCAAAGGAGGCAAACTGGCGTCCTCCGAAAATCGACGAGTGGCGGAAGACGACTGTCTTCAGGCCATAGACGCGTGCCCAGTCGCGCACGTACTGATCCGCTGCGCCCTTGGAGCAACCGTAAGGTGTGGAGAAATCAAGGCCGAGAGATTCATCGAGGCCGTTAGGATGGTCAGCTAGGAGATAGCGAGTGGCCGTCTCCTCGTAGCGGAGCCACTCCAGATTGCCGTACACCTTGTTGGTACTGCTGTAAGCGATCAAAGCCTCAGGAGACAAGGCCCGAGCAGCCTCAAGCACATTAAACGTCCCGAGAACATTGGTCTGTAGGTCGCGGGCTGGATCCTGCAGCGAAGTGGTCATCGCCACCTGGCCGCCCACGTGGCAGATGTAATCAAACGGGGCATGGCGGCGGTAAACGGAAAAAACAGCCTCCGCATCAGCCAGGTCGGCCTGGATGAAATTGAGACGACCGGGGGTGGCTTGGTGCTCTAACCAGGCCAAGTTGGCAGCCGAACCACGCCGGAACAGGGCGTCGACCACAACCACCTCTGCCCCCTCTTTTAGATATGAGGCAGCCAGGTTGGAGCCAAGGAAGCCACAACCGCCGGTAATCAGAACCTTCATTGATTTCGCGTGGGTGGAGAAGCCTGAATCAAAAGCCCGCGTAGATCGGGCACATACCGGGCGATCTGATCTGAACGATCCGGAAGACTACCGGGCATTAATTTACCAGTCGCCCCAAGGCGGTCCCATTCCGCCTCGGCGAAGGCCAGCAGGGTGGTGGCCACACCAGATCCAATATTGGCCACCAGCGGTAAACCGGCTCTGATGTCAGGCCGCGAACAGGCCTCAAGAATATGGCCCGCAACTACAGCAACCGGGATAAAATCATTAATCTGCCGTCCCGAGGTCATCGCAAAATCTTCGCCGGCAAGGGCTGCCCTACGCAGAGACGGCCAGAAGTTACCCTCAAACTGTCCATCTCCGTAGGCTGAGAAGATGCGGCCATAGAAGAGCTCTATTCGCTGCTCGATGGCAAAAGCTCGGATTAATTGAAAAGCCGCTGCCTTGCTCGCGCCATAGGAGCTCAGGGGCTCTAGTTGGGCATCGGATGGTATGGCATCAAAGCAACGAGCAGCGGTGCCGTACTCGTGGCTTGTACCCGCGACGACGCAGCGCCGTACTCCACAATCAGAGGCCAACTCGAGTAGCCGAAGGGAGCCAACCACGTTGACCTGAACCAACTCACCCCAACTCGCCTGCTTGGGGCTCACGCCCGCAGAGGCCAGATGTACAACAGCATCTACACCCTCTAGGCATTCTGCCGTGAGGGTGTGCAAATTACCCTCGCTCCAGATGGGTTGACAGGGCAGGGGAATCGCCGTGGCAGATGATGGAGATCGCCGCATGGCCACCACCTCGTGTCCCGCAGCCAAAGCCGCCGCCAGTACGTGGGAGCCCACAAAGCCTGTTGCTCCAGTAATAAAGAGCCTCATCAGACCTGGCTGAAGTTCCCAATCACCTCAATCTCGCGCGCCAGCATCGCTTCCGTGAGGCCGGGATAGGTGCCGAGGAACAAGGTGCTGGCCATGATCTCGTCAGCCCCCACCATCTCGTCTACCACCCGCATGGCTGCTGGATTGTCATGGCGAAGCTGCACAAAAGCCGGCTGTCGTAAAAGATTGCCCCCGAACAGCATGCGGTTGCCGATCTGATTCCGATCCAGCTCCTGAGCCAGCTCCGTGCGGCTGAAACCCGCCCCTGCTTTTACCGCGATCTTGAAGCCAAACCAGGAGCAATCGGTGCGGCACCCGCTCGTATCCCAGCTAAAGCCGTTCTCCGGATCCCAGGCGGTGGCGTGGGTGGGCAAGGCGAACTCCAACACGTCCTCATGAGCTGCCAAGCCCCGGCGCAACGTCTCCCAGTTCTGCTTACGGGCTTCAATGAACTCTGGGAGCCGCCGCAGCTGCACCCGGCCAATCGCCGCCTGGGGATCCAGGGGCTTGAGGTTGAAGCCCAGGTGGCTGTACGTGTACTTGTGATCATAGCCCTTGGGCAGCTCGCCAAGCTGCCAATCGAAGCGCTTGTTGCAAGTGTTATCGATGCCGCTGGGGCACCAGCAGTCGCGGCCCCAGTCGCGGAAGCTCTCGGCGATCACCTTGAGCTTCTGATCGCGCACGATGTTCACCGCGCCGCCTTCGCCCATGGTGAGGTGATGGGGCGGGTAGAAGCTTTGGGTGCTGATGTCTCCCCAGGTGCCGGTCCAGCGAATCACCCGATCCGGACCCTCATCCAGGCCAGGGCTGTTCTCGCTGAAGCCCAGGCTCTCGGCCAGCTCCCGCGGCATGGAGTAGCTGCAACCAAGAGCGTCACAGTTGTCCTCTACCAGCCACAGGTCGTATTTGCGGCAGAAGGCCAGGGTGGCCGCCAGATCAAAGGGATTACCTAGGGCGTGGGCCATCATCACGGCCTTGGTTTTGCCCGCGCAGTAGGCATTTTCCAGCTGGACGCAACGGGCATTGCCGGTGATCGGATCGGCATCGATGAACACCGGCACAGCGCCCACTTGCACGATCGGCGCCACGGTGGTGGGGAAGCCCGCCGCCACCGTTATGACCTCATCACCGGGCTTGATCCTGCGGGCCTCCGGCAGCTTGGCCGAGGTGAGCGCTGAGATCGCCACCAGGTTGGCGCTGGAGCCGGAATTCACCAGCAGCGAATGGCGAACCCCCATGAAGGCCGCCAGTTCCTTCTGGAAGGCCTCGCCTTCTGTGCCCAGGGTGAGCCAGAAATCGAGGGTGCTGCCCACGGCCGCCTCCACCTCGTCTTCCGTGAACACCCGGCCCGCATAGGGAATGGTGGTGCCCGGCTGCCAGGGCTTGCGCTCGGGATCCGCTGCCGGCCGGAAGTTGCCATGCACCTGGCGGGAATACTCGCGAGTGAGGCGCAGGATTTCCTGCTTCAGGGCCTGTGGATCACTCATGGGGTAAAAGAGATGTGTGAGGTGTAAGCGTTCAGATCAGCCAGGCAGCACTCCAATGCCGGAGTGCCCTGGTGATGGGCGCGATACCAGCCCACGGTGCGGGCCAGGGTGGTGGCGTAATCCCAACGGGGCTGCCAGCCCAGCTGGTGATGGGCCTTATCGATCTGCAGATGCAGCAGATTTGCTTCGTGGGGGGCGGTTGGGTCGCTTTGATCCAGCCACTCCCCGGGCCAGTGCTCCAGGATCGTGCCCACCAGTTCACCCACGGGGCGGTTGCTGGCCAGGCTGGGGCCGAAATTGAAAGCCTCACAAGGTGGACTGGCCGCCTGGGCCAGGGCCTCCGCCAGCCGCATGTAGCCCGCCAGCGGTTCGATCACGTGCTGCCAGGGGCGGGTGGCGGCTGGATTGCGCACGGGGATCGGCTCACCCCGGGCCAGGGAGCGGATGGCATCGGGCACGATCCGATCCGCCGCCCAGTCGCCACCGCCGATCACGTTGCCGGCCCTGGCGGTGGCGATGCGCAGGTGGGGCGTTTGGTGGGCGCCCTGGCCGCAGAAGCTGGCGCGCCAGCTGGCGATGGCGATCTCCGCGCCCGCCTTGCTGGCGCTGTAGGGATCGTGGCCACCCAGGCGGTCGGGCTCGCGGTAGCCATAGGCCCACTCACGGTTCTCATAGACCTTGTCGGTGGTCACCATCACCACGGCGCAAGGATGGGCCAGCGGCCTTAGGGCCTCAAGAACATGCAAGGAGCCCATCACATTGGTGGCCCAGGTGCCGAGCGGATCCTCGTAGCTGCGCCGCACCAGGGGCTGGGCGGCCAGATGCAGAACCACCTCCGGTTGAGCGCGATGCACCAAGGCCTTCAGGGCATCGAGATCGGCCAGATCACCGATCTGATGATGCCAGCCCTCACCGGCTGGTCTGGCCTGCACCAGCTGGCGAAACAGGTTGGGTTCCGGCTCAGGCTCCAGGGCGTAGGTCCACACCTCAGCCCCCAGCTCCTGCAACCACAGCAGCAACCAGCTGCCCTTGAAGCCGGTGTGGCCTGTGAGCAGCACCCGCCGGCCAGCCCAGAACACGGGATCCAGCATCACCACACCTTCCAGGGCGCCTTGGCCTGGCTCCAGAGCTCTTCCAGGTGCACGCGATCGCGCAGCGTGTCCATCGGCTGCCAGAAGCCGGTGTGGTGATAAGCCGTGAGCTGGCCATCAGTCGCCAAGCTGAGCAGCGGATCCTGCTCCCAGATGGTGGCATCGCCTTCGATGCGATCGATCACCTCTGGCTCCAGCACAAAGAAGCCGCCGTTGATCCAGCCGCCATCGCCCTGGGGTTTTTCCTGGAAGCCCGATACGGCCGAATTCTCTCCGAACTGCAGTGCCCCATAGCGGCCCGGCGGTTGCACCGCCGTGACCGTGCCCAGGCGGCCGTGGGCTTTGTGATGGGCAATCAAGGCGGTGATGTCTACATTCGCCACGCCATCGCCATAGGTGAAGCAGAAGGCTTCATCGCGCACGTAATCGCGCACGCGCTTGAGGCGCCCGCCGGTCATGCTGGTTTCGCCCGTATCCACCAGGGTGACCTCCCAGGGCTCGGCCTTTTTGTGATGCACCTCCATCGAGTTCATGCGCATGTGAAAGGTCACATCGCTCATGTGCAGGAAGTAGTTGGCGAAATACTCCTTGATCACATACCCCTTGTAGCCGCAGCAGATCACGAATTCGTTGATGCCGTGGGCGCTGAAGATCTTGAGGATGTGCCAGAGGATCGGCCTGCCACCGATCTCCACCATCGGCTTGGGTTTGATGCTGGTTTCTTCGCTGATGCGAGTGCCGAGACCACCGGCAAGAATGACTGCTTTCACAACAAGAATTAGCTCTTAGAACATGAGGGGAATGCGCTCATGGGCATGGGTCTGATTAAACCCGCACCAGTTGCTGGTTTAGATCCTCGCGGAAGATCGCCACGGTGCTCCGTAATCCCTCCGCCAGAGGGATCCGCGCCCGCCAGCCCAGCTCGGCCAGCCGGCTCACATCCAGCTGTTTCTTCTTGGTGCCATTGGGTTTGCTGGCATCCCAGAGGATCTCGCCGGTGAAACCCGTTGCAGCGGCCACACCTTCGGCCAGCTCGCGGATCGTCAGATCCACGCCGGTTCCCACATTTAGGAACTGCTGCTCGTCCGGCCCCGGCTGCCAGTGCTCCAGCGCAAACACGCAGGCCTGGCCCAGATCATCCACATGCAGAAACTCCCTCATGGGGGTGCCATTGCCCCAGCAAGTCACGCTGGCGTCGCCGCGCTCGGCCGCTTCATGGAAGCGGCGGATCAGGGCCGGCAGCACGTGGCTGTTGGTGGGGTGGTAGTTGTCGCCCGGACCGTAGAGATTGGTGGGCAACTGCTGCGCAGAAGGCTTCGCCTACAGGCTGATGGCATCAAAGCCGTGCTGCCGGCGCAGCGCCTCACACAGCTTGATGCCGGTGATCTTGGCCATGGCGTACCACTCATTGGTGGGCTCCAAGGTCCCGGCGAGCAGCGCTTCCTCGCGAATCGGCTGCTCGGCGAGCTTGGGGTAGATGCAGCTGCTGCCCAGAAACAGCAGGCGCCGCACCCCGGAGCGCCAGGCCGTTTCGATCACGTTGGTCTGAATCTTGAGGTTGTCGAGCAGGAAATCAGCGGGGTAGCTGCTGTTGGCCTGGATGCCGCCCACCTTGGCCGCCGCCAGTACCACCACCGTGGGCTTGTGCTCGGCAAACCAGCGCTGCACAGCCGGGCCGTCTGCCAGATCCAGCTCGGCGCGGCTGGCCTGGCCGTAAGCAGGTTGCTGTAACCCGAGCGCTGCAGCGCCCGCCAGGCCGCGGTGGCCGGCAACGAAGATGCGGTCTGCAGGGGTGATCAATGGGGTGGCGTTCGTCATGGCGAAGAGAACCAGTTGAGCAGCTGCAGCCCATCAAACGCCGCAAAATCGCTGATGTTGCGTGTCACCAGCACCAGGCCCTGGGTTGCAGCAATCGCGGCGATCTGTCCATCAGCAAAGGCAGGTCGTAATCCACGGGCCTCAAGGCGAGCGCGCTGTTCGCCATGCCATAGCGCCGCAGCACTGTCGTAAGCCAGCACAGGCAAGCCACTTGAGAGCAGGTTCTGCAGATAACTGCGGAAGCGCTGTTTTCTGCGGCCGTCGGCCAAGCGCTGGATGCCATAGCTCAGCTCATGAATCACCAGGCTGGCTGTCTGCAGGCTGTGACCACCGTGCTCAAGCTCTGCCATCACCACGGCATCCGGCCGCTCCCGCATCGGTTCGGACAACACGTTGGTGTCGAGCAGAACGTTCACGCCAGCCACACCTCGCGGCCGACCGAACGGTCACGCCAACTCTTGACAGCCTCATCTCCAGGGACGCCAGACGCCACGGGCCAGTCCTCCGGATGGCTGGTCTGTCCGGCCGAGCGCCATTGCGCGATGGCCTCCCACAGCTTTGAGCGCTGCTGCTGGCCCTGGAGAGCTGCATAGGCCTGCTCAGAGAGCAACACCGCCACAGGTTTGCCATGGCGGGAGATGTGCACCACCTCACCACCCTCGGCTGCGTGCACAAGGCCCGCCAGCTGAGCCTTGGCCTCAGACAGGGATACCGGCTGTGTCACGGCCACGACGCACACTTCTGACCATAATTCTAGTCTGCCCGGGGATTGGAGGGTGGATTCTCCATCGAGCCCACCACCGCAAAGCCCTTGCGGCGCAGCAGCATCTCCATCCGCGGCCGATCCGCCACATCGGCGAGCACCGGCACCAGCTTGATGCCCTCTGCCCAGGCCTTGCCATGCAGCTCCTGGTGGATGGCATAGAGGGCAAATTCATTGCGCTCAAGTAGCACCAAGGCCTTGGGCCGCTGGCTGAGCACCCGGCGACACAGGAACTCTCAAATACAGGCCACCGATGTCGCGAACCTTGTCAAAAAAGAAGGGGGTGGAAAGAGAAGGTCGATGTGGGTTTGGCTTTGTGGCTACAACGCCAGATCTAGTCGGCTCAGCTACAGCCGCACCTTCTGCTGGCTGAGCTCCTCGCGGAAGAGCGCCACGGTGCTGCGCAATCCCTCCGCCAGAGAGATCTGAGCCCGCCAACCCAGGGCTGCAAGCTTTCTTACATCCAGCTGTTTCTTTGGGGTGCCATCGGGTTTGCTGGTATCCCAGTGGATCTCGCCTTGGAAGCCCGTTGCGGCCGCCACAGCTTCGGCGAGCTCGCGGATCGTCAGATCCACACCCGTACCCACATTGAGGAACTGTTGCTCCTCCGGCCCCGGCTGCCAGTGCTCCAGCGCAAACACGCAGACCTCGCCCAGATCATCCACATGCAGGAATTCCCGCAGCGGTGTGCCGCTGCCCCAACAGGTCACGCTGGCGTCGCCACGCTCGGCCGCTTCGTGGAAACGACGGATCAGCGCCGGGAGCACGTGGCTGTTGGTGGGGTGGTAGTTGTCGCCCGGGCCATAGAGATTGGTGGGCAACTGCTGCGCAGAAGGCTTCGCCTACAGGCTGATGGCATCAAAACCGTGTTGCCGGCGCAGCGCCTCACGCAGCTTGATACCGGTGATCTTGGCGATCGCATACCACTCATTGGTGGGCTCCAAGGGCCCAGTTAGCAGAGCCTCCTCTTGGATCAGTTGCTCGGCAAACTTCGGGTAGATGCAGCTGCTGCCCAGAAACAGCAGGCGCCGCACACCGCTGCGCCAGGCCGTTTCGATCACGTTGGTCTGGATTTTGAGATTGTCGAGCAGGAAATCAGCGGGGTAGCTGTTATTGGCCTGGATGCCGCCCACCTTGGCCGCCGCTAGCACCACCACCGTGGGCTGGTGCTCGGCAAACCAGCGCTGCACAGCCGGGCCGTCTTCCAGATCCAGCTCGGCGCGGCTGACCGTGAGCAAGTTGGGGAAGCCCGCCCGCTGCAGCGCTCGGCAGATAGCGCTGCCCGCCATGCCGCGGTGGCCGGCCACGAAGATGCGGTCGGCAGGGGTGATCAGGCAATCCATCAGCTGATGCCTCCCGCTTGGTCCACAAGTGGACTAAGTTGATTGGCGATGGATCCGCGCTCCATGGCTGAACGTGTTGTGAATGTGCATGAGGCCAAAACCCACTTTTCACGCTTAATCGATGCCGCCCACGCCGGCGAAACGATCCTTGTGGCCAAAGGAGGCAAGCCCTGGGCGCGCTTGGTGCCTCTCGAGCAGCCTCGCCCGCGCCGCCAGGCCGGAGTCCTGGCTGGCAGCATCACGCTGCCAGCACCGGAGCTGCTGCTGGAACCTCTCCCGGAGGAGGAGCTTGCTGCCTTGGAGCAGCCTCTCCTCTGACCTTGCCCGTGATGACGCAGCTGTTGCTCGACACCCATGCCCTCCTGTGGTGGCTGGCTGAGCCGGATCGTCTCTCGCCTGCCGCCCACGCCGCCATCAGCGATTCCGCCAATTCGGTCGATGTGAGCGCCGCCTCCGGTTGGGAGATCGCCACCAAGGTGCGCCTGGGCAAGCTGCCAGCGGCCAGGGAATTGCTCGATGATCTGCCTGGGTTGCTTGCAGCCCAAGGGTTTCAGCTGTTGCCGATCACCCTGCAACAGGGGCTGCATGCTGGCAGCTACCCCATGCCCCACCGCGATCCCTTTGATCGTTTGCTGGCCGCCCAGGCTGAGCTGGCCAGGCTCACTCTGGTGACCGTGGATCCAGCGCTTCAGGCGTTCCCCTGCAGGCTTCTCTGGTAGCGCCATCAGCCCTTCTCTCCAGCGGCGGCCAGGTCGGCAGGGCCCTGGAAGTCGAGCAGGGCCACTCCTGCGGAAGCTGCAGCCAACGCATCAAGTGCGCGTCATCCCGAGGGCAAGGGTGATGAAGTCAAGCTGTTCATCGCGTGGGGCAGCTTGGAGCCCTGCCAGGCCGCGTTCAGCATCATCAGCAGCGCTCAAGGCTTCTCCCTGCTTGAAGCGAGCCGCTGGGTCTTAATCCGCTTGGTGCCGAAGCTCCTGCAGGCGTGGGAAGGCCACAAGAAATTGGGCCAAGTGCTTGGGAACAACCCTGGAGCTCCGGGCGGCTGCAGGCTTTCTTGGCCGTCAGGTGGTTGAGGTTTCGATACACCCGCGACCAAGCAGCCGACACCGGATGGTCGAGATCGCACTCGTAGGTGAAGGCCGTCATGGCGGTTGAGCTGCCAGAAACTACCAAGTGGATTGTAGAGAGAATGGCGACGCCAGCCAGGCGGATAGGTTAGCTGGCCCCTGGAAGTCGAGAAGGGCGTCAGTCAATGATTCCAGCTGCTCAAGCGGCAGCGCCTGGATCTGGGCGGTGGTGGCCTCGCTCAAGGGGGATGCCGGCTATCACCATGATTTCTGCCTCGGTGAGCTGGGGAAAACGTTGCACCAGCACAGGCAGCACAACCGTGTCTAGATCAGGCCGCCTGGCCAGGATCTGCTGACTGCTGGCTCAGCTCCTCCAGGTTGAGCCACATCACCTGTTGCTCCAGGAACACCTGCAGCGCCTGGGTTGAGGCCCAGCGCGTTGGCGGCGGCTGAGCCGGGCATGAGCGAGCGGATCAGATCGGCGGCGCTCTGGAAGACCCGGTAGTACCAGCGGTCGGTGTTCGCTGGATGCAACCCGTGAGGGGCTTGGTGGGTTCGGGGCCTCGTTGGCGGCAGGCGGCTGAGCGGTTCGTTCGGGCTGGGGCGGCTGGCGGCTCAGAGGCGAGATCTTCTGATCGGGCTCAAGCCCACACCGAAGATGCGATCAGCAGGGGTGATCAGCGTGGGGGAACCAGTGGTCATGGCGAAGAGAACCAGTTGGGTGGGAGCGTGATCCTGGGGCCGCAGTCGCCAGGCGGCTCAGCCCAGCCGTTCATCCAGCTGGAAGGGCTCTTGGTGAACCAGCGCCACCTTCGGCATGGCCGGGTGCAGGGGATTGAGCAGCAGGTTGCGGGCCTGAGGCACCACCACCGAGGGCAGCAGCAGGCCCAGCTGCCCTCCATCCCGCAGCCAGTCGCCACCAAACACGGCGCTGGCCTGGCCATGGGGGATCGCGTTCCAGCCCGCTGGCAGGGTTTCAGGTTCGGCTTCACTGATCAGGCCAGGCCCAGCAGGCACCTCGTAGGCACTGAGCACCAAAGGCGCGATCAACACACCATTGAGATGCACCAGCACCTCCAGAACGGTGATCTCGGGTGTCAGCCCTAGATACACAGCCCGCTGCCCGGATTGGTTCCAGCGCTGGCCATCGCGCGCCGCTCCCTGGCCGGTGAGATCGCCGGCGTAGCGAGCCTTGCTAAGCCGCCAGGCCCGAATCACACCCTCGCTCACACCGGTGCGCCGTGCTCCAGCGCTTGGAGCAGACGCCGCACCTGTCCCGCGCCAATTGCGGTGCGGCAGTGCTGCAGTGGGCTGGCTTGATGCAGCAGCGGGTGGGGGGCCTTCAACCAGGCCTCCGTGCTGGCTGGCTGTTCAAACACGCCATAAGCAAGGCTCAATACCTCCATCAGCCGGTCCAGCCGCTCGGAGGAAACAAGATCCAGCGCCGCCTGCTCGCGGCTGCGGCGGGCCATCGTGGCCTCCGAGAGGGCCAGCAATGGCTCAAGATCCGCCGTCTTGAGGTGCAGGTGCTGGCGCAGGGCCGCCAGCCAGCTGCTGCTCCAGCCCTGCTCAATCGCATCCAAGCGCTGCTGTTCATCCAGGGCGCCGAGCTCGGCGGCGCGCTGCCAGAACGATTGGCTCAGATCAGCCTCCTGAGATGCCTTGTGCGTTGTGGCAGGGATCACAGAAGCCATGAGCTAATCAGTCCAAGCAACGTCATTTGATGTGATCTTAGCGTCAAATGACATGCCCGTTTGATCCGCTAGCAGCGCCAGGCACCCGGCCGTTCCCGCATCGGTTCAGACAACACGTTGGCGTCGAGCAGAACGGTCACGCCAGCACTCTCACCGCCCTCGGTGCGGATTGAGGGGCAGGCCAGTGCCAGTCACAGATCTAGATCTGGCAGATCGGCTGTGGCGCTTATGCGTCCAGCAGTTTGAACAGGACTGAAGCCGTGACGTGAATGATTCCGTACAGGCTGTACAGAATCCCGAACAGCCGAATCAAGGCCCCGCTTCAGCCGTTGGCGGCCAGCCAGGTGGCCAGGTCGGCCAGACCCTGAAAGTCGAGCAGGGCATCAGGCGCAGGCAATCAAGCGCACCTGCAAAGCCTGGACCCGCTGAAATCCGGCATCACCCGTGATCATCACGGCATCAGGCCCCAGTTGCAGGCAGCAAGCTGCCTGCAGGGCATCGGGTGTACGCAGCCCATGGTTGGCGCGCAATTGCGTCGCCAGCTCCACCACAGATGAGCTGAGCTCTACAACCAGCAGATCCGGCTGGGAAAACAACGCCTCAAAACGATCCAGGCAGGCTTGATCACCCTGCCGCAGTGGAGCCACACGACACTCCAGCAGGCTGAGGCGGCTTACAGCCAGTGGGAGCTCAGGTGCCTCGACAGCAAGCTGATGGAGGGTTGCCTGGGTGGCTTCGGCCCATCGGGCCTCACCATCCACCAAATAGATCAGTGCGCTGGCATCCAGGAAGGCAATCACCAGTTGCGCTCAGTTGCCAGCTCAGCATCGATCTCAGCCTTACTGCGCGGGCTCGTGGATGGCGGCAGGGCCAGCAGCCACTGCAACGCCGATGCTTCAGCCACAGGAGCTCGTGATGCCTGCAACTGCAGCTGGCGGTAGTGCTGCTCACTCAGCACCACAGCAGCCGATCGGTTGCGCTTCAACAAATGGACTGGTCCATGCTGCAGCGCCTGCTCAATCGCTGCTATCCCACGGCGCTTGAGCTCAGCTGAGGTGAGCGCGTTCTGCTGATCCATGGCACAGCGATCGCTGGAGCCTGAAGCTTAGTACCTAAAACAGTACTGGAGTGTCGAGGGCGTCGCAGTGGCACGTCGTAACCAGGCCAATGGGCGTCCGATGACAACGCCATCAGACCCTCCACCTGGGCCTGGGCAATCAACAGGCGGTCGAAAGGATCGTGGTGCACCAGAGGGAGCTGTGCAGTTTGAATCACATGACCATCCAGCACAGGTAAAAGCAGCGCACCAGCAGCGAGGCTCTGATCACGAAAGGCAGCCGGCGCCACAGGCAGCTTGCCCAGGCGGTGCTTGATAGCCACCTCCCAGATGCTGGCGACCGACACCACGCAAGGGCTTGCGGCCATCAGATCACGGGTTTCGGCGCTCAACCGGGGATCGTCGAGCAGCCACCAGAGCATGACCTGGGTGTCGAGCAGCAGGCGCATCAGCTGCCAAACATCTCAGCTGCTAAACAGCCGTGCAACCTGCTGATCCACAGCCTCACTGAAAGCGGCATCCACATGGGCTGGCACGAGAGCGGGCGAGGCAGCAGCCAGAGCTCCAGGCCGCGTCAAGCCGGTAGCCGCAGTGCAGGGCACCAACTTCACCTGAGGCTTGCCATGGCTGGCAATGATCACCTCCTCCCCAGCCAGGGCTGCTTTCACCAAGCGCGAGAGCTGGCTCTTGGCATCGAGCATGTTGACCTGCACGATCAGCAACCCGCTTTTTAGCTAGCTTAGCCAGAAATGAGGCCTGAGCGGCAACCGGTCGTCTTCGCTTCCCTGCTACAGCCGCGTGCAGGCCAGGCCGAGCGCCATTGCCCGATGGCCTCTTACAGGCTCAGCGGATGGTTCACCGCTCAGCGTCCGCGAGACAGCCAAGAGAAGCAGCTGCCTTGGCTAATTGTTTGTCTGCTGTGATTAAAAGTGCGTCATGTTTGAGCGCCAGAGCCAGGAAACTAGCGTCATACACACTTAACGAGAGGGTCATAGCCTGCTCAAGCGCTGCTACAGCCAGTTCGCTGGCGATAGTGGGCCGAAGCGGCAGCTGCAGCAGATCCGTAAGCAGAGCACGGCATTCATCCAAGCTGAGCAGCTGGCGCTGCACCTGTTTCAAGAGCACAGAAGCGCACTCAAGCAGGCAGAGATCGGGAATCAACAGCAAGGCATCGCCACTGCACCCCCGTTGCATGGCGAGCTCCAATGAGGGAGGAAATGGACCATCAGCCAGATAAAGCCTCAGCAGGGCAGAGGTATCCAGTACAAAAGCATCGGGTTGGGTCTGTGCTGATGCGGTTTTTGCTGATGCGGTCATCGCTTCAGCGGCTGCGGTCGGCCTGAATGTCGGCAGCTAGATCTGGGAAATGGCGCCCAGCCAGCAGCGAACGCCATCGCCTGGCCCGCTCCACACCACCCACTTGGGCGTAGCGCACCTCCCGTTCAATTAGGAGCCGCACCTGCTCCTGCATGCTGCGGTGGTTATTGCTGGCGAGCTGCCGCAGGCCCTCATAGGTTTGATCCGACAACCCTCGCAAGCTGAGTGACGGCATTTTACTTCGCAACAACTGATCTCATTATGCCATCAGACAACATGTTGGTGTCGAGCAGAGCGTTCACGCCAGCCACACCTCGCGGCCGGCCGAACGGTCACGCCAGCTCTTGACAGCCTCCTCTCCAGGGACGCCAGACGCCATGGGCCAGTCTTCCGGATGGCTGGGCTGACCGAGCGATACCGGCTGTATCACAACCAGGACGCACACTTCTGACCATGATTCCAGTCCGCCCTCGGATTGGGGGTCGGGCCAGTGCCAGCCACAGATTTAGATCTGGCAGATCGGCCGTGACGCTCATGCGTCCAGCAATTCGAACAGTGCTGAAGTCGTGGCGTGAACGATTCCGTACAGGCTATACAGAAACCTGAACAAATGATCAAGCCCCCTTCAGCTGTTGGCCGCCAGCCAGACGACCAAGTCGGCCGGCCCCTGGAAGTCGAGCAGGGCATCGGCCAGGGCTTCCAACTGCTCCAGCGGCAGGGCCCGGATCTGGGCGGTAGTGGTTTCGCTCAAGGGGCCGCAGCGGCGGTTTAGTTGGCGGAGGGTCATCTTGGCGGCTTCGCGGGCTTCGCCCTCCTGCAGGCCTTCCTGCAGGCCTTCCTGGTGGCCTTCTTGGCGGCCCTCGGCAAGCCAGTCCTGCACCGCCCGAGTGTGGCGGATCTCTTCCCGGGGGATGCCGGCAATCACCATGATTTCTGCCTCGGTGAGCTGGGGGAACCGTTGTACCAGCATAGGTAGCACAACCGTTTTCAGATCAGGTCGCCTGGCCAGGATCTGCTGACTGCTGGTCGCTAGCTCGCTCTCAGGGCGCACTGGCAGTGTGAGCAGGTTCAGCATGGGGTCGAGATCTGGCTGCTGGCTCAGATCCTCCAGGCTGATCCAGTGCACCTCCTGCAGGAGCACCTGCAGAAGTCTGGGCAGCTTGGTGGGGCCGAGGCAGATCCGCTGGTGTGGCGTGATCACCACTACTTCCAGATGCTCCAGCTGCGGGTGCTTCTGAAGAAACCGACAGCTCTGCGCCGCCAGGCGGTGGTGGAAGCCTGGATCCGGATGCATCTGCACCTCCAGCAGCACCACCGGAAATTCAAGGCTGCCGGTTTCGGCGCAGCCAGTGGTTTGGCGCGGCCACAAAACACCATCGAGGCGGTGGCTCAGTTCTTTGATCTCGAGGGCCTCAAAGCGATAGAGCTGATCGCCGGGGGCACCTGGGTCGAGTCCCAGCGCGTTGGCGTTGGCGGCTGAACCGGGAAGAAGCGCGCGAATCAGGTCGGGAGCACTTTGGAAAACCCGGTAGTACCAGCGGTCGGTATTCACTGGCTGCGGGCGCTCGTTGGCTAAAAGGATGATCGTGGTGCACCACAGGGAGCTGGGCGGTTTGAATCACATGACCATCCAGCACTGGCAGGAGCACCGCACCAGCGGCGAGGCTCTGATCGCGAAAGGAAGCTGGCGCCACAGGCAGCTTGCCCAGGCGGTGTTTGATGGCCACCTCCCAGATGCTGGCGACCGACACCACGCAAGGGGTTGCGGCCATCAGATCACGGGTTTCGACGCCCAGCCGGGGATCGTCGAGCAGCCACCAGAGCATCACCTGGGTGTCGAGCAGCAGGCGCATCAGCTGTTGAACATCTCAGTTGCAAACAGCCGTGCAACCTGCTGATCCACGGCCTCACTGAAAGCGGCATCCACATGGGCTGGCACGAAAGCGGGCTTGAAGCGGCCAGTGCTCCAGGCCGCTTCAAGCCGGCAGCCGGAGCACAGGGCACCAACCTCACCTGAGCCTTGTGGCCAAAGGAGGGAAACCCTGGGTGCGCTTGATGCCTCTTGAGCCTCTGCCGGAGGAGGAGCTTGCTGCCTTGGAGCAGCCCCTGCTCTGACCTTGCCCGTGATGACGAAGCTGTTGCTGGACACCCATGCCCTCCTGTGGTGGCTGGCTGAGCCGGATCGCCTCTCGCCTGCCGCCCACGCCGCCATCAGCGATCCCGCCAATGCGGTCTATGTGAGCGCCGCTTCCGGCGTTGATGCGCGCCAGGCCCTGGGTGATCTTGCGCGCCACAAATGTTTCACCACGCCGCGGTGATTCGTGGTTGAACAGGATGCCGTTGCAGGCTACATGCCGTAGGCATCGCGGTAGGCATCGCGGTAGGCATCGCGGTAGTTCACCGTGATCCAGTAGGCGTAGAGCTTGGCCACTCCTTGGGGCTGCGCGGGTGGAAGGGATTGGTTTCTTTTTGGGGAATCTCCTGCACCAGGCCGTAGAACTCACTGGTGCTGGCCTGATCAATGCGCGTCTTGGCCGGTGATGCCAGTGATCAGGGCAGTTATGGGTATAAATGCCAGAGGGTGATTCAGAGCTTGGGTTCCGGGGGAAGCGGCTCAGTCACACGAGTGGCGTAGCCGGAGCCACGGGCAGGAGCTAGCGCTCAACCACCTCAACAGCCGGAGCAATAATGGCATGGATTGGGCGATCTGAGCGTCGGCGCTGCCCTGCTGCGATCCAGTACGCCGGGCGACCACCCCGGGGCCTCTACTGCGTCGTTGCGGCGTAAGATCTTGCGGACGAATTACGGCCTCTCCACCACTCCAACGCCATTCCTCAATGCTGCTATGCTGAGCCTGATAGCGGTCTTGATTGGCGGCTCAGATAAAGGAATTTAGTAGTCGCGGAACACCTGGTTGGGAGTTAAGACCAACGCCATGGGATGCAGGCCTGGGGTATGGGCGGGAGTGAATTCAACCGTCTCAGGCCTGCTCTAATTGTGGCAAATCCAATTGTGGAAAATTCAATTATGGCAAATCCAATTGTGGCAAAAGTAGCGGCATTTTGAGTCCGCCTGCGGCGATGAAAGTCTCCTTGCCCAGTGACTTCTTAAAGCTAAGCCGAACCAAGTGAAGCTAACAGATAACTCACGCCTGAGCAGCCAGCTGCTGTAACACCCGCCATTGTTCCGGCAGTGGATTGGTGCCGGGATGCTGCTGCTGCAGGTAATCAAGTGCCCGCTGAGGGGAGAGGCCCTGGCTGCGCACCAGCCAGGCCAAGCATAGCAGTGGTGAACGCTCCATCGCCGCCAGGCAGTGCACGAACACGGGGCCGCACCGGCGCAGCTCCGCCAGTGTGGCCAGAGCCTGCTCAAGCTCAGCCAGCTGCGGAGCACGGCCGCTGCGGTGGTCCGGCAGCACGAGCCGGTCACAGACAAACCGCTGCTCAAGGCCCGGCGGCGGCGGCGCCTCCTGCAGCCCACAGAGGCTGAACACCGCCTTGACACCCTCCTGCTCCAGCCGATCCAGATGGCGTTCAGCTCGGGGAGCCGGGCCCACCGCCAGTTCATCCACCAGCACCCAGCTAACGCGAAAGCGGCTCGCGCGGTTCTCCTCTGGGGCCATCAGTTGCCGATCAGCTTGATCAGGGCAAAGATGTTGGCCAAGCTGGTAAGGGGTGCACCCACCGCCGTGATCGCATCACTGGCCACAGCAGCGCCGCTGCGGTTCACCACCACCGTATCGCCATCCCGCAGTGGAGGGTTCGCCTTGTTGCTAGCACCCTGGCTGAGGTTGAGCGTGAAGCGCTCACGCAGCGCACTGCCGTTGCGGTTGATCCGCACCAGCTCCACGCGGCCGGTATTCGCCCGCCAGCTCTTCGGGCCGCCGGCTGCCATCACTGCCTGCACCAGTGGCGTGTTGGCCTGAACATCCACCGTTCCCGGCCGCTCCACCTCGCCCACCACATTCACCTTGATCCGCTGTGGCGAGAGATTGGCCGCCGCCAGCTCGATCGACTCAGCCACCGGTTGCTCGGCCCGGCCGATCCGGATCGTGTCGCCATCGAACAGGAAAGGGTTTTGCAGCTGATCCCCCTGCTGCAGCAGCGCCAGCAGATCCAGATTGGCCCGCTTGAAGCTGGGAGCATCCCCGGGCAGGCGACGCTGCAGCACCACCGCCCGCAGATTGGCGTTGAGCGTGATGCCGCCGGCCTTCTGGATCGCATCCACCACCGTGGGCAAGCCGCTGATCGTGGTGGTGGGTCCCCCTTCCGTCTGCGCCGTTTCGCTGGTGGTGAGCGAATAGAGGCCAGGCCGCTCAACTTCGCCCACCAGCGCCACCCGGATCGGCCGCTGGCGCAGCACCTTAAGTAACAGCTCCGGCCGCAGTAGCTGACGCTTGTAGAGGCTGGTGAGCCAGTAGCTCGCCTGGCTGAGGCTCAGCCCGGTGAGGCGCACGCTGCCAAGCAGTGGCAGGGAGGCAGTGCCATCATTTAGCACCTCCAACGGGCCCGACAATTCCGGCGCGTCGAACAGCTTCAAATCGAGTTGATCGCCGGGGCCTATTAGATAGCTGTCCTCCGCAATTGCGGCTGGCATCGCGGACGGGCGGCCTGGAACTGACGGACCTGGGGAGCCCGCCAACACCGGTGAGTCGCAGAGCAGCAACAACGCGACCAGGGGCAGCAACCGATGGCAGCGAGGAGACTTCACGGAGTGGCCTGGCCAGCAATGGTTTCTCAGGGGGTAACGATAAGCTAGTCACAGGAACTTTTATCGCTGGACGGGCGGAGATGTCCAACCTGATCCCCCGCTCCGGCAGTTCCCCCGTGCTTGATCCAGCCCCCTCCCAGCAGGATCAACTGCCCACCGTGCAGCAGGCGAACCCGGCCACCGGCCAGGAAGACGAGATCGATCTGCGCGAGCTTTGGCGAGCCCTGAGGCGCCGCAAGCGGCTGGTGCTGGCCACCGCCGTCTCCGTGTTCTTGCTCACCGCCGCGTTTACCGCCTACCAAAGGCTGTTGCGACCGGAGTACCAGGGCGGCTTCGACCTGCTGATCTCCGATCCGGTCAGTGATGGCAATCGTGGTGCTGGGGCCAATGCCCAGGATGCTGTGGCTGGCACCCCGTTCGAGCAGCTGGCCCTCAACACCACCAAAAGCGATCTGCCCACCCTGATCGAAGTGCTGCAGAGCCCCATGCTGCTCGAACCAATCGCCAGGCGCTTCGGTGAATCCACCGGCCGCCTGACCAAGACGATCACGATCGTGTCCGGCGGCAGCAAGCAGAAGACCGCCGAAGGCGTGCTCAAGATCACGATCACCGAGCGTGACCGCAGCCGCGGCCAGCTCAAGCTGACTGCCCTCGCTGATGCATACCTGGCCTACTCGCTCAGCCAGCGCCAGCAGCGCCTGGCTGAGGGGCTGCGCTTCCTGGATCGCCAGGGCCCAACCCTTCAGGCGAAAACCGCCGAAATCCAGGCGCAGCTGGCCCAGTTCCGCCGCAGTAACAACCTTCTCGAGCCCAAGGAGGAGGGCCTGGCGTTGAAACAGCAGATCAGCGCCATGGAGCTGGAAAGACGCGGTCTGGAAGCCGAGCGCAGCCGGCTGCTGGCAGCCCGAGGCGCGATTCTGGGTGGCACCGTTTCAGCCCGAGGCTTCCAGGAGGCGATCGGAACCGCCGCCGGAACAGCAGGGGGTGGCGGTTTGGGCCAGAATGGCTTCAGCATTGCCGGCATTGGCCAAGGGCAGCTAGAAGAGCTCGCCAAGCTTGATCAACAGATCGCTGAAACGCGCAGTCGCTATGCCGCCGATGCACCGATGCTGCGCGGCCTGGAAGCCAGACGCCGCGCCCTCTTGCCATTGCTGCAGCGCGACCAGCAGCAGGCCGTGGATGCCGCCCTCAGTCTTAATGGCAGCCGCATCGCCACTGCCAACGTTCAGCAGGCGCGTCTCGACGCTCAGTTCCTGCGCCAACCGGCCCTGATCAAGGTGTACGAGGGCCTGCAGCAGAAGCTGCAGATCGCCCAGGAAAACCTGGCCGGTCTGATCAAGGCTCGTGAAAACTTCCAGCTCGAGATCGCCCAGCGCAGCGAGCCTTGGACGGTGATCTCCCAGCCGCGCATCGAGCCCATTCCCGTCAAGCCCTCGGTGCCCCGCAACCTGGCCCTGGGCGTGATGCTTGGCCTGGTGGCGGGCACCGCTGCCGGCCTACTGCGCGACCGCCTCGATCACGTGTTCCACTCCCCCAGCGAGGTAGCCGACGACCTGCAACAGCCGCTGCTCGGGCATATCCCCCACGTCACATTCTTCGAGGGGGTGCGAGAAGACAAGCGCTTCCTGCTGGAGGAGCTCGACCGCTCAGTTGGCGATAGCGGCGAAACCGGCATCAGCGGCTATCACAGATTTTTCTACCAGGAAGCCTTCCGCAATCTGTTCACCTCGCTGCGGTTCCTCAATTCCGGACAGCCGCTGCGTTCGGTGGCCCTCACCAGCTCCATGCCCGCCGAAGGCAAGAGCCTGGTGAACGTGCTGCTCGCCAAGACCCTCTGCGAGATGGGGCAGCGGGTGCTGCTGGTGGATGCCGACCTGCGCAAGCCGCAGATTCACCATCGCCTCGGTTTGAACAATCTCACCGGCCTCAGCAACCTGCTCACCGAAAGCGATCTTCACTGGCAGGACGCCATCCAAGCCGTTGCCGGCTACGAGGGCTGGAGCGTGCTCACGGCCGGTCGCCAACCCCCTGATCCCGCCCGCTTGCTCAGCTCCTTGCGCATGCACAGTCTTGTCAGCGAACTGGCCAACAGCGGCGCCTTTGATCTGATCCTCTACGACACACCACCGGTGCTCGGGCTCGCCGACGCGGCCCTCGTGGCCGAACATCTCGACGGTCTGATGCTGCTCGTGAGTCTGGGCCGGGTCGACCGCGGTATGCCAAGGGAGTCGATCAACCGCATCCGCAGCTCCGGAGCTGCCCTGCTCGGCCTGGTGACCAACGCCGTCAAGCAGGAAAAGACAAGCAAATCAAGCTATGCCTATGGGCAGTATGGATACGGCTATGGAAGCTACGGCTACGGCGCCTACGACCCACGCACCACATACTCCTACTACCAGGGAGGTGATCCGGCCGCCAAGCCCGCCAAGGTCGGACGGATCAGGCGGTGGCGGCAGCGTTTGATGCGCTGGCTCGACGCGTGATCCAACTCATCCGATGGCAGCTCCCTGTATGCGGGCTGTTCAAGCACTGAGTCGCTGTGCCTATCCACTCAACGCTGCTCCGTTGCGCAGGGATTTCTGCCCTGCTTGTTCTGCTGCCATCCATGGTTCAGGCGGATCCACTGCAGTGGCAGGGCCCTGGCCCAATCAGCACCCCGGCACCAGGGCTGCCCTCATGGCAACCGGCTCCTCAGCCTGAGGCCGCCCCCCCGCAGGTTTGGGGGCCGACGCCAGAAAACGCCGAGCCGCAGCACCCCCGCCAACTGATCTGGGAAGCTGTGCCCCCCGCCGAGGTGCTGGTGGTGGATCAGACAGCCATGGAAACCCAGGCCGCCCATCAGCCCCCCCGCAGCGCCGCAGCAGCAGCCGACCTGATCAATAGTCTCGAACCTCTGCCCGCCGACTACCCGCCGCTGCTGCGCCTCGGCCCCGCCGTTGCCACCGCCAATCAGCTCGGCGAGCAGCAGGGCCAGATCAGTGGTTTCACCCTCTCACCGTTCAGCGGCGGCTCCGCCAGCGGCACCGGCAACCAGAACTACGCCCTGCGCATCGATGCAGGCCTAACCGATCAGCTGCAGCTCTCCGGCTTCTATTCCAACGCCGACGACCCCCTCTACGCACCGATCAGCGGACGCTCCAGCCAGCCCGCCAACTTCTGGGAGAGCTACGGCGCCGCCTTTCAGTGGCAGCTGCTCAACACCAAAGCCTGGAAGCTCGGCCTCGCCGGTTCCCTCGAGGCCTGGAACGTGGGCAGCGGTGGCTGCGACAGCTTCGGCTGCAAAGGCAACGACATCGTCAGCCCCAACATCTTCAACAGCTCCGGCAGCCGCGTCTACACACGCAACCTCGTGGGCTCCCTCGCCCTACCCCTCTCCTGGCAGGTGGCCCCCCAGTGGCAGCTCAGCTTCAGTCCAGGGGTCAGCTTCCTGCCCGCCAGCCAGGGCGCCGGCCAGGGCGGCGCCGGCAGCTTCTACGGCAACAACGCCTTCGTGAGTGGCGGCATCAGCTGGCAACCCAGCCGCCAGCTCAGCCTGTTCAGCTCCGCCCTGCTGCCGCTCGGGCCCGGCAGCAACAGCTTCAACGCTGATTTGGTTTATGGCCGCGTGCCGATCGTCACGGCCGGCCTCAACTGGGCCCTCAACCCCCGCATCGCCCTGGAGGGCGTTCTCACCAACGGCTGGGGCGCCACGCCGGCCACCGCCCTGCTCGCCCTGCCCTCCAGCAATCGCCTCGGCTACTACGCCCGCTTCGCCTACACACCAGCCGCCCCCGATACCCCCCAACCGCCCCTCAGCCCACGGCGACGCTCCCTCGCCAGCGGCGGTCTCACGGTCAACACCGCCCTGGTGCCGCCCGACGGCACCACCCAACTCTGGGCCAATGCCGATAGCAGCGGCAATGTCTTCGGTTACGCCGGCTATTCGATCTCCAACATCCTCCAGCTCGATCTGTTCAAGGGCGGGGCGTTCAACAACGCTCCCCAAACCACAGCCCTCGGCGACACCTACGCCAACGACCGCGCCCCCCAGTGGCGCTTCGGCGGCAAGGCCGTCATCCTCAGCCCCCTGCGCGGCTTCCCGATCTGGGTGGGAGGCCGCATCAGCCTCGGCCGCGAGTACCCACCCGGCAGTGGCCAGGGTTATGTGTTTGCTGAATCCATCTCCACCTGGGAGGCCAGCCCCAGCCTCGCCCTGCAGCTCAACCCAAAGCTCGCCTGGAGTGGTGTGAGCACACCCTGGGCCATCGGCCTCGGCGCCAACATCCAACTGGGCCCCAGCTTCCAGTTGATTCCGGAGGCCAACCTCGTCGGCAGCGACTTCAGCCAGAGCAACGCCAGCCTCGCCCTGCGCTGGCTGGCCAGCAAGAGCGTCCAATTTGATATCTATGTGAGCAACGCCGCCGGCCTGCTCGACATGGGCCAGCTGCTCGACGCCGGCCAGGCACGCATCGGCGGAAGGCTGGTGGTCAGCTTCTAGACAACCGCTCCAACCGCAACTGGATGCCGTTGCGCGAGCGCAGCGTCAGCCGGCCCACCAGATCGGGCCTGTGCCCCGGCTCCGGCAGCAACCGCTGGCGTCGCACCAGTTCCGCCAGCACCAGCAAGGCCTCCTGCAGGGCAAAGGCCGCTCCGGGGCACTTGCGCGGCCCCAGCCCGAAGGGCAACCAGGCATCCCGGGCCCAGGCACGCTCCTCCACCGTGGCGCACTCGGCCAGGAAGCGCTCCGGCCGGAAGGCGTTGGGGTCGCTCCAGTGCTGCTCATGGCGCTGGATCACCCAGGGTGAAACCGCCAGCAGGGCACCCAGCGGACAACGGCTCTGGCCAAGGGCACCATCGGCTGCGGCCTCGCGGATGAAGAAGCTAAGCGGTGGGTAGAGCCGCAGCGTTTCGTTGAACAACGCCGTGCCGTAAGGCAAGCGGCGCAGATCATCGAACTCCAGCGGCCGCTCCTGCCCAGCCAGGGCGGCCTCGACCTCCAAGCGCAACCGCTGCTGGGCCTCGGGGAACTGAGCCAGCAAATAACAGGCCATGCCCAGCGCGCTGGCGGAGGTTTCATGACCCGCCAGAAACAGGGTGCACACCTGATCCACCAGCTCCTGTGCACTGAAGCTGCTGCCGGTTTCGGGATCCTGGGCCTCCAGCAGCGCCTGCAGCAGATCGCGCGGTGGCTCCGAGCCGGCTGGTGGCTCCGAGCCGGCTGGTGCCGCCAGCCGTTCCTCGATCACCGCCGCTATCCAGCCGCGGATCGTGCCCGCATGGCGAGCCAGATAGCGCTTCAGGAGCGCTCCCGGCCACTGCAGCAGGCGCAGCACCAGCGCCCGGCCGGCACGGTGCTGATAACGCTGAAACGAGCGCAAAATATCGGCCGCCTCGGCCGCCTCCAGGGGCCGGCTCAGGATCGTGCGCACGATCACGTCGGCGGTAACGAGCGTCATCTCCGCCTCAATGTCCACCGCGCCCCCACCGGCAAGCTCCAGGCGCTGCACCAGCGCCTGAATAGCGCCCTGCATCTGGGGGAGCACCTGGCGCAACTGGGCAGCCTGGAAGGCTTGATCGATCAGCCGCCGCTGACGCGCCCATTCCGCGCCGTTCACCGAGAAGATGCCGCGGCCGATCAGCGGCTCCAGCAGCCACAAGGTGAATGGATGTTTGGGAAAGCGATCCACCTGATCCACCAGCAGCTGACGCACCAGCGGCGGATCACTCACCAGGAACAGCGGCCGGCCCAGCACATCGATCCGGCCGAGCGGCACGCGGAAATCCCATTCGTTCAACAGCCCGAACCAGGAGTGCAACCCCCGCCGCAGGCGCAGCAGCACATTGGCCGTGTAGGGCTCGGGGTGTGGATACACCGGCGGCTGTTGTGGTTGCGGTGGCTGTGGAGCGGCAGACGGCGCCATGGACGGCTCAGCCATGGGCGGGCTCTAGCAGCAGCGCCCACCAGTTGAACTGCGCGCCAGGCCCGTTGAGGTTGCGCAGGTAATCGAAATGCAGATCGAACTGGCAGCCCATCAGCTGCCACCAGCCGGCAATACCTCGGGGCCGGGCCAGATCGATCAGGCGCAGCTCCGGATAAGGAACCCCGTCCGGCAGCTGCAACCCGCAGCAGCGGTAGGGATCCACGCCGGCAAAACAGAGGTAGTCGTCACGGGAGGTGACATCCAGCCAGGCCGGACGAGGCTCTGCCGCCAGCTCGATCAGATCCTGACGAAACCGCCCGGCCCCATGGTGCACGGCGAGGTTGGCCAGGTTCTGGCCCAGGCTCAGCAACCGCAGCCGCCCCGCCAGCTGCCGCCACTGAGGCTGGCGGCGCAGCTCCGCCGCCAGCATCGCCATCACGAACGAGCCGGAGCTATGGCCCACCAGCAGCAGCTCCGCTGCGGGGGCTTCCCGCTCCAGCTCCAGCAGACGCCTGGCCAGCTGCCCCACCCGCTGGCGCAGTTCCCGATCACGGGCGTTGCCGAGCTGATGGGTGAAGCGGATCGAGCGGAACAGCCAAACCACCCCGAGAGCATCCGCCAGCTGCCAGGCCTGCCAGAGCAGCAACACCGCCCCAGCAAGGGCCAGACCGTGCACCAGGGCGGCATTCATCGCCACGGCCGAGCCCAGCAGTTCCACCATGCCAGCCACAGCCCCAGCGGCCAGCACGGCCAGGCAAAGAAACAGCCACGGATAAAGCCCACAGAGGGCCACGCTGGGCGACCAGCGGACGATGCGGCGGAACCCCCCACCGAACAGATACCACCGATAGATCCCCAAGCCCTCCCAGATCAGCTGCAGGGGCTGCCGCGGCCAATTGCGTCGGGCGATGTCATCCCAGTGCAAAAACGCCAGCTCCAGCCCCGGCGCCTCCCCCTCCCGGATCGGCCAGCGGCTCAACAGCCCATCTCCGCGGCCGCGACGCCCACCCAGCTGCAGCAGGCGGCCCCTGGCTTGGCCGTAGCGATCGAGCTGCTCGGAGAACAGGCGGTGATAGTGAGCCCCCCCACGGGGATCGAAGCCGCTCAGGAAATACACCCGCCGCTGGGGGGCGAGACTGGGCTCAGCTGTCATGCCATCGCTCCTTGCCGAGCACCCGAGCCATTCTGGGGCTGACTCTGGGGGCCCTGTTGGCTTCAGCGCCGCTGCTGCCCGCTGCGGCCCAGCAGCTCTCAGGCAGCCGCGGCCGCTACCGCGCCACGATCGTGGTGCCGGTGAGCCCGCAGCAGGCCTGGCGGGTGCTCACCGGCTACGAGGTGTTGGCAGGCGAGATGCCAGATGTCAAACAGGCCCGGGTGATCAGTCGCAGCGGGCGCCAGCTGGAGCTGGCCCAGACCTATCAGGCCGCCTACACCTTCGGGCTGCCGATCAAGGCGCTGCTCAGGCTGGAGGAGACGGCACCGCAGAAGCTCACCTACAGCCTGATCAGCGGCGAGCGCATCCGCAGCCTCAGCGGCAGCTGGACGATCACCCCCGTTCCCGGCGGCATCCGGCTGGAGCATCAGATCGCCATCGATCCGGACGTTCCCAGCTTCCTGCGGGCCACCTACTACGAGCTGAGCGAGGAGAACCTGCTCGAATCGATGCGGGTGCTGAAACGGCTGATGCTGCGCTCCTGAGAACGGCGCCGGGTCGCAGCCAGCTCTTCACCCGCCACCGCTTCACCCGCCACCACTTCACCCGCCACCGCTTTAGCTCGCCACCGCTTTAGCTCGCCACCGATTCAACCCTCCACCGATTCAATCCCCACAGCCTCCACGCCCCGCTGTCCGCCCTGGCGCACCACCCGGTACACCACCCCGCTCCACTCCACCCGCCGGGCCAGCTGCGCCCGCAGCGTGGCGATCCCGTACACCAGCTGGGCCAGGGGCAGCCAGCGCAGCCACAGCCCTAGCTGCAGCCGTTGATCCAGCGGAATCGCCGCCGCCACCACCCGCTGAATCCCCAGCAGCAGCAAACCGCAGCCGAGCTCGTAGCCCAGCAGCACCAGCGTCAGCCGCAGGGCGCCGGCGGGATCACCGCTCAGCACCAGGCCCAGCACCGCCAGCACCGCGCTCAGCAGCAGCAGGCTGGTGCCCAGGCCGTGCAGGGCCACCAGCGGCCAGGCGGGATGGTGCAGCCGGGCCGTGAGCAGCTGGCGGGCGATCCAGCGAGTCAGCGGCCGCAGGGCTATGCTGTCGTCGCGGTCTAGCGCAATCAGCTCCGGCTCGAAGCGGAAGCGCCGGCCGCTGCGCCGCAGCGGCGTGGTCAGGGCGGTGTCCTCGCAGAGGCTGCGCTCCAGCACATCGCGCCAGCCGCTGGGCTCGATCAGCTGGCGGCGCACCGCCAGGCTGCCGCCCCAGGGGATCCCGAACAGGGTCATCAGCACCAGCGCCCCGCCGTTCCAGATCGCCCGCACCATGCCCGCTCCGCTGCGCCGAGCCGGCAGGTACCAGCGGTTGCCGCCGGCGGCGCCCACGCCGGGGCGCAGACAGCCGCGGGCCAGGGCCGCCAGCCATTCCGGCCGCACCACGGCATCGGCATCCACCAGAGCCACCAGTTCGGTGGCCGGCTGCAGGGCGGCGAAGGCCTGCCGCAGCGCCGCACTCTTGCGCGAGCCGCTGCGCGGTGGCTCCACCAGGGCGCTGAGCCGAGCGGCGCGCCAGCTGGCGGCCCCGGCCGCCTCCAGCTGGGCTATGGCCTGGGAGGCTGCCTGCCAGGCGGGATCCCGCTCGCCATCCACCAGCAGCAGCAGACACCAGGCTCCGCCGTAGCGCTGGGCCGCCAGGGCCGCCAGCGTGGCCGGCAGGGCCGGGTCCACCCCGCGCAGGCAGAGCACCACTTCCGCTGCGGGCCAGGCGGCTGCGGCCGCCGGCTCGCTCAGCCGGCGGCGCACCAGCAGGGCGAACCAGCCGCTGAGCAGGGCCTGCAGCAGCAACAACCCAACCAGCAGCAGGCTCAGCAGCTCAACCAAGGGTGAGGCTGCCGAGGAAGGTGCGGGCGTAGGGATCGATCAGCTGCTCGAAGCGCGGGCAGACCACGCCCCGCTCCGCCAGGGCCGCCACCGTGAGGGCACTGGCTGGCCGGGCTCTCACCCCGGCCCGATTCAGCTCGGGGTAGGTGAGCTGATCCTCACCCAAGCGGCGGCTGAAGAAGGCGCGGATCGGATGCAGCGGATTGCCCGGCTGGTTCTCCAGGGCCTCCAGCCAGCGGGCCATCGGCACCAGCTCCAGCGGAGCTCCCCGATCGATCAGGCCGCCGAGCACATCGGTGAGCAGCAGCGGCTCGGGGTGGTGCAGGTGCAGGCAGCGGCCGGCCGCCGGCGGCTGCCAGGCCATCGCGGTCACCGCATCGGCCACATAGTCCACCGGCACCAGATCGAGCTCCCAGGCAATGTCCGGCGCCAGCCCCAACTCCAGACAACCCCGCAGCAGCCGGTGCAGCAGATCGTCCTGATGCCAGAGGCCGCTGCGGGAATGGCCGGCGATCAGCGGCGGGCGGTAGGTCCGCACCGGCAAGCCGGCCCGGCCGGCGGCCAATACCAACCGCTCGCTAACCCACTTGGTCTGCGAGTAGCCGATCTGAATGCCGCGCCATTCGGCCAGGTCGTCTGTTTCAAGTAGTTCGCGGTCGCGATAGGCCTGCGCCTCGTACACCGCCACGCTGGAGATCAGCTCCACGGGCAGCGGCCGCCGCAGCGCCGCCAGCTCCAGCACCGTGCGGGTGCCGCCCACATTGGCCGCCGCCAGCTGGCTGTAGGGGGCCAGCTGGCTGAGCTGGGCCCCGTTGTGCAGGATGCCGCTGATGCCGGCAGCCAGGTTGGCGAACACCCCCTCCGATAGCCCGAACCGCGGCAGCGCCAGATCACCGGCGATCGGCTCGATGCGGCTGCTCCAGCCCTCCTGCCAGAGGTCATACAGCTCCAGGTTGCGGCGCAGCCGGGCTGCACCCTGATCGGCATCGGCGGCCCGCACCAGCACCTTCAGCCGCAGCGCCGGCCAGCGCTCCAGCTGACCCGCCAGTAGATAAGCGCCCAGGAAGCCGGAACCGCCGGTGAGCAGGATCGCCTCCCCCGGGGCGGCAGCCGGGGGCTGGGGCGGCAGCGTCCAACCATCGGGCAGCCGGGTCTCTTTCGCCAGATCGAGCACCGCCTCCTGGTTGGAGCCATCGGCGGTCTCGAGCCCGCGCAGCAGGATCGCCGCCAACGACTCCAGGCTCGGGTCACCCGCCAGCGACTCCAGCTCCAGTTTCACCCCAAGGTCCTGCTGAACGCCGGCCGCCAGTTCCACCGCCATCAGTGAATCCAGGCCGATCTGGAACAGGGAGTCGGCGGGGTCGAGGCTGGAGGGATCCGCCAGCCCCATCACCATCGCCAGCCGCTGCAGCAGCAGCAGCAGCAGGGCCGAGTAGCGCTCCTCGGCCGGCAGGGCCAGCAAGCGGCTGCGCTCCAGTGGACCAGCGCCCGCCTGATCAACGCCAGCCTGCTCGCCGCCGGCCAGATCACCCTGCAACTCCGCCATGGCCGCGGCCAGCCGCGGCGGCGCCTGCCGCGCCAGCTGGGGCCAGTTGTTCGCCAGCACCGCCAGCACCCCACCACGGCCGCGCTGCAGGGCCAAGCCGAGGGCCGCCAGGGCCTGATCCGCTGGCAGAAGGCCAACCCCCAGAGCCTCCAGCCGCTGGCCCTGGCCGGCGGCCATGCCGGCGCCGGCCCAGGGGCCCCACTGCAAGGCCAGGGTGATGGCCTGCGTGCCGCCGAAACCCGCAGCCTGGGCACAGGCGCCATCGAGAGCCCCATTGGCGGCGCCGTAATTGCTCTGCCCCGGCGACCCCAGCAACGCCGCCATCGAGGAGAAAGCCACGGCGAATTGCAGCGGCGGCGCCGCCAGAGCCACCGCCCGTTCCAGCTGCTGCCAGCCCACTAGTTTGGGCGCCAGCACGGCCCGCAGCCGCTTGGGCGTCTGGCCGCTGATCAGGCCGTCGTCGAGCACACCGGCCCCATGGAACAGACCCCGCAGGGGGCGATCCGGGGGAAGCGCCGCGATCGCCTCGGCCAGGGCATGCTCCACAGCTGCATCTGCTGCTTCTACATCTGCATCGGCCTCTGCTGCTGCATCAGCCGCTGTATCGGCAGCTGCATCGGCGACTGCGGCCCCGAGCTCCAGAGGCAGCAGCCGGCAGTGCAGATCGGCCGGCAGCTGCGCCAGCAGATCGGCAGGAATCTGCTGCGCCGATCTAGACACCAGCAGCAGCGAGCGCGCCCCCTGGGCCGCCAGCCACACCGCCAGCTGCCGCCCGAGCGCCCCCAGCCCGCCGGTGAGCAGGTAGGTGGCATCGGGGCGCAGGCGCAGCGGCGCCGGTTGCGCCCCGCGGCTGATCACCAACTTGCCCACGTGTCGGGCCTGGGCCATCAGCCGAAACGCCTCGGCGGTCTGCGCCTCCGGGAACACCTGCAGCGGGATCGGGCTGTAGTGCCCCTGCTGTAGATCCGCCAGCAGGCCCATCAGCAGATCGCGGATGCGCTGGGGTTCGGCGGCCGCCACCTCCAGCAGATCAAATGGCAGATAGCGGGCATCGGGCCGCCGTTCTCTGGCCTGTTCGCGGCTCCAGATCTCGAGTTTGCCCAGCTCCACGAAACGGCCCCCCAGCGCCAGGGCCCGGAAGCCGGCATCCACCCACTCGCCCTTGAGGCTGTTGAGCACCACATCGACACCCCGGCCGCCGGTGGCCGCAAGCAGCTGCTCAGCGAAGGCGGTGCTGCGGGAATCGAACACCGCCTCCACCCCCTGCTCCAGCAGCGCCGCCTGCTTGGCCTGGCTGGCGGTGGCAAAGATGCGGGCGCCCTGGCGCCGGGCCACCTGCAGCGCCGCCTGGCCGACGCCACCGGCGGCCGCATGGATCAACACCGTCTCGCCCGGCTGCAGCTGCGCCAGGTTCACCAGCCCGTGGATGGCCGTCAGGAAGGCGGTGCTCAGGGAGGCCCCCAGCTCGGCGCTGAGCTCCGGCGGCAGGGGCAGACAGAGCTGGGCACGGCAAAGCACATGGCTGGCAAGACTGCCCACCGCCAGCGCCGCCAGCACCCTTTCGCCGATCCGATCCGGCGACACCCCGGGTCCCACCGCCACCACCCGACCGACGCACTCGCCCCCGAAGGGCAGCTGGCTGCCGTCCCGCAGCCCGAGCTCGGCGCTGTAGGCCCCGAGCAGCCCGAGCGCATTGAGCACATCGCGGAAGTTGAGGCCGGTGGCCTCCACCGCGATTTCCAGTTCTCCCGCGGCCGGCGCTTGCAGCGGCAGCGGCCTGGCCTCGAGCGCCTCCAGGCTGCCGGGTGCGGCGCTGGCCCAGCGGTAACGCTCCTGCCGCAGCGGCGCGATGCGCAGGCCGCACAGCTCACCGGCGCGCCAGGCCAGGCTCGCCTCACGCCCAGCGGCGGCCCAGAGGCGCGGCCAATCGGCAGGGCGAGGCGCGGATTCGCCTGGACCAGGCAGGTCCAGCAGCGTCCAGTTCAGCTGGGGTTGCTCCAGGGCGGCCGTGCGCCACCAGCCCCGCAACGCACCAGCCAGCTGCGCCTGGCGGGCATCCTCTGCCTGCGGGTCCAGCACCAGCCAGAGCTGCCGCAGCGGCTGCTCCGCCGCCATGGTCTCCGCCGCCATGGTCTCCGCCAGGGACTGGGCCAGGCTCAGGAGGGTGCTGCAGAGGCCTGCGGCCGTGGCGGCCGGATCGGCGAGATCGGGCCAGAGCAGCAGCGCATCGGCCCTGGCCAGGCTGGCAGGGCTGGGCAGCTGTTCAGCGGCGGGGAACGGGGCCCGCTCCAGCGGGATGCCGTGATCGGTCAACCAGCGCTGCAGCTGCAGGCCCGCCGACGGGGCAGCGAGCAGCAGCGGGCGGCTGGGCAGCGGCCGCTCCGCAGCGGGCTCCGCCGCCGCCAGCGGCAGCCAGCGACTCTGAACCAAGAGATCGATGGGCCCCGCCGAGCCCTGATCGGCTTCCGGTCGCGGGAACATCCATTCGAGGGCCTGGCGCGGCAGACGCCGCAGCCGGAAGCCCTCGATCCAGCCCAGCAGCTCACCGTCGCGATGCAGCACCAGGTCGGCCAACACGAAGGCCGCCTCCTCACTGGGCCGCACCTGCAGCTCACAGGCGAAGCAATCCGGCAGCGGCCAGGTGCAGAACTCAAGCGAAGCCAGCCCCACCGGCAGCAGCAGCGTGCCGGTCTCAGCGCCGGCATCCAGGGCCGCCGCCACCGCCTGGAAGCAGGCATCGAGCAGGCCGCGGTCCGCGCCGCCGTGCTGGCGGCGCAGGTACGCCCAGGCGCGATCGCCCCGGCGCTGCAGCCGCTCCAGCTGGCGATAGGCGGGGCCGTACTCCAGACCACAGCCCGCCAGCGCTCCGTAAAAGGCCTCAAGGTCGAGTTCGGCGGCATCCTCCGGAGCAGCACTCGGCAGCCAGGGCAGGGCCGCCGGTGTGGGTTGCCCCGCGCTCAGATCGCCGTGCTCGAGCCACTCCGCCGCAGCGCGCGAACTGTGGAAGCTGAGGCTGCGGCTGGCCGGGCTCCAGAGCAGCTGCAGGCGCACAGGAGCGCCGTGCCGCTCCAGCCGCAGCGGTTGGTTCAGCCGAAATGCTTCCAGCCGCAGCGGCTCGCCTTCACGGGCTAGCAGGCTGAGGGCCTGCTCCAGGAAGCCCGCCGCCGGAAACACCACCTGGCCGCGGATCGCATGGTCAGCCAGATCAGCCGGGGCTGCGGCCGAGAGGGCGATCTCGTAGCGGCGTTCCGCACCGGGCAGATCCAGTCGCTGCAGGGTGGGCCGCTGCAGGGTGGCAGGCACCAACCCTGGCGGCCCAGCTACCGCCGGGGTTTGCACTGCCGGGGCATTTGCCAGGGCATCTGTCTGGGAATTTGTCGGGGCGGCTGGGTGTGGCTTCACACCGATTTGATCAAGCCAGAGGCTGGCGGGGCCGGGCGACTGCTCCGCGGCGCTCCACCAGTAGCGCTGCCGCTGAAAGGGATAACCGGGCAGGCGCTCTCGGCGCGGGCTGAACGGCCGGTGGAAGCGGGCCCAGTCGATCGCCTGGCCGCTGCAATGCAGCTGCGCGAGGCTGTTGAAGATCACCTCCAGGTCGGCGCGGCCGGGGGTGAGCGAGGGCAGCAGCCGCAGCGGAGCGGCCCCCGGCACCTGGCGGGCCATGCCGATCAGGGTGGGCCGGGCACCGATCTCCAGCAGGGTGGTGGCGCGCTGTTCCACCAGCACCTCCACAGCTTCGCCAAAGCGCACCGGGCTGACCACGTGGTCGCACCAGTAGTCGGGCGTGGCGATCTCGGGGCCCGCCAGCTGACCGGTGAGGTTGCTCACCAGGGCCCGGCGCGGCAGCTGGAAGCTCAGCTGCCGCAGCTCCCGCTCGAACGCCGCCAGCATCGGCTGCATCGCCGGGGAGTGGAAGGCGTGCGATACGGCCAGGGGATGGCAGGCCAAGCCTGCCTGCTCCGCCAGCGACACCACGGCGTCGAGATCGGCGCGCGGGCCAGAGATCACCGTGTTACTTGGACCGTTGAGCGCGGCCACGGCCAGGGCGGGCCGCTGCTCCAGCCAGCTCTGCAGCCGCTCCAGTGGTGCTAACACTGCCACCATGCCGCCGCCGGCGGGCAGCTGCTGCATCAGTCGGCCCCGCGCCGTGATCAGCCGGCAGGCATCTTCAAGGTCAAACACCCCGGCCAGGTGGGCTGCCACCACCTCACCGACGCTGTGGCCCAGCAGCAGGTCCGGCTCCACCCCCCAACTAAGCCAGAGCTGCGCCAGGGCGTATCCCACCGCGAACAGCAGCGGCTGGGTGGTGCCGGTTTGGTTCAGTTCCGTGACCAACGCCTCCTGATCACCGCTGCCTGGGCGGAGCAGCTGGATCAGCGGCACCTGCAGCTGGGGATCCAGCAGGGCCGCCACCCGTTCGATCGCCTGCTGAAACACCGGCTGGTGCTCCAGCAGGCCACCGGCCATGCCCAGGCTCTGGCTTCCCTGGCCGGTGAATAGCCAGGCGAGCTTGCCGGGGCGCTGACGGGCCTGCCCCTGCAGCAGAGCGTTGGCCGCACGCCCCTCCACCAAGGCCTGCAGCTGCTCCTGCAGCTGCAGGCGGTCGGCCGCCAGGCAGACGGCGCGATGCCGGAAGTGGCTGCGCTGGCTGTTGGCGCTGGCGGCAAGGTTGGCCAGCTGGAGAGTCGCGGCCCCCTTCAGCTGGATTAGGTGCGCCTGGGCCAGCTGCTTCAGGGCCTCAGGGGTTCGCGCCGACAGGCAGACCGGATGCAGCGGCAGCTGAGCGGCGTAGCGGGGCGGTGGCGGCTGCTTGGGAGCATCGGCGAGCACCACATGGGCATTGGTGCCGCCAAACCCAAAGGAACTCACGCCCACCACCGCCGGCTGATCCGGCTGGGGGAAGGGCTCAAGCCTTGTCTGCACCTGCAGCTTGAGCGCTTCGAAATCGATCGCCGGGTTGGGGTTGGTGAAGTGAAGACTGGGCGGCAGCTGGCGGTGATGCACCGCCAGCGCCGCTTTGATCAAGCTCGTGATGCCGGCGGCGGTCTCGGCATGGCCGAGGTTGGTTTTCACCGAACCCACCCGGCAGGGGAGCGATTCAGCACGCCCCTCGCCCAGCACCGTGCCCAGGGCTCGCAACTCGAGCGGATCCCCCTGGCGCGTGCCGGTGCCGTGGGCTTCCACGTACTGAGTGGCGGCCGGATCGATGGCGGCACGGGCGAAGGCCTCCCGTACACAGGCCATCTGGGCGCGGGCGTTGGGCGCCACCATGCCGTTGCTGCGGCCATCGGAATTGACGGCCGTGCCATGGATCAAGGCATAGATCGGATCCCCGGCAGCCTGGGCGGCCGCCAGGGGCTTGAGCAGCACCACGCCGGCCCCCTCGGAGCGCACGTAGCCATCGGCGCTGGCATCGAAGCTCTTGCAACGACCATCGGCTGCCAGCAGCCCGGCCTTGCAGAAGCTCATCTGGATGCCGGGGTGGATCAGCGCCTGCACACCGCCAGCGAGCGCCGCTTCCGTTTCACCGCGCCACAAGCTCTCGCAGGCCAGGTGCACCGCCACCAGCGAGGAGGAGCAGGCCGTGTCCACCGTGAAGCTGGGGCCTTTGAAATCGAAAAAGTAGGAGAGGCGGTTGGCGGCTATGCAGCCGGTGTTGCCGGGCAGCACGAACGGTTCGTTGTCCGGCGTGGCGTAACGCTGCGGCGATGCCCACAGCAGGGAGCTGTAGTCGGCGCTGGAGATACCGATGAACACCCCCACCGGCTTGCCCCTCAGGGTCTCCGCCGGCACGCCACCATCTTCAAGAGCGCGCCAGGCCACCTCCAGCAACAGTCGCTGCTGGGGGTCCATGCATAAGGCCTCCCGCGGCGAGATGCCGAAGAAAGCAGCATCGAACTGATCGATGCCATCGATGAAGCCGCCCCGGCGCACGTGCTGGGTGAGCGGATGTAGCGGATCGGAGTTGAAATGCCGTTCCAGGCTCCAGCGGTCGCCAGGAATCTCGCTGATGGCCTCACGACCATCCCGCAGCAGAGCCCAGAAATCTTCCGGGGATTGGATGCCGCCGGGTAGACGACAGCCGATGCCGACGATAGCAATCGGCTCAGGCCTATTGCTGCTTTGCGGGGTCAATGCAACCACCCCTCAACTCACCCAAGAACGGCGTCAATCAGCTGATGCGGATCACAGCTGAGACGATGCCGGTGGTATAATTCACGCAAGGCTTTGTACCGTTCAGGCTTGTCGAGCCATTCTTGCACGATTCCAGCCAGATCAGCTGGTTTCCTGATGCAGAGCTCAAGCCCGCGGGATTCGAAATACCTTAATGCTAGTAATTCCTGCGGCATCACCGTGGAATAGCAGTTAAAGATAAGCGGACAAGCCATGAAGAGAGCTTCGGTGGCCGTGCGTGCGCCGGGGCGAGCCACGTGGGCCCAGGCGCTGCGATACAGCTCGGCCATCTGCTCCGGGCCCTGAAAACCGAGCGCCTGCAGGCGGAAGCGGGGGTGGCGAGCAGCCCAGCCCTCCAGCTCTTGCCGCACCTGGGAGCGGCGACCGCAGAGGGCCACCACCTCCAGGCGATCCGCCAGGGGCAACAGCTGCTCGAGCAGGGGAAGATGGTTGTTCGCCCCGTTCGAGCCACTGGCCAGCACCAGTCTCAGCCTGCCTGCAGCGGCGGCCGGCAGCGGCGGCGAGCGATGAAAGGCGGGATAGAGCAGGGGGCCGAGGCAGCGCACCCGTTCCGCCGGAAAGCTCTGCATGCTGCGGCGCCGCCGGGTCAGCTCAGCGGACACCTCCGGCGTCTGAGTCCAGTGCAGATCAGCGGACTGACTCACCCAGTTGCGGCTGAAGCCGAACCCACCAGCCAGCTCGGTGTTGCAGGTCACGCAGCGCAGGCCCGGGCCCAGCAGCCGCTTGGCCAGATCGAAATGCCCCCGGTTGAGATGGGGGTGAGTGGAGATGAGCAAGTCCGGCCGGGCTTGCTTCAACAGCCGGATCAGGCCGCTGCGGCCAAATAAGACCGTACCGGGTTTCCAGAGGTCTTCCAACTCCATGAAGCGCCAGTACAGCTGGTGCAAACGGGGCTGGCGGCGCTGGATCCAGTTGTAAAGCTCCACTCCTCCCCGGTAGACCGTGCTGACGGCCTCGAGTACGTGCTCCACCTGCACCGAGGCCTCTGGTCGCAGCTCAGCCAACCAGTCGCGCAGGGCGTAGGCAGCGGCGTCATGGGCTGTACCGCCGCTGGAGGTGACGATCAGAACACGCATCAATTCAGGTTCGCATCCGAATCCGTCTTTGCAGCAGCAGCGCCAGCAGCAGCACCCAGCCCATCGCCCCCAGGCTCACCGCCAGGTGCCGCCCCGGGCCCTGCCCCAGGCTGGCGACAAGCCAGGCAGGCCAATGGTCCCAGGCCAGTAGAGGCACGAGCAACGCATCCGCCAGCACGGCACTGCAGAGGAACGCCAGCAGCCGAGCACCCCACTCAAGCCGATAGCGCTGGGCCAGCACCTGCGGCAACTGTTCGGGCGCCACCAGCTGCTGCCAGCGCATCTGCAGGGCCGAGAGGGCCAGGGGCAAAGCAAGGCTGAACAGCAGCAGGCCCCCGAACCAGAACAAGAGCCTGTCCTCAAACACCAGCAGGCCAGCCCCCATCAGGACGAGGCTCTGCAGCACCAGGCTGATCGCCAGCACGGCAGCAGGCCGGCGCCAGCCCCAGCGGCCCCAGAGCAGCAGACCGAGCCCATAGCCCAAGGCACCCAGCAGCAGTCCGGGCAGCAGGCGATCACGGCCCGGCCCGGCAATCAACCAGGCCGGGAAGAGCACATCAATCGAGCCATACACGAAGGCCATCGCCGTGCCCAGCAGCAACACCTGCCGGGCAGCGGCCTGCCGCCACAACCAGCGGAGCCCCAGACCTCCGGGCACGGTCAGCGCATGATCGCCTGGCGTAGTGGAGCGAGGCCGAGGCCTCTGCAGCTCAGCTGGCCAGGGCGCCGCCAGCACGCAAACCGTCGCCACGCCAAAGCTGAGGCCATCGAGCAACAGCACACCGGCAAGCCCGAAGCGGGCCACCAGGGCGCTGCCCAGAAACGGGGCCATGCTCAGCACCAGTCCGTCGCTACTCACGAACAGCCCATTGGCACGGGCCAGGCGCTGCGGATCGGCCTCCAGCAGCGGGATCAAGCTGGCGAATGCCAACACCAGCGCCGCCTCGGCCATGGCCGCCAGCGCCAGCAGCGGCAGCAGCTGCAGCGGTTGGGGGTGCCCCGGGAGCAGCAACTGAACAGCCAGCACGATCGTGCAGGAAGCGCCGATGCTGTTGGCGATCAGCATCAGCCGTCGTCGCGGCCAGCTGCCCAGGTGCCGACCCAACAGCGGCAGCACCAGCACCTTGGCGAGCTGAACCACGAAGGCCACGGCTGCAAACCCGAGCAGCTGCCCGCGCTGCTCGAAAGACCAGAGGCCGATGCCGTAGAGGCTGCACTGGGTTCCGAGGTTGGAGATCAGCTGTCCCAGCCAGAGCCGGCGAAAGGTGGGATTCACGCAGCTATGCCAGCGAACTGCGGATACCGGCAAATCCAGGCGGCAAAGCGCTCCAGAGCGAGCTCCAGCGGCCTGTGGGGCCGACAGCTCAGCCAGGCCTCCAGGGCGGAGCTGTCGGCGGCAGTGGCCTCCAGGTCAAGCATCATTCGAGTGGCTCACCCCCAATTGGGGCTAGGCGATTTTGGCGACGGCGAGGTAAAGCACCTTTATGGAGGCAATCCCGGCAGGTAGGTGAGCCAGCAGGCGCAAAACCAGGCAAATATGCCTGGTCTGGGGCCATTGGCATCCTCAGCTATTTGGTGCCAATGGGCAAGCTGCCTTGGATAAATAAGTGTCCGCATTTCTATGGGCAGGCGCCTGGGATTGGCCTGCTCCGGCTGGGCATTGGCCCGCCCCGGCCCGGTTCAGGCGATCAGCAGCTGGTAGGCGGCGTTGATTCGCCGGAAGGCTTCGGCGTCGCCGCCCATGTCGGGGTGGTGGCACTTCACCAGCCGCCGGTGGGCCGCTTTCACCGCCGCCAGCGAAGCGCCGTGGGAGAGCTCCAGGACGATCAGGGCCTCGGCCCGCTGCCGATCGGGCCCGGTCTGGCGGGCGTTCCGTTGGCTGTCACCCCAGCTCTGGCGGGCGTTGCGCTGGGACTCCTGCTGGCGTCGGGCTTCCCGCTGGCGCCAGGCCTCCTGCTGACGGCGGGCTTCCCGCTCTCGATCGGCCTGTTGCTGGCTGCGGGCTTGCTGCTCCCGTTGGGCCTGCTGTTGGCGGTGGTTTTCCTGGTCCCAGCGCGCCTGGTGTTGCCGGCGGGCGGCGGCCTCCAGCTCGGCGATGGCGGCGAGCAGTTCGTCCACCACCGTCTGCGGATTGCTGCTGAGCCGATCGGCGGCCCGGGGGCCATGCAGGGCGAAGGCGGCCCGCACCGCCGCCTTCACCCGGCTGGCGGGGCCGGCCAGCACCCAGCGCAGTTCCGTGCCGAGGCCGGGTGAGCGGCGATCGAGGGCCTCCTCCAGTTCCAGGGCTGGATCGTGGGAGTTGGCGCGCAGCTGATCGAGCAGGTCCTGGAGACCCAGTTCGAGCCGGCCGCCGGCGGCCGGGTCCCCCTCCAGGCGCGAGCCCAGCCGCAGCTCACGCCAGCGGGGATGGCTGCTGAGGGCCTCGGCCCACTGGCGCGCCAGTTGGGGGGTGAGGCCCGGCGCGGCGCCGGTGGTCACCTCCGGCCCGGAGCGCCAGGAGCGCACCCGTTCGCCGCGGGAGGACTGGTTGCGAAAGGCATCGCCGGCCGGGGCCGGCCGCGCCACCGGCTCCTGCCACTGCTTTGGCTCCTGCCACTGCTTTGGCTCCTGCCACTGCTTTGGCTCCTGCCACTGGCAGCGCGCCAGTTCTTCCCGCAGCAGCCGCACCTGCTGGCGCAGGGCTTCGTTTTCCAGCAGCAGGGCATCGAGGTTGCTGGTCACCGAGCGACCAGCGGGCTCGTGCATCCAGCTGCGGCGCTCAGTGCCCATGCCTTGCCAGTAGGCCCCAACTACGCCAGGCATCTTGGCCGCACCAGGGACCTGGTGATGGGCCGGCAACGGGCTTGGCCGATCCAAGCCTTGAAGACTGCCTGCCGAGGGGTGTTTGTGAAAGGCTATTTGTTGAGGCGCCCAGAAAGCCATTGTCGATAATTGGGCACTATGAAAAATACAAATGTTGATCGATCTCGCGCCGCCAGAAGCGTTGTGACGAATCACCTGCCCCCTGCTCTGGCCAGCGAAATTGGTAATCTTTCCCAGTGTCTAACTGTTGGAGCCCAGCTTAATCGTGCCTAAGATGCCTGGAAGTCTAGCTGGGCCCATTTCCATGCATGGGACCTGGTAGATTGAGACTCATAAGTGCAGCATCTCTGGGCGATGTCGCCGTCTGAACCGATGGGAGTCTTAGGTTCGAATTGTGATTAAACAGTCCAGTCCCGATCAGGTCAAGTCCTGATTAAGTCAAGCATTATTCATGGCCAGGCATTGTTCACTGTCAAATCATTGCCAATGGTTGAATCATTGCCAATGGTCAAATCATTGTTAATGGTTGAATCGCTGCCCATGCCCAGCAGTTGGCCATGTCTAGCAGTTGGCCGTGTCTAGTAGTTAGCCATGGATGGCAATTATTCGTTCATTCATTCATTCATTGTTGGGGCATCTCGAAAAATCCTAAATCTCATCGATCTCATGACACGAGAAGCGTTGCGACAAATTACTTGCCTCTGGCTCGCGGGAGTCGAGCGGGCAATTTTCGAGGTGTCCATTATTTGCGGTCACATCATGATTACCAGGTCAAATGCCATGGGCTTGAATTTGGTTCGTCGTCTTTTCTCCTTTTTGGCGCTGGCCGCTTTGGGCTTTTCCCTGCTGATGCCCCTGCCTGCCATGGCCATGCCTGACATAGCCATGACCGTTGATCACCGCTTCATCCCCATCGCCCTTGCAACCATGGATCACAAAGCTGATGCCAAAGCCAAAGAGGTGGAAGGCAAACTGGAATCCGCCTATGGCGAGCTCACTGGCGATACCGGCCACCAGATCAAAGGCAAGGCGAAGCAGGTGCAAGCCTCTGCCATGAATGCTGCCGAAAACCTTAAAGAGGGCACAAAATCGGTGGGCCAAAAAATCGGTGATGCCGCCACTGGCAAGACCAAAGATCACAGCTGAACGCCAGGTAGTCAGCCGCCGGCAAAAGGCTCAAAATATCTCAACAGAAACGCCAGATACTGGCTGTTCTGCTGCCCAACGGCGATGCTCCTCGCTGCATTCTCTGCCTTGCTGAATCCTCCACATTGCTCTGAATCCTCCACATTGTCAAAGCCTTTATCTTGAATCGCCATGCTTGAGCTTATTGCAGTAGTGCTGATTGTTCTATGGCTGCTGGGTCTGGTCACTTCTTTCACGATGGGGGGATTGATTCATCTCCTCTTGGTTATCGCGGTGATCGCCATCCTCCTGAGGCTGATTAGTGGCCGTCGCATCTAGCTCTCGCGTTTGGCTGTGGGCCTTGTCTTAGTCGGGGCGGGGATCCCTCCTTTCTGTCCATGCCAATGCAGCCAGGAGAGCTTTTGAATCAAGCAGATTGCATCGGTCCCTATCCCCGCTTCCCCCACCCCGCTGGTGCTGGTGCACGGCATGCTCGACACTTCTCGGGTGTTCGATCGGCTGCTCACCTATCTGGGCGAGTTGCAGCGCCCCCTGCTGCTGCCCGACCTGCCGCTGCGGTTTGGCATGACGCCCATCGCCGAATCCGCCGCCCTGCTGGCAGCCCGGATCGAAGCGGCCTTCGGTGCCGAGCAGCCCATCGATCTGTTTGGTTTCTCGATGGGTGGGGTGATCGCCCGCACCTGGATCCAGATGTTGGGGGGCCACCGGCGCACCCGTCGGTTCATCAGTGTGGCGAGCCCGCACCATGGCACCCTCACGGCCCAGCCCTGGCCGCGCCGGCCGATGGCCGGCATCGCCGATCTGAAGCAGGGCAGTGCCCTATTGCGGCAACTGAATGGCGACCTCTCCAGCCTGGAGGCAATCGAGTGCTGCAGCTTCTATTCCGGCATCGATCTGGTAGTTGTTCCCGGCTGGCGTGCCGTACTGCCGGTGGGGGCACAAAAGATGTTGCCGGTATGGACCCATCCGCAACTGCTAAACGATCACCTTTCGCTTCAACTATTGGCCGAGGAGTTGAAGCGGCCTTGAACCGCAACCTCAACCCCAATCTTCCTAATTCCAATCTCAACCTCAATCTCAATCCCAACCTCCACCTCAACCTCAATCTCAACCTCAACCTCAACCTCAATCTCAGCTTGAAGCCATGCCCATGGTGAGCCTGCCCCTGGTGAACCTCGGCCTGGTCAACATTTCCCTGCTGGTGCGTTGGGGTTTGGGCTGGGCCCTCTGCCTGCCGATGCCAGCGCTACCGGCCGGGGAGCCCCAGGGCCAAGCCTCGGTGGCGGTGTTGATTCCGGCCCGCAATGAGGAGGCAACCCTGCCCCACCTTTTGCAGGGCTTGGCGCGCCAGAGTTTTCGGCCCCAGGAGGTGATCGTGATCGACGACCACTCCACCGACCGCACCGCCGCAGTCGCCAGCCAGGCCTATCCCCGACTCCAGGTGAAGCTGGTGCAGCCGCCGCCGCTGCCGGCTGGATGGTGCGGCAAAACCTGGGCTCTCCACCAGGGCGTTGCGGCATCCAGCGCCGAGCTGCTGGTGTTTCTCGATGCCGATACGGAACCGGCGCCGGATTTTCTGGCCTCTCTGCTGGCCTGCCATCAGCGGCTGGGGGGTCTGGTGTCGGTGCAGCCCTATCACCGCACTGAAAGGGCCTATGAGCGGCTTTCGGTGTTGTTCAACCTGGTGGGGCTGATGGCGGTGCCGCTCGGCCCGGGCGGTGGCGTGGCCTTTGGCCCGGCGATGGTCACCAGCCGCGCCGACTACGACCGCATCGGCGGCCATGCGGCGGTGGCCGGCAAGGTGGTGGAGGACTGGTTCCTCGCCCATCACTACGAGCGGGCCGGCCTGCCGGTGAGCGCCTACATCGGCCATGGGCGGCTGGCCTATCGGATGTATCCCGGTGGCCTGGGGGACATGGTGGTGGGCTTCGCCAAAAACTTCGCCACCGCCGCCGCCGAGGTGCGCTGGCTGCGCATGGTGGCAGTGCTGCTCTGGCTGTCGGGCCTGTTCTGGGCCGCCTGGTGCCTGCCGGCTGCGCTGCTGGGCTGGCCAATGCTGGGGGACCGCAGCCTGCCGGCCAATTTGCTGCTCTACGGAGCCTTTGCGCTGCAGCTGCTGCTGATTAGCTGGCGGTTGGGCAGCTTTGGCTGGATCAACCTGATCTTTCCGGTGCCGGTGCTGTTTTTTCTTGGCGTATTCCTGCTGGCCATCGTCAACTTGAAGCGGGGCTCGGTGCAGTGGAAGGGGCGCAGCGTGTCGACCAGCCCATGAACATCGCCCCGCTGCTGTCCAGCACCCCTCTGCTCTCCAGCGCAATTGGCTGGTGGGGCTGGTGCCTGCTGGTGGGTGGTCTTGCTAATCATCTGCCCATCTCCCTGCTGGCCCGCGATTCATGGCTCACCCGCCCGCGCCCCTGGGGTGAATGCACCGAGGCCTACGAACATGGCCTGGGGATTCGCCGCTGGAAGCCCTGGTTGCCGGATGCAGGTGGCGTACTGCCCGGCGGCGTGGCCAAGACCGCCCTGGCCCGCAGGGATCGGCCCTGCCTGGAGCGGTTGATGGCGGAAACCCGCCGGGCTGAGTTGGTGCATCTGGCCCTCTGGCCCTTCTGGCTGGTGACAGCCCTGTGGCTGCCGCCCCGGGGGGTGCTGATCAATTTGGTTTTCGCCACCCTGTTCAACCTGCCCTGTCTCTGGGTGCAGCGCTACAACCGCCTGCGCCTGCGCCAGATCCTGGGCGAGCAGCAGCCTGGGGCCCGCCACCGCTCCCAGCCTCAAGGGCCCACCACCAGCGCCTCCAGCTGAATGGCTACGGCCAGGCCCTCGTCTTCCGCGTGGCGGGCCACGATCAGCCGGTGCAGGCCTGGCTCCAGCAGGAAGGCATCGGCGTTTTCATCGAAGTAGGCCAGGCGGCGCAGCGGAATCGCCAGGCTCGGCCGTGCGGCCTGGCCCGGCTCCAGCTGCAGCCGCTGGAAGCCCACCAACAGCCGCGCCGGCCGCTCCACCAGCTGCCCAGGGGGCTCCACATACACCTGCACCACCTCGGCGGCCGCCATCGGCCCTGTGTTGGCAACCGTGATCGCCACCCGCAGTGTTTGCTCGGCGACCAGCAATTCGGCCTGCAGATCCCCATGGCTGAAGCTGCTGTAAGAGAGGCCGAAGCCGAAGGGGAAGGCGGCGGCATGGCCCTGGCGGCGCAGCAGCCGGTAGCCGTGCCACAAGTCGTAGATCACCCGCTCAGCCCGCGGCTCAAAGACGGGTAGATGGCTGGTGTTGGTGGGCACCGCAAATGGCATCCGGCCCGAGGGCGACAGCTTGCCCAGCAGCACATCGGCCAGGGCCTCACCGCCCTGCTGGCCCGGATACCAGAGCAACAGGATGGCGTTCACCTGGTGCCGCCAGGCTTCGCAGAGGATCGCGCCGCCGCCCATCAGCACCACCACGGTGCGGGGGTTGGCTGCCGCCACCGCCAGGATCAGGGTCTCTTCTGCGGGCGGCAGCTCCAGCTCTGTGCGGTCGCCGGCGGCGAAGTCGCCCCCCGTGCGGGCGGAGGCAAACCGGGTGATGGAGGCCACCAGCTCGGCCACCGGCCGCCAGAAGGGTCGCAGCCGCTGGCTGCCCAGCCACCGCTGCAGGGGATCTGGAGCTGGCATCTCCCGCAGCACCGGCGCCAGGTCACCGGGGTGAATGTGCTCACCTTCGCTTTGCCAGTCGAGGCCCACCACCACCACGGCGGCATCGCAGCTGGCGGCCAGCTGGGCGGCTGCGGCCGGATCCAGACCATCGCCGTGGCGCACCAGCAGCTGGGGAGCGGCGGCCCTCAAGCCGGCCAGGGGGGTGACCACCTCCTCTATTGCCGGGCGTGTATCTGAGGAGCCCCGATCCCCCAGGTTTGGCGTGGCCGCCAGCCGGCCGATCACCGCCAGCGAGGTCAGATCGCGCAGGGGCAGCAGCGCCCCGGCATTTTTGAGCAGCACGATCGACTTGCTGGCCGCCTCCCGGGCCAGGGCCCGGTGGGCGGCGCAGCCCCGCAATGTGGGCGGATAGTCGCCGCTGGGTAGCGCCAGCTGGGCGCGCAGCAGCCTCAGCACCGCGTCGTCGATGCGCTCCATCGCCAGGGATCCAGCGGCCAGGGCGGCGCCGAGGCTGCCTTCAAAAATCATCCGAAAGGGCATCTCCAGGTCGAGCCCGGCCTCCAGGGCCGCCACGCCATCGCGCAACCCGAAGATGAAATCACTCACCACAAACCCCTGAAACCCCCAGCGGTTTTTGAGGATGGATGTGAGCAGTTCCGGGTGCTGGGCGCACCAGAGGCCATTCACCCGGTTGTAGGCGGTCATCACCGAGCCGGCCCCGGCGGCCAGGCAGTCGCGGAAGTGGGGCAGGTAGAGCTCATGCAGCACCCGGCGGCTCACCTGGATGTCCACCAGGAAGCGGGAGCTGTCGATTGAGTTGAGGGCGAAATGCTTGACGCAGGCGATGCTGTGGCGCTGCAGGCCGCGGCAGCAGGCGCCGCCCATCTCCCCCAGCAGCACGGGATCTTCCCCGTAGGTCTCCTGGGCCCGGCCCCAGCCCGGGTGGCGCAGCAGGTTCACGCAGACGGCCGCCACCCAGTTGGCGCCATGGGAGCGGGCCTCCCGGGCGATGGCTTCGCCGATGCGCTCCTCCAGGTGGATGTCCCAGCTGGCGCCCCGGGCGATCGGCACCGGAAAGGTGGTGGCCCCCCCCGTGAGCACCACCCCCCGGGGACCATCCACAAATTGCAGCCCCGCCAGGCCCTGGCCGGGCAGCAGGCCGGCGGGCCAGGGATGGCGGTGGGAGGCGTCGGCAAAGGCGATGTCCCCCATCCCGGCCCAGAAGTCGGTGGCGCCGGAAAGCTGCGCCAGCTTCTCGGCCGTGCTGAGGCTGGCCAGCAGCTGGCGGGCCCGCGCCTCGCTTGAGCTGCTGGTGGAATCGTGAGACATGGCGGCTCAAGAACGGCAGCTGATTGGGCGGCTGGCTGGCTAGCTGACTGGGCAGCTGACTGGGCAGCTCACTGGGTAGCTCACTGGGCAACTGGCTGGGCAGCTGGTGCGCAAGGCCCATGCCTCCTTAATACGTGGAAAAGTTGGCTCTGGATTAGTCCGGGCCTAGATGGCGGCGCTGCGGGGCCAGGGGCTGCGGATTGGCGGCGGTTAGCTGCTGGCTGCTGGTTGCTGGTTGCTGCCTGCGCCGCCGCCACAATGGGGAGATGAATCGTTCCATTGATCCAGGGTGGCGTCTACACCCTGGCCGCGCAGATCCTCCGCCAGCTTGCGCACCCAGGCCTTATGGGCTACTGAGTCGTGGGAATAGGAAAGGAACACCGAAGGGCTGGTCATGGCCAGCCGTTTCGGCCGATGGCACCGCTGGCACCGATCGCATGGCCCACACCAGGCAAAAGGGAGCATTCGGCCACCCTTGGCCTGAATCAAAATCTATTCGCAAACGTAATTTAGCTGTATTCGCTCGATGGGGAGCAGCGTCAGCTGCGGCGGGCGGTTGGTGATTCCCGACCGGATTCGGTATCATCCGTGCTGCCTCCTTGGACGCCTTGCCATGGCAAGAAACAACCGTGAACGGCAAAGCGCTGCTATACCTACTTACCTCCCTACTGCGCCCCATCCCCTATGAAGGCTGGCGTAAGCAGGCGAGCTCCGCAAAGCATGACGTCGATGCAGAAGCATCCCACGGAGCATGGCGACTCGGGCAGAATCAGCCGAAATTCCTACAGCAAAGGCGATGGCCTGCTTGCGCAAAACCTACATACAAGAGCGATCATTGCCGCTACCAATATCGCATCCAGACTGATCGCATTTATATCAACACCAAGAGCAGGCACTTCTGCCCGCTAGCAGGAATCCCCCATACAGGCAAGCGCCTGGGTAGACCATCCAAAGGCCCAATTATAAATGCTTAGCATAGGCAACAGCCACTTGTCAATCGAGACCGCTGCGCCTCTTTTTGTCTTGCTTTTTGTGTGGCTAAGGAGTTTGCCAAGGCCCAATGAGACGGCAAGGAGGGCAGGCAATGCTGCTGGCATCAGCTGGACTTATTGACAAGCCATCGTATAGACGAAGCTGGAGCAAGCGTCATCGTGCATCCACGACCGCCAGGCTGGTGAGTGGCTCCCCGCAGAATCGTGCAGATCTGTTTAGCTCTGCTGACTCGGGCGGATCTCAACCCAGGGCTCTCCGCCACGGAGATGATCCATCGCCCTGGGCAGGGTAATCGAGAGAACGTCTTGCAGGGCAGCGTTGCTGCACCTGCGGTGGTGGGCCCTGTTCATCCAGCAGGCGGATGAAGTCGCGGTCCTTGGTCATCACGACAACGCCTGCATCCCTTGCGGCCTGGAAGATCACGGGGTCGCTGGCATCGCGCATGCCGACATCGCGCACCGCGACCGCATGGAGGCCCCACCCCTGCGCGTTGATCCAACCGGCCAGCAGCGGTGGCAGCTGGGCATCCAGCCAGAGAGTCATCCCACCAGCACGGGATGGTCAATCTCCCGCGCTGCATAACCCAAGGCGCACCTCAAGTCCTCCGGTTCCAGATCGGGGTAATCGGCCAGGATCTGCTCGCTGCTCTGCCCAGCGGCAAAGAGCGCAAGGATGTCCTGCACACGGATCCTCATACCGCGGATGCAGGGCCTGCCGCCACACTGATCTGGGTTGTGGGTGATGCTCTAGCTCCCACCGATCAGGATCGCTTTGACCGCCAGCATTTGATGGCCCTGGATATCGTTGGCCCCGATGGGCTGGCCCTGGCTGAGGCCCACGAACCATTGCTTAGCGCCATCGCGGCGGCGGCAGCCGACACCGATCGCCATGGTGTGCAGCGCCGCTGCTTCGATGCCATGGCGGCAGCCGGACTGCTGGGCAGACCCCTGCAACCTCCGGCCCTGCAGCGGGAGCTGGCCGAGCGGCTGTTCATGGCCGATGGCTCGCTCACCTTCTGCTGGCTGCAGCATCAGCTGCCTTTGAGGCGGTTGCTCAACGCCCTATCCACCCCCGAGGCGCCGGCGGCCAGCGCCCTGCGGGAACGCTGGCTGGAGCATGTCGCCAGCGGCCAAGCGCTGGCAGGTGTGGCCTTCGCGCATCTGCGCAGGCCCGGGGCAGCCAACCCGGCGGCGACCCGCATCCCCGGTGGTTGGCGCCTCGATGGACGGCTCGACTGGTTGACTTCCTGGGACATCGCCGATCTGGTGCTGCTCTGCCTCCGCTGTGTCGATGCCAGCGGCGATCGGGTGGTGGGCCTGTTGCTTCCTGGCGGCACCTGCGGCGAGCCCCTGCCTGCCGGCATCAGCCTGGGCGAGCCCTTGGCTCTGCTGGCCATGGCCGGCACCCACACCCGCCCGATGCAGCTCGATGGGGCGGAACTTGCCGACAGCCAGGTGCTGTTCGTGGAGGATTTCAGCGTCTGGAGCGAGGCCGATGCCGCCACGGTCTGCCGCGTCAGCCCGGTGGTGTTCGGCTGCATCCGCAGTGCCATCGCCGATCTCCACCAGGTCTCCAGCAGCCATCACGACACCCAGGCCCTGGCGCTGGCCGATGCGCTCAGCCGCCATTGCCAACAGCTGCGCCATCAGGCCTATCGCCTGATCGACGCCAATGCCGAAAACTCTCCGGAGCTGCGGCAGCGACATCGAGATCTGCGGGCCCAGGCCCTGGAGCTGGCGATGCGCTCAGCCCAGGCCGCAGTAATCGCCCATGCCGGCGGCGCGATGTATTCCGGCTGTGCAGCGGAGCGACGCCTGCGGGAGGCGAGCTTCCTGCTGGTGCAGGCCCAGACGGCTGACTCGCGCAGAGCATCTCTCGATCTGTTGTTGCTCCACTCCTCCTTCCACCTGCAGCACAGTCACCAGCAACGCCGCTAATAGCGGCCAGAACGGTGATGACAACTACGCAGGGATCGCCTGCCGCTATGGCGTTGATCGGGCGTAACTAAACGGATACCCACAGACAGGCTTCTTCCACGCTCTGGAAGGGTCGCCTGGGGTAGTCCGGCCGGTATTTCACAGTGTGGAACAGCGATTCCGAGAAGGGGTTATCGTTGCTCACCCTTGGCCTGGAGAAGGATCTCAGCACCCCCAGCTCCTCCAGCCGGCTTTCGAGGGTGGCGGCCCGCAACTCTTCGAGAAGCCTGCGGCTAGGCATTGCCGTTGTCGGCATGGAGGATCAGCGGCTGGGGTCGGCCCTTGCAGATCCGCTCCCGCAGGCAGGCGCGGCTCCAGACGTCGATCACTAGATAGAGGTAGAGCCAGACGCCACGAACACTGGTCGGCAGGTAGGTGATGTGCCAACTCCACACCTCATTGGCTCCTCTGGCCTCAAGCCGAGGACCTGGCTGTTGTCATTGAGCATCCGGTAGAAGCTGCGCTCGGAACCGCCGGGTGGCCCCGGGGAACTTCCCCCCGAGGCTCCCACAGATCCGTACTTGACACTCTCGCGTCATACGGCTCCTGTTATCCCAACATTGCTACCACAAGTGATGCCAATGGCTCCACTTGTTGATGGCAGCGCG
>JBILLQ010000016.1:0-56364 GCA_044375975.1 Prochlorococcaceae cyanobacterium
TTCCTCGGGAGTCAGAAAAACTCGAAGCCTCGCGCTCATAAGGACCTCTCAATACGGAAATAAATCCTATGATACATCAAAATTGTCGACGGCCCAACCTCGAAAAATTTTTGCCAACCTACTTACAGCCATGTCGACATCCCCGCCCACGGCAGCATCCAGGTTAATCAGCAAATCGGAATTTCTCTCCTCTTTGCCGCCTTGGCGGCGCTTTTTGGCGAAGTTAAATTGGCATCCAACGGTCGATGCGCAGCTGAGCGCGATCGAGGCGAGAATAGAATCCGAGCGACTGAGGAACGAAACCGCACAGCTGAGGAGAGAATCCGAACACTTGATGAACGAAACCGCACAGCTGAGGAACGAATCCGAGCAGGTGAAGAGCGAGACCGAGCAAGTCAAGAGCGAAACCGAGCGGGTGAAGAGCGAAACCGAACAGCTGAGGCGCGAAACCGAGCAGCTCAAGATCGAGAACGCAAGGCTCGCCAAGCTCGAATCCAAGCTCGATTTGCTGCTGCGCAATGCCGATTCCTCCTCGCCGATTCCCCCCTCAACAGACTGCAACTGAGCGAAACTCTGGCCTTGATGCTGGAGGATCTGAGATTAAGCTGAACCCAGCTAATCCTGGCTGATTGGCTATTGCCCTGAAGCCAGTGGAGCCGATTATCGCCACCGGGCGATCGCTGAAACCGGGGGCTAACTAGCCGATCGCGGCTATGCCACGCCTGTGGATCTCGCTGGCGTAATCGGTCCAGGTGCCTTGCCCCCAGTAGCGGAAGCAACTGGTTTCCAGCAGCAGCAGGTATAGCAGTGCTTCTTGATAGTGGTGGCTGCTGGTTACCCCGGGATCCTGGGCCACCAGGGGGGCAAATGCCTGGTGAAACCGGGCACTGAGCTGGTTCATTGGCTCCAGCACGTTGGCGTAGCCCTCCACCCAGCTGAGGTTGTTGGTCCAGGAGGCGCCGGCCATCGAGAAGCTGGCATCGCTGGCCTTGAGCTGGGCGATCGCCGTCTGCACGGATTCAGCGCTGGGCTGGCTGCCCACCTGTTGCCAGAGTTTGTGTTGCTGCACCGCCTGAATCTGCGGGTAGTCGCTGGCTTTAACCCCGGCAGCCTCCAGCAGCTCCAGGTATTCCGTACCGTTGATCGCCAGCGTGTCATTGCTTGGCAGCGTGTCGTTGGTTGCCATTGCGGCGTTGCTGTCGCCTGCCTGGCCAGCGATGCGGCGATGGGCCTGGATGTAGGCAGGCGGAAACTCATTCATCATCACGCCGCCGTTCTCGCCGTCGGCAATCTGTGCCACCAACGACGGAATCCTGCGGTCGCCCAGGGTTTGGTGACCCAGCCCCAGGGACTCGTAATAGGGCTGCATTTGGCCCACCAGCTTGGTATCGGAACCCTGGGTTTTGATCAACGCCAGGATGGTGGCCTCCTCGCCGCTGGAGCTGCGGGCCACGAGCTGCTGGGGGATGAACTTCTGCTCCTGGCGCAGGCTGGAACCATCAAAATTTTCGACGCTGTGCTCCTGCACCAGCAGCCAGCGGTAGCCGCACTCTTGCAGAGCCTTCACTAAGGCATAGAGGGTGTCGGGGTGGTTTGGCAGGTGCATTTCCGGTGGCGAGAACCCCTTCACCCGTTGCAGGGCTTCTCGGCCAAATAGGGCCGCGAACTGGTGCTGCCAGGCCAGGATCTGCAGCTTTAGATCGGGAATCGGCGTGGAGGGGGCCACAGCGTGGCTCCAGAAGCTGCCCAGCCATTCCACATGCGGCTGCATGGAGGAATCACAGGCGAGGAATTTCAGGGCATCGAGAATGTCGTGGCGACCCATCTGCTCAACACCCCAGAGCAGATTGCCCGAATAATCCAGCATGATCCGAGGATTGCAGCCTTCCTGAATCAGCTGGGGAATGATCTCGGCCAGACGCCTGTAGCACTGGGCAAATGGTTCGGCGTTGTGGTTATCGCCCTCGCCGGGGTGCTCCAGCATGTACTGCAGGTGGGAGATCAGTTCTCCATTGGCGCCGGCTGGAATCGTGGGCTGATGCATGTGGAGCGCACAGGCAAAGCCAGAGCGGATCTGCTCCAGGTGGAGATTGGTGCGCGGCAGAAAAACCGGGCCGGCCTGCTGCATCAGGGCCAGAATTTCGGCTTCTGAGCCAGCGATCGGTGGCAGGGATTGGTGGCTCATCAATGGGCTCATGGATGGTTGACTTCAACTTGAGGGCCTAGGCCCGCTGCGCGGGCGCAGCTCCTAGCGGGTCCGGAGCCAGGGAGGTGTGAGCTGATTCAGTCACGGGTAACAGCACCGTAGCTGCAGGGTGCTGACATCTGATGCGCTCCGGCCTTGACATCAACCTGCTGGTCGACGCGCAGGATTTCGGGGATCAGGACAGGATCGAGAACAGCCCTCTCCTCTCCTCTCCTCTCCTCTCCTCTCCTCTCCTCTCCTCTCCTCCCATACCACTATTTCCACCATCCCACAGCCAACGGCAGGGCGGTCGTCATTCAACTCCTGGTGACCAGCCCCATCAAGGCCTGGCGCTGCTGGGGGGGCAAAGGCGCAAATCCGATCCTGCCGTTCAGCCGGGAGGCGGCGAATTCTCCGGGCCTCCACCGGTAAGTGCTACGGAGTTACGACTTGTTAGTAGACAGACAAGCGGTGACTTCCATATGCTGCCCCCGAAATCAGCACCTCGGTGAAGCCAAAATGTTCAAGCTGAACACACTTGACTTGAATCTGAGGGGAATATTCGTGGCTTTTTCTCTGCTTTCACTGGCTTGCGTGCCGATTGAAGCCTTTGCAAATGCTCGGAAAAATTCTCCGCAATCAGCCACTGCATCGACGAGGGTTTACGAGGGTGCAAAGGCCAAGCTTACGCGAGATCTTTATCCGGCTTATCGAATACTGGATCGCTTGATGAGTGCTAACCCAGCGATAAGGCAGAATGCTTCAATTGCCGTGAGAAGCTTGGACGAGCAAACGTGTAAGCAACTTATCGGTGAAAATGCCCTTTGCAGTATCGCCGCAAATCTTCCAAATGTAAGCAAAGAAGATAATCTAATGATCTGGGCACTTCAGGTGGCTGCGGCTCAAACTCCAGATTTAAACGCCTATGCGACAAGTGCAAATAATAGAATAGTTATCAACAGGGCCTTGTATGACGCCCTCGCGAATAATATAGAAGGTAAGTCCTGTGTAATTGCCCATGAACTGGCTCACCTTCACAAAGATCACGGCAAGCTGAGGATGCAGGCTCTAGATCAATTTAACAACGAAGCAGCCGAAAAAATCTCAGCCGCTGTGGCAAATGCAAAGCGAGCAAATGAATCTCAGCAGTTTTGGAGTGTCGTAGCCATCGGTCTCAATGCGGCGAGTGCTGGTCTTAATTCAGGCGCTGGCAACTACTCTGCTGCGGCTAACGCTAATTTTCAAAACCAGTTCCTCGCTGCCCGGATAGCCAACGATCAAAATGCTGGCAATATAATGTTTTCGCAATTGATGCAGCAAGCCGCCAACCTGGCGCCTCAAGTGGCATCATCCCTGGGCCAGATGGATGGGCTGCCAGGTCAGCTTGTCAAGAGAACAATGGTAGACGTAAATAGCTATCTTGGCGAGGTTAACGCAAGAATGAGTGAGACTTCCAGATCTCATGAGTATGAATCGGACTCCATGGCCGTTGAATTCTTGGCTAATGCTGGCATTAATCCCAAGGGCTGTATTGATGTAATCGCGACCCTGCACCGTGGCAGCTACAAGCCAATAGCCGCTGTCGGCGATTCGCACCCTGGTGAAGTTGAGCGCATCAAAAATATTGAAGATGCTATTGAGGCCAAGGCGGCGGCCTACAGAAGGGCTAAATCACAAATAGTTAAGCCAGGGGCTTTGCCATATCGTTATGATGAACGCTTGGAAATTGTCACTGTTTATCCCAGAGGTTCCAAGGTTTATTCGAGCACGGCCTCTGAATCGCAGTCGGTGGACACTTTGCTTGGGAAATGATGGGGGTATGCGGTTTGCCTGACTAATGATCGCGAGCCAGGATGTTTCGCTTGCAAAAAGTGCGTGGTTTGGCAGCTGTGAACAGGCTGAAAGCCTACCCACCACCACAACATCGTGCGCTGGATCTGATCGATTTTTGCAATGGTTAATTACAGCTATGTGGTTAATATTGGGCTGGTTAATTGTCAGGTAGTTAATGCTGATCTTCGGGCGGAAACCGTTGAATGAACGCCGCCAGCGCCATCGGCCCGCAGTGGCAATGCCAGCTGCCCCCACCTGGGATGCGCCGCCAGCACTGCACTTGCAGCTGCCGATCTGCGCTGAACATTAGCTGCAAGCGGTAGCGGTATTCGGCGTCGGCGGCCTGCTCCACCCTGGCCAGTGCCTCTGCCTGGGGCTGGCTGCTCAGGAAGGCGGCTAGAAAAGCAGAGGCAGCACCGCCTTGCCTCAGGGCTGCCGCAAAACGCCAGGCCGCACCGCTTGGATAGCCATCATGATGAAGGTAATAATGGCACTCTTGAGCTGATTTTCCATCATCCGATGGAAAATCATCCGATGGAAAATCATCTGATGGAAAACCGATGAAGCTATAAACGGCGCGGGTAGACAAGGTGCCGAGGCGGATGCTCTTACCAGTGCCACGGCTGTATCAGTTGCGCCGCTGGATGATACGGAAGACATAGCAGCGGTACGCGCCACCTGCCCCTGCTCTTCGCCGGGGCTGTGCTGTTCAGCGGCCGCCCAGGGCCCTTTAGTTGGTGCGGGGTTGGCGGTTTTGGTGGGGGGATGCAGCTACCGCTGGCTTTTGGCACCTGGTGCATGGTCAGCTAGTGGAGGATCCGCAGCCAATGAGATGACCATCCGGGAGCTCAGTGATCAGTTCGAGCTAGACGCCCACGCGGATCAGGAATTTGTGGTGCTCACCCTGGCCGCCGGCATCATCGCCACCCTTGGCCTGCTGGCCAACAGCAGCGCAGTGGTGATCGGCGCGATGCTGATTGCTCCTTGGATGTTGCCGTTACGGGCCACAGCCTTTGCGATCCTCCAGGGGCGCCTGCGGCTGGTGGCCAGGGCCCTGGTCACCCTGCTGATCGGCATGGCGATCACCGTGGGGCTCTCGGCCCTGCTGGGACTCTGGGTGGGGCTGCCGATTATGGGTTCGGAGGTGGCGGCCCGCACCCAGCCGAATCTGCTCGACCTTGGCGTGGCCCTGGTGGCCGGCGCCATCTCGGCCTACGCCTCCGTTCGCTCCAAGGCCCTCTCGTCGCTGGCGGGCACAGCCATCTCCGTGGCCCTGGTGCCGCCGGTGTGTGCCTTCGGGTTGCTGAGCTCGAAAACCCTGTGGGGCGATGCCTTGGGGGCAGCGCTTCTGTTCGCCGCCAACCTGCTGGGGATCCTGAGCGGCAGCTTGATTGCCCTGGCGATTTGCCTACCTGAACTGCGGATGAATCTCTGGCGCAGCCGTCTGGGCTTGGTGAGCCTGCTGCTCACGGCTCTGCTGCTGATTCCCCTATCCGGCAGCTTCCTCTCGCTGATCGCCCAGGCCCGCCGTACGGCCTCGCTGCAGGCGATTCAACAGGTGATCACCAGCTCCCTGCGGGACCGCACGATCACCCTGGGCAAGGATGCCGAATTGGTCAATGTGACGATTGATTGGGCTCAGAATCCACCGCTGATTCGAGCTGCGGTGCGGGTCACCAATCCGCGTCTGCCGACCGCCCGCCAGGTGGCCGACGTGCAGGCCTACATCAATCAAAGCCAACCGATCCGCTACCGACTCGTCGTTCAGCGGGTGTCGGTGGATGTGATTGGCCCGGAGACCAAGCCCAATCCCCCCGAACTAGTGCCTACCGACCACCCGGGACTGGAAGGCGAGGATCTCAATTTGCCCTCCGCGACCAGCGGCGGCTCTTAATCTGTAATTTGCACTGGTAATTTGCATCGCGATCGGCTTGGGCATGGGTTATTGACTTGGACATGGCTAAGGAGGCTCTGAACAACCTCTGTTTCGCCGCCCCAGCCAGCTGAGAGCCATTGCGTCATTAGGGCTTCATTGGGCGTGGTTCGGATTTTTTCAGGGCTTATCTAATCAGCTTGGATATAGTTAATCAGCCTGGAGATGGGTAGTCTGTGCAGAGATTGCAGAGACTTGCTGCCCCTGCCGGTAATCCACTGGCGGCCGCATCCTCTGAAAACCGCCACAGCTAACGGTCAAGGATTGCGGTTAAGGATTGCGGTCAGGGCGACTGTTTGCGGCAATCTAGCGACTTTAATGCTGCCAATCATGCAGTTTTGGGGGAGATCTCAGTAGCTCCGCAAACCAGGCTGGCCCTTCGCCGCCAGCTCCGGAAGCCAGACTGGCCAGATGACGACCTCCCTCACCTCGTGGGCTGGTGCTCCCGCCGGCGCCAGCCCGGCCAGCGCCACCGATCCCTGCGTGCACTGCGGCTTCTGTCTGCCCAGCTGCGCCAGTTACCGGGTGCTGGGCACGGAGATGGATTCCCCCCGAGGTCGCATCCATGCCCTCAAGGCTATCGCCGCCGGCGAGCTGCAACTCGACGCCACCGTTGCCAGCCACTTCGATTCCTGCCTCGGCTGCCTGGCCTGCGTAACGGCCTGCCCCTCCGGCGTGCGCTACGACCAGCTGCTCGACGCCACCCGCCCCCAACTGAACGTCGCCGGCCTGCGCAGCCCCCAGCTCACCGGCTTTCGCCGGCTGTTATTTGCGCTGCTGCCCTATCCCCAGCGGCTGCGGGCTCTGCTGCTGCCCCTGCGCGCCTACGCCGGCACCAGCCTGCAGGCGCTGCTGCGCCGCAGCGGTTTGCTGCGGCTGTTGGGTCCTCAGTTAGAGGCGATGGAGCGGTTGCTGCCAGCCCTCCCCAGCGAGGCCTTTCAGGATTCCTGGCCGACGCTGGTGCCGGCCCAGGGCCCGAGGCGTTACCGGGTGGGCCTGGTGCTCGGCTGCGTGCAGCGTCTGTTTGATCCGGCGGTGAATGCCGCGGCCGTGCGGGTACTCAGCGCCAATGGCATTGAGCTGGTGATTCCACCGGCCCAGGGCTGCTGCGGTGCCGTCACCCACCACCAGGGCGAACTGGAGCAGACCCGCACCCTGGCCACGGCGCTGCTGGCCAGCTTCCAGGCCGTGGTGGGGGAGGGCAAGCCCGCCGGCCCCGAACCCCTCGACGCCGTGCTGGTCTGCGCCTCCGGCTGCGGCCACACCCTCAAGCTCTACGGCCAAATTCTTGCTGCCGCCAGCCAGCCGCCAAATCAACAGTTAGCCCAGGCCGATTACCTGCCCTTTGCCGCTCCTGTGGCCGATATCCAGGAGTTCCTGGAGCAGGTGGGGCTGAGTGCCAGCTTCCAGGCCCGCCTGCAGCCCCTGGCCCATGCCGACGGCAGCTTGGCCAGCGCCCAGCGCCCCCTGCAGGTGGCCTACCACGACGCCTGTCACATGCTGCACGGCCAGGGCCTGCAACAGCAGCCGCGCTCGCTATTGCGACGCATCCCCCACCTGCAGATCCGGGAGGCCGTGGAGGCGGGCGTCTGCTGCGGCAGTGCCGGTATCTACAACCTGGTGCAGCCGGAGGAGGCCGCCGAGTTGGGTCGCCTGAAGGCCGCCGATCTGGGGGGCACGGGGGCCGCCCTGGTGGCCAGCGCCAACATCGGCTGCAGTTTGCAAATCCGCCGCCACATGGAGGATCGCCCTGAGCCCCTGCCGGTGCTGCATCCGATCCAACTGCTCGACCAGAGCAGCGCCGAAAGCAGTGGCGCGGGGTGCCATAACTCCACCAGCAACGACTTGGCGAGCACCAGTCAAAGCACATAACTCCAGCGGGCGGCCTGGCTGCTCCTCCACTCCCACCCTCGCCCGATAACGCCCATGGCCAATCCCGCTCCCGGCAAGCTGCTGCAGGTGCTGGGGCTGGGCTTTGGTCTGGCCGGGGCGGTGGGCGGCACGATCGGGGCCGGCATCCTGCGCACCCCGGGCCTGGTGGCCGGCCCCCTGGGCCAGCCCAGCTGCATCCTGGCGGCCTGGCTGCTGGGCGGCCTCTACGCCCTGCTGGGGGCGGTGTGTGTGGCGGAACTGGCCACCAGCCTGCCCCAGGCCGGCGGCTGGACCGTGTATGCCAGCCGGGCCTTTGGGCCCAGGGCAGGTTTTCTGGTGGGCTGGAGCGACTGGCTGGCCCACTGCATTGGCCTGGCCTGGGTGGCCACCACCGCCGGCGAGTACGGCCAACTGTTGTGGCCGGGCCTGCCGCCCCGGGCCCTGGCCATGCTGGTGGTGGTGCTCTTTGCCCTGATCCAGTGGCGGGGGGTCCGCGCGGGCAGCGCTAGCCAGGAACTGCTCAGCCTGGTGAAGACCGTCGCCTTTTTGCTGCTGGTGATCGCCTGCTTTCTGCTGCCGGCCGTCGCCCCTGAGAGCCTGGCGGTAGCCAGTGCCGCCCCTGCCGCTGTCGCTGTCGCCCCTGCCACCGCCCCAGCCGCTGCCGCTGCCGCCGCATCCGGAGCCGTAGCGGCATCCGCCGCCGCCCCCGCCACTGCCGCCACAGCCGGAGCCGCATCCGCATCCGGAGCCCAGGCCAGTCCGGCGCTGCTGCTGGGGGCCATGGCGGCATTGCAGGCGGTGATCACCACCTACGACGGCTGGGCCAGCCCGATCTACTTCGCGGAGGAATTCCAGCAGCCCGAGCGGGATCTGCCCCGCTCGCTGATCGGTGGTGTGCTGGCGGTGTTGGCCCTCTACCTGCTGTTCAACGCGGCCCTGCTGCACCTGCTCTCCCCGGCGCAACTGGCCAGCTCCAGCCTGCCGGCGGCAGATGCCGCCCGGCTGTTGGCCGGACCGCCAGGGGCGTTGCTGATCACCGGCCTGGCCCTGGTGTCGCTGTTGGGGCTGATCAATACGGTGGTGATGGCGGCGCCGCGGATCCTTTATGGCCTCAGTCGCGCCGGGATCTTCCCCGCCTGGGCCAGCCAGGTGAACCCCGGCGGCACCCCCACCAACGCCCTGCTGCTCACCACCATCACCTGCTTGGCCCTGGTGTTGATCGGCTCGTTTGAGCACCTGCTGGCGATGGGGGCATTTCTGTACGTGGCCCTGCCCCTTAGTGGCATCGCCGCCCTGGTGGTGCTGCGCCAGCGCGAACCCCAGCTGGAGCGGCCTTTTCGGGTCTGGGCCTACCCGCTGCCGCCGCTGCTGATCAGCGCCGTGTCGCTGGCCTTCCTGGCCGGGGAGCTGCTCAGCAGTCCGCTCGACTGCGCCATCGCCGCCAGCCTGGTGCTGGCCGGCTACCCGATCGAGCTGTTCTCCAGCAGGGCCCAGGCCTGAACCAAGCAATCGGCATCGCCCAGGTTGCCGGGCATGGTGAGCACCGGCAGCCCGGCTACGGCCGCCTCCGCCGGCGTGAGCACCAGCGATAGCCCCGGCAGTAACTGGCCCTGCAGCTCCACCCGATCCAGCGCCAAGCCATCGGCCAGCAGGGTGTGGCTGGTGATGCCACCCTTGCTGATCAGGTAGCCGAGGCCAGGGGCCAAGCGACCGGCCAAGCGGCCCATCAAGGTCGCTAGCGCCTCGCCCAGGGCCCAGCGCTCGGCGGCATCGCGGCAGCTGAACTCGCCGCGACTGGTGAACAGCACCGGTGTCTGACCCGGCACCAGCAGCCGCTGCAGCTGGGCGGCTAAAGCCGCCGCCAGGGCCGCCAACTGGGGGCCCGGCTCAGCTGTCGCCAGCAGCCGCGCCACCAGGGCCACATCCAGCTCCACCCCGGCGCAGGCCGGCTGGGCCAGCAGCCGCGCCAACTGGCTATCGGCCAGGGGCACATGGGAGCCCACCAATACCAACCCCGGCAGGGGGGCGCCAGCGCTGTCCCGGCGCCGCAATCCCACCAGCCCCTGGCGGCTTAGGGGCTGGGGCGGCAGGGCTGCCAGGGCCTCGATCCAGCTGGCGGCGCACTGGGCCAGCAAGCGCCGCGGCCGGCCCCAAGCTGCCGCCGCCGTAGGGGCGGTGAGCTGGCGCACCGCAGCGGCCAGGGCCGACAACTGCTCGGGCCGCTCCCCATCTACCACCACGCAGACATTGTTCGCAAAGCCGGCCAGCCGCTGCTGCAAAAGCCCATAGCCACCGGCCGCCAGCGGCTGTTGAAGAGCCGGTGCTGCGGCTAGCTCCTGGTCCGCTGGCCCGGTCAAAGCAAGTTTTTGCTCAGACAACTCCGCTGCCTGCTGGGGGGCAGTCAGCTGCTGGCCAGCCAGCTCTGCCGCCGCCGCATCCAGCTCCGCCAAGCCAATCCGCTGCACCTGCTGCGCCGGCCAGCGGCCGCCGCTCTTCTGCTCCACCCAGGCCGGCAGATAACTGGTGCTGTAGCCAAATTGGCGATCTTGCGCAAAGGCGCTGGTGTGCACCGGTTGGCCGTGGAGGCGGTGCTCGCCCGCCACGGTGGTGCGGCCGCCGGGCAGGAAGGCCGGCACCAGCAAAGTGGTGTCAAAGGGCCCCAGCTCGGCTTGCAGTAGCTCGCTCTCCAGGGGGAAATGGCCCCGCAGGGTCGAATCCCCCCGACTGAGCAGCAGCCAGCGATCGATTACGCCGGCCTGGCGGGCAGCGGCCAGGGCCGCCGTGAGCGCCTTGCAAATCTGCCGCACCCGCTCGGCGGCCTCAGGGGCGGCCAGGCCGCGGCTGTTGGCCAGCAAAAACAGCAGCGGCGAGGGATGGGCCAGGCCAGCGGCCAGGGCCTGGGGCGTCCAGCGCAGCAGCAGCGGGCAGCTGTGCACCGTTTGGGAGCCGGTGGGGTCGTCATCGAGCACGATGATTTTCAGCCGCTCGGGCGGCCCTGGAGCCAGCTGGGGCTGGGCCTGGCTGGGTGCCTTCTGCTCTGCCTCTGGGCCCGTCTGCCGCTGCGCCGCCAACTGCCTTTCCCTGCCGCATGGCACCATCGTGCCGTGATCTGCCCTGAGCCCAGCGAGCTGCAGGAGCTGGTGCGGGAACTGCACCGGCAGGCCTTGCCCTGGCTGCCCAGCGGCCTGGGCAGCCGTCTCGACTGGGGGCCATCGGTGCACCCCGCCAGTGCCTTGGTGAGCACCAAGCGCTTGGACCGGATCCTCGACCACAACCCCGGCGACTTCACGGTGACCGTGCAGGCCGGCATGCCCCTGCTGGAGCTGCAGCGGCAACTGGCCCAGCAGCGCCAATGGCTCACGGTTGACTGGCCCTGGGGCAGCGGCCCCGGTGGCAGCGGCGGCGGCAGTGTCGGCGGGCTGGTGGCCCGGGGCCTGGCCGGCGGCTATCGATTGCGGCACCTGGGTCTGCGCGATCAACTGATCGGCATCGGCCTGCTGCGGGCCGATGGCACCGCCGCCCGCGCCGGGGGCCGGGTGGTCAAGAACGTGGCCGGCTACGACCTGATGCGACTGCTCACCGGCAGTTGGGGATCGCTGGCGCTGATCACCGAGCTCACCCTGCGCACTCAACCCTTGCCCCCCGAACGCCGGGGCCTGTGGTTGCAGGGCGAGCTGGCCGATCTGGCCGTCTTCAGTCGCTGGCTGCTGGGCTCCAGCCTCAGCCCAGAGCGACTGGATTGGCAGTTGACCAATGGCTCCAACACCGGCCTTGGCCTGCTGGTGAGCCTGGCAAGCATCAGCGCCCAGACTCTGCAAGAGCAGATCAGCTGCATCGCCGCCAACGCCGCTGAGCAGAAATGCAGCTGTTCTGAGCTGGATGTCGAGGCGCTCGACGCCAAGCTGGTGCAGGGGGTTCCTGGTGCCAAGCTCGGCCCGGTTCCCCCCGGGGATGGGGCTAGCTCAGCCAGTCCAGCCAGTCCAGCTAGCCCACTTAGCCCAGCTAGCCCACTTAGCCCAGCCAGTTCAGTCATTCAATCCAGCCCAGCCAGTCCAATCAGCCAAGCCAGCCAGCCTCCAGCTCAAAGCCCTGGGGGCTGGCTGCTGCGGTTGGCGGTGCCCCCCGATCGGCTGAGCGAGCTGGTGGGCGATGCCGCCAGGAATGGCCTATCCCTCACCGGGGAGGCCGGCAGCGGCCTGGCCATGGCCTGGGCCGAGCCCCAGCGGTTGCCCAGCTACCGGGTGGAGGCCCTCAGGCGTCGCACCCAGGAGCTCGGCGGCTACCTGACGGTGCTGCGCCAGCCGGCAGCCAGTGCCATGCCGGCCTGGCTAGACGCCCCCTCCAGGCCCCTGATCGAGGCCGTGAAGCGCCAATTCGACCCGCTCCAACAGCTGGCCCGGGGGCGGCTACCGGGCGTACAACCCACGCCATTGACCGCTTTGGGCTGAGCCAGTTGAGCCAGCTGAGCCAGTCCCATATCCCCTGGCGGCCCTGGACTAAATCGACCCCAGGCCCACAGCGCAGAAAGCCAGCGCGGCGCCTGGGGCGCTAATGGGACCACAAATTATATTTAAATATGCACCAGATAGCTCTCACTCCATCCTTCCAGCCTATTTTCTTGCCTTCATCATAGGTGCGACCGTAGTAAGAGATGCCCACCTCGTAAATCCGATATTGGCACTTGGCCAGTTTGGCGGTGATCTCCGGCTCAAAGCCAAAGCGTTTCTCCTTGATGGCAATTGCCTGGATAATCTCGGTGCGGAAGGCCTTGTAGCAGGTCTCCATGTCGGTGAGATTTAGATCGGTAAACATATTGCTCAGCAGGGTGAGAAAGCCATTGCCCACCCGGTGCCAGAAGTACACCACCCGATGGGGAGCGGCGCCCTGAAAGCGGCTGCCGAAGACCACGTCAGCTTTGCCAGCCACAATCGGGCCAATCACAAGGGGATATTCAGCCGGGTCGTATTCGAGATCTGCGTCCTGCACGATGCAGATCTCTCCCTGGGCCGCCGCAAAGCCGGTGGCCAGGGCCGCGCCCTTGCCCTGGTTCACACCATGGAAAAGCAGGGTCAGATCCGCAGCTGGCTCCAGTCGCTGCAGCTGTTCGCGGGTGCCATCGGTGGAGCCGTCATCCACCACGATGATCTGCTTGGAGGCCACCGGTGCCTGGCGCACTCGCTCGATCAGCTGGGCGATGGTGGCCGCTTCGTTGAAGCAGGGAATCACCACCGATAGCAGCGGCCTGGGGGATTGGTTGGTCATGGGCGCAAAGTTATGGGCGCAAATGCAGGGCCGCGGCAGCGGCTGGCTCGGGGAATACCCACTGCCGCTGCAGTCGGTAGGAGATGGCCGCCAGCAGCGGTACCAGGGCCAGGGCAGCCCAGTGGCGGGGCCAGCCCAGCCCAGCCAGGCCATTGATGCCACCCCAGTTCAAACACCAGAGCAGCAGGGCCAGGGCGGCGTAGGCCAGGGCCGAGCGCCCCTGCAAGCTGGCCACCCGAAACACGTGCATGCCGTAGAGCAGGTAACCCAAGCCCAGGTTGAGCAGCTGGCTCCCCAGGGTGGCCAGGCCGGTGGCCACACCACACCAGAGCAGTAATTGCAGCAGCAGGTTGGTGAGCGCCACATTCAAGGCGCCAAATAGCAAAAAGCGGCGCTTGCGGCCGATGCTGGCCATCGGCGGGGCCACGGCGGAAGGCTTAGACGTTACCCGCGAGCCACCAGCCACTCCAACAGGGCCCGATTCACCAGTTCGGGCACCTCATCGTGGGGGCAGTGGCCCGCCTCCAGCACCACCTCGCTGGTGGCCGCCGGGGCATGGCGCTGGAAGGCGGCCCGGCGACCGGCCGCATTGATCCAGGGATCGCGGATGCCCCAGAGCAGCAACAGGGGGCAGCTGAGCTCGGCGAACAGGGCATCGAGGGGCTCTCCCTTGGGAATATCGAAAACGGTGCGAAACACCCCAAAGGCGCCGGGATCGAGGGAGGGCCGCCGGATCGATTCCACCAGCTGTTCATCGACGTTGGTCTTGTCGATGTACACCTGGCGCAGGGTGCGGCGAATCGTCGCCGGACGGCGCAGGTTCTCGAACAGCAGCCGTTGCAGCGGCGGACTGCTGAGCAGGGCGCTGGCGACGGTGCGGCGGGCGATGGCCCCCCAGCCCCCCTGCTGCTGTTGCTGCTGCTCGTCGGAGAAGGGGCCGGCGGCATTGATCAGCACCACCCCGGCCGCCTCGTCCTGGAGGGCCGCCCCCGCCGCCAGGGCGGCAAAGCCCCCCAGGGAGTTGCCCACCAGCACCGTGGGCCGAGCGATCCGCTGCCGCACATAGGCCGCCAGCTGATCGCGCCACAGGGCTCCGCCGTAGGCCAGACCGGCGGGCTTGGCACTGCGACCAAAACCCAGCAGGTCGATGGCATGCACCTCATGGCGCTGGGCCAGCACCGGGATGTTGTGGCGCCAATGGTCGGTGGATGCCCCGAAGCCATGCACCAGCAAAACGGCCGGCCCGCTGGGCTGCTCGGGCCCCTCCATCAGGGCATGCACGGGATGGCCCAGATGGCTCCAGGGCTGAATTGGCACCAGACATGCAAGCGGGGTGGTGGATGCTAGGCAGCAGTAGCGATCAGCCATTGCCCGCCATCGGCCCCGACTGGAGCGGCATGCTGCCCGCCATCGCCCTGTGGGCCCTGGCCCTGTATCTGCCCCTGAGTGCTCCGCTGGCACGTTTGGAAGACAGCCTGGCGGACAGCTCCCTGCCGCCGGCCCTGCAGCAGCTGGCCCTGGTGCTGAGCAGTTTGTTGCTGGCCCTGGCCGTGGCGGTGGTGGCCGTGTTGCTGCTGAGCTGGTGCCTGGGGCCTGGTTGGGCCGGCAGCTTGGGGCTGATGGCGGCCCTGGGGGCCCTGGCCTTTGCCCTGGCCGGCAGCCGCGACCCAGAAGCTTGAGGCCGGATAGGCCGGCCCTATTAGCTGAGCCAGCTCTCAGGCCCGATTAGCTGAACCGGCCTTTCCGGCCCGACTAGCCGAACCCGCCCTCAGGCGGGGGCCTCGGCGCCCCCAGCAACATCAGCACCTGCATCTGTATCTGCATCGGCAGCTGCATCGCCGCTTGCATCGCCGCCGGGATCACCACTGGGCGGAGTTTTGATCACCAACCGCAGCAGGATCGGGGCCAGGAAGGTGGTGCCGATCACCATCAGCAAAATCGCCGCCTCCAGGGAGGAGTTGAGCAGTCCGGCCTGGCTGCCGAGGCCGAGAAAGATCAGGCCCACCTCGCCGCGGGGCATCATCCCCAAACCCACCACCAGGCGATTGCTGGGCTCGGCACTGAGGTAGCTCCAGCCGGAAACCACCTTGCCCAGCACGGCCACGACGAGCAGAAAGGCGGCCATCACCAGGCCGGGGCGGTTGGCCGGCTCGAAGGGATTGAGCACCGAGAGGTCCATGGCCGTGCCGATAAGCACGAAGAAGACGGTGGCAAACAGGGCCACCAGCGGCTTGACGGCCGTGTCGATCGCCTTTCTGTGCTTTGAGCCGCTGAGGATCAAGCCCGCGGCGAAGGCCCCCAGGGCGGCCTCCAGGCCGATGGCCTGGGCCACGAAGCAACTGCCGGTGAGCACCACGAAGGCGGCTACGGCCACATCGCCGGGGGCCCGCAGCCGATCGATCAGCCAATCAAAGGCAGGGGCCGCCCGGCGGCTGAGCAGGATCGAGGCGACCACGAAGGCGGCGGCGGCAGCCACCAGAGCCAAAAGCGGTTTCAGGGAGAAGCCGCCGCCGCCGGCCAGGGCCACCACCACCGCCAAGATCACGATGCCGAGGATGTCGTCGAGCACGGCGGCGCCGATCACGATCTGACCCTCGCGGCGCTTTAGCCATTGCAGTTCGCCGAACACGCTGGCGGTGATACCGATCGAGGTGGCGGTCATCGCTGCCCCGGCGAACACCGCCGGGATCAGCGGCAGCTGAAACAGCAGCAACAGGCCTCCAGTACCCAGCGCGAAGGGCACCAGCACGCCGGTGACGGCCACGGTGCTGGCCTGCAGCCCCACCGCCATCAGCTCATCTAGATCGCACTCCAAACCGGTGAGGAACAGCAGAGCAAATAGCCCGATCTGGGCTACGGACATCAAGCTGGGGAAGGTTTCGGCATAGATGGCACCGATCTGGCCAGGCTCTGCCCCGGAGATGGCCGCAAGCAGCTGCACTGCCGCTTCACTGAGCTGGGCTTGGCTGTCTGGCGGCAGGATCAGATGCAGGCCCGAAACCCCCAGCAGCACGCCGGCCACCAGTTCCCCCAGGATGGTGGGCAGTTGCAGGCGCACCATCAGTTCGGCGAGCGCCCGAGCCGCCAGGAAGATCACCAGGAAGCGACCCACCTGGATCAGGGTTTCGACCACCTCCATTTGGTGACTGCCGATGTCCAGGAGCAGCGCAGGCAGGGACATCGGTATCTAGGCGGGGGGCAGTGGCGCCGACCCTAGGGGCGCCTGAATTGGTTGGGCCGAAATCAGCAGGCCAACCTGACATCCAGTGATGGATCTGTGATTGCTGGTCTGCCAGCCAGTCCGGGCCCGTCCCCCAGTGACTGGCCCAACACCCTTAGCAGCCAAATCTGCACAAACGGGCCCAAAGCGCGGCCAGCGCCCTGCTGATGTGGGTCTACGCATCTCCCCAAAGACCCTCCCCATGGCCATAGCTACGGTCATGGGGCGGGTTTGATGACAAGGCGATGACTGTGGAGATGACTAAGGAGATGAACGAGCACCAACCCATAAACCTGCGCCTGCCCACCCCGGGCTGCTACGCGGACGCTGATCGCAACGGCCTGGAGGCCGACGACGTGTTCGACGGCATGACCGAGCACCTCTTTTACACCCTGGGCAAGCTCGCCCCGGCCGCCTCCCGCCACGACCTCTACATGGCGCTGAGCTACGCGGTGCGGGATCGGCTGATGACCCGCTACCTGGCCGGCATAGAGGCGCTGGCGGCCACCCCCACCCGGGTGGTCGCTTATATGTCGGCGGAATTTCTGATTGGTCCCCAGCTGGGCAACAACCTGTTGATGCTGGGCATGCAGGAGGCGGCCAGCGAGGCCCTGCGCCGCTTTGGCATCGCCAATCTCGACGAGATCCTGGAGGTGGAGGAGGAGCCTGGTCTGGGAAATGGCGGCTTGGGGCGTCTGGCGGCCTGTTTTCTCGAATCGCTGGCCTCGCTGGAAATTCCAGCCACCGGCTATGGCATCCGCTACGAGTTCGGCATCTTTGATCAACTGATCCGAGATGGTTGGCAGGTGGAGATCACCGATAAGTGGCTAAAGAGTGGCTGGCCCTGGGAGATCCCCCATCCCGACCAGGCCTGCTTCGTGGGCTTCGGTGGGCGCACCGAGAGCTATCGTGATGAGCATAACAATTATCGGGTGCGCTGGATTCCAGCCGAGCACGCCATCGGCATTCCCCACGATGTGCCGGTGCTGGGCTACCGGGTAAACACCTGCGACCGGCTGCGGCTGTGGCGGGCCGACGCCACCGAAAGCTTTGATTTTTATGCATTCAATATTGGCGATTACTACGGCGCCGTGGAGGAGAAGGTGGGCTCCGAAACCCTCTCCAAGGTGCTCTATCCCAATGACGGCACCGACGAGGGCCGCCGCCTGCGGCTCAAGCAGCAGCACTTCTTTGTGAGCTGCTCCCTGCAGGACATGATCCGCAGCCTGGATGCCCGCCGGATCCCAATCCAGGAATTTCCCGATCACTGGGCCGTGCAGCTCAACGACACCCATCCAGCGATCGCGGTGGCCGAGCTGATGCGGCTGCTGATCGATGATAAACATCTCGGCTGGGAGCAGGCCTGGGACATCACATCCCGATCCCTGTCTTATACCAACCATACCCTGATGCCCGAGGCCTTGGAGAAGTGGGGCCTGAATCTATTCGGTTCACTTCTGCCGCGCCATCTGGAATTGATTTATGAGATCAATCGCCGCTTCCTGCAGCAGGTGCGATTCAAATATCCCGGCAATGAGCAAATTCTGCGCCAGCTATCGATCATCGACGAAGACGGAGCCAAGGCCGTGCGCATGGCCCATTTGGCCACGGTGGCCAGCCACCATGTCAATGGAGTGGCGGCGTTGCACAGCGAACTGGTGCGCACCCAGCTACTCAAGGATTTCGCCAACCTCTGGCCCGATAAATTCACCAATGTCACCAACGGCGTCACCCCCAGGCGCTGGGTGGCCCTGGCCAATCCTGAACTGTCTAAGCTGCTCACCAATGCGATAGGTGATGGCTGGGTAAAAGATCTCGATAAACTGCGCGGCCTAGAGGCTTTGGTCGACGACAACTCCTTCCTGGAGCAGTGGGAGTCTACCAAGTTAACGGTAAAGCGTAAGCTCAGTAACTACATCCATCGCCACAATGGCTTTTCGGTGGACCCCGCCTCCCTGTTTGACGTGCAGGTGAAGCGTATTCACGAGTACAAGCGCCAGCACCTCAATGCCCTGCAGGTGATCGCCCAGTACTTGCGCATCAAGCATGGCCTCGCCGAAGGCATGGCACCGCGCACGGTGATCTTTGGCGGCAAAGCAGCGCCTGGTTATTACATGGCCAAGTTGATCATTCGCTTTCTTAATGGCATTGCCGAAACAATCAATGCCGATCCAGATATGCAAGGGCGGTTGCGGGTGGTGTTCCTGGCTGACTACAACGTGAAGCTGGGCGAGCGGGTTTATCCCGCCTCCGACCTCTCCGAACAAATCTCCACCGCAGGTTTGGAAGCATCGGGGACTGGCAATATGAAATTTGCCATGAATGGGGCCCTGACCATCGGCACCTTGGATGGCGCCAATGTGGAAATCCGCGAGCAAGTAGGCGAGGAGAACTTCTTCCTTTTCGGCAAAACTACCAAGGAGATAGAAGCGCTACGCCATAACTACAGGCCTTGGGAGTTGATTCCCAATCACTCGGATCTGGGCGAGGTGCTGAAGCTGATCGAGCAGGGGCATTTCAGCAATGGCGATGGCGAGCTGTTCAAGCCCCTATTGCAAAATCTCACCGGCCACGATCCTTTCTTTGTTTTGGCCGATTTTGGCGACTACATGCGTGCCCAGGATGCAGTGAATCGCGCCTGGTCCGACCGCAACCGCTGGAATCGGATGAGCCTGTTGAATACGGCACGCACGGGCTATTTCTCCTCAGACCGCTCGATCCGGGAATACGCCCAGCGAATTTGGCAAGCCGATGAGTTTCCGGTCACGATCACCTGCGAGATCGACTAACAGGCACCTCGAAAAATACCAAACTCCATCGATGCCGTGCCTCTAGAAGAGTCGCGGCAATTGACCTGCCCCTCGCTCTGGCGAGCGGCATGGCCAATTTTTCGAGGTGCCCTAAAGGCATCTAATCGGGGTTGACTAAGCATTGCATCAACCCCGATTGAATGGCACCAGTGCATAGCACCAATGCATAGGACCAGTTCATAGTGCCAGCAGAATCTCTACTGGCACTTGATCGCCGCTTGCCCAGGGATTACGGCTGGTCCCTTGTTTAGCTGCGATCGGGGAGGTCGGGGGTTTGATGGAGCAGGCGGTTGAGCCGCAGGCGATCGGCATTGAGTGGATCGGGCGCTAGCTCGCCAGCCAGTTCCCGAAAGGTTTTTTCCACCTCGTCGGGCACTCGCACATCAAAGATGCGCTCCATCAGCACCTCAATTGAGAAGAGATGGGCGTTGATGTTCTCCAGATCCAGCATCGCCTGCTGGATCGCATCCCCCTCACCGGAGGCATTGGCACTGCCACTGGCAGCGGCGCCAGGGGCGGCAGGGGCAGAGACGCTAGGGGCAGCAGTGGGTTCAGCTGGCTGCTCCCCATCGCCGTGTAGCTTCTGCAGCTCTTCCAGTACCCGGCCAGCCAGGGTGCGGAAGGACTGCAGCGCAGCCCAATTGAGCTCCTGCTGCTGGCGCAGGGTGGGATGCTCTCGGATCAATCGGTCGTGTTCCCGATAAAACCGCTGGCAATCAGGGCACTGGCAGGGCTCTTCTGGCACCGCACTCCCTTGTGCTGACAATCTCCATCATGGCATCAGGCGGCCAGTGAATCGCCATCCTCCCCCTCCTCATGGGCAGCAGGCAGGGGAATCTCGATCGAGGACACCAGGTTGATCACGTCGCGCAGCCTCATCGCATCGGCAAACCAGCCCATCGCCTGCTCCACATCGCCGTGGTGCTCGGCCTCACAGGCCTGGGCCTCGTGGGCCTCGGCCAATACGGCCAGCCAGCACAGACAGCGGGCCTGCACCACGGAGAGGTCGAGCTCGTCCGGTTGGCTGTCAACCAGTCGCTCACTCTCTTGTTGCACCAACAACCGCAGACGCAGGTCGTGCAGCGAGGTCATCGCGGGGAGCCGACTTGCCTAAGGCTAGCGACCCCAGACCAACTGGGGGATGCTGGCATTAGCGACGACCGAGCAGTTCCTCCCAGCTGGGCGCGGCTGGGGGCTGCAGAGTGCAGCCGGGCCCGCGACGCTGACCAGGGGGTGAGCTGGAGCCCCCAGCATGGCTGGGCAATGGAACGCCACTGATCGGACGACTGGCCGGACGATTGATCGGGCGATTGCGACTGGCCGGCATGACAGCGGCTGTCTGGCCCTGGAGTAAAGCCTGCAAGGGGCGCTGGACAGGACGGGACAGGCCAGTTTGGCCCTGGGCAAAAATTGACAAAATTGAATTAGTCATCACAAAACAGAACAAAACGGATATCGATCGCGCACCGGGCGGCTGCCGTTCCCTCGCAGGACTCGCACGGGCAGTCGGGGTGGACCTGGTGGGCCGCCTCCAAGAAGCGCAGGAGAAGGCTCGGTACTGGTTCCGGCAACTCGACATACCACCAGAGCGGGTGCGTCGAGATTGCGGGCACGCCAAGTTCTTGGTGCCCGCCGGCTTCTACCGGGATTAACACCTTAGACCACAGCCAGCGGCCTGGCGGGGGCAGCGGCCCAAAAGCTGAAGCAAATCAGCTGCAGCTAGCGGATTCATCGATCTAGGCAGACTCTAGAAAATCGTCATTGCTGGGGGCCTGCCCCTGGCAGGCTTTGCGGCGTTAGGCATCTGTTGACACTGGCTCGGATTTTCTAGATTTTTCTCACTCTTTCCCTGATTTGTCCCGTTAGAAAAGCCATAGAAAACTGATAATTCGCTGGTATTCTCTCTTTGCCATGCTTTGGCTGGTACTGGCTTTGGCTGGTACTAGGGGCCTGGGACATCAGGGCTGGTTCAAGCCCATTTTGTGCTTTGCTACCTAAGGAGCAGGCGTCGGAAAAATTTTAAAAGTGATCTTGCTAATCCTGTCAATATGGCGATCCGGCTAAGACTATTCATATAGCGATCCGGCTAATACTGTCCAGCTGGGTACGATAAGGCCAGGGGGGAAGGTTTTGCTAGGGCAATCAACAAGAGACCTGGGCTGGCCAGTAAGCTCGGATGATAGCCTGCCAGGCTAGGCCTGACTAAGCTGGTTCTCCGCAATGACGGCATCCATTCACGTAACATTTAAAAGCAGGTTTGGCCTCTGCAACCGACTGCGCGGCTTGGCTGGATACTACGCACTATCCAAGTCATTAAACTGGGAATTGTTTTGTACATGGGAGGCGGACCCGAGTTGTCCCGGGCTAATTGATGAGGTATTTCTGCCGATTCCCGGCGCCCTGTTCGTAGCCCAGCTACCTAAGCCAAGCGATCAAACCCTCAGCATCGTCACCTCTACTTCTGCCCAGCGACCCACCCATTGCGGCTCGCCACCGGAGCTCACCTTTCAAGCCCATGGCCGGGGCCAGGTGGATAGGGCCACCTTTGATGGCTTTGTGGCGCAATTTTATCAATTGCTCACCCCCATCAATGCCGTAGTGCAGCGAGTGGAAGCACTGATGGGCCCAGGTGAAGCTGCTGGGCCTCCCAGCCTGGGAAGCCATATTCGTCGTACGGACATGGTTGACCTGCGGGCCAGAAAAGGATTGCCACCGCTGCAAAATGATGTCTCCAGCTATGCCGGCAGCTTCCTCAACCAATATCCCGATGGCAGAGTATTTTTAGCTTGCGATAACCCAGCCTCGCTGCAGCAGGCCAAGGCTATCCTGGGCCCCCGGGCCCTAAGTCTCGATCACCACTGGATCGAAGCCAACCGGTCCGCCAGCGAAGACACCACCAAGCAGGCCAGGCTCACGGGCCTTTTTGATGCCGTTTGTGATCTTTATATGTTGTCAAAATGTGATTCCATCATTGGCACAGTTGGCTCCTCCTTCAGCACTTTTGCTGGCCAGTGGGGGCGCAAGCCTACCCTGTATATCTGAGCTCTATGGCCCTCCTGAATGGGGATTGCCAAGGGCTCTGCCCGCCAGGCATTGCGAATCGTGATCAGAAAGGAATCAATAATTCCGACGCGTTTTAACTTTTAGAACCAAGTATTTTTGTTCTAAAGCAGATTGATTAGTGCCGCCTCCCCAGCTAAACTGCAAATCAAAAGATATGCAAATGCTATCGTAATGGACCCGCTGGCCCTGGCCATGTCCTTGGATTTGGCGCTGAATTTGGCGCTGAATTTGGCCCTGTCCGCCAGCGAGCCAGTCCGACTGGGCCCTGAGCTTGGTCCGCTGCGGCGAGTGGGTGGCCTGATGCCCTGATCGTCTGATTGGACTGGGCAAGAGCGCTGCCGCTTGGGCCTGGCCCCTGGCGGCTCTGACGGCTGCGGTGGCTCAGCCAGGTGGCTTGGCCAGGGGGTGGGGGCTCAGCGAAGAATTCGGGCCAGGGCCCTTGCTCCCCTGCAAACCCTGGCGATAAATGGGGGTTTGGAGTACGGGGCTGGCGGGACTCGAACCCACGACCTACGGTTTAGGAAACCGTCGCTCTATCCGGCTGAGCTACAGCCCCCGAGCGGGCCAACCCTGGGGACGGTCCGCATGGGCATTATGGGGTTTGAAAGCAGGCGAGGTGGTCGCGATCGGGGTCGTTGCGGTCTTCAAGGCGGCAGCGGCGCCCGGTTGAGGAAAGTCCGGGCTCCCCAATGGCCAGGCTTGCTGGGTAACGCCCAGTGCGGGTGACCGTGAGGAGAGTGCCACAGAAACACACCGCCGATGGCCCGGGGCAACCCGTGCACAGGTAAGGGTGCAAAGGTGCGGTAAGAGCGCACCAGCAGCATCGAGAGGTGCTGGCTCGGTAAACCCCGGCTAGGAGCAAGGCCCAGGGATCAAGGTTGGCCATAACACCGGTCCCGACAAAAGCGCGCCGCTCGAGGCCGCCGGCAACGGCGGTCCCAGACAGATGATCACCCCCTCCACCAGCGCTTCGGTGCCAGTGGAGGTGAACAGAACCCGGCTTACGTCCTGCTTTCACCCCCTGTAGCCCCAAGCTGTGTGAAGCCATGAAGCCCGATCGCCAGCGGGCGCTGATCGCCTTCCTGGCCGGCCTTGGCCTGGAGGCCTCCGGCCGCGATCTGAGCGCCGTGGATGAGGCCCTCAGCCACACCTCCGCCGGCCTGGCCTACAACCATGAGCGGCTGGAGTTCCTGGGCGATGCGGTGCTGCGTCTGGCGGCATCCGCCTACCTGCGCCGGGATCATGCCGGCCTGAGCGTCGGCCAGGCCTCGGCCCTGCGGGCCCAATTGGTGAGTGATCGCTGGCTGGCTGAATTGGCCCAGCGCTGCGGCCTGGCCCCGCTGCTGCGCATCGGCCCGGTGGCCGCCGGCGATCGGGCCGGCCGCGCCACCCTGCTGGCCGAGTGCTGCGAAGCCCTGATTGGCGCCATCTATGCAAGCTGGGGCGGCGCCGACGGCGGCCTGGGGGCCGTGCACATCTGGCTGGATCCCCATTGGCGCAGGGATGGAGCCGAACTGCTGGCCGACCCCCATCGTCACAATTGGAAATCGGCGCTGCAGGAGTGGAGCCAGGCTCGGGGTTTGGGGCTGCCCCACTACGGCTGCGAGCAGGTGAGCAAAGTGCATGCCGATCCACGCCGCTTCCACTGCCAAGTGCAGGTGGACGGCCGGGACTGCGGCGCTGGCTGGGGGCCCTCCCGGCGCTTAGCCGAACAGGAGGCGGCCCGGATGGCCCTGGAGCAGCTGGCGCCTAGGCCTGCTCCAGGGCCTTGATCGGCATGGTGACCAGCTTGTCCCAATTGCCACCCTCAAACAGCACCGCCGCGCGGCTGCCCGAGAGGCGCTGCACGAAGCCCCTGTAGCCGTTGTAAATGGAGCGGACATCCCGCACCACCACGGTGGAGCCCGGCAGGATTGGCAGGTGGGCCATCGGGGTGGAGCTGGCTCAGCGGGCCAGGGGCAAGCGTTTGGCCATTATCGGGGGGAAGCTCGGGGAACTGACAGTGGCGGATCTGGAGGGCAAGGGACCGACTGGCTCCGATCGCGGACCGCAACAGCCCGCCAGCTCTGAGCCCAGCAGCCCTGAGTCCAAAATCCCTGGGCCAAAAATCCCTGGGCCAAAACAGCAGGAGCAAGTGGGCCTAAACCCCGAGGGCTCCGAGAGCGAGCAACCAGAGCTGCTGGTGGTGGGCAAGCTGGTGGCCGCCCAGGGGCTGCAAGGCGAACTGCGGCTGCTGCCCCTCAGCGACTTTCCCCAGCGATTCACCAAGGCCGGTCGGCGCTGGTTGCAGCGGCGGCAAGATCCGCCCCGCTGCGTGGAACTGCTCGGCGGACGCCAACTGCCGGGCAAGCAGCTCTACGTGGTGCGCTTGGCGGGGGTGGACAGCCGCGAGGCCGCCGAGGCCCTGGTGGGCGAGCAGCTGCTGGTGCTGGCCAGTGACAGGCCCAAGCTGGCCCGGGGAGAATTCCACCTGCTCGATTTGATCGGCCTGGAGGTGCGGCTGTTGGAGCAGGGGCAGAGCATTGGCCGGGTGCTGGATCTGCTCCACGCCGGCAACGACCTGCTGGAGGTGGAACTCAACGCCGAGGCGGGCGGGCGGGTGATCTTGATCCCCTTTGTGAAGGCGATCGTGCCCGAGGTGCAGATTCAGGCCGGCTGGATAGGCATCACGCCGCCGCCAGGGCTGCTGGAGCTCTGAGCCCAGGCAGCCTGCTGCTGCCTGCTGCCAGCCGCATCTACCTCTGCATCTATCTCTGGCTCTGCCTGCCCTCTCCGCCTCTGCCTCCAGGCCAGCCGGCCCCCAGCGCTTTCGGCTCACTCCACCGTGACGCTCTTGGCCAGATTGCGGGGCTGATCCACATCCAGGCCACGGTGGGCGGCGATGTGATAGCTGAGCAGCTGCATAGGGATCACGGTGAGTAGCGGGCTGAGCAGCTCGTCCACCTCTGGCACCGGCAACAGCAGATCGAAGATCTCTGTGTCTTTTCCCTCAGGGGCAACGCCGATCAACTGGGCATCCCGCGCCTTGGCCTCCTGGGCATTGCTGAGCACCTTGTCAAACACCTTGCCCGGCACCGCAATGGACACCACTGGCACCCGGGCGTCGAGCAGGGCGATCGGCCCATGCTTCATCTCGCCAGCTGGATAGCCCTCGGCATGGATGTAGCTGATTTCCTTGAGTTTGAGGGCCCCCTCCAGGGCAATTGGATAGTTGATGCCACGGCCCAGAAAGATCACATCCTGGGTGCTCTCGAAGCGATGGGCCAACTCGGCACAGCGGCGGTCGTGGTCTTCCACCAGCTGCCGCAACTGCAGCGGCATCGCCCGCAGGCCCGCCACCAGGGCCTTGAGCTGCTCGCGGTTGGGGCCAAGGCCCACCCGCCGCTCGGCAAAGGCCAGCGCCAGGCCGTAGAAGCTCAGCAATTGCCCCAGAAAGGTTTTGGTGGCGGCCACACCCACCTCAATGCCGGCGCCGATGTCGAGCAGGTGGGGCACCAGCCGCCCCAGGGAGCTCTCGGGCCGGTTGGTGATCCCCAGCAAGCGCGGCGCAAAGCTGGGATCGGCCACCAGGCTGCGCCGCTCCTGCTCCATCGCCAGGGCCGCCAAGGTGTCGGCGGTCTCGCCTGACTGGGTTACGCCGATGGTGAGCGTATGGGCGCTCAGCGGGGGTGGTGAATAGCGGAATTCACTGGCGTAGAACACACTGGCGGGGATGCCGGCGAGCTGCTCCAGCAGGTAGGCCCCCACCTGGGCCGCATGGCGACTGGTGCCACAGGCCAGGATCTCGATTCGTTCCACGTCGGCATAGAAGTCTTCGTCAAAGGGCAGGGCCACCAGATGGCCGCCAGGGTCCTCGGGTAGATGCCGCGCCACCCACAGCGCTGCGGTTTCCGGCTGCTCATGGATCTCCTTGAGCATGAAGTGGCGGAAGCTGCGCTTGTCGACCACCTGCTCGGTGCCGCTCAGCAGGCTGGGGCTGCGCTGCCGCCGCCCGCCATCAGCTCCATAGAGCTCGATGCCCAGGGGGGTGAGCAGCGCCACCTCGCCGTCCTCCATGGGCAGGATCGTGCGGGTGAAACCGGCCAGGGCTGGCGTGTCGCTGGCGCAGAGGAATTCCCCTTCCCCCAGGCCGATCAACAGCGGCGCCGAGCGGCGGGCCACCACCAGGGCAGCGGGGGTTTGGGCCCAGACCACCGCCAGGGCGTAGCTGCCCTGCAGCAGCGGCAATACCTGTTGCAGGGCCTGGAGCAGCAGGGCGCCGCTGGCGGGCTCACCATGGGCCTGTAGCTGCCGCAGTTGGCCAGCCAACAGATGGGGGATCACCTCCGTATCGGTGTCGGAGCGAAACACCACTCCCGATGCCTGCAGCTGCTCCCGCAGGCTGCGGTAATTCTCGATGATTCCGTTTTGAACCACCGCCAACTCGCCGCTGGCATCGAGATGCGGGTGGGCATTGCGCTCCTCCGGCTTGCCATGGGTGGCCCAGCGGGTGTGGCCGATGCCGCAAAGCCCCGGGGCTCCCTGGGCCTCAAAGCGGGCGGTGAGATTCACCAACTTGCCCTCTGCCCGTAGGCAGTGCAGCGCCGCCGCGCCCAGTTGGGGCTGGTGGACGGTGGCGATGCCAGCCGAGTCGTAGCCGCGGTATTCCAGCTGACGCAGGCCCTCCAGCAACTGGGGAGCCGCCTCCCGCGAGCCGATCAGGGCAACGATCCCGCACATGGCGCTCTCATCACAAAAAAAGCCCGGCTGGGCCGGGCTTTGAGCTTATTGGCAAGCTCTGATGCCGTCAGGCGACATCGGGCTGACCTTGAACTGCTTGGGTCTTGGAGATTCCCTGCTGGCCAGCCTCAGTAGGCCAGGCCCATGGAGCGACTGGTTTCGTCGCCCAGATACACGCGGATGGACAGGAAATCGGTGGGGCAAGCGGTTTCACAGCGCTTGCAACCGACGCAGTCTTCCGTGCGGGGAGAAGAGGCGATCTGGCCGGCCTTGCAGCCATCCCAGGGCACCATTTCCAGAACGTCCAAGGGGCAGGCACGCACACACTGGGTGCAGCCGATGCAGGTGTCGTAGATCTTGACGGCGTGGGACATGTGCCTCGGGTGGCGTCAGCGGGGCGGTAGCCGCAAGGAAACGGCAAGGCGCCCAACGTACCCAAGGCAACCGGCGGCGGAGCGGCTAGATCGCCTTGGCTTCACCCTTGTTCATAAGCGCCGTTCATCAGCGCACCAGCCTTCCCGGCAAGGGGCCGATGCCGCCTGGCCCCGGGCAAGGGTCTAACTGTGGGGCCAGCTCCAGGCGGGCTCCAGGGCGACCCGTAGAGTGCGCCCACTGTCCCAGCAGCCATGTCCAACAACGAGATTCTCGACAAGGTGAGCTCGATCGTTGCCGAGCAGCTCAGCGTGGATATTGCTGAGGTGAAGTCTGAATCCAACTTTCAGGACGACCTCGGCGCCGACTCGCTCGACACCGTCGAATTGGTGATGGCCCTGGAAGAAGCCTTCGACATCGAAATCCCCGACGAAGACGCCGAGGGCATCACCACCGTTGGCGATGCGGTCTCCTACATCCAGGCCAAACAGGCCTGAACTCCATCCATGGTGCAGGGTCTCCATCGCGTCGTCGTCACCGGCCTCGGCGCGGTTACTCCCATTGGCAACGACGTATCCAGCTACTGGAACGGGCTGAGCGGTGCGCGCAACGGCGTGGCCCCGATCACGCTGTTTGATGCCTCCCGCCACGCCTGCAGGTTCGCGGCAGAGGTGAAAAATTTTGATCCCAGTGGCTGGCTCGAGCCCAAGGAGACCAAGCGTTGGGATCGCTTCTGTCAATTCGGCGTCGTCGCCGCCAAGCAGGCCGTCATCCATGCCGGGCTCACCATCGATGCCTCCAACCAGCACAGGGTGGGCGTGGCGATCGGCTCTGGGGTGGGGGGCCTGCTGATGATGGAAACCCAGGCCCACGTGCTCAAGGATCGCGGTCCAGATCGGGTCAGTCCCTTCTGCGTGCCGATGATGATTCCCAACATGGCCACCGGTCTGGCGGCCATCGCCCTGGGGGCCAAGGGGCCGAGCACGGCGGTGGCCACGGCCTGTGCCGCCGGATCCAATGCCATTGGCGATGCCTTCCGCCTGATTCAAATGGGCCTGGCTGACGCCATGGTCTGCGGTGGCGCCGAGTCGGCGATCACCCCGCTTGGCGTGGCTGGCTTCGCCAGTGCCAAGGCTCTTTCATTTCGCAATGGCGATCCCAGCAGCGCCAGTCGGCCCTTTGATGCGGAGCGGGATGGCTTCGTGATCGGCGAAGGCTCTGGAGTGCTGGTGCTGGAGAGCCTGGAATGCGCCCGCGCCCGCGGCGCCAAGGTGCTGGCCGAAATCGTGGGCTATGGCATGAGCTGTGATGCCCACCACATCACCTCCCCCTCCCCCGGCGGTCTGGGCGGTGCGGCGGCGATGCGCCTGGCCCTCTCGGACGCCGGTTTGAATCCAGAGGCCGTGGATTACGTCAACGCCCATGGCACCAGCACGCCGGCGAATGATGCCAATGAAACCGCGGCGATCAAGAGCGCCTTGGGGGAGCACGCCTACCGCATCCCGGTGAGCTCCACCAAATCCATGACCGGCCATCTGCTGGGCGGCAGTGGTGGCATTGAAGCCGTCGCTGCCGTTCTAGCGATGGAGCACGGCCTCGTACCACCTACGATCAATTACCAAAATCCAGATCCAGCCTGTGATCTAGATGTGGTGCCCAACCAGGCCCGGGAACGGAAACTCGACGTAGTGCTCTCGAACTCTTTCGGGTTCGGCGGCCACAACGTCTGCCTGGCCTTCCGGCGCATGGTCTGACTCCGGCTTCAGCCCGGCCAGCTGCTTCGCCTAGGGCGATACCTCCGGCCTCCCCCTTCCTCACATCAGCTCCCCTCCGATGGTCGCCGCTCCCACCACCTCGATCGAAACGCTCTGCGTCAACAGCATTCGCTTTCTAGCGATTGACGCGATCAACAAATCCAATTCCGGTCACCCGGGCCTACCCATGGGGGCCGCTCCCATGGCCTACGCCCTGTGGGACAAGCTGCTGCGGCACAATCCCAAAAATCCCAAGTGGTTCAACCGAGATCGCTTTGTGCTCTCGGCGGGCCACGGCTGCATGCTGCTCTATGCGCTGCTGCATCTCAGCGGCTACGACTCGGTGGGCATTGAAGACATCAAAAGTTTCCGCCAGTGGGGCAGCCGCACCCCTGGCCACCCCGAAACCTTTGAAACGGCCGGCGTAGAGGTGACCACAGGTCCGCTGGGACAGGGCATCTCCAATGCGGTGGGTCTGGCAATTGCAGAAGCCCATCTGGCCGCCAAGTTCAATAAGGAAGGCTGCAACCTCGTCGATCACTACACCTACGTGATCATGGGTGACGGCTGTCATCAAGAGGGGATCTCCAGTGAAGCCGCCTCCCTGGCCGGTCACCTGGGCCTGGGCAAGCTGATCGCCCTCTACGACGACAACCACATCACCATCGACGGCAACACCTCGGTTTCCTTCACCGAGGACGTGCTGCAGCGCTATGACGCCTATGGCTGGCACACCATTCACGTAGAAGATGGCAATACGGATATAGATGCAATTGCCAAGGCAATTGAAGCGGCCAAGGCCGTCACCGACAAGCCGTCGATGATCAAGGTGACCACCACCATCGGCTACGGCTCGCCCAACAAGGCCAACACCGCTGGCGTGCATGGCGCGGCCCTCGGTGCCGATGAAGCCGAACTCACCCGCAAGAACCTCGATTGGAGCTACGGCCCCTTCGAGGTGCCCCAGGAGGCCCTGGACCACTGGCGCCAGGCGATCAGCCGTGGCGAAGCCCACGAGGCCGCTTGGAATGTCACCCTGGACAACTACCGCAGCCTCTATCCAGCTGACGCCGCCCTATTCGAGCGCATGCTGCGCGGCGAACTGCCCCAGGATTGGGATGCCAAGCTGCCTAGTTTCAGCCCAGAAGACAAGGGTCTGGCCACCCGCCAGCACTCCTACAACGCACTGAATGCCTTTGGCCCCAACCTGCCGGAACTGATCGGTGGTTCCGCCGACCTCACCCACTCCAACCTCACCGACATCAAGGGAGAAGCCAGCTTCCAGAAAGGGGCCGAGGCCAACCGCTATCTGCACTTCGGGGTGCGCGAGCACGCCATGGCAGCCATTCTCAATGGCATTGCCTATCACGGCAGCGGCCTGATTCCCTACGGCGGCACCTTCCTGGTGTTCGCCGGCTACATGATCGGCGCCATCCGCCTCTCGGCATTGAGTGAGTTGGGTGTGATCTATGTGCTCACCCACGACTCCATTGGCCTGGGAGAAGACGGCCCCACCCACCAGCCGGTGGAAACCCTGGCCAACCTGCGCGCCATCCCCAACCTGCTGGTGATGCGTCCCGGCGACGGCAACGAGACCATGGGGGCCTATCAGGTGGCCGTGCAAAATCGCCAACGGCCCACGGTGTTGGCCCTGAGCCGCCAGGCAATGGTCAACCAACCCAACTCCACCGCCGCCAAGGTGGCCAAAGGTGGTTACATCCTGGAGGATAGCGATGGTACTCCGGATCTAATCCTGATCGGCACCGGCACCGAACTCGATCTCTGCGTCAAGGCGGCAGCCCAGCTGCGCGCCGATGGTAAGAGCGTGCGGGTGGTGTCTATGCCCTGTGTGGATCTGTTCGAAGAACAGGATGCCGCCTATCGCGAATCCGTGCTGCCCGCCTCCGTGCGCAAGCGCCTGGTGGTGGAAGCCTCCAGTTCCTTTGGCTGGCACAAGTACAGCGGCTTCGATGGCGACACCGTATCCATCGACCGCTTCGGTGCCTCGGCTCCTGGCCCTGTCTGTCTGGAGAAGTTTGGCTTCACCGTGGACAACGTGGTTGCCAAGGCCAAAGCCCTAGGCTGATTCGATTCAGAGCCACTAGCTAGAGCCAAACTGGCTAGCCAAAACTGGCTAGCCACAAACTGATCAGACCCAAACCGGTAAGCTACAAGCTAGTTAGCCACAAACCGGTTAAGCCAAGTTGATCATCAGTAGATTGGTTGGCCACAAACTGGTCAAGCCAGGTCAATCATCAGTAGACTAGTTGGCAATAAACTGATCGAATGGCCGATTAAGTAACTGGTTGGCGGGTTGACCAATAGCCAATTGACAAGCTCATCGGTCAACTCGTTGATCAGCTAGTTGGCCAATGAGTTGGCCAATGAGTTGGCGAGATGATGGGCTAATTCATTAGATGGTTTGATTAATCCGGAGCCCTATGGTTCCGGGTTTTTTATGTGCCCAGCCGCGCGGACTTAGGGAGGCTCTGAATAGCCGCCATTTCGTCGCCCCAGCCTGCTGAGAGTCATTGCGGCATCAGGGCTCGCTTAGTCGTGGCTCGGCTTTTTCAGGGCTTCCTTAGACCATCGCCTTGCCCCCTCCCAACGCATGGATAACCCAGGCATTGATTTTATGGGCGCGGAGTGGCCATGTGTTGGCTTCGGTATTTGCCGTTATAATTGGCTGAAACAGCAAACTAGATCAATGGTGCTGGAGCAGTGCTTGAAGTCCAATTTGGTGTAGAATCCCCTGACCAGTGGCTAATTCCATCGCCACGCCTATCGCAAATCCGAGCATTGCCATCCTCCCGTTCAAGAGTTCGGCCCTTCGATGGAATCCCCAGGCTCGTTCACTGCCTACAATCTGCATCTTTGGCTCTAGGGGGCGAGGATCGTCAAGCTTGTCTTCATCCGCACACCATCCCTGGCCTTCTGATTCAGAAAAACTGCGCTTATCAATCCGGGTTGAGCTGTTCATCATTTAACCCCATTGGTGAATTAGATGTTTTAAGCCATGGACATTAAAGCCGAACAAGGAGATTGAATCAAAAGAGGAGAAGGAGATTAAATCTGTAAAAGCAAGCTGACAATTGAATCATGGCAACTCACCTGGGCCCGGCGGGGCTGGGAGTGGGTTGCCAGTGCTTATCCGATTAAGCCTGTGGCATAGGTGAGCGATTTGCTGGGGGCCTTGGGGGCGGCGTGGGCGGTGATTGGGAGCTGCGCTCGCGCTTGATGATCAGATGTGGACCATTCAGGCAGGGTTCGCTGGCTGGTTCCGATGGTTTCGCCGACGCTACGCATCAAGCCAAGCAGAAAGGTGATGCCCAATATCACTGCTGGTAAGCCAACAAACAACAGTCCTGCGAAGCCATAGGCCAGAAGTAACTGGGTAAGCGGTGGATTCATGGTGGCCGGGCTATTGGCCTAGGTGATTCGGGCAGGCTGATTCATGGGCCAATAATTTACTTGGGTAGAAGGGCTTGGATTTGGCCAATCACCCCTTGCCCCGTGAGGAGCTCTGTGGCTATGGCAAGAACGAAGCCAAGCATGGCCAGACGGCCATTGAGCATCTCGGCGGCATCGGTCCAGCCCATGCCGCTTAAGCCTGGACTATTCAGCCTTGGATTATTTGGATTTCGGGTTGGATTTCTGGTGATGTTTTGGGTCACGTTTCTCTCCCTCTGGTTTTGCCATCACCATCATCTGTCCTGCGGTTGCTAGCTGTATGCAGAATTTGCATCTATGTATTTCTAATGCAGTAGATATGCGGCATTGCTTGCCTGGCCACTGCCTGGCCACTGCCTTGCTACTGGCCACTGCTCTGCTACTGCTCGGCCACTGCTTGGCGGCGGCGGCTCGGTCACTGCCTTACTGCTGGTCACTGCTTTACCGTTGCTCGGCACTGCCTGCCGGTCGACCGAGCCAGGGGAGTGGGCTGCAGGTGAGGTGGGGGAGTGGCCTGGAGCCGGAGTGAACTGTTACACCCGGGCCAGGGTTACCCGTTCGGGCTGGTGCTGATACTTGCCAGCGCGATCTTGATAGGTGGTTTCGCAGGGATCGCCTTCAAAAAAGAGCAGTTGACAGATCCCTTCGTTGGCATAAATGCGACAATCAGCGCCGGAAGAATTGCTGAACTCCAGGGTGAGATGGCCTTCCCAGCTGGCTTCGGCGGGGGTGGTGTTCACGATGATTCCCAGCCTGGCATAGGTGCTCTTGCCCAGGCAGATCACGGTGATCGTTGGCGGCACCCGCAACTTTTCCAGGGCCACGCCTAGGCCATAGCTATGGGCGGGAAGGATGAAGAATGCGCCATCTTCATCCCTATGCAACGGTGCCGGATCTAGATTGGCCGGATTAAACCGCTTCGGGTTCATCACCGTGCCTGGAATATGACGGAAGATCAGAAATTCCTTGGCTGATAGGCGCAGGTCATAGCCATAGGAGGAGCAGCCATAGCTGAGCACCGGCTGGGCCGCCTGCTCAGGTTCGAGATGCCGCACTAAACTTGATTGGAAGGGCTGCAGCATGCCAGCACTGGCCTGTTCGTTAATCCAGCGGTCGTTCTTGAGCATCAGAGACCTCGGCGTAGCTGGGTTACCTGGTCGGCCATGGCCATCAGTACGGCGGGCATGCTGGGGCCGGTGAGCATCACGTCTAGATGGGCCGGCCGCCGCTCCAGGCTGGCCACCACCTCATCTAGGGCCACATAGCCCAGCTCGATCGCCAGTCCCAACTCATCGAGCACCATCAAATCTACGGCGCCGCTAAGTAACTGTTCGCGGCTGAAGTTCCACACCTCGGCTACGGCCGTGGCCGCCTCGCCAGCCTCCCCGGCGGGCTGCTCCAGGCAGGCGGCCACGGCCGGACGCAGCCATTGCAGCCGCCCGCACAGCCACAGGCTGGCCTCCACACCTTGATCCACTCCTCCCTTGAGGAATTGGCTCACCAGCACACGGCTGCCCAAGCCAGCGGTGCGCAGGGCCTGGCTAAACACGCCGCCGAAGCTGCCCCGAAACGGGGCGGTGTGCACCTGCAGCATTCCCTCTGGCAAGGCCTGCAGCCGTGGTGGCGGCCCGCCCCGGTTGGCAGCCGCAGGCGCCAGCCGGGGGGAATGGCGAGGCGAGATAGCTGCAGGCGGCAGACCTGAGCCGGCCGGGCTGCCAGAGGTGCGGGCAAGACTGGCGGTCATGGGCATCCGGGCACAAGACTGAATGTAGCGGCATCGGGCCCCGTGGGCCAGGGCCGCACACCATCCCTGGTGGGAACAGACATACCAACAACCCTGTTGCGGTCTAGGCCAAAACCAGGGCCGCAGCGCAAACTGTGTGCTTTGCTACTTGGAGCACCAGAAGCGCTCCCTAGCTTCCCGTAAATCGCCCCGTGGCCATGGTCGGCGCTACCAGCGGCTTCAGCCGAACCGCATCGACGCCCTCCACTGGCGCCCCGGGGTCGATCACTGGCATCGGTTCCGGTGTTGCTGGAGCGATCACCCTTCAAGAAGTGATTCGCAGCCTCAGCGGCAGCACCGTGGAAACGGTGGAGCGGAGCAAGACAATCTTTTTTCCCGGCGATCCGGCCGAGAAGGTTTATCTGCTGCGCCGCGGCGCCGTGCGCCTGTCGCGCGTTTACGAGAGCGGCGAGGAAATCACAGTGGCCCTGCTACGTGAGAATAGTTTATTTGGCGTATTATCCCTGCTTACGGGTCAGCGGTCTGACCGTTTCTACCACGCAATTGCCTTCACCAGGGTGGAGATGGTAACCGCTCCAGCCACCTCGGTGCGCCGGGCCATTGAACAGGATGCCAGCATGGGGTTGCTGTTGCTGCAGGGGCTTTCATCTCGCATCCTGCAGACAGAAACCATGATCGAAACGCTTACCCATCGCGACATGAGTTCACGGCTGGTGAGCTTTTTGTTAGTGCTTTGCCGGGATTTTGGCGTACCCAGTAGCGATGGAATCACCATTGACCTGAGACTCTCCCACCAGGCCATTGCCGAAGCCATCGGCTCCACCCGCGTCACGATTACCCGGCTGCTGGGGGATCTGCGCATCGAAGGACTGGTGACCATCGATCGCAAGAAGATCACCGTGTTCGACCCCATCGCCCTGGCCAAGCGCTTCAGCTGAGCTGGCCAGCGAAAACCCGCCAAGCAGTGCTGCCGCAGCCGCAGCATCACCAGCAGCATCGGCCTGGGGGATCTTGAGAGATACTGAAGCTCGCTGGAGCTAGTGGTGTCGGGCTGGCTACTGATCCTGGCGCTCTTGGTGCTTGGGGGAGTGCTCTCCACCCTCGGCGACCGGCTTGGCAGTTTGGTGGGCAAGGCCAGGCTGAGCCTGTTCAAGCTGCGCCCTCGCCACACCGCCGTGCTGATCACGGTGCTCACCGGCAGCATGATCAGCGCCGTATCCCTGGGCCTGATGCTGCTGGTGAGCCAACAGCTGCGGGTGGGACTGTTTGAGCTCGATCAAATTCAGGCCCGGCTCCAGGCCAGCCGTTCCGCCCTGGCCCGCACCAGGACGGAGCTGGCCAGCGCCGCCGCCGGCCGGCGTCAAGCCCAGCAGCTACTGCAGCAAGCCCAGCGGCGCACCGCCAGCCTGCGGCGCGATCTGGCGCCCCTGCAGGCCCAGCGCAACCAGCTGGAGGCTGAGCGCAACCAACTTGCCGCCGAGCGGGATCGGCTCAGTCAAGAGGTGGTGAATCGCGATGCCGACATCCGCCGCAACAAGCTCGAATTAGCTCAGGTGCAAAGGCGCATCGAGGCCGGCGCCAGCGAACTGCGCCAGCTGGAGGCCAGCATGGTCGCCCTGCGCCGGGGCGATGTGGTGATCGCCAGCGGTCAACCCCTGGCCAGGGCCAAAGTGAAGCTGGAACAGCCCGGTGAGGCCCGACCGGTGATCGATGCACTGCTGCAGCAGGCCAACCGCATGGCCTTCCAGCGCACCCTGCCCGGCCAGCCCGCCAACCGCCAGATCCTGCTGGTGCCCCGCAGCGATATCACCAAATTGGAGGAGCTGCTCAGCAAGCCCGGCAGCTGGGTGGTGAGCATCCTCTCGGCCGCCAACGTGCTGCGCGGCGAGAAGCAGGTGCTGGCCTTCCCAGACCTGCGCCCCAACCGGCTGGTGGTACGGGGCGGCGAGGGCCTGGCCAGCACGATCATCGAGGCGGATCTACGCAACCCGGAGGGAATCGCCCGGCGCCTCAACCTGCTGATGGCGGCCGCCTACGCCAAGGCCCAACGGCTGGGCACGATCAGCGACGGCTTGCAATTCGACGCCGCCGCCTTCAATCAGCTGGCGCGGGCCCTCGCCGATCGGCCCGCCGGCGAGCTGGCCAATCTGGAGGCAGTGGCCCTGCGCGATGCGGAAACCCCCGATCCGATCGGGGTGGAGTTGCGCTGGCTGCAGCTGAATCGGCCTGTCAAATCGCTGCAACGCCCATGACCAGCAACGGCGGTCGCTGGGCGGCTTTGGATCCAGGTCGCAGCAAATGCGGCCTGGTGCGTTGCGATGACCGTTGCAGTCGGGTGATGGCGGCACTGATCGCACCGGCTGATCAGTGCCTGGAACGGCTTAGCGCTTGGCGAGCCGATGGCCTGGAGGGGGTGGTGCTGGGCGACGGCACCGGCAGTGGCTCCTGGCCCCGGCAGCTGCGGCGCCTGGGATTGGCCGTCAGCCAGGTGAACGAGGCGGGCAGCACCCTGGCCGCCCGCCACCGCTACTGGCAACTGCAGCCGGCCAGGGGCTGGCGGCTGCTGCTGCCGCCCGGGCTGCGACTGCCCCCGAGGCCCCTGGACGACCTGGCTGCCCAACTGCTGCTGGAGCGGTGGTTGGGCGGCAGCCTGGAACGGGACTCCCACTTGGAAGCCCAGCTGTTGCAGGCCCTAAACCAGGACAAACAGCGGCTCGCTTAGAAGCGGGCACGCACCGTGAAGGCGTAGTCGCCGCCGGGCTCCAGCTGATAGTCCACCTTGACCAGGAAGCGCAGCAGGGCATCTTGAATCAAGGCCCTTCCCAGGGAGGGTTCCACCGACAGCTGGCCCCGGGCAAAACACCAGCGGAAGGTCCACTGAAAGCCTCCGGCGCTCACCTCGCCCTCCAACAGGCGCTCGCTGAAGCTCTGGCGGAGCACCCGCAGTTGAGCGGTGGTGGCGGGAAGACGGGCCATGGGCTCAGCCTGGCGTGTCAGCTAACTGAAAACCGTTCAGACGGTTACCGGCCCGTTCGTAGCCCAGCCGCTGGATCAGCTCGATCCCCGCCGCCACCTCCGCCAGCACGGCAGCTAGGGCCGGCTGTTCGGCCGGCGAGAAGCGGCCCAGCACGTGGCCCACGGTGCGCTGCTTGCGCTCGGCGGGGTTTTCCGCCGGTGCGCCGATGCCGATGCGCAGCCGAGCAAACTCCTGGCTGCCCAGATGGCTAATGGTGCTGCGCAGGCCATTGTGACCTCCAGCACTGCCGCTCAGCCGCAGCCGCAGTTTGCCCAGGGGGAGGTCCATGTCGTCTACCACCACCAACAGCTCCTCTGGACTGAAGCCAAACCAATCGAGCGCCGCTCGAATCGAGCGGCCGCTGTCATTCATGTAGGTCTGCGGCATGAGCAGGCGCAGCCGGGCAGGGCCCTCGCCCAGCTCCGCCACCAGACCGTGCAGTTTGGCCTGGGAGCGAAAACCACCACCACCAACGCCGCCGCCACCAGCATCGCCACCAGCAGCATCGCCAACAAGCTTCTCCAGGGCCATGAAGCCCACATTGTGACGGGTGCCGGCATACTTCGGGCCTGGATTGCCCAGTCCAACCACCAGCTTTAAAGCCACCTGCTCAGGCCAAGGAGGAGACGTCGCCGGCAGACAAGGCGACAGCTGGATCAGCCGCTGGATCAGCCGAGCCAGATAGATCCCCGCCGGCAACCGCAGGCGGTTGAACCAGCTGGGGATCGGCAATAAGTGCAGCTGCCTGGTCAGCAGGAGTGGGCTCGGAAAAAGCCCTTGGCTGTGCCAAAGGAGCTGGCTGGGCTACAGCCGTGGGCTGGGCTACAGCCGTGGGCTGGGCTACAGCCGTGGGCTGGGCTACAGAAGCTGCCTGGGTCAAAGCAGCTGGCTGGGCCACAGGAGCAGCTGCCTGAGCTAGGTAGCGCTCGTCTGCTGGATCTAGATCTGGAGTGACCAGGGAGGAACGGAACTCACGCTCGAACTCGCTGGAGGCGGATTGAAAGCCCTTGAGGGTGCGGCCGAGGGTCTTACCCAGCTCGGGCAGACGCTTGGGGCCGAACACCAGCAAACCAATGGCGGCGATAACCGCCAGTTCCGGCAGGCCGATACCAAAGAAGTTCATCTACCTCTGCCTCGCAGCTCAGCCAGCAATGGTGGAATCCCCAAAGGTGGAATCACTAATAGTGAAATCACTAGTGATTCCCCAAAGGTAGCGGGATCAACCGATGCCGTTCCAGTTGACGGTGATGCCCTCGAGCAGCAGCGACTTGTTGTAGAGCTGCAGGATCACCAACAGGAACACCAGGAACAGGGCCATGAACAGTCCCATCACCGGGGTGGTGCCCCAGCCAGGAACGACCTTTCCGTATTCAGAGTTGAGTGGACGCAGCAGGTTTCCCAGAGGGGTGCGTTGAGCCATGGCAGCTTGAGCCTCTCGCACTAGCAATCGTTCTGGGTACTGTAAAGGTCCCGGCCACCCACCGGGGCGGCCTGACGCGAGTTGTGATGCACTGGCACCACCTGCACGCCTAAAACCCCTGGCGCCCAGGTCCCCCTAGCCCCTCATCCCCAGGCTTGCCAGCCCGCCAAGCAAGCCCTTTACAGGGCCCCCGCCAGGCGAATTCCAGGCTCCAGCCCAGCCCAGGGATCAGGCTCAAGTTCAGCGCAACCCGCAAGCCACAACCCGTAAGCCAGTCCAGCCCACCCCCGCTTTTCAAACCATGGAAACCAGCTCTTCACCGGCCCTATCGGTGGCCATCGCCGTGTTGGCGGTGCTGCTGGCCCTCACCGGCTACGGGGTGTACACGGCCTTCGGGGCCCCCTCCAAGGCCCTCTCGGATCCCTTCGACGATCACGACGACTGAGCCAGTCGCCAAAAACCCAGCTGCCAGGGGCCCAACCAGCCGACCCCCTGCGGGGGGGCATTTTTTTGGCAGCCCTGGTCTCGATCAGGTGGGGCCTGCTCTGGTGCGCCCTGGTGAGGCAGGCGCCCTTTAGGCAGAAGCTGGTCCAGGCCATCGAGTTGTGCAGCCAGGCGCCAGCGGGGGCCGGGATGCCAATGCCGTCGGCAGGGGGTGAGGTTTTGCACGCTCAGCACTGGCCCCTCGGGATCGGGACGCAAACCGATCAGCACCACCCCCGGCGGCAGCGGCGGCAGACCCTGGCGGAGCGAATGCCCCAGAGGTTCGTCAATTTCACCAATCCCTTTGGCATGGCGGGCCAAGCAGCTGGCCGGGCGCAGCCACAGCGGTTCCCGCAGCCGCAGCGCCTCGCTGACCAGGCCGGCCTGGCTCCAGGGTCCGCGATAGGGCATCAGAGCCAGCCGCAGCCTTTGCCAGCCGTTGTCGGCCCCGGGATCCGGCCAGGTGGGAGCCCGCAACAGCGATACCCCCAGCCGCTCGGCGGTGGCCGAGGCGCCCTGGGGGCCATCCAGCAGCACCGCCAGGCCCCCAGCGGCGCCACCACCGGCCCGCACAGCAGCCAGCCAGCTGACCGCCGTCACCTCCCAGCGGGCCTGCTCCCGGGCACTGCGGGCCTCGGCGGGGCGCTCGATCACGCCGCCGGAGCAATCGGCTGCCCAACGGCTGGCCGGCGTCGCCAGGGGCAATTCCAGCCGCAGTAATTCATGGCGCTGGCGCCAGTCCACCGCCAGGGTCAGTTCCAGCCACGGGCTGCCGGCCAGCAGCCGGCCATCCAGCCGCACCGAGCTGGCACCGCAACGCCCCCGCCACAGGAAGCGGACGCAGAGCGGCCCCTGCTCCACCAGCTCAGGCAGGCCCTGCCACCGCCAGGGGAGGGGGTGCTGGCGGTAGTTGGCGGCGAGATCCCAGGCATCCCAGAACTCCCCCCGATCGCGGTAGCGACACCAGGCCAGCGGCCCGGCCAACTGGGGCTCGCCGCGGTCATCCCAGAGCTGTTCCAGCCCACCTGCCCCCAGCCGCAGGCTCAATAGCCCGTTATCGAGCAGCCAGCCCTGCTCCAGCCGCTCCAGCCGCACCGGCTGCTGCAGGCCGGCGGCACTGGGGGTTGGCGATTGGCCGGGAACCACCGGGGCGAGCGGCCCCCGCGCCAGGCGCTGGGCCACCACCCCCTCCAGGCCTGGCAACTGCACCCAGCAGCCGCCGCCGGGGGCCGGCTGCTGGGGCAACTGGCCCTGCTCCAGTTGCCACCAACCCGCAGGTAGCCGCAGGGTCAGCGGCCTGGCCGGCAAAGGCTGCAGCTGGGCCAGCCACCAATCCGATGCGGAGGCAGCTCCCTGCGCCCCTGCGCCGGCCCCTGGCCCGGTCTCGACAGCAGCCTCCCCCAGCCAGAGGGCCATGGCCCGATCCCGGGCGGTGCGGGCCTGGCGGCGGGCACGCCGCCACTGGGGTTCCGCCTGCTCAAACACCTCGGGAATCGCAGTGCCCGGCAGGATGTCGTGGAATTGCTGGAACAGCAGCGGCTCCCAGTTGGGAAGCTCCAACCTGGCCGCCAGCACCGCCGCCAGCTCGGCTTCCCGCAGCAGGCGCTCCAGGCTGCGGTTGTGACGCTTCTGGTCGGGGCGGCTGGTGGCGCAGCCGCGGTGCAGTTCTAGATAGAGCTCATCGCGCCACACCGGCAGGTGGGCGCCGCAGGGCTCCAGGCGGGCCAGGTAGTCGCGCAGGCGGCCGTGGCTTTGGGGCAGCGCTTCTGGACGGTCGCGCCACAGGCGCAGCTGCTCCAGCATTTCGGCACTGGGGCCGCCGCCGTGGTCGCCCACGCCCGGCAACCACAGGGCTTCGCTGATGCCGCTGGCCCGCTGCCAGTCGCGCCAGTAGCTGGCGATGGCCAGGGGATCGCCATCGGTGCCGATCGGAGCGGTGTTCAGGGCCAGCAGTTCGGCGCCACAGCGACTGCGCCAGCGAAACAGTCGATGGGGGAAGGGGTTGGTGGCATTCCAGGCCAGCTTGTGGGTGCAGAACCAGCGCACGCCGGTGGCCGCCGCCACCGCCGGCAGGCCGCCGCTGAAGCCAAAACTGTCCGGCAGCCAGGCCAGGGCATGCTCCAGGCCTGGGAAAAGCTGCCGACTGGTGCGCTGGCCGTGCTGGAACTGGCGCAACAGCGAGGCGGTGGCGATCAGCAGGCAGTCGGTTTCCACCCAGGGCCCATTGATCGGCTCGAAGCGACCGGCCTCCACGGCGGCCAGCAGCCGCTTGAACAGGCTCGGCCGCTGGCGTTGCAGCCAGGTGTAGAGGGCGGGCGTGGAGTGGCCGAAGTGGAGCTCTGGGTAGCGCTCGATCAGCTCCAGCACCGAGGCGAAGGTGCGCTCGGCCGCCTGCCAGGTGTCGGCCACAGGCCACAACCAGGCCAGGTCCAGGTGGGCATGACCCAGCAAATGCACCCTTGGGCCAGCTGCGCCAGCCAAAAAGCCGGTCAGCTGGCGCAGCTGGGCCCGGGTGTCGCCGAGCAGATCCAGGGGATCGGAGGCCTCCAGGGGCTCCAGTTCGACTCGGCTGCTCACCAGGGCGCCGTCGTCGTGGAGGGGGCTGCGCAGGCGCAACTCCAGCTGCAACCCCTCGCTGCGCCACCAGTGGGCGGGCAGGGGCCAACGGCAGGCCGTGTCGAACAGGTCGCCCTGGTGAACGCAGTGGCCATCCACCCAGAGCTCGGCCCGATCGGCCCACCAGCGCAGGCAAAGCCGGGCTAGGGCCGCCAGTTCTGGGCCCCCCACTTCTGGAGCTGCCAGCTTTGGAGCGGCCAGTCCCCGCCAGCTGGGTGGGCAGGCCAGCCGCAGCCGCAAGCGGCGCCACTGCCCACCCCGGGGCCAGCAGATCAGGCCGCGCCGCTGCCAGTCGGGTCGATGGCTCGCCCCCCAGGGATGCCCCTGGGCCGCCCCTTCGGCTCCATCCGGTTGGTCGCACTGCCAGAGGGGCAGCAGGTCCCAGCAGGCGCGATCGGGCCCTGGATGCACTGACAACCCATTCACTGGCAACCGTGACGGAATCGTTTCAATCCTGGCCGCCAGCCCAGCCCAGAGCCCCTGGCCAAGTTGGATGGCCGGCGGCTCCCCCATAGGATGATTCGGCAGCCGCACGGCAGGTGAGGCTTCCCAGGTGGTGTCGCCCCATGGCGTTCTCCCCCCCGTAAGCCGGTCTCCTCCCAGCCCCTCGACCCCGCAGGTCCGACCATGCTCGCCCTCAAGATTTCGGTTTACTCCGTCGTTTTCTTCTTCATCGGGATCTTCATGTTCGGCTTCTTGGCCAGTGACCCCAGCCGCACCCCCAGCCGTAAAGACCTGGAGGATTGATCGCCCCCAAGGCCGCCCCATGGCAGGATCGCCGCCATTCGTTGAACGTCTGTGCGGCGCCATCGGAGGCCAAGGCGTTCACCCCTGGGTCCCGTTCCTCTGGCCCTGATCCCACTCGCTGCCTGGAGCAGCTTGCTGGCTACTGCCAAGGCGGCAGAGCCGCCCGATTATTTGGCGGCTCTGCCGCCTAACCATTTGGCGGCAGAGCCTCTAGATCGCTTAGGGGCCAATGATTTTGGGTCCCTAGCGGCGGAGCCGCTGGTGCAGAAAGTTGCGGAGCCGCTGGTGCAGAAAGCGGCGGAGCCGCTGGTGCAGAAAGCGGCGGAGCCGCTGGCCCAAATGACGGCGGAGCCGCTGGCTAGTGGTCCAGGCCTGGAGCCCCCCTCTGGTTTGCCTTCACCTGGTTTGCCTGCCAAGGGTTTGCCTGCAACTGGTTTGCCTGGCAAGGGCCTGCCGTCGCCTGGTGCCGCTGACCCGTCAAATCCGGCCAGTGGCGTACCGCTGGAGATTGGCCTGTCGGCCAACCAACAGAGCTATGACGCCCAACTGGGCCGGGTGGTGGCCCTCGGCCACGCTGCCGCCACCTTGGCGGGCGGCCAGTTGCGGGCGGAGCGGATCGAATACGACCTCAACTCGCGCACCGTCTATGCCTCCGGTGGCGTGCGCTTCCAGCGCGGTCAACAGTATTTGCAGGCCAGTCGGCTGCGCTACAGCCTGCTGGAAGGGGTGGGCGAGATCGAGGACGTCTACGGCGTTCTGGATCTAGACACCAGCGCCCAGGACTTCGACATCGACCAGCCGCCCTCCCAGCCCCTGGGGCCCGGCGAGCCGATGGCCTGCACCCCGCCCATTCCGCACCTGCCCGACTGGCAGCCCTACCCCTGGGCCGTCACCGCCTGGGGCGGCAAGATGACCAACGCCCCCCTCAGCGAGACCTTCATCCTCAGGGGCGAACCCAGGCCAGAGGCCCTGATGGGCCTGGGATTGCAGCGGCGGCTGCTCGACGGCGGCCCCCTGAGCATCGAACTGGACGGCAACCTGATCGGCCACCGGGCCAGCCCCCAGCGGGGCGGGGAGTACAACAAACCCGTGGCCAATGAGGGCGTGCCGGCCCAGAGCTTTGGGGAGATCACCGCCGGCATTGGCGTGCGGCTGTGGCTGCGCCCCTGGCTCAGCCTGCTGGGGGTGGAAGGGGTGAGCCTCAACACCGATCTGAGCTACTACGAGCAGACCTTCCGCCGTAAAAGTGCCCAGTTTCTCAACTATTTAGCCTTTGAAGTGGAGGCCCTAGTGGATCCCCAGTGGTCGCTGGTGGGCCGCATCCACCACCGCTCGGGGGCCTGGGGCACCTATAGCGGCGTCAAGGAGGGCAGCAACGGCTATCTGCTGGGGCTGCGCTATCGCTTTGGCCAGCGGCAGCTGCCCAATCGGGCGATCACCGCCATGGCGCCTGCCCTGGGATGCCCCGGAATAACGGCTCAATCGCTGCAACCCCGTCGCTCTTTAAATCAGCTGCTCGATGAGGTGGCCACCGGCAAGGCCAGCGCCCCAGGCAGCCTCGCTCTAGCCAGTACCCCCGGCAAAACCAGTACGTCCAGCAAAACCAGCACCTCCAGCCAAGCCAGTGCCCCCGCCGCCGGCCAGGTCGCAACGCCAGTGCCTCCGGCGGATCCAGCGCCCGCCGGAGGCGGCAATGCCTGGCAGCGGGCACAGCGCCAGGAACTGGAGCGCCAGCGGGTCGTCCAGACCATCCCCCAGCGCGTCAGCGACGTGGCCTTCCAGCGCAGCCTCAAGGCGGAACGCCGCTTTGGCTTCCCCAGCCAGCTGACCACGCCAGAGACGGTGAATCAATTCGGCCAGGCGCGACCCCAGCAATTGCAGTCGCTCACCACCGTGGGCAATACCGAGCTGGTGAAGGGCAGCATCAGCCGCTGGCGGCTCCAGGCCAAGCGGATGACCTTCACCCCCGGCAGCCTGCGGGCCGATCGGGCGGCATTCACCAATGACCCCTTCACGCCAGCCCAGTCTTGGCTGAACTCGGAAGATGTGGTCGCCACGCTGCAGGCCAACGGCGACACCGTGATCAAGGCCCGCCGCAACCGCTTGATCCTGGATGAACGGCTGCCGATCCCAGTGACGCGGCAGACGCGGATCAAAAAGAAAGAAGACGTGGATAACCGAGTGGTGCTGGGCCAAGACGGCAAAGACCGCGACGGCTTCTTCATCGGTTACAAGGCACCGTCGATCCGTCTCGGCAATGGCAGCGGCAGCCTGGAGCTGCAACCCCAATTCCTGCTGCAACGGGCGATCGCGGGAAAAACGGACAGTTATCCGCTGCCGGGCCAATCCGCCGGCGCCCCTGGTAGCGAACAGAACACCAGCCCGGGCGACCTGTTTGGCCTGGTGGCCCGCCTGCAAGCGCCGCTGCTGGGCTTCCAAGCCGATGCCAACCTGGACATCTCCAGCTTCAATCCCAAAAACATCGCCAACGCCACCCGCAGCTGGGGCGACCTGAGCCGGCCGCTGCGGCTGCCGTTACTGGGGGAGAGCACCTTGCGCACCTTCGGGGCCTACCGCTTTCGCGTTTGGAACGGATCCCTGGGGGAACAGGATGTGTATTCCGCCTATGGCGTCTCCCTGGAGGGCTCCGGCAATCTGCGGCCCTGGGGATCCCTGACCGGCAACTATTTCTGGCGCACCGGCGTGGGCAACTACCAGGGCAACAGTTTTGATAGCACCAACCTCGCCCGGCTATGGCGAGCCAACTTGATCGCCTCGATCAATGGCTCCCTGCCCCTGTGGACCGGTAAAGCCCTGGCCGCCACGCCGGATCAGGCCTTCCTCAACTCAGCCGTGCCGGTGGTGCCGGGCCTCACTTTGAACGCCAACCTCACCACCCAATTGGCCTACTTCGGCGATGGCAGCAATCAAAACACCATCAGCCTCTCCGGTGGCCCCACCTGGACCCTGGGCCACTTTCAAAAAACCTGGTTGGATTTCACCCAGTTCACCATTACTGGCAGCGGCACCCTGCGCCAGGGCGTCAGTCCACTTAGCTTCGATCGGGCCGTGGATCTGGCCACCCTCAACCTGGCACTAACCCAGCAAATTGTCGGGCCCCTGCTGCTGAGCGGCGGTATTGGCTTGAACGTGGATGGCAACTCCGGCTTCTATGGCCAAACAACCAATTCCTATGTGGAATTGCGCTGGCAGCGCCGCGCCTACGACATCGGTATTTATTACAGCCCATACGAACAACTTGGCGGCATTCGGGTGCGGCTTAACGACTTTAACTTCCAGGGCACGGGCACGCCATTCGTTCCTTATAATCCCAATCCGAACCCGATCAGGCTGCCGTTCTGAAGCCACTATATTTTGAATTCACTATATTCTGAAGCCACTGAGATAGGGCAATCGTGCCGCTGTGGCCGTCAATTCGCTATCGCGGGCTAATAGCTGGCCGGTGCCATCCCACTGGCCGCTCACCAGCATCAACTGGGGGCCAGCTGCCAGCTCCAGATTCCAGCTTTGGCCAGCATTCGGGTCGCCAGCCGTCAGGCTGGCCTGGGCCAGATCGATGCTGAAGAGGATGGTGGGATCGGCGGCCGCAGCCGCCTGAATCGCCAGCATCTTGTCGTGCTGGGCCTGCAGACAGGGGATCCCCAGGGCCAGGCAATTGCCATAGAAAATCTCGGCGAAACTCTCCCCCACCACCGCCCGAATCCCCCAGCGCATCAGCGCCTGGGGCGCATGTTCGCGACTGGAACCGCAGCCGAAATTGCGATTCACCAGCAGGATCGTCGCATCGCGATGTTCTGGCCGATCGAAGGGGTGGCTGCCGCCCAGCTCAGCGCGATCGTCGGCGAACACCTGCTCGCCCAGCCCATCGAAGGCCACGCACTTGAGAAAGCGGGCCGGAATGATCCGATCGGTGTCGATGTCGTCGCCGCGCAGCACCAAGGCAGGGCCAATGACGCGACTAATCGGACCGGCGGGGAAGGCAGCAGACATCGAAACAGGGCGCAAATGGGGTGGATGCAGAGGCTGATGCCAGCTGGCGAGCGCTCAAGACTGCAACAGCTTGCGCACATCGGTGACCTGGCCGGTGACGGCGGCGGCGGCCACCATCGCCGGACTCATCAACAGGGTGCGACCGGTGGCGGAACCCTGGCGGCCCTTGAAGTTGCGATTGCTGGAACTGGCGCTGAGCTGGCGCCCCTCGAGGCGATCGGGGTTCATCGCCAGGCACATCGAACAACCTGGTTCGCGCCACTCAAAGCCAGCGGCGCGGAACACCGCATCGAGGCCTTCCGCCTCAGCCGCCGCGGCCACCTGCTCACTGCCGGGCACCACGAAGGCCCTCAGTCCGGGGGCCACCTGTCGGCCCTTGGCCACGGCGGCGGCCGCTCGCAGATCGCTGATCCGGCCGTTGGTGCAACTGCCAATGAAGCAGACATCCACGGGTGTGCCGGCAATCGGCTCACCGGCCCGCAGGTCCATGTAGCGATAGGCCTCCTCCGCCAGGGGCCGCTCATCGGCGGGGGTCTGCTCCAGGGTGGGCACGGTGCCGTCGACGGCCATGCCCTGGCCGGGGGTGATGCCCCAGGTCACGGTGGGGGCCAGCAGGCTGGCATCGAAGCGCACCTCGTCGTCGAACTGGGCTTGATCGTCGCTGGCCAGAGATGTCCACCAGGCCAGCGCCCGTTGCCAGGCCTCGCCGCTGGGGGCGGCGGGTCGGCCCTGGAGATAGGCAAAGGTGGTGGCGTCGGGGTTGACGTAGCCGCAGCGGGCGCCGCCCTCGATCGCCATGTTGCAGATGGTCATGCGCTCCTCCATCGAGAGCGCCTCGATCGCCGGTCCGGCGAATTCGTAGGCATAGCCCACGCCGCCCTTCACCCCGAGCACGCGGATGACGTGCAGCACCAGATCCTTGGCATAGACGCCGGGCTGCAAGCTGCCCTCCACCCAGATGCGCCGCACCTTGAGCTTGCCCATCGCCAGGCTCTGGCTGGCCAGCACATCGCGCACCTGACTGGTGCCGATGCCGAAGGCGATCGCCCCGAAGGCGCCGTGGGTGGAGGTGTGGGAGTCGCCGCAGGCCACCGTCATGCCGGGCTGGGTGAGGCCCAGCTCCGGGGCGATCACGTGCACGATGCCCTGGCGACCGCTGCCAAGGCCATGCAGGGTGATGCCGTGCTCGGCGCAGTTGCGCTCCAGGGTGGCCAGCATCGCTTCTGCCAGCGGGTCGGCGAAGGGGCGGGCCTGGGAGGTGGTGGGCACGATGTGATCCACCGTGGCCACGGTGCGCTCGGGATGGCGCACGCTCAAACCCAGATCCTTGAGCCCGGAGAAGGCCTGGGGGCTGGTCACCTCGTGGATCAGGTGCAGGCCGATGAACAGCTGGGTGGAGCCGCCGGGCAGCTCGGCGACGCGGTGCAGATCCCAGACCTTGTCGTAGAGGGTGCCCGCACTCACGGCGATCCAACCGGGGGAATCGAGCAGCCTAAATCCGAGGCCGGGCAGCGGAGCAGGGCCGATCAAGAGACTCTGGAAAACCCCGACCACGGCCAAAGCAGCCATGGCGCCGCAGTAGTTACCAACGGATCCATGGCCCGCCCAGCATTTCCCCGTTTACCGGTTAAGGGTTGCTAAAGATTCCTTAAGGCATCCATAGAGAGCGCGCAAACAGCCCTTAGCCCAGGGTTAATCAATTCTTAGGTTTATACAAATAAGTTCAGCGCCTAGCAAGGCGATTTCCCAGGCGATCACCAGGGCGCGCGCCTCTGCACTCCAGCTATTTCCAGGGCATGATTTCCTTCAGCAGCTCCTACAGCCAGAATTTCGACAGCCTGGCCAGTAGTGGCACATCCCTGAGCTGGAGCAACGATGTAACCCTGGAGGGCTGGTTCCTGTTCCGTCAGTCCGCGACTAGCCCAGAAGCCATCACCGGCTACGCCTTTGGCTCCGGCAGCTCCAATACAGGAAGCTTCTACAGTTATGGTTCAACCGGTTCCAGCGACCGTGCCCTGGGCGGCCTCGGCAGCGGCGGCGCTTATTTCGGCTCACCTGGCAATCCTGCCCTGGCCGGCTGGATCGCCCTGGCCCTCACCAACAGCTCCGGCACCACGATCAATGCCCTGGATCTGAGCTTCAACGGCGAACAATGGCGCAATGGGGGTAATACCAGCGCCCAGTCGATGGTGTTGGAATATGGGTTTGGCAGCACGTTTGGGGCCGTATCCAACTGGATTGCTCCTGGCGGCAACTTCAACTGGACCTCCCCGGTGGCCAGCTCCACTGCCGCCGCCGTTAATGGCAATTCGGTGGCCGGCCTGGTGAGCAATCGCGGCGGCAGCCTCCAAAACCTGGGCTGGCTCGCGAATAGCAACCTGTGGTTCCGCTGGATCGAAAACAACGATGCCGGTACTGACCACGGCTTGGCCATTGACGATCTTTCGATCAATCTCGGTGCCAGCCTGCCAGTAGTAACGATAAGCAGCCTGGATGCCGCCGCCGCCGAACAGGGCGGCGACACCGCCAGCTTGCGGATCAGCCGCGACGGCTCCACCGACGCCGCCCTTACGGTGAATCTCAACCTGGCTGGCAGCGCCAGTCTAAACAGCGATTACAGCCTCAGTACCAGCACTGCTGGTGCCAGCATTAGTAGCGCCACGGCCCTGATACCAGCAGGTCAATCCTGGCTAGACGTGATAATCACCCCGATCAACGATAACTTGATTGAAGGTAGCGAAACTGTGCAGCTGAGTTTGGCCAGCTCCAGCGGCTACGCCAGCGGCAGCCAGGCCAGCGCCACGGTGAGCATCACCGACGACGACGAGGGTGCCGGCAGCATTCAGATCACTGAGTACATGTACAACGGCGCCGGCGGGCCAGGAGAATTCATTGAATTCACCAACCTCTCCAGCAATGCGGTGAACATGGCTGGCTGGAGCTTTGATGACAATACCCGCACCCCTGGATCCCAAGATCTGAGTGGTTTTGGCATCGTTAATCCAGGTGAATCGGTGATCCTCACCGAAAGCTCTGCCGCCGCATTCCGCAGTGTATGGAGCCTGGCGGATAACGTCAAAGTGATCGGTGGTTCCACCAATAACCTCGGCCGCAACGATGAGATCAATCTCTATGACGCCTCCGGCGCCCTGGTGGATCGGCTCAGCTACGACGACCAGACCTATACCGGCACGATTCGCACCCAGAACGCCAGTGGCTGGGCCCCCACGGACAAGCTGGCCAATTTTTTGATCAGCACTGATTGGAAGCTGGCCAGCCTTAACGATGGCCAGAACTCCCGCAGCTCCAGCGGCGGCGACCTCGGCAACCCCGGCCACTTCAACGGCGGTGGCGCCGGGGTGCTGTTGATCCAGTCCGGCGGCGGCAGCAGCCTGGTGGAGGGGGGCGCCACCGACACGATCAGCCTGGCCCTGCGCAGCCAGCCCAGCGCTGATGTGGTGATTGAGCTCAATGGCGGCAGCCAGCTGAGCCCCTCGGCCGCCAGCCTCAGCTTCACGCCCGCCAACTGGTCGACGGCCCAGAGCATCAGCCTCAGCGCCATCGACGACCTGTTAGTGGAGGGCAGCCACAGCGGCAGCCTCAGCTTTGGGATCAGCAGCGCCGATGCCAGCTACGCAGGCCTGGCGATGGCCCCGCTGACGGTGGTCATCGCCGACAACGACCTGATCGGCCTGCCGCCCAGCATTGCCGAGGCCACCGCCCACGGCTGGATCGATTTACCCGCCACGGGCGCAGGCGGCTGGCTGAGCGGCGTGCTGGACGATCCCACCGATCCGGCCCGCAGCCTGGGGATCGACTTCTACCTGGCCGATCTGGACACCCCCCTGGCCAATCTGCAACTGGGCGTCAGCAGCAGCAATCAGGCGGTGGTCAGCAACGCCAATTTGATGCTCAGTGGCAGCGGCGCCAACCGCAAGCTGCAGATCACCCCCAGCGGTGCGGGCCTAACCACGATCACCGTCACGGTGGCTGACGGCAGCAGCAGCGCCAGCTATGAATTTAATTACGGCGCCTCGGCCGCCTCGCCGCTGCCCGCTAGCAGCCGCTTCCACACCGGCGCCAGCGACGCCTCCAGCGCCATCGCCATCGATGCCAACTGGATGCTGGTGGCCGACGACGAGGACCAAATTCTGCGGCTCTACAGCCGCCAGCAATCGGGCCTGGCCCAGGCGGGCTTTGATTTCAGCAGCTCCCTGGGCCTGGCCGGCGGCAGTGAGGTGGACCTGGAGGCCTCCAGCCGAATCGGCAACACCATCTACTGGCTGGGTTCCCACGGCAACAACACCAGCGGCGCCGACCGCCCCAACCGCGAGCGCCTGTTCGCCACCGCCCTCAGTGGCTCCGGCAGCGACACCAGCCTCAGCTTTGTGGGCGATTACCGCTACCTGGAAGACGACCTAATCGCCTGGGACGCCGCCAACGGCAATGCCCTGGGGCTGGCCGCCAGCGCCGCCGCCGGGGTGTTGCCCGAGCAGGCGGCTGGCTTCAACATCGAGGGCCTCTGCATCGCCCCAGACGGCAGCAGCGCCTACCTGGCCTTCCGCGCCCCCACCATCGCCACCACCGCCAGCGGCGGCAACCAGCGGGCTTTGATTATTCCGGTTACCAATTTCACCAGCCTGGTGGCGATTGGTGGCGGCAGCCCAGGTGCGGCCCAGTTCGGCAACCCGATCAGCCTGGATCTGGGCGGCCGCGCCATCCGCAGCATCGAGGCCAATGCCAGCGGTGAATACCTGATCATCGCTGGCCCCTCAGGCGCCGCCACTGGCGTTGCCCCAGCCGATTTCCGGCTATTCAGCTGGAGTGGCAACGCCGCCGACGCCCCAGTGTTGCGCCAGGCGGACCTGAGCGCCCTGCTCAGCGGCGGCAGCTTCGAGGCGATTGTGGAGGTGCCCAATGCGCTTAACGCCGGCAGCTCCCTGCAGCTGCTCAGCGACAACGGCGACACGGTTTGGTATGGCAATGGCGTGATCTCCAAGGATCTGGAAATCGGGGCTGGTTTTGGTAAACCACTGCAAAAATTCCGCAGCGATTGGCTCAGCCTCGGCCCTGCGGTGATCCCCGCTGGCAGCATCGCCCTCAGCAGCTCCTACAGCCAGAATTTCAACAGCTTGATCAATTCTGCCAGCGCCAGCTGGAGCGACAATCAAATTCCTGGCTGGTATGCCGCTCGCAGCGGCACAGGCAGCACGATCGTGGCCGGTAGCGGCAGCAGCAACTCCGGCAATCTCTATAGTTTTGGTGTAGAAGGCTCCAGCGATCGGGCCCTGGGATCGGTGGGCTCGGGCAATGCCGGCAATCTCTTCTGGGGAGCGCGCTTTTATAACGACACCGGCCGCAGCCTCGACACCCTCTATCTCAGCTATCGCGGCGAGCAGTGGCGCAACAGCGGTGAAGCCAGCAGCCAAGGCCTGGAGCTGCAGTGGCGCATTGGTGGTAATGGCATCGGTGGCAGCTCCCTCGCTGATATGGGCTGGACAAGTGCTCCCCAGCTGGGTTTCAGCGCCCCGGTGAGCGGCGGCAGCGCCGGGGCCCTGAACGGCAACCTGGCCGCCAACAGCCGCCAGCTATCCGGCAGCCTCAGCGGCCTGGGCCTGGCGGCGGGGCAAGACCTGTGGCTGCGCTGGTCCGACCCGAACCACAGCGGCGCCGACCACGGTCTTGCTATCGACGACCTGGTGGTCTCCAGCAGCCCCCTGCCGGCGGTGCGGATCATCCCCAGCGGGGCTGACACCAGCGTCAGTGAAACCGGCCCCAGCAGCGACAGCATCGCCCTGGCCCTGAGCACCAATCCCGCCAGCCCGGTGAGCGTCACCCTGACGGCCGACAGCCAGGTGCAAATCAGCGCCGATGGCAGCAACTTCAGCTCCAGCCTCACCCTGGTGCTTAGCGATACCAATCCCCGCAGCGTCACGGTAAGGGCCATCGACGATGAGCTGCTGGAAACGGCGATCCACGCCGGCACAATTCGGGCCCAGGTGAGCAGCGCCGATCCCGCCTACGACGGACTGCTGATTAGCGACCTGGGCGTGCAGGTAACCGATAACGAGCAGCTCGTATTGGTCACCGCCATCCACAGCATCCAGGGCAGCGGCGCCACCAGCCCAATGCTGGGCCAGCGCAAAACTGTGGAGGGGGTGGTGGTGGCCAGCTTCCCCGGCAGCAATGGCCTAAATGGCTTCTACCTGCAGGAGGAGGACGCCGATGCCGATAGCGATCCCACCAGTTCCGAGGCAATTTTTGTTTATGACCCCAACGGCCTGTTTAGTGGCATGGTGGGCAGCCGCCTGCGCCTTACCGGTACCGTGGCGGAATACAGCTCTTCGGCGTCGGCAATCACCGGCACCACGATCAACAGCACCCTCACCCAGCTCACCAATGTCAGTGGTCTCAATTACCTCGGCAGCGCAGCGCTGCCCAGCATCACCACTGTGACCCTGCCGGTGGCTGATGCGGCCGTACTGGAGCGCTATGAGGGCATGCGGCTACAGATAGCTGCTGCCAGTGGCGATCTAGTGGTAACCGACACCTTTGGGCTGGGGCGCTATGGCGAGGTTGGTCTTTCTGCTGGCGGTAGGCTCACCAACTACACACAAAATAATAACCCCAGCGCCAGCGGTTATGCCGCTTACTTAAACGATCTACTCGATAATTACATCACCCTCGACGACGGCAGCAGCGTTCAGAATCCAGCCACGGTGATCCACGGCCGCGGCGGCAATCCCCTCAGTGCCAGTAATACCCTGCGAGGTGGAGATAGCATCGCCGCTATTACCGGTGTGCTCGATGAGCGCTTCGATGGCTATCGCATCCAGACCAGTACTGGTGCTGATTTCAGCGCCACCAACCCCCGCAGCGACGCCCCTGCCAGCCTGGGCGGCAGCCTGCGGGTGGCCAGCTTCAATTTACTCAATTTCTTTAACGGCAACGGCAGTGGCGGTGGGTTCCCCACCTCTCGTGGCGCCGATTCCGCCTACGAATACACGCGCCAGTTCGACAAGACCCTGGAGGCGATCCTCGGCTTTGATGCCGATATCATCGGCTACAACGAAATCGAGAATGATGGCTATGGCGCCAACAGCGCCGTGGCGTCCATCGTGAATGGCTTGAACAATGTACTCGGCGCCAATCTTTATGGCTACGTAATTCCCAGGTCTGCCGATTTGAACCTGAGCGGCGGCCTTGGTGGCGATGAAATCACCGTGGGATTTCTTTATCGCACCGACAGGGTGCGCCTGGCTGCCGGCAGCCAAGTGGCGACCCTGCAGACCGGAAGTTTTAGTCAAGCTGCCGATCGAGTGCAGCGGCCAGCCCTGGCGGCCAGCTTCGAGCGCATCGAGGCAGGTGTTGCCACCGGCGAACAATTCACCGCCGTGGTTACCCATTTGAAATCCAAGGGCTCCAGTGCTGGTGGCGCTGGCGACGCCGATGCCGGCGATGGCCAGGGCCTATCCAATGGCAGCCGCAGCCGCGCCGCCAGCGAAATGGCCGATTGGCTAGCCAGCTCCCCCACCGGCAGCAACGACCCAGATGTGCTGATCCTTGGTGATCTAAATAGCTATCTTCAAGAGGATCCGATTCGCATCTTGGCGAGCAGGGGTTATCGCAGCTTGTTTGATGCCGACTCTTATTCTTATCAATTTAATGGCCAGTGGGGGTCCCTGGATCACATGCTCGCCAGCGACAGCCTCTATAGCCAGGTGAGCGGCAGCGGCAAGTGGCATATCAATGCCGATGAACCGATCATTCTCGACTACAATATAGAATTCAAATCCACGGCCCAGCAAACAAGTTTTTACAACGCCGATCCATTTAGAACTTCGGATCACGATCCCCTGTTGGCTGGATTCAGCCTCACCCCCACCAACCGCCCACCCACCAATATCAGCATTTCCACCAGTAGCTTTGACGAGAATATTACCGCCGGCAGCAGCATTGCTATCCTCTCCAGCAGCGATCCTGATACTGACAACAGCTTCACCTACACCCTGGTGGCAGGTGGTGGCGCTGCCGACAACGACAGCTTCTCGATTTCCGGCGGCAATCTATTTATCAATAGTTCGCCTAATTACGAGGCAAAATCCACCTACTCTCTCCGCCTGCGCAGCGCCGACCAAGGGGGCCTATTTATCGAGAAAGAATTCACATTCCTGGTAAATAACCTGATCGAAGAAATCAGTTCTGATGCCTCGACAACCCTGCCCAGTGACCACGAAAACCTGATCCTAACGGGCAACTCAAATATCAATGGCACCGGTAATTCTTCCGATAACTCACTCACTGGAAATGCAGGCCAAAACTCCCTATATGGCCTAGCTGGCAATGACCGGCTATATGGCTCCGGTGGCAATGACACGCTAGATGGTGGTCTTGGTGATGACACCATGAATGGCGGCGCAGGTAACGACACCTTCTATGTAAACTCTATCGACGACTTTTGCTATGACGCCCCTGGCCAGGGAATTGACACGGTGATTAGCAGCATGGGCTGGGCCCTGGACAACTATATTGAAAATCTCACCCTTGCCGGGGATGCAGATATCAATGCATGGGGCAACGAATGGAATAATCTTTTGATTGGCAACAGCGGCAATAATGTGCTCAATGGCAATGGGGGCATTGATACGATGATTGGAGGCCTTGGCGACGACAAGTATGTTGTCGATAACATCGCTGACATAGTTACAGAGGATATAGGCGGAGGCTTGGACTGGGTGGAGTCATCGGTGAATTGGAATATGGGCTCAAATCTGGAAAATCTCGTCCTCACAGGTGGGGGCAATCTCAGTGGCACAGGCAACGCCCTCGACAACCGAATTAAGGGAAATACTGGCGATAACATCCTCGATGGGGGCCAAGGGCGCGACAATCTGATCGGCGATGCCGGCGCCGATATATTTAAATTCAGCAACTTGCCCAGCTATGGCGCTGGTGGTGCGGATCGAATTCTCGATTTCAGCGGCAGCTCTGGCGATCGCCTCTTGATCGGCAAGGCCGCCTTTGGCATCGCCAACGCCTCGGCGAGCCTAATCAACACCAATAGCACAGATCTAGCAAATGCCCTGAAAACCAATAACTTATTCGTGTATAACACCAGCAATGGCCATCTCTACCACAACGCCAACGGCAGCGCTGGCTCCTTTGGCAATGGTGGTATCTTTGCTGTGTTTACCAATGCTGCTGCGCTGCAGGCTGGCTGGATTGGTCTGTACTAGGGGCTTGCGTAATCAGCCGGATACAGCTGGCAGGCTTGTTAAATATATAAATAATACTACTATTTAAGCTGGCGGCGGTAATCATCTCCGATTGGCGCTACTGATTTTGAGAAGCCTTGTGGTTTCGGCATGTGGTTCAGCAAGTTGCGCGGTAACTGAGCAGTGCAGAAGCTGTCCTACCCAGCGCTGCTATCAGTGCGACGCCAGGAGCAGCCCTGGGACATGTACTTGATCGCTACCGCTAGCTTCAGGTGAACATCCGAGATCACCAGCCTGGTGCCAGTAAGGGCTCGTTTCTGCTGGACCTTCGGGCTAGATCCGATTTGGAGATGCTGCCGGTGTAGGGCTCCTGTGCCAGGGCGTAGAGAACATTATCGACTCCGGCCGCAATGCCTTGGTGAGGTAACACATCGGAACCTATCAGGAAAGTTGTCCGCTCGGGGTGCTTGAACTGAGCACCTTTTTAAAGCTTACATCAATTTGAGCTTTATGGGGCCCGTGGTCTTGGAATGAGTGTCATTTGATTGTGGTCTCTAGCGGAGGTTGAGGCGGCCGGCCCCTAATCGTGGCTGTTACCGATGCCGCTCTGTAGGAGCGCCATCGGACAGCCACGGGGGC
>JBILLQ010000107.1:0-6756 GCA_044375975.1 Prochlorococcaceae cyanobacterium
TGCCAGCCGGGGGTGTGTGCATCACAGACAGATTCTGCCTGAGATGAAACCGGGATTCAAGCTGCTGTCAACGGCTCAGCAGAGCCGCAGTTCACGGCCGGCTGTCGCGACCCCTGAATGCGTACCAGCAACCAGCCCTCGTTGTAGAGAGCCCACTGGCCAAACATCTCGAAGTACTGGGTCTTATGGCGCGAGGGCAACTTGGCATTCTTGGCATCGAAGCTATAGAGGAAAGTGGTGCCCTCGATCGGTTTTTGGGCAATGCCATCCACCAGCTCCGGCGCCTTAAGACCAGCTGCCTCGAGGATCGTCGGCACCACGTCAATCACGTGCACGAACTGCTCCCGCAGGCCGCCTTTGTCTTTGATGCGCGCTGGCCAGGAAACCACCATGTTCTGGTTCACGCCACCCAGCCTGGAGGCGTTCTGCTTGAACCAGCTGAATGGGGTATCAAACGCCCAGCTCCAGCCAGCCGACATGTGGTTATAGGTTTGGTCGGTGCCCCAAACATCGTAAAACTTCATCTGCACCTCAACGGGCAGTTTGTTGAGGCCATTGAAGAAAGCCACCTCATTGGGGGTGCCCAACGGACCACCTTCGGCGCTGGTGCCGTTGTCGCCGTTGATATAGATCACTAATGTGTTATCGAGCTTGCTAAGATCGTCAAACTGCTGGATCACCCGGCCGATCTCGTAGTCGCTATAGGCGGCATAGGCGGCGAACACCTCCACCTGACAGATGAACAGTTTCTTGGCATCAGGAGTAAGTTTGTCCCAGGGGGTGATCAGGTCGGCGGGCCAGGGTTCCAGCTTGGCGTCCTTAGCAATCACGCCAAGTTTCTTCTGGTTCGCGAAGATCCGCTCCCTCAGTTTTTCGTAGCCATCATCAAAGAGGTGCATGGCGTGGATCTTGTCCACCCACTCCTGGGTGGGGTGGTGGGGCGCATGGGTGGCACCGGGGGCATACTTAATGAACAGCGGTTTGACTGGATTGGTCTGATGCATCCGCGTCATGTAGTCGATAGCGTCATCAGCCATCGCCGTCACCAGGTTCCAGCTGCCGGGAGTCTTGCGCTCAAATGGATAGATTTGAGTGGTGTTGCGGAACAGGTTCGGCTGCCACTGGTTGGCATCACCGCCCACAAAACCGTAAAAATATTCGAAGCCCATGCCGGTGGGCCACTGATCAAATGGGCCTGCCTGGCTGGCCTGGAAGGCAGGCACATTGTGGTCTTTGCCGAACCAGGCGGTGCCGTAACCGTTGTCCTTGAGCAGGCGGCCGATCGTGACTTTATCGCCCTCAATGATGCTGTTGTAACCGGGAAAGCCCGTGGACTGCTCCGAGATCACCCCGAAACCGGCGGAGTGGTGGTTGCGACCGGTGATCAGAGCGGCGCGGGTGGGGGAGCACAGCGCCGTGGAGAACATGCGGTTGTACCGCAGCCCATTGCTGGCGACGCGGTCCATCGCCGGTGTGGGGATTACGCCGCCAAAGGTGCTGGGCACACCGAATCCAGCGTCGTCGGTGATGATCAGCAGCACGTTGGGCGCGCTCTGCGGTGGCGTGATTCGCGGTGCCCACCAGGGCTTGGATTGCAGGGCGCCGTCCTTGATCACACCACCGAAGGGCAGCGCCGGTGCCGGCAACTGGTGGCCGCTGAGCGTGGTGGTGGCATCGGGGGCTCCGAGCCTGCCGGTGATCGTTTGAGCCAACAGGGGCGCCCAGCCCGCCTGCCAGCCCACCAGCAGCGCCACCAGGGCCAGGGCCCCAAGGCGTGGCATGAAGCGGGGCAGGCGACGGATCCAGGCGAGCGGAGCGTCGAGACGATGATCAGCCACGAATGGATTCGACTGAATACCAATCCTGGGTCCACTAGCAAACATTTCCGGTTATGTCGACAAGCCGTAACCGTTGGCTGTAAAGAAACCGTTTACTGGCAATGAACCGATGGCTGGAAATGAACCGACGGGCGCCGTTCCTAAGTAGCCAGCCTCGGCGGTGTTGCTGATTGGGAAAGACCCCTGCCAGGTGTTGGCTCCGAGTGGGTTGCAACTCACCAGCGGCCGTTAATGCAGCAATCCGTGAAGCACGGGTCCAGTGTAAAATTGGGAAATGGCCAATCTCACCGTCGCCATCGACGACGCCCTACTGCAGCGAGCCCGCGAGGCCGCCGTTCGCGAGAACACCTCCGTGAACGCCTTGGTGCGCGATTTCCTCAGCCGCTATGTGGATGCCCGCAGTCAGCGCCTCCAGGCGCTGGAGCGCTTTGAGTCGGTGGCTGCAGCCAGTGGCAGCCGCAGCCAAGAACCCTGGAACAGCGAATCGCTGCATCAGCGCGGTTGATGATTGTGATCAGCACCCAGACGCTAATCGAACTGCGCGCCGTGGTGATCAATCCACTGCTTGAGTGAAGGTCTTGGCTAGCTCAGCCATAGGTGGTTTATGTAGCGGCGTTAATGGGAGCGACGAATGGTGCCGCTGCGATAGGTGCCGCTGCAATGGGGGCAGCCAGGCGGAAGCCGATATGGGAGGTGCCGGTATCGGGGCTCTGGGCCTCCCGGGCCGCCGGCCGGTAGCGACTGCAGTAATTCGCGGAACAAAGGAAAGAGCCCCCCTTGATCACATGTTTCGCGACGCCAGGATCCCGGGGATCGCCAGTGGCGGCTTCACTGCTGACCATCGGATCGCTGCCATCGGCGAGGGGCTTGTGGCCCACGGCATACCAATCCTGGGTCCACTCCCACACGTTGCCGGTCATGTCGAACAAGCCGTAACCATTGGCTGAGAATGAACCGACGGGCGCCGTTCCTAAATAGCCATCCTCGGCGGTGTTGCTGATTGGAAACGGTCCCTGCCAGGTGTTGGCGTTGCGTGGGTTCCAGGTGTTGCCCCAGGCGAAGACCTGATCCTTGAGGCCCCCCCGGGCGGCGAATTCCCACTGGGCTTCGCTGGGAAGGGAGCCACCGGCCCAACGGGCATAGGCCTCGGCGTCTTCGTAGGCCACCTGCACCACCGGGTGCTGGCCTCGCCCGGTCAGGTTGCTGCCGGGGCCTTCGGGATGACGCCAGTCGGCCCCTGGCACCCAGTGCCACCAACTGAGTTCCTCGATCGGCCCGCTACCGCTCACGGGCTGGAACACCAGCGAACCAGGGGCACGCTCGCTGGCCTTCAGCTCGGGGAACTGTTCCACGGAAAGGGGGCGTTCGGCCAACGTGACATAGCCGGTGGCCGCCACGAAGACCGCGAACCGGTCATTGGTTACCTCCGAGCGGTCTAAACAAAAGGGGCTGATCCGCAGGCTGCGACCCGGCTGTTCCTCAGGCAACTGAGCCCCGGCGCCAATGCGGTAGCTGCCGCCGGGGATGGGCGCCATACCAGGCGGGCAAGGGTCCGCCGCCAGGGCGGGCAGGGGCTGCAGGAACAGGAGCAGTAGCTGGGCGATGGCAGACAGCACCAGCAGAAAGGTGCTGTGGACGAAACCGTTGCGATGAACGGCCAAGGGCTCGATTTGGCTCAGCGGGTTCACAGGTTCAACATAAACAAGGCGTTCGCCGGCGGATGAGCTCAGGGATGAGCCCAGCGAGTTCCAGGCGCACAAGTTGATCCCCCGGTTGGGAGCATCGCGGCACTCTGCCGGGAGCGGTTAACCAGAAGCGGTTAACCAAAGCGGTAGTGTTTACGCACCGGGGCATGCACATCCCAGGTGCAGCTCAGGCCTGCGTCAAACACCACCAAATCACCGGCCCCGAACCGCACCGGCTCACCGCCATCGGGGGTAACGGTGACATCTCCCTCCAGCAGCAGACAGGTCTCCTGTTCGTGATAGCTCCAGGGGAAGCTGCTGACCCCACAACTCCAGATCGGCCAGGTGTTCACGGCGAGGCTCTCCAGCTGAGCTGGATCCGGATTGGACGTAACCGTGATGCCGCAGGCCATGGCGGTTTGCATGAGAACCGGGAACATTGTGAGCCGTGATCCACTACAGCTGCGCTGGGTTGTGGCCAATGTCACTGCTGCTTCCACTATTGGCGGCGGCGGAGGGGCCGGCGGGCTCAGCAGCGGCTGCGAGCCGTGGTGCTATTGAGGCTAACCGGTATGGATAAATCATGCGCAGCAACAATCTATCCACAGTTGGGCAAGCCCGCAACCGCCTTGGCCTCTAGATAGTGAATGGTGGTGACTGTGGTGGAGCGCCACATTGGTGTCGAAGAGTACCTTCACAGGCGCTTATCCTCCAGCTGACGAATGTATTCGCCCTCATCAAGCCCCGAGCCGGCAAGCACGCCGCGCAACGCGCGCACACGGGGTATTACCTCCACATCGGTGGATGTGGATTGCGCTTCGAGCAAGGAGAAAAAGTCAGCCACCAGCTGCGAGACAGACCGGCCAGACGCAGCGGAGTGGCGTTTTGCGCTCGCGATCAGCTTCTCGTCGAGCCATAATGTGAGCCTAGTATTCATCGAAAGAACTATTGACGTATAGTATTATAGAAATCATACGTCAACTACGGGTTGTGGGCGGGGTCTTGACTTAAACGCGCCGATGAGCGGCGCCGAAGTGCAAAGCACGGAGGCGTCCGCCTGACTGCCCGACACATCTCAGCTGCGACAGTCGGAACCTCTCCAGCTGGGCTTTTCGGACTACGAGCATATCAACGCCACAAAGAGGGCGGGTCGCCAGCGCTGCTTGAATGAGAAGGAGGCCACGGTTCCCTGGGAGCATTCCTGGCCTGGATCGAGCCTGATTATCACAAGCCCTCCAGCAAAGGAGGCCAACCGCCTAAGAGGGTAGGGCCACGCCCATACTCAAGTTGCGCCAGATTGAGCCGGAGTTTCTTGATCGCATGTTCTCGACGGAGGTCGTTTGAATGACTGCCATGACCCCACCCAACAGGACTAACCGGATTCGCTCGGTAAGCATTGAAGGCTTTCGCAGCCTGAAGAACATTCAGAACCTGGAGCTGCCGCAACTGACGGTGCTCATTGGTGCGAATGGCGCGGGAAAATCCACCTTGATACGTTTTTTCGAGATGTTGAGCTGGATGCTCAAGTCTAAGAACCTTCAGGAGTTTGTGCTGCGCCACGGTGGTGGAGACGACCAGTTCTTCATGGGTGCGCGGAAGACGCCGCGCATCCATGCCGAACTTTGCCTGGATACCGAAAAGGGTCAGAACGACTACCGGTTTGAGCTGAACCACCTGTCGGCCGGCGATACGGTCATGGTTATGAACGAGGCCTATCGATACTCTGCAAACGGCATCCCTACCAAGGCAGACTGGACCCAGATTGATGCGGTTGGAAAGGAGTCCAGCCTCCTGGAGCAGAAGAACAAGACCGCCCAAACGATTGTTGCTCTCTTGCGGCAGTGCTCCACCTACCAGTTTCATGACACCTCGATGAATGCGGCCATCCACAACCGCTGGGATGTCACCGAGTCGTTCCGCCTGCGCTCTGACGGCGGCAACCTCGCGGCGGTGCTGCTAGACCTTCGCAACACCGACGGCAAACGCTATGAGCTGATCGTTAGGCAGATTTGCCGGGTGCTGCCGACATTCAAGGACTTCGTTCTGGAAGAGGAGGCCGGCAAGGTATTACTGCGCTGGGTGGGCCGGCAAAGCGACAAAGTTTTCGGCTCGCATCTCACGTCGGATGGATCACTGCGCCTGTTTTGCTTACTGACGCTGCTGAACCTGCCGCCCAAAAGGTTGCCGAATGTGATGTTATTCGACGAGCCAGAACTAGGTCTGCACCCGCATGCCATCACCTTGGTGGCTGAGATGTTCAAGCGCTTGTCGATGAAGCGGCAGATATTCATCGCTACCCAGTCGCCCTACCTGGTGGACTGTTTCGAGCTGGAAAACATCATCGTGGCCAACGCGAACGATGGCGAGACGGTGCTTCGCAATCTACCGCGCGCCCACTATCAGCGGTGGCTAGACGAGGAATATCAGCTCTCAGACATTTGGCTACAGCAAGCCACGGGTGGAGTTGCGTGGCTGGGCGATAACCAGCCGGTCAACAAGGACAGTGCGATAGGTGGAGAACAGCCCAAATGATCAGGGTCTGCATCATCTGTGAAGGGCTCACCGAGGTTAAGTTCGTCAACCAGTGCCTGGAACTCTACCTGCGGCCCAGTGGAATCAGCGCTTATGGCACTGTTTTGAGCTCCAAGTCGGGCCGCCATCGTGGCGGGCGTGTCAGTGTTGGCCGACTGGCCGACAAGATCTCGCTCCACTACAGCGAAGCCGACAGAGTCACGACCTTGGTGGATTTCTATGGCTTTGAAGATCGAAAGGGTCGTAGCCGTGCCGAACTGGAGGCTGCTATCCTTGCTGGAGTTGCGAGTTCCACCAGGTGGTACGATCCGCGCTTCGTACTTCCTTATGTGCAGATGCACGAATTCGAGGGGCTACTCTTAACCGATCCTCAGGCATTTGAGTGGGTAGAGGATGGCTGGGATGACTACACAAAGCGGGCATTAGAAGCTGTGGCCCAAGAATTTACCAGCCCTGAAGAGATCAACGACAGCCCGGAGACCGCGCCTTCCAAGCGCATCGAGCGCATCTTCAAAGGGGCCTATTCCAAGACGGAGCATGGCCCATTAATCGCCGAATCCATTGGCATGGACGCCATCCGAACCAAGTGCCCGGCTTTCAGCGAGTGGGTGGGCAAACTGCAAGCATGGGGAGACGCAACCTGACATGGCCACGAAAAACAAGTGGGCCGGCCAGCCGCAAAGAAGCGGGGTTTCCATCAG
>JBILLQ010000060.1:0-20515 GCA_044375975.1 Prochlorococcaceae cyanobacterium
AACCCCTCCTGGTACTGGACTCTGCTCTGGGGCACCTGACCAATCTGCCATAGATCACCTGTACTACTTTAAGGGCTGGGCGGTGGTGCTGCCAGGGCGTGCGGAGCTTTCTTGCTGATCAGGTGGAGAATTAAGCTGAGGCAAGGAAATAATTTTGCCTCAGCCTAGCCAGCGATAATGTCGGCCCAGAATTTAGCTAGCTAGGGGAAACTCTGGTTGGAGGGCTTGGCCGCTTGCAGGCTGACTTTTGGATACCAATGTCAAGCGGCTGGAGCTTGGTCGCCTCAGTCAATCGGCGTTATGTTCGCCAGTTTGTCGTTCAGTTGGACGGCCATGGACTGACGACCAAAAGCGAGAACCTTGAGGGTGTCTTCATGGATGCGTAGTTGGGCATCGGCAACTTGCATGCCGCGCACCAGCTCCTTGAGGTCATCGGGCAGGCCATTGAGGTCGTAGCGCTTGCCCTCAAAGGTGAGAATCGGAGTCTGGGTCTCGTTGGTCGTGGTGGGGTCGTCCATGGATCTGGTGAATGGCCAGAACCGACTTTAGTCCAACTCGACAGCTCAGGGCTGGGCTGTGTCTCTGGATGGGGGTTGGGATTCCCGATCGACTGCGGTCTCGCCAGTGGCTGTGAGTAAGGGCCGTTTGAAAAAGAACATCAGCAGCGGCCCCACCTGGGCAATCTCCAGCAGTTCCCAGTTTTTTTTGCCGAGGGCATTGAGGTAAAACTCCAGCTGGGCAGCCGGATGGCGTGGGGGGCGGGCACCAACCTGGTATTTCTGGGGAAACTCCCGCTGCAGGAACTCAGCACTTAAGGCCCCTCCCAGCCGACTACTGTCGCTGCTGGGTGTAGGCGGCTCCGGGGGGTTGCCGCTCTCGATATTGATGTGGACGACTCGATACTCCCAGGTCATCGGCTATAGCGCGGCAGGATGAGGAGAAGGCAGGCGGGCTGCGGGTTGCCTGCTGATTAGGTTCCCATGTGAATCAGCTGCCGCTCGCAGAGCTCGCGGTAGCGGCCGCCTAGGGCCATCAGCTGCTTGTGGCTGCCGCTCTCCACCACTCGACCCCCGTCGAGCACCAAGATTTGGTCCGCCCCCTGCACGGTGGCCAGCCGGTGGGCAATCACCAGGACGGTGCGTCCGGCCATGGCCTGGGTGAGTCCCTGTTGAACCGCAGCTTCGGCTTCGGCGTCCAGGGCGCTGGTGGCCTCATCCAGCAGCAGCACCGCCGGGTTTCCCAACACCGCGCGGGCAATGGCCAAGCGTTGCAATTGCCCGCCTGAGAAGTTGCCGCCGCGCTCCTCCACCCGACTGGCGTAGCCAGCGGGCAGGGCTTCGATAAAGCCTGCGGCATTGGCCAATCTGGCTGCTTCGCGAATTTGCGCTGGGCTCGCGGGCCTGCCGAAGGCAATCGCTTCGGTCACCGTGCCGGAGAAAACGCTGCTCTGCTGGGGCACTAGGGCCAGGGCCTGGCGCAGATCTCTGGCCCGCAGGTCGGCGAGATTGTGGCCATCCAGCAACACACGACCGGACTGGGCGGTGTAAAAGCGCAGTAGCAGGGAAAAAAGGGTGCTCTTGCCGGCTCCTGAAGGGCCCACAAGGGCTACCACCTGGCCAGGCTCCACCCTCAGGTTGAGATCGTGCAGCACTGGTTGGGCGGCGCTGTAACCAAAACTGACCCCTTCCAGCACCAGTTCACCGCGCAAGCTGCCCAGCGGCAGGGCAGCGGCGTGATCGGGGGGCTCCATCGGCTCGCGCTCAATTTGCTCCAGCCGCGCCAGGGAGGCCTTGCCCTGCTGAAACTCGTTGAAATTGGTAGTTAGGTGGCCGATCGGATCGATCAGCATCAGCAGGGCTGCCACATAACTGCTGAAGCCCTGGCTGTCCAGTCCCCCGGCCTGGATGCGGGCTGCGCCGATCAGCAACACGGCCAGGATGCCGGTTGCCTCAATAAAGCCCACCACCGGATGCTGCATGGCCAACAGCTGCAGGGTGCGGTAGCGGGCACGGCGATGCAGATCAATCTCGTGATCAAAGCGCTGCTGCAGCCAGGGTTCGGCGGCGAAGGCCCGCACCAGCGGCAGACCGCCAATCGCTTCGGCCAGTAGAGCGGCCAGATCGCTTACCTGTTTCTGACTGCGTTCAGCAGCGGCCATCACCCGCGCTCCGAAAACGCTCACCATCAGCACCACCAGTGGTGCCAGCAGCAGGGTGCCCAGGGCCAGGGGCCAGTCGAGCCAGATCATGTATCCGAGTACCACCACCAGCTGCAAGGCCGAGGGGGTGCTGTCCTGGATCGTCTTGTAAATCACCTCGCCGACGCGATCGGCGTCCTCGGTGAGGCGGTAGGTGAGATCGCCGGCGGAAAGTTTTTCCAGGGCCCCGAAATCCAGTCGCTGCAACCGGGCAAACAGCAGGCGCCGCAACTCCTGACTCACCTGCAAGGCCGGCCCGGCCAGCAGGGTGTCCTGGCCGAACTGGGCCAGTTTCTGCACCAGAAACACCGCCAGGGAGGCGGCGATGATCTTGAGCACCTGGCTAAAGGCACCGGCACCAATGGCCGGGATCAGCTGACCGGCCAGCCAGGCCAGCAGCGGCCAGCAGCCCACAAACACGGCCATGCAGAGGCCACCCGCCAACAGACGGCGACGGTGGGGCCTCAGCAACGGCCACAGTCTGCGGAAGCCGGCCGGCGAAAATGCGAGCATGGCAGAACATTAATCGCCGCATGAAACTCGACCAGTTCCTGAAATTCCAAGGCCTGGTGGGTACCGGCGGCGAAGCCAAGCTGCGCATCCAACGCGGCGATGTCAGCGTTAACGGCGCCATTGAGCTGCGCCGTGGTCGTCACCTGGCCCCAGGAGACGCCGTGGCCATCGACGGCCAGGAACTGATCCTGCAGTCGATCAGGCCCGCCGACTTGACCTGAACAGGCCAGCGGCTTGACCTGAGCAGGCAAATGGGTTGATTCGAGCGGGCCAGTGCCTTGTTGCCACGGGCGAGTGCCTTGTCGCCACAGGCGAGTGCCTTGTCGCCACAGGCGAGTGCCTTGTCGCCAGGTGGGCCGCCGTGCCTTCTGCACTAGACCACGGCAGTTTAGCCTTAATTGCTTATGAATCGGGGAGTTCTGAGGTGCGGCAGACCGTCATCGCTGGCAACTGGAAGATGCACATGTCCTGCGCGGAGACGCGCAGCTTTGCCGCCAGCTTCCGCCCTCTGATTACCAATCTGCCGGACGACCGCCAGATCGTCCTGGCCCCCCCTTTCACCGCCATCCCCACCCTTTGCCGCCACCTGGAGGGTGCTGGGGTGGCCATCGCCGCCCAGAACGTGCACTGGGAAGACCAGGGTGCCTATACCGGCATGGTGTCTGCTCCGATGCTGGTGGAGCACGGGGTGAGCCACGCGATCGTGGGCCACAGCGAGCCCCGCAAATACTTCAGCGAAAGCGATGAGCAGATTAATCTGCGGGCCCGCAATGCCCAACGCCATGGATTAATCCCCATCCTTTGCGTGGGGGAGAGTCTCGATCAGCGAGAATCTCAAGAAACAGAACGGGTGATCCACCGCCAGATTGAACAGGGTCTCGATGGTGTGGATCCCCTACAGCTGATAGTGGCCTATGAGCCGATCTGGGCTATTGGCACTGGCAAAACTTGCCCCGCGGAAGAGGCGAACAGGGTCTGCGGTTTGATCCGCCGCTGGGTTGGTCAAGAAGATGTTGTGGTCCAGTACGGCGGCTCGGTGAACCCCGCCACAATCGATGGCCTGATGGCCCAGGAGCAAATTGATGGGGTGCTCGTGGGGGGAGCATCCCTGGATCCGATCAGCTTTGCCCGCATCGTCAACTACCAGGCGCCAGTCCCAGCCTGAAATTGGCCTGCTGAAATTGGGCCAGCTGGCTTGCCAGAGTTCCGCTGGCCTCTCAAACCCCAGCTGGCCTTTAAGAGCTCAGCTCAGCTCAGCTCAGATTAGATTGGCTCAGATTAGATTAGATTGGATTGGATTATATAAGCTCAGCTCAGGTCAATGCCCAGCCGTTATTGAGCCTTTTGCTGTGGCAGGTGCATCATTGCCTGTCTAGCATAGTAGAATTATTCCCGCAGGCTCATCGCTGCAAGCTTGCTGGTGTCGACTTGCTTGTGATGATCTAATGCTGCCGATGTATTGCTGCCGACTTACCGGTGCCGACATCCGGTTTGGCCTGGGTTGCCGGGGCCGGGTTGCCTATTAACGGGTTGCCCATTAAGTAGTTCAATCAGAACGATCCGGCGCCGCTCCCCTGTCCGCCCCAACGCCCGCATGTTCCCCACCAGTGACCCGCGAGCGGGGAGTGCCAACCCCGTCAACGCCCCAGCAGAGCCGGCGAAACCATCGCTAGAGCGATCGTTATGCCTGGCGCCAGCACCGCTAGATCCTTTGCCGGCCGGGCGCACGCTGGTGATGGGCATTCTCAATTTGACGCCAGATTCGTTCAGCGATGGCGGCCGTTTTGATCGGCCCGCAGCCGCCCTAGCCCAAGCGAGCCGCCTACTGGCCCAGGGGGCGGACCTGCTCGACCTGGGCGGTCAGAGCAGCCGGCCTGGCGCGGAGAGGATCAGCACGGAAGCTGAGCTGCAGCGGGTGCTGCCCATGGTGCGAGCGATCCGCCAACTGCATCCGCAAGCAGTGCTGTCGGTGGACACCGATCGCGCAGCGGTAGCGGCAGCGGCCCTGGCAGCTGGTGCCCAGTGGCTCAACGACGTCAGTGGCGGTAGACGAGATCCAGAGATCCTGGCCGTGGCAGCGGCGGTGGGTTGCCCCTACGTGCTGATGCATAGCCGTGGGGACAGCCTTTCGATGGATCGTTTCGCCGTTTATGCAGATGTGGTGGCGGAGGTGCACCAGGAGTTGATGGCAGCCACAGATCGGGCCCTGGCGGCAGGGATAGCCCCGCAGCGGATCATCTGGGATCCCGGCATCGGTTTTGCCAAGACCACGGCCCAAAACCTGACGCTGCTCAAGGGGTTAGCTGAATTGCGGCGAGAGGGTTTTCCGCTGCTGGTGGGGCCATCCCGCAAGCGCTTCATCGGTGAGGTGCTGCAGCAGCCCAGGCCCCGGGCAAGGCTGTGGGGCACTGCGGCCGTCTGTGCCCAGGCGATTGGCGCCGGTGCCCAGATCCTGCGGGTACACGATGTGGGGGCGATTGTGCAGGTGGCGCGCATGGCAGATGCGCTGCGGGCCTGAAAGCCAGCCCAGCCCAACCCAACCAGAGATCTATTCGAAGGATCTCACTGCTGCATAGCCGCGGGTGACTAGGGATTGAGCACTGGAGTTGGAGTTTGCGAAGAATTGGCTTATCTCAATGAGCAGTATTCCAGTTATCGGTTGACTGATCTCCACCTTGTTTTCCTTGTCATCAGCCGACAGCCCATCTAGGACCACGGAACTTGTGGGATTGGAGGTGGTGCTGAGCGATCCATTCAGATCGTAGGCGGGGCCGCAGCGGTACAATGCAGTGTTGCGCCAGACATTCCTTGGGTTTGTCTCTAGTGCATAGCTGATTATCCCCTGGGAAGTTTGCATATACAGCACTACTGTGCGAGTGCTTCTAGTCAAGCCGCAGCTCTGGGGAGCATTCCCGATCACGCTAGAGCTAGTCCGCTGGGCCTGGGCCAGTTCGCCACGCATCATCTCCAGCACCCGCATAGTGGCGGCACGCTCGCGCCATACCCGCGTTAAGCGAATGCTGTTACCCGTTTCCGCCACTAAGGCGTTGATGATCAGCACGCTGATCATCGCTCCCATGCTGATGCCCGCCAACAGCTCCACGAGGGTGAAGCCCCTCCTGGTTAAAAAGCGGTCGGGGAGTCGATGCCGATGCCGATGCCGATAGTATGCGGTAAATGAACTTACAGCCATTGGAGTTAAAGTCTTGAATCCGGTTTGCATTTTTTATAATCTGGAGACTGGTTAAAGGCACCGTCATAGCTGCCTGCACGCGTCACCCCCATCACGGCTGACACCACCACACAGCGCACCAGATCGGTACCATCGATAGCCAGCACAGCAGTGCCGCCGCTGTTCACAAGGCCATTGGCGGTGAAGATTATCGGACCTGAAAAATTATGGGCAAATTGCAACTCAGCCTGGCCAGGCCAACCCGTTGACTCCATGAGCGGCAGGCTGGCCACCTCGCAAGGGGCGGGGTTGCTAATAGCTTCCTGAACCCAGCCGGAGCCTGTGAGTTTCAGGGCACAGGCTTCCCCTTTGCTTCGGGCCGCATCGCGACCCTGTTCCAGGCCTAAGATCAGTCGACGCGTCGCCTCTTCCAGCTGCTGCCTTTTCAGATAACCGCTGCCGCTGTTCAGCCCTACGGTAGTCAACATCCCTAGGATTGTTATGCCCACCAGAAATTCAGGCAAGGTGAATCCTCTCGCATGGCGCGAGCAATACAGGGACTGCCTAAGTGGCTTAAGCCAGAAAATGCCTACAGATCTTAAATTGCCATTGCCATTGCCATTGCCATTGCCATTGCCATTGCCATTGCCATTGATGGCGCCAATTGCGGTTCTAGTCATGGGCGAGATTCTCAATACATCTTTGAAAGGGATTGAATTGTTGCCGCAAAGATTGAACTGTTGTCGCCAAGCCTGAATCAATGGGCCAATGCTGGTAAGTCAAGAAAGTAAGCTCACAAGAGACTGTCACCAAGGGGCCGCCTAGCTGTTGCTGCTGCAGAGCCCAAAGGCCGCCGGGCTGAGCAAGCGCTGGCGCGTGGTCAGCTTGTCAGCCTCAACCTGGACGAGTACCAGAATGCCCTGGGCAGTTGCCACGCGAGTTATATCGCTTGGAACTGGAGCCTTATTTATCTCGCCAGCAAGGGTGATAGCTGCTGAGTTGCAATCAGTAATAGGAAATGGAGGGGTAAGTGGCTGACTTAAATTGCTGGCCAGTGCCTGGCTGGCCAGCATGGCGGCATCGGCCGCCGAGCCCAACTCCTGGCGACTTGCCTCGCCATTACTGGATTGGGCTATGTATACATCGATCTGTAGGGAAGAAAGTAGTGCAATAAGCAAAATCACCGCAGCCGTAAGTGGCTCTATCGTACTCATGGCGTTACCCCTAGAAGCTTCGGTGGATCGATGCTTGAGTCGATGGATAAAGTAAAGGTTTTTTGAGTCACTTTGGATACAGGGCCCCAGCTGATTACGAGAGTGCCACTGGATGATTTAGCGTCTGCATGGTTTTGGTTGTATTTGTAATCGATCACCTCATATGTGCCGCCCGAGATCGAGCCCGTGAGGGAAGACAGAAAAGAGCTACTGCATCTTTCACTTCCCCAGCCGCTATAATTTTTCCATTCACTGTTATTATCCAATATGTTGTAATCTTTTTTGAGTAGACAGCTGCCGCTTAATTGCAGTGCTCCGGCCACTATCTGCGCCGAAGAGGTCAGGTCGTCACCCTTAGCGCGGCTCTTTAGTGCTATCGAGTAACTCATGTGCCGTTGAATAGCTAACCCCTGCACAGACAAGCTGCCCAGTAGTAAGACGAGGCTCGTAAGCACGGCAAGAGGCAATATGAAGCCAGCCTCCTTGGATATATCGGTTCTTGCTCCCATTCGGCCTAAGCCACCAGCAGGCCGCTCAGCCAGACGCCGCCAATAAAAATGCTGCGCTGGCAGATAAGACTGGACGATCAGGCGCCGGCGAGATTGTGCCATGGAACCACGACGGGCTATCGAGAATTTAGAAATCAAAGACTGGCGGGCAGGCGATCAATGCCAGAAATATGGGCGAGAGCGGCGAGCTAAGCTCAACTATTTCATCAAAGTTGCCGCGTATTTGCGCCAGTTAGCATCAAAATGTAGTAAGGAGTTATGGAGAGCCTTGGCGGAGAGTTGATTGGCTCGGTTGCGGGATACTCCGAACTAGTTGGGTTGATTCAGCTTTAGCACTGCCATGAATGCCTCCTGAGGAACTTCTACTTTTCCCATCGCTTTCATGCGCTTTTTACCCTTGGCCTGCTTCTGGAGCAGTTTCTTCTTGCGCGATATATCCCCGCCATAGCACTTTGCTAGCACATCTTTGCGAATTGCACTAATGCTCTCGCTGGCAATAATGCGGCTGCCGATAGATGCCTGGATTGGAATTTTGAACTGCTGCCTAGGGATCAGCTGCTTTAGCTTTTCCACCAGGCCTTTACCCACATTGTAGGCCTTGTCCCGATGCACGATCGTGGTAAGGGGATCCGCCTTCTCGCCATTGATTAATACATCTAATCTCACTAGCTCGTTTTTGCGGTAGCCGATGAGCTGGTATTCCATGGAGGCATATCCCTTGGTACGACTCTTCATCTGGTCAAAAAAGTCCGTCACCACTTCGGCCAGGGGCATTTCGTAGTGGAGGGTTACCCGATCAGTGGTGATATATTTCATATCAATAAACTCGCCGCGGCGCTCTTGACAGAGCTCCATCAGGGCGCCATTGTAAGTATTTGGCGTATAAATTTCCAGCTTGACGTAGGGCTCTTCTATCGATTCTCTTTTTTGTGGATCTGGCAGAGTGGCCGGATTGTCCACCATGATCGTGGAGCCGTCCATCATATTCACTTGATAGATAACGGAGGGAGCCGTAACGATCAGGTCTAGGTCGTACTCCCGCTCTAGCCTCTCCTGCACGATCTCCATATGCAGTAGGCCCAGGAAGCCACAGCGGAAGCCAAAGCCCATGGCGCTGCTGGTTTCTGGCTCATATTTCAGGGCCGCATCAGATAGCTGCAATTTGTCGAGGGCTTCCCGCAAATCGGGATACTGGTCGGCATCGGTGGGGAACAGGCCACAAAACACCATTGGCTTCGCCTCGGTGTAGCCAGGCAGCGGCTCGCTGGCCGGATTGTTGACCAGGGTGATCGTGTCGCCTACTCGGGCATCGGCAACGGCCTTGATCGATGCCGCGAGATAACCCACCTCACCGGCATGCAAAGAATCCACCTGTCTCTGATCGGGGGCCATCACGCCCACTTCGTCTAGTTCGTAGCTTTTGCCACTGGCCATCAGCAGCACCCGGTCCTTGCCGCTGAGCATGCCGCTCATCAGCCTGAAATATACAATTACACCGCGATAGGGGTCGTAATAGGAGTCAAAAATCAACGCCTTGAGCGGCTCTTTAACCCGGTCGGCTGGAGCTGGAACCCGATCCACCACCGCCTGTAGGATGGCGGACACGCCTAGGCCTGTCTTGGCTGAACAGGCGATCGATTGGGAGCAATCCAGGCCGATAATTGACTCAATTTCCTCTTTTATGCGTTCTGGATCCGCCCCAGGGAGATCTATTTTGTTGAGTACGGGAATGATTTCCAGATCACTGGCCAGGGCCAGGTAGACATTGGCCAGGGTCTGGGCTTCCACCCCTTGACTGGCGTCCACCACCAGCAGAGCTCCTTCACAGGCCTGTAGCGAGCGGCTCACCTCATAGGAAAAGTCGACGTGCCCAGGGGTGTCAATTAGATTCAGGATGTAGATCTCCCCGTCGGCAGCCTTATATTCCATCCGGGCAGCCTGGAGCTTAATGGTGATGCCGCGCTCCCGCTCCAGTTCCATATTGTCTAGAAACTGCTCCTGCATATCGCGTGCCGCCACTGTTCCCGTCTCCTGCAGCAGACGGTCGGCCAGGGTCGACTTGCCATGGTCGATGTGGGCGATAATGCAGAAATTGCGGATCCGCGAGACGGGAACGTCGGTCATTGCGCAGGGACAGGGCCGGCTTCCGCAGTATTCGGCGGGCGCTCGGGAGGTTTATTGATCCTAGGCAGTCAGCCCGAGGCCTCTGCAGATCGGGCCAGGGCGCACCTGCCCTACCTAAGCTCAAACCATGTCCGCCCTTGAGCAATGACTACCGAAACCGAGCCGCTGACCGTCAGCGACGCCGCCAACCCAGCAGCTGCCCTGGACGATCCGCGGGCCCTCACCCTGGCCAACGTGGAACGGGCCCTCGATGAGGTGCGCCCCTACTTGATGGCCGATGGCGGCAACGTCGAAGTGGTGGAGATCGACGGCCCGATCGTTAAGGTGCGCCTCCAGGGGGCCTGCGGCTCCTGCCCCAGCAGCACCATGACCCTCAAGATGGGCCTGGAGCGCAAGTTGCGGGAAGCGATTCCCGAAGTGTCTGAAGTGGTGCAGGTGCTCTGAGCGCCGCAGCCGCCCGGATCGGCGTCAGCTCCCGGGATCGGCGTCAGCTCACAGCTGCAGTTGGCGGCCCGGCCTGTCCCTAGGCTCGGGCCACTTGCCCGATGACCGTGCTGGATCAGCGCCTGCTGCGCACAAATCCTGAGCTGATCGCCACTCAGCTGGGCCGGCGCGGCATGCAGCTAGATATCCAGGCCCTGCAGCGGCTCGCCAGTCAGGAGCGGGATCTACAGGAACAGCGCAGCGACCTCCAGGCTGAGGGCAATCGCATTGGCAAGGAAGTGGGCCAGTGCATCCGATCCGGGGTGGCTGCTGATTCACCAGCCGTGCAGCAGCTGCGCGAACAAGGCAACCGGATCAAGCAGCAGGTGGCCGCCCTTGAGGAGCAGGAAAAGGCCTTGGCGAGCCGACTCCACGCCGAGATCGCCGCCCTGCCCAACCTGCCTTCCGCCCAGACCCCCGATGGCCGCCACGAGGCCGACAACGTGGAGGTAAAGCGCTGGGGCACGCCCCGGGTGGAAGCGGGTTTAGAAGAACACTGGCAAATTGGCGAGCGCCTGGGACTGTTTGAAACCGAGCGCTCAGTGCGCATCGCCCAGAGCCGCTTCATCACCCTGCTGGGCCAGGGGGCTCGACTGGAGCGCTGCTTGATCCAGTTCATGCTCGACCTGCACAGCCGCAAGGGCTATCGCGAGCTGTTGCCGCCGATCCTGGTGAACAGCGCCAGCCTCACAGGTTCCGGTCAGCTGCCGAAGTTCGCAGAGGAGAGCTTTCGCTGTGCAGACGACGACCTCTGGCTGACGCCCACCGCCGAGGTGCCGATCACCTCATTTCACCGCGACGAGGTGCTGCCGGGCGATCAACTGCCGCTGCGCTACGTGGCCTATACCCCCTGCTTCCGGCGGGAAGCGGGTAGTTATGGCCGCGATACGCGCGGACTGATCCGGCTACACCAATTCAACAAGGTGGAGTTGTACTGGTTTGTCCATCCCCAGCACTCGGAGCAGGCCCACGCAGCCCTCACCGCCGATGCTGAGGCGGTGCTGGAGGCCCTGGAGCTGCCCTACCGCAAGGTGGAGCTCTGCACCGGAGACCTGGGCTTTTCGGCGGCTCGGACCTTCGATTTGGAGGTCTGGCTACCCGGAGCCGGCACCTACCGGGAGATTTCCAGCTGCAGCACCTGCGCAGACTTCCAAGCACGCCGCTCTTCTATCCGCTGCAAAGACGCTAAGGGCACCCAACTGGTGCATACCCTCAATGGCAGCGGCCTGGCCGTAGGCCGCACCATGGCAGCTCTGCTGGAAACAGGTCAACAAGCTGATGGCAGCGTCAGCTTGCCCGCCGCCCTGTGGCCCTATTTCGGGTCCGATCGTATTACGGCAGCTTAGGATTACGGCAGCTTAGCATTACGGCGGTTTAGCATTGCGGCGGCTTAACATTACGGCGGCTTAACATTACGGCGGATTGATTGGCGCTGAGCAAAATTAATTAATGATCACCAGAATCGATCTGTGCTTGGTGGGAGCAACCAGGGCTTGGCAAGATGGGTAATGGCTGAGTAGGGCGAAGCGGCGTTGGCCGGGATATTTCCCCTGCGATGGCGCACTCCCGGACCGCTTCCTTCACAATGGAGCGAGTGTCGGGCCGGTCTAGATGGGTGTTTTGGTTGCTTTAGCGATTTTAGCCCTGCTGATTGTGGTGCATGAAGCGGGCCACTTCTTTGCCGCCACCTGGCAGGGCATCCGGGTAAGTGGCTTCTCGATCGGTTTCGGGCCGGTGCTGCTGCAGCGCCAGCGCCGCGGCGTGCAATTTGCCTTGCGGGCCATTCCGCTCGGCGGTTTTGTGGCTTTCCCAGACGACGACGAGGAAAGCGACATTGCCAAGGATGACCCCAATCTGCTCTCCAACCGCCCCCTGCACCAGCGGGCCCTGGTGATCGCGGCCGGTGTAATCGCCAACCTCGCCCTGGCCTGGCTGGTGTTGGTGGCCCAGGGAGTGGTGGTGGGCATCCCCTCTGGCATCAGTAATAACCCAGGCGTTCTGGTGGCAGGCGTGCAACCCGGCCTGGCCGCCGCCCAGGCAGGCCTGGAGCTGGGAGATCGAATTACGGAGCTCAATGGCGTCAACATCGGCGGTGGAACCAATGCCGTGGCCCAGCTGGTGGAGGCGATCAAGACCAGCCCCAACCGCAGCCTCAGCCTGCGGGCAGATCGCCACGGCCAGGCCGTTCAGTTGCAGCTCACCCCAGCAGATGTGGCTGGTCTCGGTCGGATCGGGGCCCAACTGCAGCCGAATGGCAGCGAGAGCTTCCGCCGCCCCCACGGCCCCCTGGAGCCGATCCAGCGAGCCAATCATGACCTGTTTGTGCTCACCCAGCGCACCGCGGCCGGCTTCGGGGCCCTGATCACCCACTTCGGCGAAAACGCCAGTCAGGTGTCTGGTCCAATCAAGATTGTGGAGATGGGCGCATCCCTGGCCCACCAAGGGGGCGGCAGCCTGTTCATGTTCGCCGCCTTGATCTCCATCAACCTGGCGGTGCTGAACTCGCTGCCGCTGCCGCTTCTGGATGGGGGGCAACTGGTGCTGCTGCTGCTGGAAGGCCTGCGGGGCCGGCCCCTGCCAGACAAGCTGCAGCTGGCGTTCATGCAGTCGGGCTTCGTGTTTCTGGTGGGCTTGAGCCTGGTGTTGATCGTCAAGGACACCTCCCAACTGCCCGCGGTGCAGCAACTCCTGGGCCATTGAGCGACCCAGCTGCCCTTTGCCTGGGGGCGTTCCCCAGGCAAAGGGCAGCTGGCTGGTCAAAACCAGCTTGCGGGCCACAGGCTATGGTTGATCCTTACTGATTCCATCCACTCCAGGCCGCATGGCGAAGAAGTCGATGATTGCGCGCGATGTCAAGCGCAAAAAAATTGTGGATCGCTTCGCTGTCAAGCGTGCCGCGCTCAAGGCCTCGTTTGAGGCTGCAGCTGATCCGATGGAGCGCCTCGAGATCCACCGCAAGATCCAGGATCTGCCCCGCAATAGCTCCATGACCAGACTGCGCAACCGCTGCTGGGCCACCGGCAAGCCCCGCGGCTACTACCGCGACTTTGGCCTCTGCCGCAACCAACTGCGCGAGCGTGCCCACAAGGGCGAGTTGCCCGGCGTGGTCAAGTCTTCCTGGTAAACCAGGGCCCTTCTGGTCCAGCCACCTGATCAACAAGCGTCAAAGCGCCCTCTGGGCGCTTTTTTGTTGGGCTTGCCGCGGAGCTTCGCTGGCGGCTGGTCGCGGTGACAGGTCCGGATGTAAGAATCGTCAGGGACAACAAAACGGACATAAGCCCACGTGCAAGGACAATCTCAGTCGATCTCCTTTGATGGTCGGGAGATCCGGCTGACCACTGGTCGCTACGCCCCTCAAGCCGGGGGCTCGGTGATGATCGAGTGCGGAGACACGGCCGTCCTGGTGACGGCCACCCGCTCCAATGCTCGCGAGGGCATCGACTTCCTCCCCCTCACTTGCGACTACGAGGAGCGGTTGTATGCCGCCGGTCGCATCCCGGGCAGCTTCATGCGGCGCGAGAGCCGTCCGCCCGAGCGGGCCACCTTGATCGCTCGCCTGATCGACCGGCCGATCCGCCCCCTGTTTCCCAGCTGGATGCGCGACGATCTGCAGATCGTGGCCACCTGCATGTCGCTGGATGAGCGGGTGCCCCCCGACGTGCTGGCGGCCACCGGTGCCTCGGTAGCCACCCTGTTGGCCCAGATTCCCTTCTACGGCCCCATGGCCGCCGTCAGGGTTGGCCTGCTGGGCGACGACTTCGTGCTCAACCCGAGCTATCGAGAAATCGATCGTTCCGAGCTCGACCTGATCGTGGCCGGCACCCCCGATGGCGTGGTGATGGTGGAGGCCGGCGCCAGTCAGCTGCCGGAACAGGACGTGATCGAAGCCATTGATTTTGGCTACGAGGCGATCGGCGAATTGATCAGGGCCCAACAGACCCTGCTTCAAGACCTGGGCATCAAGCAAATCCTGCCCGAGAAATACCAAGAGGATGGGATCCTGCCGGCTTTCCTGGAGCAGGAATGTGCCAAGGAAATTGGCAAGATCCTCAAGCAGTTCGACCAAACCAAGGCAGAGCGGGATGCCAAGCTCGATCAGATCAAAGCTTCGGTAAGCCAGGCGATCGCCACTCTCAAGGACGATGACGCCGTGAAGTTGGCTGTCAGTGGCAACTCCAAGGCCCTGACGAACAGCTACAAGAGCCTCACCAAGAAGCTGATGCGCCTGCAGATCCTCCAGGACGGCAAGCGCGTTGATGGTCGTGGCCTCGATGAGGTGCGGCCGATCAGTGCGGCCGTGGGTGTGCTGCCCAAGCGCGTTCATGGATCGGGCCTGTTCCAGCGGGGCCTAACCCAGGTGCTCTCCACCGCCACCCTCGGTACGCCAAGCGATGCCCAGGAGATGGACGATCTCAACCCGTCCAACGAGAAAACCTATTTGCACCATTACAACTTCCCGCCCTACTCAGTGGGTGAAACCCGGCCGATGCGCAGTCCTGGTCGCCGCGAGATCGGCCACGGCGCCCTGGCCGAACGGGCTCTGCTGCCGGTGCTGCCGCCGAAGGAATCCTTCCCCTACGTACTTCGGGTGGTGAGCGAGGTGCTCAGCTCCAACGGTTCCACCTCAATGGGGTCCGTCTGTGGCAGCACCCTGGCCTTGATGGATGCAGGGGTGCCGCTTAAGGCACCGGTCAGTGGTGCCGCCATGGGCTTAATTAAAGAGGGGGATGACATTCGCATTCTCACCGATATCCAGGGAATCGAGGATTTTCTGGGCGACATGGATTTCAAGGTGGCCGGCACTGAAAAGGGGATCACTGCCCTGCAGATGGATATGAAGATCCCTGGTTTGGCGATGAAGACCATCGGCGATGCGATCAATCAGGCTCGCCCAGCCCGTCTGCACATCCTTGAAAAGATGCTGGAGGCAATCGATCAGCCCCGCAATACCCTTAGCCCCCACGCGCCTCGCCTGCTCAGTTTCCGCATTGATCCGGAACTTATCGGTACAGTTATTGGCCCCGGCGGCCGCACGATCAAGGGAATCACCGAGCGCACTAACACCAAGATCGACATCGAAGATGGTGGCGTAGTTACTATTGCCAGCCACGATGGCGCTGCGGCAGAAGAAGCCCAGCGGATCATCGAAGGCCTCACCCGCCGTGTTAGCGAGGGAGAGGTGTTTACCGGCGCGGTAACTCGGGTGATTCCGATCGGAGCATTCGTGGAGATCCTGCCGGGCAAAGAGGGCATGATCCACATCTCCCAGTTGAGTGAATCACGAGTGGAGAAAGTGGAAGACGTGGTGAATGTTGGTGATCAGGTGACCGTGAGAGTGCGGGAAATCGATAACCGTGGTCGCATCAATCTCACCCTGCGCGGAGTTCCCCAGGGCGAACTGCCCGCTTAAAATCCCAGGCCGGAAAGCCTCGTAATTCGAGTATTTACGGCCTAACCAACCCTTCTAACCAGGGATCAGCAAGCTGATCCCTGGTTTTTTTATGCTATTTTGCTTGGTTATTGTGCCGGTGCGGTTACGGCCAAGTATCGATTGACCTTGGTTCTTTTCGAGGTTCTCTTTAGGGCGGCTCGAAAAATTCTCGATCTCACGGCTCCCATGATCTAAGAACCATGGCGGTGCCTGAGTGCCTTCCTGGCTTGCAAGGAGGCGATGGGGGATTTTGGTGATACCCTATAGGAAAGTTCTGGAAACCCGAGTCACTGCCAGTCTAGCCTTGATGCCGAAAAAGTTTTCGGGTGACAGGATCGCTGAAATGGCGTTTTTCCAGGGTTTCCTTGGGCCCTGAATGGCAATTTGATGACATCTAGATAAATCCTGAGTTTCGCTGATCCGGTGACCGGATAAACATTGTCCTGGTGGTATCTCTATCCTGCCGACAAGCGCTGGATGGCCAATTTATCGAGCCGCCCCAAAAATAAACTTGGTTTACAGGGCAAACTCAGGATCGATAACGGCCATCGCCTCTGCCGTTTTGCTGCAAAGTTCAGCATGGCTGGGGCCGTGGCTGGCGATCAAGCAGCCTGCCTGGCGGACGTCGCCGGTGTTGTAGCGGAGGGGGCGGCCGTCGGCATGGGTAAAACAGCCTCCGGCAGCGCGCAGCAAGGCGTCGGGCGCCGCCATATCCCAGTCTTTCGGGGCACTGCGGCCCGACAAGGAGATATACAAATCCGTCTCGCCGCGCAGGATGGTGGCCACCTTGCCACCCACGCTGCCGATGGCGCGGGTCTCTCCCAGGGCCAGGGCCTCCAGCAGCTGCTCCAGGCGGGCATCGCGGTGGTTACGGCTGGCCACGAGCACCAGATCAGGGCAGGCACGCCGGTGGCTGAAGCTCACCGGCACGATGTCGCCGGCCCGGTTTTCGCACCAGGCACTGCCCGTATTGTCCGCCGCGAGCAGGCCCAACCAGAGTTGCTCCATCTCAGGCAGCATCACTACCCCCAGTACGGGGTTACACCCATGGGTCAGCGCCAGATGCACGGCGTATTCGCCTGTGCCCTGCAGAAAATCCTTGGTGCCATCGAGGGGATCCAAAATCCACAGCCACTCGGCATCCAGGGGATGGCCCGGTGTGAGCTGTTGCTTGGCCGTCTCCTCACTGAGCAGGATCCAGCCGGCGCTGGGGAAGGATGCCGCCAGGCCCTCCAACAGCCATTGATTCACGGCCAGATCGGCGGCACTGACGGGGCCTTCGCCGCCGTCTTCCACGCTTAGGGCCGGCGGGAAGCCGTAGGGGGGCTGCTGTCCACTGCCATAGGCCCGCAGGATGTCAGCTGCGCCCCAGCTCAGCCGGCGCAACTCCACCAGCAGCTGTTCGATCGACACGCCTGCGGGGAGTGGCACAGCCGGCAGGGGACTGGCAGCTGGACGATCCAGGGAAGCCGGCATCATGTAATTCGAAAACAACCGGCGCCAGAGCACCGCTGATGAGCATTTTGACCGACGGCAGCGAACCTGTCGCCGGGGTGCTGTACCTGGTGGGCACCCCAATCGGCAATCTGGGTGACCTGACACCCAGGGCGCAGCGGGTGCTGGCCGGGGTGCAGCGGATCGCCTGTGAAGACACCCGCCGCAGTGGCCTGCTTTTGCACCATTTGGGCCTCAGCCGCGCTGCGGGCGGTCCGCCGCTGTTGAGTTTCCACCAGCACAACCAACTCAGCCGCATCCCGGAGCTGCTGGCCGCTCTGCAGGCGGGCGAGGCCATCGCTGTGGTCAGCGACGCCGGCCTGCCGGGAATTTCCGACCCCGGTGAGGCCTTGGTTGCAGCCGCCCGGCAGGCAGGGCTGCCGGTGGTCTGCATCCCAGGCCCCTCTGCTGTGACCACGGCCCTGGTGAGCAGCGGTCTGCCGAGCGGAAGATTCTGCTTTGAGGGGTTTCTGCCCGCCAAATCAAGCCAGCGCCGGCAGAGGCTGCAGGAACTGCTGGCAGAACGACGCACGATGGTGCTGTTCGAGGCGCCCCATCGACTGCTGGAGCTGCTGGAAGATCTGCTGGAGCAGCTGGGGGATCGACCGCTGCGGGTGGCCAGGGAGCTGACCAAACGCCACGAGGAACAGGTGGGGCCCACTGTGAGCGCCGCCCTGGCTCACTTCCGCCAGATTTCGCCGCTGGGGGAATGCACGCTGGTGCTGGGCGGAGCGCCGGAGCCGCCAGCGGCGGTCTGGGATGAAGGCAGCCTGAGGCTGCAACTGGAACAACTGATCGCAGCTGGACACAGCCGCAAGGGTGCGGCCCGTGTGCTGGCGGAGAGCACTGGTCACAACAGGCGCGCCCTCTATGCCCTGCTGCACGGCGATTCAGCCGCCGAGTAAATCCCCAGGCGGCTACCCAGTTTCGCATTTGCCAATCACGGCCAGAGAGCAGCGTTCACGGCTGGCCATGCCGCCGAATGGCCCAAAGGCGGGGTCGATCGGCCAAACTCCCCATCAGCCGAGGCAACTGGAGCCCTCTCAATGCTGCTGCGCCTGCGACTCTTGCTAGCCAGTTTTCTGGGTGGAGCATTGCTGCTGTTGATTCTTTGCTTAGGAGCCCAGAACCTGGAGCAGCGCCCCAGGCTCAACCTCGGCACCGGCCGCACGGCACCGCTGCCGGTTGGATTCCTGGTGGGGGTGGCTCTGGTGATCGGCGTGGTGGGCGGTGGCGTAGCTGCAGCGCTGCTGGTGCCCAGCGAGGATCAGGCGCCTGGCAGGGAATAAAGGCTGTTCTCGATCACCAAGCGACTGATGCCTTGGGCCAGCAGATGGCTGGCGGTGCGCTCAAAGATGCGGGTATCAGGAATTTTGATCACCCGCTGGCTGCGACCGCAGTGGCGCTTGGCCTGGCGGGGATTGATGAATACCTGCAGCGCCTGGAGCTCCTCCTCCTCGGGGGGCAGCAGTCCCAATTCCGGAAACTCCTTCAGCGGGCGTGCCTCCAGCTCCACAGTTTTGTCCACCAGCATGTAGACGCTGGCTGGCAGTGGCGCATCCTTCAACGGCTGGCAGCTGACCGGCTGCAGACGCTGTTCGGTAATGGCCACCGCCAGCAACATCTCGTCTTCATCGCCAGTTAATTCATCTCCATCGTCTTCATTCAGCTCCTCCAGCTCCTCCAGCTCCTCCAGCTCCTCCAGCTCATCCACTTCACCCACTTCATCGTCTTCATCCAGCAATTCGTCGTCTCGTTCGTCGCCCTCTTCATCCAGCTCATCGCCATCGTCTTTCGCCCCGTAGACACCACCATCGTCGCTGTCCTCATCTTCGCTGTCTTCGCCATCGCTGTCATCAAAAGCAGCGGCGCTGGGCTGTTCCTTGGCGGTGTCGATCACGACGAATTCTTCGGTGTCGGCCACGACGAAGTCGTCTGTGTAGGCCACGACGAAGTCGTCTGTGTCGGCCACGACGAAGTCGTCGGTGCCTTCAATGGCCAGTTCGGCGGCCTGATCCCGATCCAGATCTTGAACTGGATCGGGATCAGGCCGCTGTTGTGTAGATGCTGGGGGAACCTCAAGGGCGAACTGGCTGATCTGCTGGTCGGTAACGACGAGCGGAGCTGGGGCTATGGCTGAAGCCTGATCGGCCTGGTCCGGCACTGCCGCAGCGTCAAACGCCGTCAGCGGAAGCTGCTGAGGGGCTTCTGGGATCTCCAGCGGCGCCAAGGAGGGCTTGAGACCGCGAGCTCGATGCTGTTTCAGCTGTTCGTATTCACGGGGCGGCAAAGCCGCCTTCACGGTCCTACTGACCGTATTGGCACTGCAGCCGTAGACGGCGGCCAGCTCGGCACTGCCCTCCCCGGCGCGGTAACGAGCCACCAGCTCGCTCTTCTGGCTGTCGCTGAGCCGGGAGGCAGCCATGGCAGGCAATGTGTTCAGCAGGCCACTGTAGGGTCCTTGGTCAGCAGCGCTGGCACAATGCCTCCAGTTCGCTGCTTGGCGACGGGCTCCCTTAGCTCAGCTGGATAGAGCAGCTGCCTTCTAAGCAGCCGGTCGTGTGTTCGAATCACACAGGGGGCGTTACCAGAAACCAGTTACTGCAAGGGCCTTCAGCCAAGAGTGGCCAGGAACCAAGCCGAGGTCAAAGGCGCTTTGGCACTTGGGTTGGCTCCTGGCCACAGGGTGGTGTCTTGATGAATTCAGGCCAAGATGACAGCTGGTCTCTCCGCCGCAGCCCGCCCCTAGGCCCGCCTCGGTTGCGTCACTCGGTTACGTCACTCCGTTGCGGCACTCCACAGCCAGCGCAGGGCTTCGCTGCCCAAGGGACTGACGGCCGAGCCTCCACCGAGCAGCGGTCTCAGCTAAGCCCCATTCCAGCTGGTTGAACTGGTCGGGCTAGAGAGGCTTGATCTTTCCAGGCAGGTGGAGCAGCTGGCAGTTTCAGCTGTCATCTGCCGACGTGGATACCGCGAATCGAATCGAGAATGCCAAAGACGTTGAGCAACCAGATGATCACGACAACAACGACAACACCATTGAGAATCCTTCGGATCTGGCGATCCATGGGGATGTAGTTGTTCACCAACCACAGCAGAACCCCGACGACAATCAGGGTGATTACCAGTGAGATCAGATCCATCGTGTTTTCTCCTTTTTAGCTGTGCTTATTTGGTGAAAGTGTGGCCCGGCTGTTGCTGACGGTGAATGGGGAAGCTCCCCCATTGAGGCGGAATGCGCATCAGGTGGCAGGCTGACTGACCGACACATTCCTGAGAACCCTTGCAACAGCATGGGTCTCAAGTCATTGGGTGGGCGGGGAGCCATGGGAGCGTGGGGCTGCGAAACCAAGCCAATCCCCCGTGGATCCCCAGACC
>JBILLQ010000061.1:0-20303 GCA_044375975.1 Prochlorococcaceae cyanobacterium
CCCTCAGGCTGGCCAGTTCGGTAGCCAGGGCGGTGAGCTGAACGCGCAGCTGATCGATTTCCTCCTGCTCAGCCAGGATGAACGCCCTTGCTCCGTCTGGCCACGACAACCAGTCCGCCTCAGAAATACCAGCCGGGGGGGTGTGCATCACAGACAGATTCTGCCTGAGATGAAACCGGGATTCAAGCTGCTGTCAACGGCTCAGCAGAGCCGCAGTTCACGGCCGGCTGTCGCGACCCCTGAATGCGTACCAATCCTTTGACTGGTTTGCTGCCAGTGGTTGATGGCGGGCCAGGAGCGGAACAGATTTGGTCGTTGTGCGGCCAGGGCATGCGCTTTGCGGTGGTTTTTGGCCACATCGCTCAGACATGTTTTTGAAAGCCCCGCTGTTGTTTTTTGAAAGCCCCACTGTTATTCAGGCCACCTGTTGCGGCCACCTTGCGCCATGTCGGTCGCCTGCGGGATGATCTCAGCCTGGCCCTGGCCCATGGGGCGGCGGACGTGGTGGTGGTGCCTTCCCGGCTCGGCAACTTGCCCCAGGGCGCCCGCGGGGCCCTGGCCCAGGCCCATGGGCAGCTCTATCGGCAACTGTTGACGCCATGAGCGATCGTCTCTGGCCCCTTAAACATGCCCTCAAGCAGCCTGCCAGGCAGCTCCATGCTCGACTGGATCGGCTGCGCCATCGGCCGGCGTTTGCAGGCCAGCTGGACGATGGGGAGGCCGCAGCCTGGATCGAGGCGGCCCTGGGTGCTCGCCGGCCCGTGTTGGTGGGCCGTCTCGGGGCGGTGGAAGCCCGGCTGTTGGGGGAGGCGCGCTGGCGACAGGGTCGCTTTGGCCGCTTGACCCGCCGGCAAGCCCACCAAAATGCCGGCATCTTTCCGCTGGCACCCGATGCCCTGGCGGCGGTGGCCGAGCGACTGGGCACCGCCTTGCAGGCGGTGGACCTGCTGGCCCTCTGGGACAGCCCCTATCAGGCGGCTCTGGTGGCTGGTCTGCGGCCCCTGCCCCAGCGCTGTGGCCTGGCGGCCCTGGAACCCTGGTGGCAGCCGCGGCCCTGGAGTGCCGCTCTCGCTGGGCGGAGGGTGCTGGTGGTGCACCCCTTTGCCGCCAGCATCGAGTCGCAACTGGCCCGCCGCCAGCGGTTGTTTGCCAATCCGGCCGTACTGCCCGATTTCGAGTTGGTCAGCCTCTGTCCGCCCCAGACCTTGGCGGGGGCCACCCAGGGTTATGGCAGCTGGCTGGCAGCCCTCGACGAGCTGGTGGGGCGGGTCTCTGCCCTGGACTTTGACGTGGCCCTGCTGGGTTGCGGCGCCTATGGCCTGCCTTTGGCGGCGGCAATCAAGGCGATGCAGCGACCTGCCCTGCACCTGGGCGGTGCCCTGCAGCTGCTGTTTGGCATCCGTGGCAGGCGTTGGCAGGCGATGCCTCGCTATGCGGCCCTGATGAACGAGTTCTGGGTGAGGCCCTTGCCGCGGGAAACCCCGGCCGCCGCCGCCAGCGTGGATGGAGGTTGCTACTGGTGAGAGTGCTGCAGGCTGTCGCGGTGTTGCTGGCGGGCTTGATCGGTCTGCACCTGCCCAGGGCTTTCATGCTTCTCTATGGCCTGGTGGCGCTGCTGATCGGGGCGGTGCTGTGCTGGCCGACAGTGCGTCAGGGCGCTCCCCGGCGCAGCCGCTGGCTGCTGGCCATCCCCTTGCTGTTCAGTTCTCTGGCCTATGGGGCCGGCATGGTGCATTGGGGTTTTTGGCGCTGGCCCGCCGATCGCCTCGATCTGATCAATGCCCTGCTGCTACCAACCCTGCTGTTTTTGGCCGGTCTGCAGGTGCCTCGGCTGGGCCGGCGCTTTGGCTCTGCCCTGCTGCTCGCCTATGGGGCCGGGGCCCTGGTTTATCTGCTGGCGGCCCTGGCGGTGAGCCGCAGCCCCTGGTGGGCGGTGGATCAGCTGTTTTCGCAATCGATAAGCACTGCCTGGGGGCCAGGCAGTGGGGCGCCGCTGAATGTGCGCTCGCTGGAGCAGAACGCCATTTTGGCGATGGCCCTGGTGCCCCTGGCGATTCAGCTGCTGCTGCCCCGCTGGGCCCCGCCAGCGGCCAGTGCCCCGCCAGCGGCCAGTGCCACCCCAGGGCGCTCGCGTCTACTGGCTGGCGCGGTGCTGCTGGCGGCCCTGTTGGGGCTGCATGGTGTCTGGTCTTTGCAGGGGCGCCTCGGCTGGCTGGCCCTGGCTCTGGCGGCGGCTCCAGCGATCCTGGCGCTGCTGGCCAAGGCCAGGCGCCAGCCCCTGGCTGGCATCTGCCTGGCCCTGGCCGCCATCGCCGCCGCGGGGCTGGGCCGCCAGCTGTTGGCTTTGCGGGCCGGCACTGGCTGGGGCCAGGGCCTTTGCGATGAACGCTGGTCGCTGCAATGGGCGTTGCTGAGCCACCTGGGCGAGGCGCCCTGGGGGGGGCATCAGCTGCGGGTGGCCTTTCGGCTCTGCAACGGCAGCGCGGCCAGCTTTGGGCCCAGCGACGCCACTGTCATGGCCCACAATGTGTTGCTGGATATGTATAATGATGTCGGCTGGCTGGCGCCGCTGCTGCTGCTGGCGGCCCTCCTGCCCGCCCTGGTGGTTGTGCTGCGGGGATTTGGGGCCGCCGCCCGGGCCCGCCGCTGGGATTGGAGGGTGACGTTGGGCTGGGCCTGGTTTGCGGTGCTGGCCACACAGTGGCTATTTCAGCCGCTTCTCTACGCCGATGGTTTGCTGTATTATTTTTCTTTCTTTGCCCTGGCCGTAGGTGTGGCTGAGTTTGATCTCGCCGAGCCTGTCAGCCGCGGGTTACGGCGGCCTCAGGCCTTGATTGATCGTGGCTCGGGTTTTTCAGGGCTTCCATAAGAGCGGCAGACTTGGATTAAGGTTAATTGCTTTTATTGCCCAGCCTCTCGTGCCGCTGCCGCAGGTTTCTCTGCTGATCGCCATGGGCGGTGAGATCCTGCCGGCTAGAAGGCTTTTCTGATGCCCCTTTCTCCGCTTCGCAACCTGATCACAGGCGGCGCCGGCTTCCTGGGTTCCCACCTGGTGGATCGGCTGATGCAGGCCGGTGAGGAGGTGATCTGCCTGGACAACTATTTCACCGGCCGCAAGGCCAACATCGCCCAGTGGATCGGCCACCCCCGCTTTGAATTGATCCGCCACGATGTGACCGAGTCGATTCGGTTGGAGGTGGACCGCATCTGGCACCTGGCCTGTCCCGCTTCGCCGGTGCACTACCAGCACAACCCGATCAAGACGGCCAAGACCAGTTTCCTGGGCACCTACAACATGCTGGGTTTGGCCCGCCGGGTCGGCGCCCGGCTACTGCTGGCCAGCACCAGTGAGGTTTACGGCGACCCGGAGCTGCACCCCCAGCCGGAAAGCTATCGGGGCTGCGTGAATACGATCGGTCCGCGCAGTTGCTATGACGAGGGCAAGCGGATTGCGGAGACTCTCTGTTTCGATTACAATCGCATGCATGGGGTAGCCATTCGCGTCGTGCGAATTTTTAATACTTATGGGCCGAGAATGCTGCCGGATGATGGGCGAGTGGTCAGTAATTTCATCGTCCAGGCGCTGCGGGGAGAGCCGCTTACGCTCTACGGCCAGGGCTCCCAGACCCGCTCATTTTGTTACGTTGACGACCTGGTAGAGGGCTTGATTCGCATGATGAATTCAGATCATACGGGCCCAATTAATCTCGGTAATCCCGATGAGTTTTCGATCCGACAGCTTGCCGAGATGGTGCGTGCCAAGATCAATCCAGATCTCCAATTGATCCATCGCTCTCTGCCCACCGATGATCCCCTGCAGCGTCAGCCTGTAATCACCCTGGCCAGGCAAGAGCTGGGCTGGCAGCCCAGCATTGACCTCGAGCAGGGGTTGGATGCCACGATTGCCTATTTTCGGCAGGCCCTTGGATGAATTGCCGCCATGCTAGATGAATTTCCGCCACGCTAACTGTCTAAGTAGCCGCCAACCCTGATGAGCTTGCCATCCTCAACACCCCAGCGCCGCGGCATCATCCTGGCCGGCGGCAGTGGCACTCGCCTGCATCCGATCACCCAGGCGATCAGTAAGCAGCTATTGCCGGTTTATGATAAGCCGATGATTTACTATCCGCTAAGTACCTTGATGCTGGCGGGTATTCGTGAAATTTTATTGATCTCCACCCCCGATCATCTGCCGCTGTTCGAGCAGCTTTTGGGCGATGGCAGCCGCTGGGGGCTTTCGCTCAGCTATGCCGTGCAGCCCAGTCCCGATGGTCTGGCCCAGGCCTTCTTGATTGGCGAAGCCTTTCTCGCCGGCGCTCCAGCGGCCCTGATCCTCGGCGATAATCTCTTTTATGGCCACGATCTCTCCTCTGGCCTGCAGGCGGCTACCCAGCGCCGTGAAGGCGCCACGGTGTTTGCCTATCGGGTGGCCGATCCCCAGCGCTACGGCGTGGTGGGCTGGCAGCTGGGGGAGAAAGGCGAGCGGCAGGTGGTGTCGCTGGTGGAAAAGCCCGAGCGACCAGCTTCCAACTATGCCGTCACCGGCCTCTACTTCTATGACCAGCAGGTGGTGGAGCTGGCTAAGCAGGTGCGCCCCTCCTCCAGGGGGGAGTTGGAGATCACCGATCTCAATCGTCTCTATCTGGAGGCCGGTCAGCTGCAGGTGGAACTGATGGGCCGCGGCATGGCCTGGCTGGATACGGGCACCTGCGATTCGCTGCACGAGGCCGGCAGCTACATCCGCACCCTGGAGAAGCGTCAAGGGCTCAAAATCGGTTGCCCGGAGGAGGTGGCCTGGCGCCAGGGCTGGATCGCTAACGAGCAGCTGGCGGCCCTGGCGGCGCCGCTGCGCAAGAGCGGCTATGGGGCCTATCTGGACGGATTGATCGCCGAGGCGGGCTGATACCAGATTTGCCGCCTGCCAGCTAAATCTCCTGGTTGTCACAATTCAGCTAGATCTCCGGCTGGATCTCCAGATTGATCTCCAGAATGTAGATCTCTAAATCACTGATTCTTTGATTGCAGCTAGAATTATGGAATCGTCAATGGCTGGCCGCCTCGATCCGGTCTTGTTGATTGGCCGCAGCGGTCAGGTGGCCAGTGCCCTGCAGCGGTTGTCCCCCACCTGGCTGCCCCAGCGCCCGCTGCTGGTGGTGGGTAGGCCGCAGCTCGATTTGGCCGCAGGTGCATCGCTGGAACACCAGTTCAGGGCGCTGCTCGATCTGCATCGACCCGCCCTGGTGATCAACGCCGCCGCTTACACCGCCGTGGATCGGGCCGAGACAGAAGCGGCCTTGGCAATGGCGGTGAATGGCGATGCCGTGGGCGTGATCGCTCGCCTTTGCGCCGAGAGCGGCCTGCCCTTGTTTCAGCTCTCCACCGACTACGTGTTCGCCGGCGATGGCCTGCGGCCCTGGAGTCCTGGTGATCCCCCCAATCCCCTGGGGGTCTACGGAGCCAGCAAGCTGGCCGGCGAGCGCCAGTTGCTGGCGGCCCAGGGGCAGGCCCTGCTGCTCAGGGTGAGCTGGGTGTTTGGCCAACAGGGGGCAAATTTTGTGCGCACCATGCTGCGCCTGGCGGCGGAGCGCCCCCAGTTGCGGGTGGTGGATGACCAGGTGGGAGGACCCACCAGTGCCGAGTCGATCGCGCGGGTGCTGTTGCAGCTGGCGGAGCCGGCCATCTCCCAGCGCTCGCCCCTGACGGGCCCCTTCCCCTGGGGAATTCACCACTATGCGGGCCAGCCAGCGGTGAGTTGGCATGGCTTTGCCCAGGAGATCATCGGCCAGGCCCTGGCGCTGGGGTTGATCGCCAAAGCTCCCGAGCTGTTGGCGATTCCCAGCTCTGACTACCCCCTGCCGGCGCCGCGACCGCTCAATTCCAGACTGGATTGCAGTGGTTTTAACCAGGCCTTTGGGCTAGCGGTGCCCCTGTGGCGCGAGGATCTGCGCCAGTGCCTGGAGTCGTGGCGATGAGCCGCCATCTGCTGATCACCGGTGGCGCCGGTTTTATCGCCGGCAACCTGGTGCACCATTGGTGTGCAGCCCATCCCCAGGATCGGCTGGTGGTGCTTGATGCGCTCACCTACGCCGGCAACCGAGCCACGATCGAACCCCTGATCCAGGCCCGGCAGGTCACTTTTGTGGAGGGAGATATCGCCGATCGGGCCCTGGTGGATCGCCTGCTCGCCGACCACGGGATCAGCCATTTGGCCCACCTGGCGGCCGAGAGCCACGTGGATCGCTCGATCAGCTCCCCCGGGGCCTTCCTGGCCACCAATGTCACCGGCAGCTTCACGCTGCTGGAGGCTTTTCGCGCCCATTGGCAGCGGGCCGGTGAGCCCGAGCATTGGCGCTACCTGCATGTGAGTACCGACGAGGTGTTTGGCAGCCTGGAGCCCGGCGATCCGCCCTTCTCTGAAACCACGGCCTACGGGCCCCGCTCGCCCTATGCGGCCAGCAAGGCGGCCAGCGACCATCTGGCGCGCGCTTGGCAGCACACCTACGGCCTGCCCGTAATCGTGAGCAATTGCTCCAATAACTACGGCCCCTATCACTTCCCCGAGAAGTTGATTCCGCTCACCTTGATCAATATCCTGCTGGGCCGTGCGATTCCGGTGTACGGAGATGGCAGCAACGTGCGCGATTGGCTGTATGTGGCCGATCACTGCCGGGCCCTGGAGAGCATTCTGTTGGCGGGTACCCCTGGTCGCACCTACTGCATCGGCGGCCGCAATGAGGTGGCCAACCTCGATCTGGTGCATCTGCTCTGTGATCTGATGGATGAATTGGCGCCAGATTTGCCGCGGCGCCCCAGCCGTGAATTGATCACCTTCGTGGCTGATCGGCCCGGCCACGATCGGCGCTATGCCATCGATGCTTCCCGGATTGAGGCGGAGCTGGGTTGGCAGCCAGAGGTGAGTGTGGAGCAGGGGCTGCGGCGCACCGTGGCCTGGTATCTGGCCAACCGCTCCTGGTGGGAACCGCTGCTTTCGGCTGAATACGCCGGTTATCTGGCGGGCCAGTATGGCGCTGCCCTTGGCAACTGAGGTTTTTCATGCAGATCATTCCCCAGTCGATTCCCGAGGTGCTGCTGCTGGTGCCCCAGGTATTTGGTGATCAGCGCGGTTTTTTTGTCGAGACAGCTCGCCAGAACCTGCTGCAGCAGGCGGGCATCCCGGAGTTGATCCAGCACAACCAATCCCGTAGCCGTCAGGGCGTACTGCGGGGGCTGCATTACCAACTGGTGCAGCCCCAGGGCAAGTTGGTGCGCTGTGCGCGGGGCTCGGTGTTTGATGTGGCTGTGGATCTGCGCCGCCACTCCCCCAGCTTTGGCCAGTGGGTGGGGGCGGTGCTGGATGATCTGAACCATCACCAGCTCTGGGTACCGCCAGGTTTTGGTCATGGCTTTTTGGTGCTCAGTGAGATTGCTGATTTCTGCTATCTCTGCTCCAATTATTATCATCCCCAGAGTGAACGGGGGATCGCCTGGGATGATCCCGATCTGGCCATCGCCTGGCCCCCCTGCGGCGATGGGGTAGAGATCCAGCTTTCCAGCAAGGATCTGGCCAATCCGCGGCTGCGGGATCAGCCGCCCCAGGATTTATATGACTGAGGCGCTCTGGCGGCTGCGCTTTGATTGGTTTAAGCCGCCGGCTGTGATCAGCCGACTGTGAGCGGCTTGGTTTGATCTGCCTTTGCGCTCTGCCTGCGGCGAACTGGCCTACCGCGCGCTGACCATGCCAGCAGGCCAGCTGGCCTGCTGGCCTGCTGCGCTCTGCTTGCTGAGATCTATCTGCTGTGATCCCTGCCTGGGCGTTGGGCCCCGCTGGCTGCTGTGTATAGATACTCCAGCTAGGCTGATTGTCTTGGCGATCTGAATCCTGACTTCAGCACAATCGCAGCGACCAATACTGGTAACCGGCGCTGCGGGCTTCATTGGTGCTGCGGTGGCGGCCCAGTTGCTGCGTCGCGGTGAGCGGGTACTTGGCCTCGACAACCTCAACGCCTATTACAATCCCGCCCTCAAGCAGGCCCGCTTGGCCCGGTTGGCGGCCCAGCTGGACAGGACGGAAGCCTGGAAATTTTTGCGCCTCGATTTGTCAGATGGGCTAGCCATGGCCCAGTTGTTTGCCAGCGAACAGCCGCGGGCTGTGGTGCATCTGGCGGCCCAGGCTGGGGTGCGCCATTCGCTGGAAAATCCCGCCGTTTACATCCAGAGCAACCTGGTGGGTTTTGGCCACCTGTTGGAGGGCTGCCGCCAGCAGCGGGTGGCGCATTTGGTCTATGCATCCAGCAGCTCGGTATACGGGGGCAACCGCCAGATGCCCTTTGCAGAAGGGCAGTCGGTGAACCATCCGGTGAGCCTCTACGCCGCCACCAAGGCGGCCAATGAGCTGATGGCCCACACCTACAGCCACCTCTACGACTTGCCGGCCACGGGCCTGCGCTTCTTCACGGTATATGGCCCCTGGGGCCGTCCGGATATGGCGCCGATGCTGTTTGCCAGGGCGATTTTGGCTGGCGAGCCGATTCGGGTGTTCAACCACGGCCGCATGCGCCGCGATTTCACCTACATCGATGACATCGTCGAGGCGGTGATCGGCTGTCTGGATCGGCCGGCCAGCGCCGATCCTCACTTTGATCCGGCCGCTCCGGATCCGGCCACCAGCTGGGCCCCCCATCGACTGTTCAACATCGGCAATTCCCAGCCAACCGAGCTGCTGCACTTCATCCGGGTGCTGGAGCAGGCCCTGGGCAAGTCAGCGATCATGGAGTTACTGCCGATCCAACCCGGTGACGTGGAGGCCACGGCTGCCGATACCAGTCGCCTAGAAGCCTGGCTGGGTTTTCGGCCCAGCACCTCCATTGAGCTGGGATTGCAGCGGTTTGCCGACTGGGTGCTGCAGCTAGATCCTGCCCTGCTTGGCTGAGCGGTTTGGGCAGCTGAGTTGTCCGGCCATTGCAATTGATCAGCTGCAGCTGAGCAACTGCAGCTGAGCAACGAAAAACTGGAGCTGACCAACAAAAAAGCGGACTATGCAGTCCGCCTCAAAAGGAACCCCAGACTGGAGCTGGAGCTCAAGGCCTGGAGTCGCAGCTCAAGCTGAACCCACGCCGGTGTAGGCACCGTAGAAGAACAGGCCCACCACAAAAATCACGGCAATGCCACCGGCTGTGGCTACGAGCCACAGGGGAAGCACGCCTTCTGTCCAGCGGGAGCGCCAGGCAACCGCGGGACGGCCATCAGGAAGACGGTCGGGAATGCGGCCGTCAGGCAGGTTGGATTTCTTGCCGCTCATCGGAGTGAATGCGCGAATTCGGAACGGAAGAGTCGCCGGGGCGGCTCAGTTGAAGAAGTAGCTGGAGAAAAGCACTCCGGTCACGAAGACCAACAGCAGTCCCAGGTAAAGACTGGTGCGGTTGAGTTCGACCGGCAGGTTATTGGGGTTGGTGTTGCGTTGCAGGCCCATGGGATCAGCGACGAATGAACTGCATAGCAGCCAGGGCGCCCAGGAAAAACACCGTGGGTATGCCGAGGGCGTGAACGGAAAGCCAGCGCACCGTGAAAATCGGGTAATTGCGCGGCGTGGTTGTGGCGGGGGACTGGGTCATGGTTCGGTTTATTGCAGGCGCTGGTCAAGTTGAGTCTTGCCCTGGTAGCGCTGGCTCACCACGGGTGCCTTGCTTTCTGCTGCCTGGAAATAGGCATCAGGCCTGGGGGTGCCGAAGGCGTCGTAGGCCAACCCAGTGGACACGAAAAAGAAGCCCGCCAGGAAGATGGCCGGCAGGGTGACCGCATGAATCACCCAATAGCGGATGCTCGTAATGATTTCGAAGAACGGGCGTTCCCCTGTAGAGCCGGCAGCCATAGCGACAAGCGTTCAGCGGTTTGATCCTAAGGGCCCGCCGGCGGGCACCGCTGCCGATCCGGTGGCTTGGTTACACAGGGAAAGACAAGCGGGCCCGGAAAGGGGTTTCAGCCGATCCAGCGGAGCAGGGCGCCGCGTTCTCCCAACACGAAGCCCTTGCCGTCGGGGGTGAAACGGATGCGGGTGAAATTGGTCGGTTGCTGGCTGCCCACGGGGTCTTTTTGCCAGCTATGGCCGCCATCGCTGCTCACCAGCAGGGTGCCGTTGCCACCGCCGGTCCAAACCGAGCCCTGGGGATCCCAGGCCATGTCCAGGTAGCCGTAGCCATTGGTGATCGGGATGATCGCCTTGCCCCACTGGTCGGGGTCGGCGGCATCGGGATTGAAGCGCAGCTGGGCGCCCCGGGCGACCATCCAGAGGCCGCCTTCTGGCTGGAAGCCCATGCTTTGCAGGCGTTGGCTGCTCACCCGTTGGTGCAACTGCCAGGTCGCCTGGCCTGGATTCCAGGTGGAGAAGAAATTGCCCAGGCCGCTGACGCTCACGTAGCGGCCATCGTCGCTGCGGCGCAGCTCCCGCACCGCCCCAGCGGCGTCACTCACCTGGGCCTGCCAGCTGTTGCCCCCGTCGGTGCTGCTGTAGATGGCGCCCACGTTGGTGGCCAGCTCGGCGGCGTTGCGGCCGGTGGCGCTGATCAGGTAGGGCTCGCCAGGCAGCTTGGTATCGAGGAACAGGCGGTTCCAGTTTTGGCCGGCATCGGTGCTGTGCAGTAACAGGCCCGGTTGGCCGGCGATCCAGCCCTCGTCGCCTTTGAAGTCGATGCTGATCAGGCGGAAGTTTTCCTCGGGCGGCAGATCCAGGGACCGCTCTGCCCAGCTGGCGCCGCCGTCATTGGTTTCCAGGATCAGGCGGTTGCTGCCCACCAGAAAGCCATGGCTCTTGTTGCTGAAGGCCACATCGAGGGGGTTGGAGCGGGTATTGAGCTCCACCGGCTGCCAGGGGCTGACCGGGGCGGCACCGAGGCCGGTGGTGACGCAGCCGCCCAGGCCAATGGCCAGCAGCAGGGTCAACAGGGGGGTGATCAGTCCTTGCAACAGGCGTTGGATCAGGCGTTGGGGCACGGAATCGGGCGCGAGGGACTCTGGGGGACGGGCGGATCGGCGGCAGGCGGGCGCCATGGCGCCGGCGGTTCAGCTCAGCTCAGCGCAGCGAGTAGAGCGACAGGAAGAAGGCGATGGCCAGGGCGAAACCGCCAAAGATCAGCACGTTCTTCTGGCCGGGGGTTAGCTGATTCACCCCCAGGCCGAAGTTGAGGTTTTCCTCGAAGCCGCTGGGCTTGTTGCGGGGGCCGATGTCTTTGAAAGCGCCCACCTTGCTGCGGCAGACCGGGCAGCGGAAGCTGGCGGCATCGAGCTCCAGAAATGGGGTGCCAGCGGCGATGCCCACTTTTTTCACCCCTTCTTGGGGGTCATAGACAAAGCCGCAGCTACGACACTCAAACCGGTGGGAGGCCAGGTCGTCGTCTGGATCGAGGCCGGCGCCAGCCGCTGGGCTGGCGGCAGGCTCGGGCTCAGCTGCGGCCTTGGTTGGCGGCTCAGTTGGAGGCTCAGTTGGCGGCTCGGTTGGCGGTTCGGTTGCCAGCTCCTGGGGTGGCTGGGCTGGCTCTGGGCCGATCGGGTCCTGCTGATCGCCTGGTGTCGCGTTCATCCCTGGGCCGATGGGCTGCACCAAACTCTATCCAGGTTGGCTCTGGCCCCCAGTAGCGAGCCACCAGACCCAGCTCGCCGCTTGAACAGGTCGCCAGCAAAAGAGCGCCAGCAAAACAGCTCATGCATAAGAGGGCCAGCAAACAGCCCCCAGTCTTGGCCGGTGGGTGCCAGACTGCCCGCCACGCTTCGGCTGGCCTGAATGTTCGTGCTCTCCGGCTACGACGCCTTTCTCGGCTTTTTGCTGATCTCGGCCGCCGTGCCTGTGCTGGCCCTGGTGACCAACAAGCTGCTGGCTCCCAAGAGCCGTGCCGGCGAGAGGGAACTCACCTACGAATCGGGCATGGAGCCGATTGGCGGTGCCTGGATCCAGTTCAACATCCGCTACTACATGTTCGCGCTGGTCTTCGTGATCTTCGACGTGGAGACCGTCTTCCTCTATCCCTGGGCGGTGGCCTTCCATCGCCTTGGTTTGCTGGCCTTTATCGAGGCCCTGATTTTCATCGCCATCCTGGTGGTGGCGCTGGCCTACGCCTGGCGCAAGGGCGCCCTCGAGTGGAGCTGATCCTCCCCTGAACCCATGACCCTTTCCACCGCCCAATCCGGCATGGCCGAGGCCCTGTCCGTTGCCGCTCTCAAGGATCTGCGGGCCTCCACCTGCGGCCCTGTGGCAGCTCCTCAGATCACCTCGGATCTCTCCGAGAACGTGATCCTCACCACCCTCGACGACATCCACAACTGGGCTCGGCTCAGCAGCCTCTGGCCGCTGCTTTATGGCACGGCCTGTTGCTTCATCGAGTTCGCCGCCCTGATTGGCTCTCGCTTTGACTTCGATCGCTTTGGCCTGGTGCCCCGCTCCAGCCCCCGCCAGGCGGATCTGTTGATCGTCGCCGGCACCGTGACCATGAAGATGGCCCCGGCCCTGGTGAGGCTCTACGAGCAGATGCCTGAGCCCAAGTACGTGATCGCGATGGGGGCCTGCACGATCACCGGAGGCATGTTCTCCGCCGATTCCACCACCGCCGTACGCGGCGTAGACAAGTTGATTCCGGTGGACCTCTACCTGCCCGGCTGCCCGCCTCGGCCTGAGGCCATTTTTGATGCGGTGATCAAGCTGCGTAAAAAGGTGGGCAACGAGGCGTTGGCCGAGCGGGGCAACCTGCTGCCCAGCCACCGCTATTTCACGATCAGCCATCAGATGAAGGCCGTGGAGCCGATCGTGAACGGCCAGTACCTGGCCGCTGAATCCCAGAAACTGGCCCTGGCGGCCGCGGCCGGTCTGCCCCTGGCGGCCCCTGGGGAGTCCGCCGCTCTGGCCAGCGTTCCAGCCACCACCCCAGCCACGGCTCCGGGCGCCTAGCCAGCCCCTGCCACCACTACAGCCATTTCCGCCTGCTTCCAGTCATGCCCGACGAGACCGCCCCCGCTTCCACCTCGGCAGACCAGGCGGCTGGCACGGCCATCGCCAGCTTGGCGCCGGGCCCGGTGAGCCTTTGGCTGACGGGCCAAGGCTTTGACCATGAGCTGCTGCCGGCCGATCATCTGGCGGTGGAGGTGATCGGCGTGGAAGCGGTCTTTCTGCCGGTGGTCGCCGCCGCCCTCAAGGCGATCGGTTTCGATTACCTGCAATGCCAAGGCGGCTACGACGAGGGCCCTGGTGGTCGGCTGGTGAGTTTTTATCACTTGGTGAAGCTGGCCGCCTTGGCCGATCGCATCGCCAGCCCCGCCTCAGCGGCAGGCAGTAGTCAAAATTTGCCGCTCGAGGCCAAGTTGGAGGAGGTGCGCCTGAAGGTGTTTTTGCAGCGCGATGGCGACCTCACCATCCCCAGCCTCTATGGGTTGTTTCGGGGTGCTGACTGGCAGGAGCGGGAAACTTTTGACATGTATGGCATCAGCTATGCGGGCCATCCCCATCCGAAGCGATTGCTGATGCCCGAGGACTGGATTGGCTATCCCCTGCGCAAGGACTACGTGCAGCCAGACTTCTACGAAATGCAGGACGCCTATTAGGCCTGTCCCAGATTATTAGCCAGGCCCTTCGCTTGGTCGTGCTTCCTATTTGCAGGCCGTTAGGTTGGCATGCTCCTGTTCGGCTCAGCTAACGAGAGCGGTGAGATCTTGGTGTTTCAGTTGCCCTGATGCTGCTTGTGGGGTCAGCTGGCTTGGGCAATTGATTTTCCCCTCAGAGCGACTGGCTGGAGATCGGTTCTCGCCGTTGTTTTTTATAGAAGCGCATTACGGCTAGGGCCACACTGCGGGGATCGTGGCGCAGGGTGGCGGTGGGCCTGGCTCCCTGCAGCGGCGCCAGCATTACCTCGTAGCCCCGGTTGCGCAGCTCCTGCGAATTACAGAGCACAGGTTCAGCGCCGCGCTGGCGGTAGTGCTCCACCAGGGTTGAATCGCCAATTTCTTCCTGGGCCAATACGGCGGTGAACAGCCGTTGCGGCACCCCGAGGCTGGCCAGCTGGGCCTCGATCGCCCGCAGGTGGCCGCTCACGTCCAGGCCATCGGTTTCACCCGGTTGGGTCATCAGGTTGCAGATGTACAGCCGCGGCGCCTTGCTGCGGCTGATGGCGCTCACCAGCTCAGGCACCAACAGATTCGGCAGCAGCGAGGTGTAGAGACTGCCGGGCCCCAGCAGGATCAGATCGGCATGGGCGATGGCCTCCAGGGCCTTGGCCAGGGCGGGAGGGCGTTCGGGGATGCAGCCCAGCCGCACGATGGGGCTGGAGGCATGGCCGATCTGCGACTCCCCCTCAATCCGCTCGCCGTTCTCCAGCTCAGCCCAGAGCCGCACGTCGGCGTTGGTGGCAGGCACCACCTGGCCCTGCACCGCCAGCACCCGGCTGGAGGCGGTGATGGCCGCCTCCAGGCTGCCGGTGATGGCCGTTAGCGCCGAGAGGAACAGGTTGCCGAAGCTATGGCCCTCCAGGCCGCTGCCCGCCTTGAACCGATATTGGAACAACCGGGTGAGCAGCGGCTCCTCGTTGGATAGGGCCGCCAGGCAGTTGCGAATGTCACCCGGGGGCTGCACCCCCAGCTCCCGACGCAGCACACCACTGCTGCCACCGTCGTCGGCCACGGTGACTATGGCGGTGATGTTGCTGCTGTAGCGCTTCAGGCCACTGAGCAGGGTGGATAGACCGGTGCCGCCGCCGATGGCGACGATGTTGGGTCCCCGGTTCAACCGCCGCTGGGCCACCAGGGCATCCACCAGCACCGTGCCCTTCTCCGGGGCCAGGGCCTGCTGGATCGTGCCGAAGCTGCGGCTCTGGCCCAGCCAGATCAGGCCGCCGCCCAGCAGCAGCACCAGGGGGCCGGTGATTTCCCTGGGCAGCACCTTGGTGATGTTGCGCAACAGCCACTGGATTGAGGAAATGGTCCAGTAGATCGGCTGCAGGTCTGCCCAGACGGCGGCCCCCACCAGGGCGATCAGCAGGCCCAGGCCGGAGGTGAGCACCCAGCGCTTCACCACCAGCCCCGGTTGCAGCCAGCGCACGGCCCGCCGCGAGCGGCTCATCAGGTCGTGTTGTTGCAGGTTGCCCCGCCGCACCCAGCTGGGCCGGCGGAGCGAGGGGCGCGGGCGGGGGCGCGGCTTTGGACCCGGAGCGGTTGGGCTCAATTGGCTCTGGGACGGGCCCCTACTGGCACAACTTTAAAGAGAATGGCCCGCTGGTTCCAGGCGCGAAGATGGTTCGGCAGCCTTGAGGTTCTTCTGGCCATGGTGGCGCCCGTTGCCGAGCTGCGGGGGGTTGAGATGCGCTGGGGAGCCCGTCCAGTGCTGGCCGGTGTGGATTTGGTGTTGCAGCCTGGTGAGCGCCTGGTGGTGGTGGGCCCCTCTGGCTCTGGCAAGTCGACGATCCTGCGCCTGCTGGCCGGTCTGCAGCTGCCCACGGGCGGCAGCATCAGCATCCATGGCATCCCCCAGACCTACCTGCGCCTCGACCAGCGCCAACCACCCGATGTGCGACTGGTATTTCAAAACCCGGCCCTGCTCGGCTCCCTCAGCGTGCGCGAGAACGTGGGTTTCCTGCTCTATCGCTGCAGCCGGTTGGCGGAGGCGGAGATTCGCCAGCGGGTGGACCAGGCCCTAGAGGCCGTGGGTCTTTCTGTAAGTATTGGCGAGCAGCTGCCGGGTGAACTTAGTGGTGGCATGCAGAAACGGGTCAGCTTTGCCCGCGCTTTGATCAACGATCCCAGCATCCCCAGCAGCCAGTTGCCGCTTTTGCTGTTCGATGAGCCCACCGCCGGCCTCGATCCGATGGCCTGCACCCGGATTGAGGATTTGATTGTGCGCACCACGCAAATGGCCCAGGGCAGTTCGGTGGTGGTGAGCCACGTGCACAGCACGATCGAGCGCACGGCCGAGCGGGTGGTGCTCCTCTACGACGGGCTGTTTCGATGGGCCGGCAGCTTGGCGGATTACCACCAATCGGAAAATCCCTATGTAGTTCAGTTCCGTAGCGGTAGCCTGCGCGGACCGATGCAGCCTGGGGAGCACTGAATCCATGCGCCGCAGTGTGCGAGAGGCCATCGTGGGCTTTTCCCTGATCGCCGCCGTCTCCACCGCCGTGGGTTTCTCATTCTGGCTGCGGGGTCTGTCTTTGGCTAGCGGCAACTGGCGCCTGTCGGTCTCGTTTCAGGATGCCGCCGGCCTGGCCGAGCGCTCGCCGGTGGTGTTTCGCGGCGTGCTGATTGGCCATGTGCGCCGGGTGCAAGTGACGCCCGAGGCGGTCTTGGCCCAGCTGGAGATCACCAGTGCCGATCTGCGCCTGGCCAGGCCGGTGATCGCCCAGATCGGCGAGGCCTCGCTGCTGGGGGGGGAGGCCCAGGTGCAGTTGATCCCCGCAGCCAGGTCGTTGCCGCCAAGTACGCCTTTGCCCAGCTCCCGCAACTGCAATCCAGTGCTGATGCTCTGCGATGGCAGCCGGATCAAGGGTGTTACCGGGGCAAGCCTGGAGAGTGTCACCGCCTTGATGCAGAAGTTGCTGCAGCAGGGGGATCGAGATCAATTGGTGAGCAAGTTTGCCAGCTTGGCCCAGAGCCTGGATCAAACAGCTAAGAATGCCTCGCTGTTTATCAGTGATGGCCGCCAGCTGGTGCGCAATCTGGATGGAACAGTAAATAGGGTGCAGCCTGCTATAGATAATCTCAATGCCACCACCGCCCAGTCGCGCCAGCTGGTGGCTGCCCTAAACAACCCCACCACCCTGCAGCATCTCCAGAACACGCTCAGCAATGCCGAGCAGCTGACGGCGCGGTTTAACGCCGTGGGAGGTGATCTAAACAAGCTCTCCTCCGACCCAAAGGTCATGGAGGGGATTCGCAGCGTGTCTATTGGTTTGGGTAGATTTTTTGATGAGCTCTATCCAAGCCAGGCAGATGCTGCCAAGCAAAAGCCAGGAACTGCTTCGCTCCTGCCCTAGTTAATCTGCCTATTTTCCTGGGGCACTATTCGGCAGGGCGGTTTTCTTGCTGGTCGGCCCAGCTTCAACCCCTGATCTTAGAGGCCGTTGATCGCCTCCAGGGCGATCGCGGCGATGGCCTGATCGCTGGCCTTTGGTAATTGCACATAGCGGCCACCGGCGGCTTCCGCCAGCTCCTTGCCCATGCCACTGCCGATGAACTTGCGCTCGGTATCGATTACCAGCAATTTGATCCCCAGGGCTCGGTAGCGCAGGGCCAGCTGTTTTACCTCCTCCTTGAGATCCACCGGCGCTTCCCCCTCAATTTTGGGTTGGCCCAGGGAGCGGCTCAAGGGCACATTGCCGCGGCCGTCGGTGATCGCCACCACCACCACCTGGCCCAGGTCGCCGGTGGCCAGGGCATTGGCCCCCACCCGAGCCGCTTGGCTGAGCCCGTGGGCCAGGGGTGAGCCGCCGCCGCAGGGCATCGATTCCAGCCGCCGGCGGGCGGCGGTGATCGAGCGGGTGGGGGGCAGCAACACCTCGGCCTGTTCGCCCCGGAAGGGGATCAGGGCCACTTCATCGCGGTTTTCGTAGGCTTCGGTGAGCAGGCGGATCACGGCCCCCTTGGCGCTCTGCATGCGGTTGAGGGCCATCGAACCGCTGGCATCCACCAGGAAGATCACCAGGGCGCCGGCCTTGCGCTGCAGCTGTTTAGCGCGCAGATCGCCATCTTCCACGATCACCTTGCGATGGGGCTCGCGGGCGCGGCGGCTGTTTTGGTAGGGGGCTGCGGCCCGCAAGGTGGCATCCACGGCGATGCGCTTCACCGGGCCCCGGGGCAGCATCGGTTTTACGTAGCGACCACGGGAGTCGCTGAACACCACGGCGCGATTGCCGCTGCCGCCGGTTTTGGCCTTGGCGGCGGAGAACAGCAGCAGCTCCGGATCGATGGCGGTGGCTTCCGGATCCAGCATGAATTCCTCCGGGATCGAGGGGGGCGGCAACTCGTCGGGCTGGTCTGGCGGCTCGTCTTCCTGGGGCTCCTCCGGCTCCTCGTTGGCATCGGATTCCGGTGGCGGTTGCTCCTCCTCCGGTGGCTGTTGTTCTCCCTGGGGGGGAGGCGGTGGTGGTTCCAGGGGCGGCTGCTCCGGCGGCGGCAGTTGCAGGGCGCGGGGCATGATCACCAGGCGCACGGCCACCTGCAGGTCTTCCGCCTCCACCCGATCCCTACCGCTGAGTGCGGCGTGGGCGCGGGCCACCCGCACGGCGTAGAGCTCGCTGCGGTGCCCCTCCACTTGGCCGCGCAGGGCCTCGTTCACCAGGTATTGCATCTGTTCGCGGCTGATGCTCACATCGGGCAGCCATTGGCGGGCGAGCAGCAGTTGGGTGGCCAGGGCCTCGGTTTCCTCCTGATAGAGGGCGCGGAAGCGCTGGCTGGATTCACCGTGGTCGATGGCGCTGCGGGTGATCGCTACGCGCTGCTCGATATCGAGCACCTGGTTGGCGCTGAGCACGATCGCGAAGCGATCCAGCAGGTGGTCGCGCACGGCCCCCTCTTCCGGGTTGTAGGTGGCGATCAGCAGGCAGCGGCAGGGGTGGCTGAGGCTGAGCCCTTCGCGCTCGATGCGGTTTTCACCGCTGCCCACGGCGGCCAGCAGCAGGTTGGTGATCGTGTCGTCGAGCAGGTTGAGTTCATCCACATAGAGCACCCCCCTGTGGGCCTCGGCCAGTAGGCCCGGCTGGAAGATCGCCTGGCCGGCCCCCAGGGAGGCGGTCACGTCCACCGAGCCCACCAGCCGGTCTTCCGTAACGCCCAGGGGTACCTGCACAAAGGGTGCCGGGATCACCTTGGTGGTCAGCAGGGCGCCGCTGTCCTGGCCCGTGGGGTCGCCGCCCAGCTCGAGAATGCGGGTTCTGGCGGCCAGATCCCAGTCATCCGGCCGTCTGGGGTCGATATTCAAGGCCTGGGACGGGCTGTTGGCCTGATCGCTGCCCAGATCGAGCACGTCGATCGGCGGCAGCAGGGCATGCAGTGCCCGGGCCAGCACAGATTTGCCGGTGCCCCGACCACCGGCGATCACCACGCCACCGAGGCCGGGATCCACCGCCGCCAGCAGCAGGGCCAGTTTGAGGCTGCCGTGGCCGGTGATGGCGGCCAAGGGAAAGGCGCGGGCCGCGGCCTGGTCGCTGGCAGGTCCGCTTGTAACCATGGATGGCCCGTGCCGCATCGATGTGGGCTCCAGTCTCGCTGATCAGCCCGGCAGCCTCGCGATCGCCCTGGGGGCGAACCTGGGCGATCCCCTGGCCACCTTGATCGCCGTGCGCCCGCAGCTGGAGCTGCTGTTACAGCAATTTGCCGCCAGCATGGCCTGCGCCGCCGCCGCCCGCTGGTCGCCCCTGTTTCGCACCGAGCCGATGGGCGGGCCGGCAGGTCAGCCGTCTTATGTGAATGCGGTGTTGTTGCTGGACTGCTGTCCGCCGCCAGTTGAGGCGGTAACCGCGGCGGCGGCGGCCCAGGGATTGCTGGCCGACTTGCATGGTTTGGAGCAGCGGTTTGGTCGCCAGCGCCGCGAGCGCTGGGGGCCCCGCAGCCTCGATTTAGACCTGCTCTGGTGGGGCAATTTGCGGCTCTCAACCCCTGAGCTCACCCTGCCCCACCCGCGACTGCTGGAGCGCAGTTTTGTGCTGATGCCCCTGGCGGCACTGCTCTGCGCTGGCGGCCAGCCGCCGTTGCGGCTGCCTGGCCGGGAGGGCTGGTGGGAGTAGATCTTCAGCATCAGCCAGTTGAACTGAGGAACATTCCCCCAGGGGGAGGCTGTTGCGGGAATCAGGGTTCGACCAGCAGCCCGTGCCGGATTCGGTTGGGTGGATTGAACAAACGGTCGTCTGCGGGAAATTGCCGATAGCGGCGGTTGCGATGAGTGGCTGGATACAGTTAAAGAGCGGGTAAGCCAGTAAGGTTGCCTCCATGGATCAGCAATCTATGCAATGATTGCCATGAAAAACCCGTTCCAAAAAAACAGTAGAACCAGTAAGTACTAGCTATTTGGAAACCAGGGAGAACCTTGGTGAAGATGCAAAGTGTTACCTGCGGACAAGGGTCAACCCTCGAATCAACTGGTTTAATGCTTCGAGTAAAAAATACAAAAACAGGCTATATGCGTTATCGATTAATCGCCATGGCACTGTCCAGTCTTGCTAAGTAGGTCGCCATAAATAAAACGACCTAGGTTACGGTTTGTAAAGTTAGTTAAACTGATAGGGGCCGGGCAAAATAGCCATTCTTGGCAGCTCTATTCTCAATACCCTGAACCACATGATATG
>JBILLQ010000108.1:0-6666 GCA_044375975.1 Prochlorococcaceae cyanobacterium
AAAACCCCTCCTGGTACTGGACTCTGCTCTGGGGCACCTGACCAATCTGCCATAGATCACCTGTACTACTTTAAGGGCTGGGCGGTGGTGCTGCCAGGGCGTGCGGAGCTTTCTTGCTGATCAGGAGGCTGAAAGCGTGAAACCTGCCAAGGCTGAAGGCGAGGAAGCTGCAGGCGCAGAAGCTGAACGCGTGACAGTATTATCGCTGCCCTCAACAACCTCAGCTCAATGCAGCCAGGTGATCAGGTAAAGGTGAGCCAGAACGTGGTGGTTTTTCATCATCCCCAACATCGGGGCCAGGCCTATGACCTCATCGGCCAGCAGGGTGAGGTGGTAACGGTCTTGAACGATTGGAAGGGCAGGGTGATCAGTCCGAACCTGCCTGTGCTGGTGGCCTTCGGCAAGTTCAAGGCCCACTTTCGCCCCGATGAACTGGAAGCGGCCTGAGTTTCAGCTGCGCACCAGGAACACCCCCTCTTCGCCGTCGATGTCCCGCAGGCACACCTGAATGGTTTCTTGGCGGCTGGTGGGCACCACTCGGCCGCAGTAGTCGGGCTGGATCGGCAATTCCCGGTGCCCCCGATCCACCATCACCGCCAGGGCCACCCGCCGGGCCCGCCCCCAGGTCTGCAGCGCCTCCAGGGCGGCCCTGACGGTGCGTCCGGTGAAGATCACGTCGTCGACGAGCACCACCTGGCGATCTTCAACGCCCCCCGGCAGCTGGGTGGGTTGGGCCAGGCGGGTGCCGACCCGAGCCAGGTCGTCGCGGTGAAAAGTGGGATCCAAAATGCCCTGCTGGATCGGCTGGCCAGAGATCTGCTCCAGCCGCGAGGCCAGCACCTGGGCCAGGGCCACCCCCCTGGTGGGAATTCCCAGCAGCAACAGGGCATCGAGATCATTGGCCCCCTCCAAAATCTGCGAGGCGAGGCGATCCAGGGTGCGGCTCAGCTCCTGGGCGGACAGCAGTTCAAGTCGGGTCATCGGCCGGGTTTGGATGGAACATAGGCGCCAGGAACTGTGACTAAAGCCTGACGCAATCGAGATCTAGCTAGGCAGATCCAGGTCTGAGCTGTAGGTTGGGATACGGAAGGCGTGCCCAACCTCGTCGTTCATCGGTGCGTGTGAAGTGGTACGGGTGAAGTCAAGTCCCTCCCAACACGATTCCAGGCCCGCATCCAGCAGCGGTTCGCACGCTTGTCTAAGTGCTGCACCCCTTGGTGACCCTGTTTCCGTGGCTCCAGTTGTTCTGGCCATTCTCGATGGCTGGGGCTATAGCCATGATGTCGAGCACAACGCTATTAGGGTCGCCAAACCTGCGGTGATGGATGCCCTATGGCATGCCTATCCCCATACCACTATTTCAGCGAGCGGCGCCGCAGTCGGTTTGCCCGACGACCAGATGGGCAATTCTGAGGTGGGTCACCTCACGATTGGTTCTGGCCGCATCATCCGCCAGGAACTGGTGCGCATCAGCCAGGCGGTAAAAGATGGCAGTCTCCTCCGCAACCCGGCCCTCCAACAGCTGGGAGATCAGCTGCTAGCCAATGGCGGCACCCTGCACCTATTGGGCCTCTGCTCCAATGGCGGCGTGCATAGCCACGTGGATCACCTGGGCGGCCTGCTGCACTGGGCGGCGATGCGCGGCCTGGAGCAGGTCTGCGTTCATGTGGTTACCGATGGCCGCGATACGGCGCCCACCTGTGCTGCTGAGTTCGTGGCCCAGGTGGAAAGGCTGATCGCTGCGGCCGGCGTGGGCCGCATCGCCACCATCTGCGGTCGCTACTGGGCGATGGATCGCGACAACCGCTGGGATCGCACTGAAAAGGCCTACAGGCTGCTCACAGAAGCCAGTGAACCAGTTGAGCTCAGTCCCCAGGAGGTAATCGCCGCCTCCTACGCGGCAGAGATTAGTGATGAATTTATTGAGCCCATAAGGCTGGCCGAGGGGTTGATCAAGCCCGGGGACGGCCTGCTGTGCTACAACTTTCGCCCCGATCGGGTGCGTCAGCTGATTCGCGCTTTTGTGCTGCCCGAATTTGATAGCTTCCCCCGCCGGCAGATCGAACAATTGAAGGTGGTCACCTTTACCCAGTATGAGCAGGGTCTACCGGTGGCGGTTGCCTTCCCCACCGAATCCCTTGACGGCTTGCTGGGCCAAGTGATTTCAGAGGCGGGCCTGCTCCAATTTCGCACTGCGGAAACAGAAAAGTATCCGCATGTTACCTATTTTATGAATGGGGGCATTGAAAAGGCTTTCCCTGGCGAAGATCGCCATCTGGTGCCCTCCCCCAAGGTGGCCACCTATGACCAAGCGCCATGCATGTCAGCCAGGGAGTTAACCGACAGCTGTATTGCCGCCATCAATAAAGGCATTTATTCCCTGGTGGTAATTAATTACGCCAATCCAGACATGGTGGGCCACACCGGCCAAATGGAGGCCACCACCGAGGCAATCCACGCGGTGGATCGCTGTGTGGGCCAACTGATAGAGTGCACCAACCGCATGGGCGGCACGCTGCTGATCACCGCCGACCACGGCAATGCGGAACAAATGCAGGGACCAGACGGCCGGCCCTGGACCGCCCACACCACCAATCCGGTGCCGGTGATTCTGGTGGAGGGCGAACGGCGCAAACTGCCGGGCCACGGCAACGATGTACAACTGCGCAATCACGGCGGCCTGGCCGACATCGCCCCCACAATCCTAGAGATCCTTGGCCTAGCCAAGCCGGCTTTGATGACAGGCAATTCTTTAATTGTACCCGCAACTGCAGACTTGATCCAAGAGCGCATACCCCAAAGCATCGGGGCCTAATTCGCTGCGTGACTTAGGTATTTTATAGCAAGGGTATATATCAAGCTCTCGGCGTTTGCGCCCTTTCAGGGCCGGATATGTTCTGCGCGGCACATCGAGCTCCTGCCGCTAGTGCCCGGTGGTTCTGTGCTTTAGAGGCGCAGGAACTTTTGCGATGGACAAGCTTTAGCCAGACAGTCTTGATCGGAGCGAGACCCCAGGGTGTCAGCTGCATGACAGCTAGCTGTCGATTAATAGACATTAAAGCGTAAGCTAATTAACAGGCTTAGCATAGGCATAGTGCCTGGTGAATACTGCCGGTCCCTGCAGTTAGGGAGTCAAGCTCTTATCCCCTTTGTGTCAGCAAAATGACAGTAAGCCGTCATTTTGCTGACACAAATTTCAGGAGAAGCCTGCCATTCTTGCCAGCAAGGCGTTTCAACTGCGCCCCATCTGCACCACCTAACTTCTCATGGCACTCACTCTTTCCTTCGCTTCTGATTTCCAAGATACCGGTCTATCCAATAGTGACCGGATCACCAATGATAAGCAATTTTTCTTAAGCATCTCCGGTCAAACTACAGCAAATGTTACCTACCAGATAAGCGGAGATGCTGGCCTTACCTGGGAAAACTCTGGCTCCAGCTTCGCTAATATTGCAGACGGAAATTATAAGTTTCGTGCTTATGGAGATTCATTGGCTGCCGGCCTCGATAGTGGCTCCATTAAATATCTTGCCTCTACCGGCCATTACTATGAATACGTATCCGGCTCATTAAATTGGACTCAAGCCAGAGATGCGGCAGCGAGTCGAACTTTTAATGGTGCAACTGGTTACCTGGCCACGATTACATCAGCCGCTGAAAATGATTTTCTTGCAAAACTAAAACCTAACGGAGATTTTGCCTGGATCGGTGGAAGCGATGCCAACACCGAAGGTGTCTGGAAATGGGTGACAGGACCGGAAGCAGACATTGTATTTTGGAATGGTGGCACAAAAGGATCTGCTGCTGCTGGGCAATATGCCAATTTCCAACCGGGCGGAGAGCCGAACAATGCAGGAAATGAAGATTTTGCTCATATGTGGGGCGACGGCTACTGGAATGATTTCGATGGTAATCGAACTGTGGGTTATTTCGTTGAATATGGAGGATTCCCCACTTACTCCAACGAGCTCAGTGTCACCATCGATACCGCAGCGCCGACAGTGCCAATCCTGGCCCTGGCCAGCGACACCGGCAGCAGCAATAGCGATGGCATCACTAATAACGGCACAGTCAATGTGACAGGCCTGGAAGCTGGCGCCAGCTGGCAATACTCCACCGACGCCGGCGTCAGCTGGCTGGCGGGCACTGGCACCTCCTTTGACCTTTCCAGCGGCAACTATGGCGCTGGCAGCATCCAGGTGCGCCAAAGCGATATCGCCGGCAACACCAGCGACAATGGCCAGCTGGGGGCCGTTAGCATTGATAACAATGCCCCCAACGCAGCGTCAATCACCTCCGGCATCGACGACGTCGCTCTAATCACAGGCACTATCGCCAGCGGCGGCAGCACCAATGACACGGTTCTGCTGATCACCGGCACGGCAGAGGCCAATAGCAGTGTGACTGTTAATTATACTGATAATGAAATTCCAAGTACCTCACTATTCCAGTCATTGACGGTTAGCTCGCAACTCAATGTTTTTCCGATTGGACAACCCAAAGTATACTCTCAAGTGTTAGAAGCTGGCAAAAAATATCGCATTCAAGTATCAGGAACATGGAAGCCAGACGTCAAGATTGATAATTGGTTTGTTGACGCAAAATTTGTGACAAGAGATAATTTTGCATCCTTTAGCGAAAGCGACTGGGAATATGGTGATTTTGGCTTACATTCAAATGCCCTAGGAATAGACGATGATGATTTTTGGGGTAATTACCAATCAGATCATACCTACGCTATAGAATACATCGGCGAAGGGCAAGCCATTGATTTTTATGTTAAAGATGTCAATTCATACGACAATTCAGGGAGCTACACGATTGACATTTTTGATATTACTCCCTATGGCGGCAGCACAGTGCTTGGCACCACCACCGCCGATGGTTCTGGCTACTGGTCTTACACAACAGCAACCCTCTCCAACGGCAGTACTTACACCTTCAATGCCACCGCGACGGACGCGGCGGGCAATGTTTCAGCAGCTTCCGCCAACTACACGGTCACAGTCGACACCAGCGCCCCAGCCATGCCAAAGCTGTCCCTGGCCGCTGACACCGGCAGCAGCAATAGCGATGGCATCACCAACAACGGCACAGTCAATGTGTCTGGCCTGGAAGCTGGCGCCAGCTGGCAATACTCCACCGACGCCGGCATCAGCTGGCTGGCGGGCACTGGCACCTCCTTTGACCTTTCCAGCGGCAACTATGGCGCTGGCAGCATCCTGGTGCGCCAAAGCGATATCGCCGGCAACACCAGTGCCAATGGCCAGCTGGGGGCCGTTAGCATCGATAACAGCGCCCCAACGGCCCCCAGCCTCGCCTTGGCAGCTGATACCGGCAGTAGCAATAGCGATGGCATCACCAATAACGGCACAGTCAATGTGACAGGCCTGGAAGCTGGCGCCAGCTGGCAATACTCCACCAACGCCGGCGTCAGCTGGCTGGCGGGCACTGGCACCTCCTTTGACCTTTCCAGCGGCAGCTATGGCGCTGGCAGCATCCAGGTGCGCCAGAGCGATATCGCCGGCAACACCAGCGACAATGGCCAGCTGGGGGCGATCACCATCGACACCAGCGCGCCGAGTTTCGCTGTGCTACTCAACGTTACCGAATCACGTAAAGATCCTAATGGTACTGACTACATTACGGATCTTAGGCGCCCAACAGTTACATTGCGTGCGGAGGCGGGTGCATCGATCCAGGTCTCACCTCCACCGGTAGATCCCGACAATTACTATTGGATCCAAGAAGAAATAGAGCCTGGGCTTTACAGCGTTTATGCCGACGAAGATCTCAGCGATGGCACGTACACTTTCACCGTTGTTGACACCGCGGGCAATAAAAGCACAGCGAGTCAAGGGATTACAGTAGATACAACGGGTCCGGCGATTACGGGAATTACCGTAAGTGCTAATTCTATAGATTTAGCATTCAATGAATCACTTTCTCCTTTAGCCACCGATGTTCTTTCAAGATTTGCGGTTTCGGTTGCAAACATAAATCGGCCACTTTCGAGCCCGAAATTTCTGAATAATGAACGCAGCCTGCTCCGGATCTCGCTGCCTAGCGCTACAACTAAAGCTGAGCAAGATATTAAGATTAATTATAATGATCTTACCGCCGGAAATGATGTTAAAGGCGTTCTGCAGGATCTGGCAGGCAACGACCTGGCAACCTTTGAAAGTACTGCCCCTATTCTCACCTATCTAAGCAATCTGTCCAGCACTGGCCCCCTGGCCGACAGCTATTCAAATTTAATTATAGACGGAATTGGCAACATCAATGGCACAGGCAATAATCGCAATAATATAATCACTGGCAATTCAGGGAATAACAGCCTTGATGGTGGGGCCGGTAACGATACTATATATGGCGGGGCTGGTAACGACATCCTAGAAGGTGGGACTGGAATTGATAGCTTAATTGGTGGATCCGGCGATGATATCTATGTGGTGGACTCTATTGCCGATGTCGTCGTGGAATTGTCAGCAGAGGGTAGTGATCTAGTGCGATCATCTGTGACTTACACATTACAGGCTACCCTTGAGAATCTCACTCTCACTGGTGCTGCCGCCATCAATGGAACTGGTAACGACGCAAACAATCTGCTTTCTGGCAATAGTGGCAGAAATATTCTCAATGGCGGGGCTGGAAACGATACATTAG
>JBILLQ010000062.1:0-20224 GCA_044375975.1 Prochlorococcaceae cyanobacterium
ATAGGGGTAGGTATTGCTTTATTTCGACCGGCCGCCTCTTGGGCGGCTTTTTTGTACCCGTAGGATTTCTGGGAATTAGTTATTTTTCGAGGTGCCCTTATTTTGGTTGATTTGATTTGAGTTGGGTTTGCAACTATAGGATTCTATTTGTTTGATTTTTCTTCATCCAGCTCAGTGACGTATTGAAATCGAAGTAACATTGCTCGCAAGGCAAGGGGCTGAATCGGGAGTGACCCTCTTGAGTTTATAGCATGGCATAGTGACCAGTGTGGTAATCATGGGCAGTTTCCAAGAGATTGGGATAGTGCTCTAAAGCACTTCTCGAAAAAATTTTGCTGCTATCAGGCTAACACTCCAGATCAGAAGCGGGTGCTGGATCCATGCATAGACAGATCAACTTCGCACCCGTCTTCTGAATCTGGATGTTAGCCGAGGATGGGCTTGAGAGCCAGCCAATCCACAGGGAAGACTTAGGCGAATGGCATAGCGCAAGACATAAGTAAATTAAGTAGCTTTCAAAGTCTTGGGTCAAGACGTGATCAGAGGATATCCCAAAGTACGCGTAAGACCTCTCTAAGCCAGAAAATGATATGATCACATGACAATGGGCAGTCATGGCGATGGCGGATGATCGGCGTGCTAAGTTCCGCGATGTCATGTCTCGGTTAGATCCAACAATTGACCCGGAACGAGCAGTGAGAGACAATCTTTACGCAGTACCTCCCAATGGGATTGCGCGTCGACTATCTGCGCGTCTTGACATTGATCCAGGCAGTACACACCTTGTTGTTGGAGGCACTGGGTCTGGGAAGACTACAGAGCTTGTACAAGCATCTAAAATGCTAGAGGAGACTGGGGATATCAAGTGTGTCCGAATTGACGTTCCGGCAGTCCAGCAGCTCGACCAGCTGACAAAGGGGGTACTTCTTGCACTCGCTGGTGTGGCCACGAGCACTTTGTTTGAAGAGACTCTTCTGAATATCAAGCCCAAGAGGGCGATCAGGCAGATATGTCAACTTTCCAATGGTCATTGGTTTGAGCCGTGGGATGGTGAGGACCACGATGAGCCAGACATGGTCTGGGCAAAGGGCATTTTGAGTTCGCCTGTCACCGATAGCAAGATAAAGGACTTGGCCGAGAGTGTTACTGAGCTTTTTGCAACTTTTCCTCAGCATTTGGTGTTTCTATTTGATGGTCTCGACCGACTAAGCGATATCGATAAGTTTACGCAAGTCGTTTTCGATGACGCCTCTCTTCTTAAGCAATGTGGGGCTGGAGTCGTAGTGGTAGGACCGCAGAAAGTTCGACCTTCAATCCATGCCGAGGTCGTGGCCCAATTCGATGAGTTCCACCTTCATGGTGCAAGCTCGTTGCAGCGCGATTCAGATCGAAGTTTTCTTGTTGACATCTTGCGTAAACGAGTCTCCGATAGTATGCTTCCTAAAGCTGTAGCATCAACGCTAATAGACGTGTCGGGTGGACTTGTCCGCGACTTGATCTCTCTGGCAAGGGCATCTGTAGAGGAGGCATACGCATGCGGGGATGACACGGTTTCTATCTCACATGTTAATATCGCTGCAGAGAGGTTTGGCAAGGGACTTCTGCTGGGTGCAACGTCGTTGATGGGTGCTAGGCTTCGGGAAATGCTACCTCGATCAGCGGGCTCTAGGCAAGACTCTGCACCTAAGGCTGCACCAGCGTTCGCACTTTCATCAGACATTGATGTAGCCCTACTATTGGCACGGCTCATTATCGAGATCCCAGGAACACCTGTTCGATTCATTCCACATCCGGTAGTCTCTATGGTGCTTGCTGGGACGCAGTGTAAGACGTGATGGAAACTCTGATCGATGAAGTCGCCCAGAAGGTTGCCATGTCCTTTTCCGGCTGGGCGTTGATTGAATGCGAAATGTCCGAGAGATTGCAGTGCGCCGAAGATCTACAGCATGAGCTGTATTGGCAGGATGAACTAAGAGCGGAATCTGACGTGCAGATCTGCACCCTTGGCGGCAACAACGATGATCTCACCATGCTGAGCGAACTCTCCCGCGATAAGATTTGCATTGTTGTATGCGATGCTGAGACTATTGGAGCGACAGCCGAGGCACTTGAAGCAGGCCGAGGGCGTTTCGTATTGGGTCCACGCATAGTACTTGTCACTGGGCCTAATGGGGCCAATGCTCTTGCTCAAGCAGCGCCAAACATATGGAGCTGGGTCGGCGGTCGCCATTGGCAAAACATACGACGTACGCCACTTTTTGATCGGGAAGCTCGTCTTGTTTCATTGAGGCTGGCTACAGGCTTTACCGACGAACAGATTACAACCGCTGCTGAGGAAGGATCGTTGAATAGCGATCCAGTCTTTGCTGAGTGGCTATCTCTGCTTGGCAGAGGAGATCTCCTTGGGAATTGACGTTTCCGCAGCAGGTTGGGTGCAACGCGGTGCCGAACTGCAGAATCGCTTGCTTCATTCGTCACACCCAGTGCTGCGCAGCTGCGGACGGCGATCAAAGCCAATTGACATGTTCAGTGGAATCCGCTCCTATTTGTTTAAGGCGTCAGACTGCGGGCTAATTCGCGAGAGCCAGTCGACTATACGGAGGGAGCTTAAGTTCGTGGAACATGGAGGCGGGAAATTTGGTGTGACAATCGGAGATACTAGGAATTTTCGCCGTGATCGATCCTTGCCGCACTTCACAAGAAACCGAGACGGCTCTTGGTTCGACTTTCAACTCTTGCTAAGCGAGAATGCCGGTGTTACTGAAGTAGTTGCCTACGACTTTGAGCTTCGCCTGGAAGATATTCCCCAGATCCAGTTCGTTCGATTGGACCTAAATCCACCTGATGGAAGAGCATCTGGTGAGGTGCTGAGATCTCATCTTCACCTCAGCAGCGATGATGACGGCCTCTCTGTTCCGGCACCGGTACTTAGCCCATTCGAAGCTCTTGACCTTTTTCTCCACGGCCTCCGAATCAGCGGACGTGTCAGAAGGTTGCTGAATGATGACCTCATCATAGATACCTAATCCACGGGGTTCTATTTCTGCTGCTGGATACTAAAGAGTTGCTTCACTCCGGCTAGCGCTTTCTTAGGTGGTTTCCGAGAACCACAATACCGCTCCTGCTGCTTTCCGTGAACCACATTACCCCTCCTCATGCTTTCCGTGAACCACTTCCATGCAGTGAAGCCAATCCTAGCAACCGCAGTCGATGTCGCCAATATGTGTTCGTTGCGAACAGCGGTTATCGGACTCGTTATCCAATTTTAGCTGGTCCTGGCAAGCATGCATTGCCGAGGATTTGGGCGTAGCGTTGCGACACTATCTCAAACTTTGCGACACTATCTCAATCGAGATCCAGATCAATATCCAGCCCCAGCTGGATCGCCCCCTGGCTGGATGCGGAGCTGCCGGCGGTAGATCGCCGCCGCCGCTGGCCCGTGCGGGGCGCCAGGTTGGAGCGGCGGGAGCCGTGTTTTTGATTGATTGCCCCGGCCAGCTCCTTGAAGCCTGGTTGCTGGCGTTGGGCCCAGATCCGCTGGCGGGCCTGGCGGGCGGCGGCGGTGGGTTCCACGATTGGCAGCGGGTAGTGCAGGCCCAGCACGCAGCCGATGCGCTCCTGGAGGGCCGGCGTCATCGTCCAGGGTTCATGTAGATGCACCGCCGGCACGGCCCGCAGTTCCGGTAGCCAGCGGCGGATGAACTGGCCATCGGGGTCGTGGTCTTGCCCCTGCTTGATCGGGTTGTAGATGCGAATCGTGTTGATGCCTGTTGTGCCCGATTGCATCTGGCACTGGCTCCAGTGGATGCCCGGTTCGTAGTCCACGAACAACCGCGCCAACTCCAGGCCGCTATCGCGCCAGGGCAGCCACAGCTGATAGCTGGCCACCGACATCAGCATCGCCCGCATCCGGAAGTTGATCCAGCCGCTGGCGATCAGGGCCCTCATGCAGGCATCCACAAACGGCAGGCCGGTGCGCCCCTCCGCCCAGGCCGCCAGCCGCTCCGGGTCGCTCTCGCGCAGGCCGGCGGTGAGCGGATGCAGCTCGCGGAATTCCAAATTCGGCTGGCTTTCCAGTTTCTGGATGAAGTGGCAGTGCCAGTGCAGCCGCCCATCGAAGCCCCGCAGCGCCCGCAACCACTGGCCTCGATCGGCGGCGGAGCCAGCCTTTATCCGCTTGAGGCGTTGGCGGCTGCTCTGCACCACCTCCCGCAGCGACAGGGTGCCCCAGCTCAGGTGGGTGGAGAGGCGCGAACAGCTGTCAAAGGCGCTGCGAGGGCTGGAAAGCTCCCGGTGGTAGCGGGCCCCCCGCCCCTGCAAAAAACTCTCCAGTAGCTCCAGGCCCCGCTGCCGCCCGCCGGGCTGCCGCTCTGGACAGGGGTCCGCCGCCAGGCCGAGATCGGCGGCGGCGGGAATTGCGCCCGGCTCGATGCCAACCAGCGACTGCAGCGCCCGCGGCGGTGGCGCCACTGGTTCGGCCATCCGCTCTTCCCAGCGCCGCGCCCAGCCGGAGCGGTCTTGCAATCTGCGAATCACGCCGAATTGCGGTATCTCGATCCAGGTGATGTCGTGGCTTTTAGCCCACTCGGCCACCTGTTTATCGCGGGTGTAGGTCCAGCCGTTGCCCGTTTCTTCATGGCTCCACAACCCCGCGATGCCAAAGCGGCGGCGGGCCCGCTCCAGCACCTCCACCGCCGGGCCGATGCGCACCACCAGCGGTTGCCCCAACAGCGCCAGGGCCTGGCGCAATTCCTCGATGCTCTCGGCGTAGAAGCTCCACTGGCGCCCGGAGGCATCGGGCTGTTGCCACAGCTGGGGCTCCACCACCACTAAGGGCAGCACGGGGCCCTGGCTACTGGCCCGCAGCAGCGGCTGGTGGTCCACCACCCGCAGGTCCCGTTTGAACCAAACGATCTGGAGCGGGCCCATGGAGCAGACCATAAAAGGCTCGCGAGGGCGCTTGCCCGCTCGCCAAGCCGCAGCCTCCCCTGGCGGCGCACCGTTTGCGCGGGAGGGAGATGGCCAGCTGCGATAGGGTCCGCAAATATTCCTGGTGCGTTTTCCCGTGGTGCGCAGGCAGCAGCAGTGGCAGCGGCAGCTCTCCCGGGTCCTTCCGCCAGTGCTCACGGCCTTGGCCCTGCCCCTGGCACTTGCCGCCTGCGCCAGCCGCCCAGGAGGCAGCGGCGCCAATGGGGCCAAAGGCCCGCCCACGATTGGCGCGGCGATCGCCCTCACCGGCAACGCCAGCGTGATCGGCCAAGACCAACGCATCGGCCTGCAGCTGGCCCACACCTACTTCCAGGGCAAGGGCGCCGAGCTGCGGCTGCAGATAGAAGACGGCGGCAGCGACGAGGCCACCGCCACCAATGCCTTCCGCAGCCTGATCAACGCCGGCGTGGTGGCCCTGATCGGCCCCTCCCTCTCCCAGCAGGCCTTCGCGGTGGATCCGATCGCCGATCGCGGCGGCATCCCGGTGGTGGGACCCTCCAACACGGCCAAGGGCATCCCAGAAATCGGACCATTTGTGTCGCGGGTGGCGGCGCCGGTGTCCCAGGTGGCGCCCCTCTCGATCAACGCGGCCTTGAAGCTCAATCCCCAGATCCGCCGGGCGGCGGTGTTCTACGCCCAGGACGACGCCTACTCCAGCTCCGAATCAAAGATTTTTCAAGCGGTGCTGGCCGAGCGGGGACTCAAGCCGCTCACGGTGCAGAAAACCAGCGTTACCGATACCGATTTCCAAAATCAGATCACAGACACCCTGCGCCGCAATCCCGATCTAATCGTGATCTCAGCCCTGCCCACCGATGGCGGCAACCTGGTGCGCCAGATCCGCGAGCTGGGTTACAAGGGCAGCCTGGTGGTGGGCAACGGTATGAATTCGCCCAATATCTATCCCATCTGTCAAAAGTACTGCGATGGGCTGTTGATCGCCCAGGCCTACAGCCCGGAGGCGACCACGCCGATCAATAAGGCCTTCCTGGCGCTTTACAGCAAGGATCGCGGTGGTGCCATCCCGCCCCAGTTCAGCGCCCAGGCCTTCACCGCCTACCAGGTGCTGGCAGAAGCGCTTACTGCCGTGCAAACCTCCCTGCCGGCCGGCAAAACCCTGGACTCCCTGCCGCTACCTGAACTGCGCCGCCAATTGAACACCGCCCTGCTCAAGGGCAGTTACCAAACGCCCCTGGGGGAAATCCGCTTCTCGCCGGAGGGGGAGGTGATCCAAAAGCAGTTTTATGTGGCCCAGGTACGCATGAACCCAGATGGCAAGTCGGGCCGCTTCCAGCTACTGCCATGAACACGTTTTTTTGTAATGTCGCAGCCTTGGGCCGCTGGCGCCCGGGGCTTTTGTTCGCCTGAGCCGCCACCTATGGATACCTTGCTGCAGATCCTGGTGAACGGCATCTCCACCGGCGCCGTGTATGGCCTGTTTGCGCTGGGTTACACGCTGGTGTTTTCGGTGTTGGGGGTGATCAACTTCGCCCATGGCGCCGTATTCACTCTCGGCGCTTATTTCACTTATTTATTGATTGGCGGGGCGGTGGGCGCCAATGGCCTGCTGGCGGGTCTGCAGCTGCCCTTCTCATTGCCTTTCTGGGCGGCATTGCCGCTGGCGGGGCTGTTCACGGCGCTGGTGAGCCTGGGGGTGGAGGCGACGGCCTTTCGGCCCCTGCGCCGCTTCCAGGCCGAACCGCTGCTCTACCTGATCACCAGCCTCGGGGCCGGCGTGATTGTGGTGAACCTGCTCCAGATCCTGATGGGGGCGGAGGGCTATTCGCTGCCCACCAATGCCCTGGGTGCCTTGCCGATCACCCTGTCGATCGGCGGCGCCCAGGTGCGCACGGTGCAGCTGGTGTTGTTGGTGGTGTCGGCTTTGGTGCTGGTGCTGCTCACCGCCTGGCTGGAGGGCAGCCGCGGCGGCAAGGCGCTGCAGGCCGTATCGGAAGACGCCACCACCGCCAGGCTGTTGGGGATCAACAGCGACGCCATGATTCGCCTCTGCTTTGCGGTGAGCGGCTTTTTGGCGGGGATTTCCGGCGGGCTGGTGGGCTTGAGCCTGAGCATCACCGGCCCCTATTTCGGCATCAGCTACGGCCTCAAAGCCCTGGGGGTGCTGGTGCTGGGCGGGCTGGGTAGCGTGCCCGGGGCGGTGCTGGCCGGCTTGATCGTGGGCACGGCGGAAGCGCTGGTGCCCGGCGAATGGAGCGGCTACAAGGAGGCGATCGCCTATGCGTTTCTGTTTGGCGTGCTGCTGCTGCGGCCCAGCGGCCTGCTGGGCAAAACCCTGGTGAACAAGGTGTGATTGATACCGCCCTGCTGGTGCAGATGCTGCTGGGGGCCCTGCTGGGGCTGTCGGTGTATCTGCCCTTGGCCTGCGGCCAGTTGTCGCTGGCTACGCCAGGTTTTTATGCGATTGGCGGCACGGTGGCGGCGCTGCTCTCCACCCGAGTGCCCGCCCTGACCGGTGCTGGCGAGGCCGCTGCTGGCGGCTATCCGCTGTTTTCGGTGCTGGTGGAGATGGTGGCGGCGGCGCTGCTCTGCGGCCTGTTGGCCTACGGCATCGGCAGCCTGGTGCTGCGGCTGCGGGGCATCTATCTCACCATCGCCACCATCGCCCTGGTGGAGATCCTGCGGGTGGTGAGCCTCAACCTGGAGATCACCGGCGGGGCGGTGGGCATTTTCTCAATACCGCAACCCTTCGCCGATCCGGCCGGCTATGCCCTGTTTGCCCTGCTGCTGCTGGCGCTGGTCTGCTGGCTGTGCCAGCGCTTGGCGGCCACCAGGCCAGGCCTGGCGATGGCGGCGATCCGCGACGACGAGATCGCCGCCGCCAGCCAGGGGATCGCCACGGCCCGCAGCAAGCGGCTGGCCTTCGTGCTCAGCGCCCTGGTGGCGGCGGTTACCGGCGTGGTGGCGGCCCATTTCCTCAACGCCTGGAACCCGAAACTGGGCAACTTCGACGCCAGCATCACCAGCCTGGCCTTTGTGGTTTTCGGCGGTTCGCGCACTTGGATCGGGCCGGTGGTGGGCGGCCTGGTGCTCACGGCCCTGCCGGAGCTGCTTAGGCCGGTGGGCGACCTGCGCCTGATCGTGTTTGGCCTGGTGATCCTGCTGGGCCCATCCCTGTTCCCCCAGGGTTTGATCACCCCGGCCCTGCTGGCTGCGCTCCAGCGGCGGCTGCCGGCACCACTGCGGCGCTGGCTGGTTGGCGACCGGGGCGGCGACTATCTGATCCCGGCGTCGACTGCAGCTATAAGCGCCGACCCCTCCCCCGCCATCACCGGTTCCTCCCCCGTTGACCCAGAAGCGGAGGCCAGCCGATGAACGAGCCTAAGCCGCCGCTACTGGAAATCCAGGCGCTCAGCTGCCGTTTCGGGGGGCTGGTGGCGGTGGATGGGGTGAGCCTGGCGGTGCGGGAGGGGGAGATCTTCGGGTTGCTGGGCCCCAATGGCGCCGGCAAAACCACGCTGTTCAACCTGATCAGCGGCATCACCCGCCCCAGTGGTGGCAGCGTGTTCTGGAAGGGGGGCGAGATCACCGGCGCCCCCAGCCACCGGGTGGCGGCCTTGGGTATGGCCCGCACCTTTCAAAATTTGCGCCTGTTCGCCTCGCTCAGCTGCCTCGACAACGTGCGGGTGGGCCTGCACCGCCACAGCCGCCAACCAAAATTGCAGGCGCTGCTCGGCACGGCGGCCTTCCGGCGGCGGGAGCGGGCCCTGCGCCAGGAGGCGCTGGAGCTGCTGGCCAGCGTCGGCATCGCCGAAGCGGCCGAGCGGCCCTCGGGGGATTTGTCCTACGGGCAAAGGCGGCGGCTGGAGATCGCCCGGGCCCTGGCCTGCCGGCCCGAGCTGCTGCTGCTGGATGAACCGGCGGCGGGCATGAATCCCAGCGAGAAGCAGGAGCTCGCTGAACTGATCCGTCAAATCCGCCAGCGCCACCAGCTCACGGTGCTGATCATTGAGCACCATGTGCCGCTGATGATGGAGCTCTGCGACCGGCTGGCGGTGCTCAATTTCGGCCGCCGCATCGCCCTCGGCAGCCCCCAGCTGGTGCGTCAAGATCCAGCCGTGATCGAGGCCTACCTGGGGGCGGCGGCAACAGCGGCGGTTTCTGGGACTGCGGCCCAGGGAGCGGCAAGCTCTGGTGCTGCTGGCTTGCGAGCAGAGGGGCCCAGGGCAGAAGGGCCCAGGGCTGCTGGCTCGCCCGGGGATGAGCCCAGCCCTGGAGGGCCCCGATGAGCGGCGGCGCCATGGCCCTTGAATCCACGCCGCTGTTGCAGGTGCAGGAGCTCAGCTTGCGCTTCGGGGGGATCACCGCCCTGCGGGGGGTGAATTTAACGGTGCGGCGTGGTGAACTGGTGGCGCTGCTGGGGGCCAACGGCGCCGGCAAAACCACCACCCTGCGGGCGATCTCCCGGCTGGAAACCGCCAGCGCTGGCCGCATCCTCTGGCAGGGGGCCGACCTGGCGCGGCTGAGCACCGAGCGCACCGTGAAGCTGGGTATCGGCCACTGCCCGGAGGGTCGCCGGGTGCTGGCCCGCCAGAGCGTGGCCGCAAACCTGGAGCTGGGGGCCTGGCTCCGCCGCGACCGCGCCGCCATCGCCGCAGACCTGGAGCGTTGCTACGGCCTCTTCCCCCGGCTGGCGGAACGCCGCCGCCAACTGGCCGGCAGCCTCTCGGGTGGTGAGCAGCAGATGCTGGCGATCGCCCGCGCCCTGATGGGCCGTCCCACCCTGCTGCTGTTGGATGAACCCAGCCTGGGCCTGGCCCCGAAGCTGGTGGCCGAACTGATGGCCACCCTGGCCGAGCTGCATCGCGAAGGCCTCAGCATGCTGCTGGTGGAGCAAAACGCCGCCGCCGCCCTGGCCATCGCCGACAGCGCCGTGGTACTCGAAAGCGGCAGCGTGCGCCTAGAAGGCGCTGCAGCGGAATTGCGGGGGGATCGGCAGCTGCAGGAGTCTTATTTGGGGGCAGGAGGGTAGGGGGGTAGGGGGTAGGGATATAGGGATATAGGCCTGAAATTGCCTCGGGGAATCACTCCTGGTGGAGGGATGGGTAGGAGGATAGGGAGGTGGTGAGGTGGGAGGATAGGGAGGTGGGGCGTAGGTAAGCGGGAGGGATATGAGGGTATAGGGTAGAGCTTAGGGTGACAGGCGGGGTGGGGCTGGATTTGCCCAATCTTTTGCCCCCTATCACGCCAAAGTGCTGCCCTTGGACATTCGCCGGGGCCGCAATATCGAAGGCCTGAACTCTGGCCACTTTGTCCATCTCCTGTGCCTGGGCGATATCAGCTGTCATCAGAGGTAAACTGCGGACGCCGACGGGCTAGCCGCCTAATTGCCAGCCCGTAGCTGAGGCCAGCCCCAACCTTGGCGACGGCTTCAGCTACGGGCTGACCAGGTACGAGCTGGCTGAACGCGTAGGGCTGACCATGCATTGGGTTAACACGTACCGGCTGACCATGTACGGGCTGACCCATGTACGGGCTGACCATGCCCCTGGCGGCACCGCCGCCGCTGTGCAAGTGCAACGATTTGGTACCACCGATGTAACGCCAGCCATCTAAGCTACGTGCCTCGGTAGGTGGCAAAACAGCTGCGTGAAGTCTTCTGATTGCGCCTACTCTGTTTTGCATCCATTATGATTTGCGCCCATTCGGCGCCAATCCACCTGCCGATTTGCCCACATTACCTATCCCCATGGCCACCTACCTGATCACCGGCGCTAACCGGGGCATCGGCACCGAGTACTGCCGCCAACTGCAGGCCCGGGGCGATGCGGTGATCGCCGCCTGCCGCACGGCTTCGCCGGAATTGGAGGCCCTGGGGGTGCGCATCGAGACGGGGGTGGACATCAGCTCCGATGCCGCCATCGCTGGGCTGGTGGAGCGGCTTGATGGCCTGCCCCTCGATGGCCTGATCCACAATGCCGGCATCCTGGAGCGCACCAGCCTCGATGCGCTCGATCTGGAGAGCATTCGCCGCCAGTTTGAGGTGAATGCAGTGGGCCCGCTAAGGCTCACCGCTGCCCTATTGAGCCAACTACATGCCGGATCAAAGCTAATCCTGATGACCAGCCGCATGGGCTCGATCGACGACAACAGCTCCGGCGGCTCCTATGGCTATCGGATGTCGAAGGTGGCGCTATGCATGGCCGGCAAGTCGCTATCGATAGACCTAAAACCCCGCGGCATCGCCGTGGCCATCCTTCACCCCGGCCTGGTGAGCACCCGGATGACCAACTTCCACCCCCAGGGCATCAGCCCGGAGCAGGCGGTGCGGGGGCTGCTGGAGCGCATCGACGCCCTCAGCCTGGAAAATTCCGGCAGTTTCTGGCATGCCAATGGGGAGCTGCTGCCCTGGTAGGCGACAGCAGCCATGGCAATCAGAGCTATAGCTGCATCAACCACACCTCCTCGATCAAGCCTATAGAGAACCACGAAAAGTGGAAAATCGGAATATCAATGGAAGGCCATAATACCAGCAGAATATCATAGCACTAGCGGAGGGCCATAGCGCCAGAGGAATGTCATAACACCAGCAGAATATCATAACACCAGCGGAAGGCCATGGCACCAGCGGAAGGCCATAAAATCAGTGAAAAGCCGTAACGCCAGCAGCCAGCTGTCACGCCACCAGAAAGCTATGGCGCCAGCAAAAACTGTAACCCCAGCGGATCTGTGGATCGAGCCGAACTGGCTGGAAGCCTATGGAGGCTCAACTCTCTTTTGTATAGGGCACCACTACATTGGCCAGCATCGGGAAATGACGCCGATTGAGGGTGGCCAATCTTGCTCCGGCGGTCTGCACAATCGCGGCAATGAGGGCATCTGCCAGGCCGGTGCCGTGGCTACGGCCGTACTGCCGGCGAAATAGCCCGGCCTGCACCGCCGCCTCCTGGTTGAGCGCCAGCACCTCGAAGGCCGAGATAAACACATCCAATCGCTGCCGTTCCGCCCCCTCCCGAACGCCCACGTACAGCTCGGCAATCGACACCACCGAGACCGCCAGGGGCCGATCACTGCCCTCTAGGAAGGCCACAGCCTGGGGTTGATCGCGCAGGTAATCGATCAACACATCGGTGTCGATCACCAACAGCTCCGTTGCGGCGGCCGCCATCAGGCGCCTTCTGGAACGCTGCGATCGAGTTCCCGGCGCAGCTCCAGCCAATCCAGTGGATCGTCACCTCCGGCCCAGAGGCCTCTTCCCTGCCGCAATTTGGCCAGCCGGTTTTGGGGCTGATTTCTCTCCAAAAAGCTGTCGATTGCTTCACGGATCAGCTCGCTCTGGCTGCGGCCGCTGCTCTGGGCCAGGGCCCTCAGCCCTTGCCGCTCTGGATCAGACAGATAGATCTGCGTGCGTTGCATCATTTCCCCACTGCTGCATTACCCGCCTACTAATGTATACACCATACATCGGCTTGGATTGCGGCTGGCGCCCGATTGCGCCTGGCGCCCGATCGCGGCTGACGGGCGCCATAAATCTCAGGGGCCGCGACGGGCGCCAGCCGCTTGAAGCCCTCTGAAGCCCTCCGTAGCCATCTGGATCTGGGGCCATCTGGAGCCGACCCTCGCCCGGCCCAGGGTCCCTAGCGATGCCGCAGCCTGGCCAGCCCCCTTCCCGGATCAGTTTTTCTCTCGCCTGCCGTTAGCGGCCGCCCAGTAATTGCCGCACCTGATCGGCGGCTGCCAGGCCCGCCTCGATCGCCCCTTCGAAGTAGCCGGGCCAGCGGCTGGCGGCCTCGGTGCCGGCCCACACCACCCGGCCATGGGCTTGTTGCCACACCGGGCCGTAGCTGGTCCAGGCACCGGGGGCCAGGAAACTGGTGAAGGCGCCGGTGCTCCAGCTCTCTTCGTTCCAGTTGTGGAGCACCAATTCCTGGGGTTCGGCGGCCTCGGGCCCCCACCAGCTAACCAGGTCGTTGAGTACCGCCTGCCGCCGCTCAGCCGCGCCCAGGCGCTGCCAGCCCACGGCCCGTTCGCCGGCGATGAAACCCGCCAACACACCCGGCCCGCCTGGCGGTGAGCTGTCGACGCAGAGCTCCAGGGTGGGCAGGTTGCCGATGCCCAGGCCGTTGAGGCCCTGCCGCCGCCAGAACGGCTCCCGGTAGATCGCCAGCATCTTCACCATCGAGCCCATGGGCGAGCGCTGCAGCAGAGCGGTCCAATCCGGTGGCAGGGCCGGGCTGAAACGGATGCCCAACCGCAGGGGCGGCGGGATCGCCACCACCGCCGCCGCCGCCTGCAGCTGTTCGCAGCAGCCGTAACTCAGCCGCAGGCCGCCATCGCCCTCCTGCTCGATCGCCGCCACCGGCGCCTGCAGCTGGATTTCATTCGCTAATTCGCCCGCCAGCTGAGCGGCCAGCTGGGCGATGCCCCCCTCCACCAGCCAGGCTTCCGGTGTCTCCTGCTGGGGGGCTACGGCCTGGGTCCAGGCCAGGTGCAGGATCGAACTCTCGTGAGGTTCAAAGCCGCCGGAGCCGCCCAGGCGCCCCAGCCAGGCGAGGGAATAGCGGGCCAGTTCGCCTGCCCCCTGCCCCTGTAGCCAGGCGGCGATGCTGAGCCGATCGAGCTCGCTCGCGTTGGGGGCATTCCAGGGGGCCTGGGGGGGCACCTGCTCCACCAGCTGGGCAAAGCGCCGCTGCAGGGCCAGGGTTTCGGCCACTGCGGCGGCCGGCAGGTCCAATTCCTGGCACTTGAAGAACAGCAGGCTGGAGCGGAAGTCGTGCTCCACGCCGGCCCGGTGGGCCAGGCCCCGCCAGTGGAAGATTCCCTTGCCGTCGTAGTAGGTGGGGTAGCGGCGCAGGCCGAACTCCGCCAGCAGCTCGATCAGCCGGTGGTGGCTGGCGCCTACCCACTGGCCGCCCAAATCGAGCCGCAGGCCGGAGGCGCTGGTGTGGCCGTGCATGCGACCGCCCCAGCGGTCGCGAGCCTCCAGCAGCCGCACCGTTAGGCCTTGGCGCTTCAACTGGCGGGCACAGACCAGACCCGAGAGACCCGCGCCCACCACGACAACGTCTAGGGATGAGGGATTAGAAATGAGAAATCAGGGATGAAGGGTGAGGAATCAGGTTTGGGTGCGGGATTGGAATGGATTGCGTTGCTGGAGTGGGTTGGGAGTGGCGTGAGGATGGGGCAGCCATCCCAATTCTGTCCTTAACGGCAGCCGCCGCCGATGACCGATCCCGTTTCTGGTCCGTTTCAGCCCTGCTTCAGCAGCATTCCGCCGATCACCCTCGACGATTGGGGAGTGCCGCTGGTGTTTCGCCGCCACTGTGCCCTTTGGGAGGGAACGGCGCGGCGCATCGACAGCGAAGGGCGCTGCGTTGATCGCGACCGGGTGCGGGTGGAAATCGCTATCGCCAAAGATCAGTACCTGCAAACCAATACCGTGCGCATCGATACGCCCGGGGAGATTGTGGCGCAATATCACGGCCACTTCATTGATGGCCGGCTGGTGTTTCCGCTCACCGATGAGGTGGTAACCCTGGCGGGGGAAAAGGCCACCGCATTTTCCGGTATCGCCTGGCCAGTCAGTGACCATGTCATGCTCTACAGCGGCAGTCGAAACTTGCGCGGTGTGCTTACCCACTACCACGAGGTGATCACCCTGGTGAGCGATGACCATCGGGTGCGCACCACCCAGCTTTACGAACAGGGTGAATACCGCCATGTAACCATGATTGAGGAATGGCGCCAACCGCAACAGACGATCGCGTGATGCGCTGGCTTGGGGGTTAATCCATTGCACCCACGAGTCCGCCAGCACCAACCCCCTGCTCCGCCCCAGCCCACTCCTCACCCCGCCAGAATTTGCTCGCAGAGTTCAGGAAAGCCCTCCTCCATGTGGCTGTTGCAGTCGCGGGACTGGAGTTGGTCTTGGAGGTAGTCTAGCATGTCGAAGGTGTTGCGTGAGAATTCGCAAATCAGCCGATATTTTTTGTATCCTCTTTCGCCTAGGACGTCAGGGTTTTTGGCAAGAGTAGCTTCTATTTCTTTCCGTTGCTTATCCCATTCGTCAGCAGGCTTCAACCGCGCTGCGGTACTTCCGGAGAGGCCCGCATCGGGCAGGATGATCGGGATGATGCGCCGATGGAAATCATCAGCTTTCTTACAACAGTTTTGATAAATCATGAATAGCTCGTACATGCAATACTCCGAGCGGAGGTATTTGGCGCTGATTACCACAATCACCCGATCCGCGGCGGCGAGGCGATCCATAAAGGCGCTGATCAGTTCACCGGGTCGCATGACTTCGCGATCGATGTGTACCGTAATTGGCTCTGGATGCTTGCGCAGGGCATCGACAAGCCCATCCACAATCTGTTGGCGTTCTTTGCCTTCAGGGCTGGTATCTCCCCAGGCATAGGAGATGAAAACTTCCCGGCTAGGTTTGTGGAATGCTTCCACCGGTGCTGGCACCAGTTGGGGGGGAGGCGCGGCTGTCGCTTCGCCGCCATCGCTCCGGTCCAGGCGCAGGCGATTTTCGCTGGCCAGAGCTTGGCTGGCTAAGGGGCCGGAGCTGATTGGCTGGAGATCGGGGTAGCCAAATTGGCGGTTGCGCTCGGCCAGGCGTTGCTGGAACCAATCGGCCAATTCGGTGCTGCCGTCACCCTGGAAGCGGATCGTGATGTTGCCAGCGCGGTCGTTCTCCATCTGCTGCTCCAGCAGGGCGATACAGCCTTGGCGAGCGTCGTACACCCAGGCGCCATAGCGCCAGTAGACACCGCCATCGCCGGCATGGTTGCCCAGATCGCAGAGCAACGCCCGCACCAGGCCGCCATGCAAAAAGCTGTAGGTGTAGGTGAGAGTAAGGGAGGGATCGCTACCCTGCCAGCGGCCCTGCAGTTGCCTGCCCACTTGAGGGGAAGATCTAGGCGGCAGTAGATCAGGAGCCAGGTATTCGGCCTCCAGGCCCAAAGCGGCATCCGCCTGGCGGTAGGGGAAAACGATGCCGCAGGTGCGCATCAGGCTCAGGAACAACTCTTGAGCCTCTGGCTCATACTCCCGCCACACACTATTAGCGAGCAGGGAAGGCCAGAGGCGGCCGTCGCTAGCTTTGATCAGCGGATAGGTGGAGTCCCGTTCGAACACCGCATACACCGCATCAAGCGCCCAGGATTGATCTAGAAGGATGCGGTTGTGAAAGAGATCCGGGCTGTGAAACACCACGCCCTTGTTGTGCAGAAACCGCAGCAGGGCATCTGTTGAACTCACACCACCGATTTGTTCGCAGAGGCGGGCGAAATCCGCTTGGCTGAGGGTGCGGTGCAGGCGCTGCTGGGCCGGCAACTGTTGATCGGCCTGGCGCCAGGCCTCCAGTTGTTGCCACACCAGGTGGCGGCCCCTGCCGATGCTGCTGATGCCATCGCGATCGCGCAGGTAGGCGTTGGCATCGGCCAGGGCCTCCTTGAGGCTGGCGGCACCGCGCCGGGTGCGGGCGCTGAAGTTGCAGACGCTCAGGCAGCCGAAGCTTTGCAGCAGGGCCGCATCCACCGGCGGCACGGGCACCGCTTGGGCGGGGGTGTCGCACTGGCTTTGCACAACCACCACGGGGGAGTCGTGGCGGCCGAGGGTGCGCACATAATTGAGCCAGTAGGTGAGCGGGTGGCGGCGCTGCAGGGGATCGTCGTCGTTGTCGCTGGCCACCAGGGCTTCCTGCTCCGGCGTCCAGAGCACCACAAACACCGCCGCAGTGCGCATAAACAGGGTGTGGGCGCTGTGGTAGATGTCTTGGCCGCCGAAATCCCATAGGTAGTAGGTGGCATCCCCATCTGAAGCCGGTGCAATGGTGCGCAAGGCGATGCCGTGGGTGGAGGGCACCGAAGGATCGAAGGCTTCTGCAGCGAGGTGGCGACAGAGCTGGGTTTTGCCCACACCACCATTGCCAAGCACAAGGATTTTTACGCTATTGATAGGTATTGCTTCTACTTCTAGATCCAGGACGTGGGCGCGGAGAGCGGGGAGGCAGTTGTTGTAAGAATGACTTGAATCGGATGAGAATGCCTCCTCTGGGATGCCTGGGATGCTGGCGCCGCGAAGATCGAGTTTTTGAAGGATTTCGCTGAAAAGAAGCTTGCGGGGGAATTCACTTATTTTGAGATTTCTGCACTTAAGAGTTTTAAGAGTTTGGAGATTAACAAGTGGCTCCAGGTCGCTCACCTGGGTGCCGTTGCATATGAGGTTCTGAAGGCTGACGAGGCCCTGCAGCGGCTCCAGGTCGCTCACCTCGGTGCCGCCGCAGTCGAGGTTCTGAAGGCTGGTGAGGCCCCGCAGCGGCTCCAGGTCGCTCACCTGGGTACTCCTGCAGTCGAGGTTCTGAAGGCTGATGAGGCCCCGCAGCGGCTCCAGGTCGCTCACCTGGGTACTCCTGCAGTCGAGGTTCTGAAGGCTGATGAGGCCCCGCAGCGGCTCCAGGTCGCTCACCTGGGTCCAGCCGCAGTCGAGGTTCTGAAGGCTGGCGAGGTCCCGCAGCGGCTCCAGGTCGCTCACCTGGGTCCAGCCGCAGTCGAGGTTCTGAAGGCTGGCGAGGCCCCGCAGCGGCTCCAGGTCGTTCACCTGGGTGCTCCAGCAGATGAGGTGCTGAAGGCAGGTGAGGCCCCGCAGCGGTTCCAGGTCGCTCACCTGGGTGTCGCTGCAGTCGAGGTTCTGAAGGCTGGCGAGGCCCCGCAGCGGCTCCAGGTCGCTCACCTGGGTGCCGCCGCAGCTGAGGTGCTCAAGGCTGGTGAGGCCCCGCAGCTCTGGGGGTAGTTCAGTGAGCTGGAGCCCAAATAGATCAAGCCTGCCGGTTTGCGCTGCTAGCTCCGCCGCAATTCGCTGCTTGGCAACCGAAAGATCCGGCGAACTCATCTCCAACTTCCGGCACGTCAGCGAGCTTAGAATGGGTCAAGCCTGTGCATTGGGCCCCAAGGGTTGCGATTTCTTTGATTGTGAGCATTTGATAGTAAGCAGATTATGGCCTTGGCTCGGTTTTTTGTTGGCTGTGCTGGAGGCATCAGGAGCTGATGGCGGGCCGGCTGTTGATTGCCATCCCAGGCGAGACGCTTAGGCGGTAGTGGCCAGCGAGCTCCTCCCTCGCCGCCAGCGGCGAACCCCCTAGCGGTCCGCGATTCCACGCAGGCCACATCGATGCATACGTGTGTACTATTAGTGGATCGGTTCGATGGCGGGCTCGTTATGGTGATGATGGAAGCTATTGGTGAAACTGCGCAGGAACCATTCCCCTGGCTGGATCGAGCCGGCTTGGCGGCGCTGTTGGCCGGCACCCTGATCCTCCTGATTACCTTCTTTACCTCCTACAGCCATGTCGACATCCCCGCCCAGGGCAGCATCCAGGTTAATCAGCAAATCGGAATTTCTCTCCTCTTTGCCGCCCTGGCGGCGCTTTTTGGCGAAGTTAAATTGGCATCCAACGGTCGATGCGCAGCTGAGCGCGATCGAGTCGAGCAGAGAATCCGAGCGGCTGAGGAACGAAACCGAGCGGCTGAGGAGCGAAACCGAGCGGCTGAAGAGCGAGACCGAACAGCTGAGGAGCGAGAACGCAAGGCTCGCCAAGCTCGAATCCAAGCTCGACTTGCTGCTGCGCAATGCCGATTCCTCCTCGCCGATTCCCCCCTCAACCGACTGCAACTGAGCGAAACTCTGGCCCTGCTGCTGGAGGACCTGAGGTTGATCTGAGCCCAGCTGACCTGGGCGGCAAAGCCCCGGATAATTCATTTAAGCCCCCAGCACTTGTTCAAATAAGCTCATAGCTTGATCGGCCATCTCGAAAAAAATCGATGAATTTGGCCCCAAGGGTTGTGGATTTTTGAAGGGAAATATCTGATCGTGAGCAGATTATGGCCTTGGCTCGGTTTTTGTGGGCTGATTTGGCGGCGTCAGGAGCTTATTGCGGGCCGGCTGTTGATTGCCACCCCAGGCAAGTCGTTTAGGCCGCACTGGCCAGCGAGCTCCTCCCTCGCCGCCAGCTGCGAACCCCCTGGCGGTCCGCGATTCCACGCAGGTCACATCGATGCATACGTGCGTACTGTTGGATCGGTTCGATGGTGGGCTTGTTACGGTAATGGAGGAATCAATTGAGGCCACTTCGCGGGAACCATTCCCCTGGCTGGATCGAGCCGGCTTGGCTGCTCTGCTGGCCGGCACCCTGATTCTCCTGATTACATTTTTTATCTCCTACAGCCATGTCGACATCCCCGCCTACGGCAGCATCCAGGTTAATCAGCAAATCGGAATTTCTCTCCTCTTTGCCGCTCTGGCGGCGCTTTTTGGCGAAGTTAAATTGGCATCCAACGGTCGATGCGCAGCTGAGCGCGATCGAATCGAGAATGGAATCCGAGCGGCTGAGGAACGAGAATGCAAGGCTCGCGAAGCTCGAATCCAAGCTCGACTTGCTGCTGCGCAATGCCGATTCCTCCTCGCCGATTCCCCCCTCAACCGACTGCAACTGAGCGAAACTCTGGCCCTGCTGCTGGAGGACCTGAGGTTGAGCTGAGCCCAGCTGACCTGGCCAATAAGCCTAAGACCATTCATCTAACTTCCGGCACCTTTTCCAACAGGTTCATGATCTGGTGGACTATCTCGAAAAGGGCCGGTGAATTGGGCCCAAGGGCTGCGATTTTTTGATGATAAGCATATAATTGTGAATAATGGATGGTGATATGGCTATGGCCTTGGCTCGGTTTTTTGGTGGCTGCGCTGGTGGCGATAGGAGCTGCTTGTTAAGCTGGGTTTTGAATGCCATTACATCCCAGCCGAGACTGTTAGGCGGCAGCGGCAGCGAGCTCCTCAGCATAAACCGCGCTCTGTCATTGACCAGGCCCTATTGCTGCCAGTCCCTGCTACCGCCAGGCCAGCTCCAGGTCAGCCCCAGGCCCCACCAGTTCCTCCCTAGCCTCTAGTGGCGATGCCCGGCGATCCGTGATTCCACGCAGCTGCATCGATGATATGTGCGTACTATTGGATCAGTTCGATGGTGGGCTTGTTACGGTGATGGAGGAATTTATTGATGCCACTGCACGGGAGCCATTCCCCTGGCTGGATCGAGCCGGCTTGGCTGCACTGCTGGCCGGCACCCTGATCCTCCTGATTACCTTCTTTACCTCTTAAGTAGGTCGCCATAAATAAAACGACCTAGGTTACGGTTTGTAAAGTTAGTTAAACTGATAGGGGCCGGGCAAAATAGCCATTCTTGGCAGCTCTATTCTCAATACCCTGAACCACATGATAT
>JBILLQ010000063.1:0-19929 GCA_044375975.1 Prochlorococcaceae cyanobacterium
GGGTCTGGGGATCCACGGGGGATTGGCTTGGTTTCGCAGCCCCACGCTCCCATGGCTCCCCGCCCACCCAATGACTTGAGACCCATGCTGTTGCAAGGGTTCTCAGGAATGTGTCGGTCAGTCAGCCATTCCAGTGCCGATAGAAGCTCGAGGCGCTTACCGACGCGAACAACGACCGGTTGCACTCCAGCTGTGCTTAAAATAGTCGTTAGATCCTGAGTAATGGCAAAATCATGACGTTCTTCGTCACTCAGCCCATCGATGATGCCGACATAGTCATACTCGACATTGAGCGATGGGCGATTATAGACAATGATGTTCGTGATCATTCTTTAGGTCGTTGAAGTGGGCGTGCGCGGCCTAACGCTCAAGATCAGCGGCGGCATTTTTTTAACGGTGGTGAGCGCATAGCCAGCTTTCCGACCGCTGCATCTTGATGTTCGATCGCCAAAGGAAGGCTTAGCCCTCAACGAGCCGAAAGCCATGAATACTCTCAGCAATATAAGATCTACCATCTCGGACAACATCTGCTCTAAAAACAACGCCACTACGCGAACTATGCGCATCGATAGCAGTGCTATAGTCGTTAGCCCCGAGCTGCACCTGTAACTGCTTCACAGATCCATCAATCACACAGGCGATAGTTACCCTTCCATCTTCATTTCCTTCTTCTCGATGAAGACCCACAACAACACCAGTAAGAAAGATATCTTCTTGAGGTTCGGATTGGCGGAGGAAGACTGCGGCGCGACTCAATATCGGGGCGATTGAAGGTTGGAACTCAAATCCCTGCCTAGATTCGCCCTCGATAGGAGCAGAAGGAGCCCATGACACCGAAACCCCTATCTCTCCTTCTCCAGCTTCACTTGTTACCATATCCTTGATTGCTTCACACAGACTTGCAGTGATGCCATCGTTCACCCTTTCCAAAAAAGGCGTGAAATCATCAGAGTTGGCTACTTGCTGCGATGCTTCTTTGATAGCAGTCAGTGATCTACATAGTGATTGGGTCACTTTCCTAGGAAACGGGCACTCTAGGTACTCGAGTAGATTTGGGGCTCCCTGAGTAAGCTGTGGTGCAACTTTGGAAATAATCGTAAGCACATAGCTCCCTCTTTCAGTATGGCCCATACGGATATTATTGATATAATCATTTGCAAGGGCAGGGCGTCTTGCTGGAATTACAGGCCGAGGAGAAACCGTAGAACACGCAGCAGAAATCATCATCTTTAATGCATTCCTTATGAGTTCTGCGCCATCTTTTAATGGTATCGAATCTTCCCGTCCGGAAGCAACTGGCCTTCTTAAACGAACAACATCACAGCTAGACAGGATTACATCTCTAGCGATGAGCTCTTCCGGGCGAGATTCAATCTTTTGCAGGCTCCGGAATATCTCGGATGTTCTGACTCTAAAGTCGGCCACATCATCTTGAGTGGGAACAATTAGGTCAGTAGTGTCATTAGACTGATTGGGTCGGTACCATATTTTCGCAAAAGGGCTAGAGGATGGCTCAGACACCCATCCTTTTGCAGCAAGGTAAGTGGCCAGACTCTCTGAATCAACAGGTGGAAGGCCTCCAATGAATTGCGGAGAGAGAGTCATGGGATTACTCCATTTTCAAGGTTTTCAAAGATTGTGTGGAGACTTGAAGCATCAAATACTTGAGTGCGAGGAATGTGAATAGTGACTTTGGTGTCATTTGTAACCTGAGGCTGCCCTCGAAGAGAAATCCAATATCCACATTTAAAAAGACTTAAGTTATCTTCTGTGTGATCTAGCCAATTTCCAGCCTCGGGATTCATGGTGACAATAACAAGAAGGCGAGCTACGGCCACGTTAGTTGGCCTTAGCTCATTATAATTTTTAATTTTTAATTTTTAAAGGATATGCCACGTGATTTTCCTTTAAGCAATCCGTGTATGTTGCTTTTAGCTGGATGTCGAGCTGCTGTGACCTGATTCTTGTTCCTTCGCGTTTGCGCTTAAGGATAAGGTCAATACTGTCGTCATCGACATCAGGCTTTGTTACGCTGCATCCTGCAACTGCAGATATTGCCCGAACATATGCAGAAGAGAAATCTTGCATTCTCCAGGTCTCATGGGGGCCGCAGATTTCGAAGGGATACGGCATGGGAATTGTGCTTGGACGGATCGAGGCAGATCAGGCTTTGTGCTTAAGCATTGTAACCCCGCAGAGCGCGTGTGAGTCAAGGCTGGCTTTTCCATAAGAAAGCATCTGCTGAGTTTGTTGGACAATCGAAAGCCATCTTCACCGGACCCGCCCAAAATCCCTGATGACGACCTCTTGTCCCCCCCCAAGATTCCGAATCCTGGAGCAAGAGTAGCCGAGAAGCCAGTCACCGCAGTCTCTCCCACGTTTGCATCAGTTTGCATCAGGACTTTAAGCGGACCCTCCCATCATGGTGTGCCCCTTGTAACAAAGAGCCCGCAGGTCTGCTGCTGCGATCAGCCGCCTTCCTTTACCCCTATTCCCTCAGCCTAGGTAAGAGCTGCACCAAATTACAGGGACGAGTACTCGCATCCAGCTGGGCGCCGATCAGGCGATTCCAGGCGGTGGTTACCGCATCGAGGGAGCCGGGCAGCACGAAGATCAGGGTGCCGTTAGCTACCCCGGCCAAACAGCGACTTTGCAGGCTGCTGGTGCCGATCGTCTCGTAGGAGAGCACCCGAAACAGTTCGCCAAAACCGTCGATTGTCTTATCGAGCAGCGGTGCCACCGCTTCGGGGGTGCCATCGCGGCCGGTGAGGCCGGTGCCGCCGCTGCTGATCACCACCTGCACGGCGGCATCAGCGATCCAGCGGCTGATTTCGGCGCGAATTTGATAGCGGTCGTCGGGCACCAGCCGCCGCTCCACCAGCCGATGACCCGCCGCCTCCAGCAGTTGCTGCAGGGCATCGCCGCTGCTGTCTTCGGCGGCGGTGCGGGTATCTGAAACTGTGAGCAGGGCAATGGCGAGGCCCATCGGCAAACTGGCGCTAATCGCCGCACAACCAGCGCCGACCCTAAGCAAAGGGCCCCGCAAGGCGAGAATTTGAGCAAAGCGGCCAAGAGCGGATCCCACCCTCCCCCGAGCCAGCCCGATGAGCAGCGCCCCCCTCGGCCCGATCGCCATCAATCCCGATGAGGAGCCAGCCATCGAGATCAGACTGTTCGCCGGGCTGCGGGAGCGGGCCGGCTGGGGCGAGCGCCGGCTGCCACTACCGGCCGCTGAAATTGCCAATGGCACTGCTCACGCCAATGATGCCGCCGCGCCGTTGACGCCGGCGGCCCTGTGGTTGCAGCTGGAGCTGGGGGGCGGCGCAGCGCTGCCTTCCACGGTGCGGGTGGCGATCAACCAGGCCTTTGCCTCCCCCCACCAACCCCTGGTGGCCGGCGATGAACTGGCCTTCCTGCCGCCGATCAGCGGCGGCTGAACCATGGCCACCACCTCATCAACACACGCAAGCGGCGAGCCATCGCCCAAGCCAGCGGCGATCCAGATCGCCCTGGAAACGCACAACTTCCAGCCCTTAGAAGCCCTGGCGGCCTGGCAGGCCGGCCAATCGCCGCCGGCCGCGGAGGCCCAGTTCATCGGTCGGGTGCGGGGCAGCTGCGCCGATGGCAGCCCGCTGCGGGCCCTGGAACTGGAGCACTACCCCGGCATGACCGAACGGCTGCTGGCCCAGCTGGCGCTGGCCGCCGCCCAGCGCCATGGCGCCAACGCCGTGCTGGTGGTGCATCGGGTGGGCCTGGTGGCCCCGGCGGAGGCGATCGTGCTGGTGGCGGTGGCCGCCGATCGCCGCGGCCCGGCCCAGCGCTGCTGCGGCGAACTGCTGGAGGCGCTCAAACACGAAGCCCCTTTCTGGAAACGGGAGTGGGGTGCCAGCTGCGGCCAGTGGCTCCAGGGCAACACCCCCCTCTAAAACGCCTATTGGCCAGGGGCCAGGTCCTGCCTCGGGCCCTGGCTTGTCACTAAAAAATCGGCAGGCGCAGCAGCTGGGCCCACAGGGGGCTGCCCGCCTCCAGCTGGCCGCCGCTGGCGGGCAGCTCCAGCAACAGGTCTGCCCCCACCAGCGAGCCGATGCGGGAGGAGGCCTGGGAACCCTCCACCAGCGCCAACGGACTGCCATCGGCGCCCACCTGCAACCGTGCCCGGGCCAGCTCCGGCCGGCCGCCAGCCCAGCGCAGCGGCTGAGCCAAGCGCACCTGCAGCCGCGGCAGCAGCTCCACTTCCGCCCCCTCCAGGCGCTGCAGGGCAGGCCAGAGCAGCTGCAGGGCGGTGATCGCCGCCGCCACCGGATTGCCTGGCAAACCAAAAAACGGCTTGGCGCCGAGGCGGCCAAAGGCAAAGGGCCGGCCTGGCTTGAGGAACAATTTCCAAAACGCCACCTCGCCCAATTCCGCCACCAGCGGTCGAATCCAATCGCTGTCGCCGGCCGACACCCCGCCCGTGGTCACAACTACATCGCAATCCAGGGCCAATTCAGCGAGAGCCCGCCGCAGGGCATCCGGCTGGTCTGGCACCACCCGGCGCTCGGCCACCCGAGCCCCCAAACGGCTGAGCAGCGCCTCCAGCAGCGTGCCATTGCTCTCCCAGATCGCCCCCGGCCGCCGCGGCTCCGCCACCGGCGTCAGTTCATCGCCACTGATCAGCAAACCAATGCGCGGCTGGCGCCGCAGCGGCAATTCGGCCACGCCGCAACTGGCCAGAAGCCCCAGCTGGGCCGGCCCCAAGCGCTGACCAGCCGCCAACAACAGCTGCCCCGGGGCGGCCTCCTCATCAGCGGCGCGAATCCAGCGGTTGGCACCGGCCTCGCCCGTGAGCCGGATGGCGTCATCGCCGTCGCGACTCACCAACTCCTGGGGCAGCACGCGGCTGGCGCTGGCCGGCAGCGGTGCGCCGGTGAGCACCCGTATCGCCTCATCCTCGCCCAATTCCCCCTGGTGGGGAGCCCCCGGGGCGCTGCGGCCCACCAAGCGCCAGCTGCTGCCCGAGGGCGGCGCGGCGCCATCGCCCGCCAGGGCATAGCCGTCCATGATCGATGCGCGGAAACCCGGCACCGCCTCGGCCGCATGCACCGCCTCGGCACTCACCCGCCCCAGGGCCAAAGCCAGGGGCAGCAGCTCGTTGCCCTCCAGGGGTTGCAGAGCGCTCAGCAGTTGATCGCGGGCCCGCTCCAGCGGCAGCCCCTCGCGGGGAAAGGGTTCAGCCATGGCTGGGCTTGGCCTCCAGGGAATTGCTGGGCTCGGCCGGGCGCCGCCAGTCGCCGTTGCGGCCGCCCTGCTTGCTGAGCAACTGCACCGGCCCGATCGTCATTGCTGGATCGGCCGACTTCACCATGTCGTAGAGGGTGAGCAGCCCTACCGTGGCCGCCGTGAGCGCCTCCATCTCCACGCCGGTGGCGGCGCTGGTGCGGGCCGTGGCCTCCAGCCGCAGGCCCCTGCCATCGTTGCTGGGTTCGATCGCCACCTCCAACGAAGCCAGGGCGATCGGATGGCAGAGGGGGATCAACTCCCAGGTGCGCTTGGCGGCCTGGATGGCGGCGATGCGGGCCACCGCCAGCACATCGCCCTTGGCGGCATGGCCGCTGAGCACCGCCTCAAGCACCGCCGGCGCCATGCTGATAAACCCCTCGGCCACGGCGCGGCGATCCGTGGCCGGTCGATCGCCCACGTCCACCATGTGCACCTGGCCGCGGCCATCGAGGTGCGAAAAGCCAGGCTCGGCCATGGGCCCCGGGGTGGTCGGCAACCGCCAGCATGGCGAAGCGCAGCGCCGATCGGCCCGGGCATCTGCTGGACTGGCCTCACCATCGGCCGGTCCCCTTGCGCCTCTCGCGCCCTTCCACCTATCTCTGCGCCTTTCTCACCCTGCTCAACGACCGGCTGGGGGAATCGCTGATCTTTCCGCTGCTGCCCTTTTTGCTGGCCGGCTTCACCGGTGACGGCCGCATCCTGGGGCTGCTCAGCGGCAGTTACGCGGTGGCTCAGTTGCTCGCCACGCCGCTGATCGGCGCCCTCAGCGACTGCCATGGCAGGCGGCCGGTGATCGCCACCTGCGTCGCCGGCACGGTGCTGGGGCTGGCCCTGTTCTCGGCCACGGTGAGCTTCCCCTGGGCAGAGCTCTGGCCCGGGGCCCAGCTGGCGGGCCTGCCCCTGGCGCTGCTGTTTGTGGGGCGGCTGATCGACGGTCTCAGCGGCGGCACCGCCGCCACCGCCGCCGCCGTATTGGCGGATATTTCGCCGCCGGAAAAGCGCGCCAAGGCCTTTGGCTTGATCGGCGTGGCCTTTGGCCTGGGGTTCATCCTCGGCCCCGCCCTGGGGGGACTGCTGGGGCAGGTGGATGTGAACCTGCCCCTGGCGGTGGCGGTGGGCATCGCCCTGGTCAATTTGTTGGTGGTGCTCACCCTGCTGCCGGAAACCCATCCGCTGGAAGCGCGCATTCCCCTGCCGCCCAAGCGGGAGCTGCAGCCCTTCAGCCAGCTGATCAAGGTGTTCCGCGATCCGCGCGTGCGCCGGTTGGGGCTGGCCTTCTTTTTGTTTTTTCTCAGCTTCAGCGGCTTCACAGCCGTGATGGTGCTCTATTTCAAAGAGGCCTTTGGCTGGGGACCGGGCCTGGCCGGTGCCGCCTTCTTGATCGTGGGCCTGGTGGCCACCGTGGTGCAGGGGGGCCTGATCGGACCGCTGGTGCAGCGGTTTGGTGAATGGCGCCTCAGCCTGATCGGACTGGGTTTTGTGACCGCCGGCTGCCTGCTGATCCCCCTGGCCAACCGGGCCAATGCCCAGCCGGTTGTGTTCTCGGCGGTGGCGGTGCTGGCCCTGGGCACCGGCCTGGTCACCCCCTGCCTGCGGGCTTTGGTCTCGCGGCGCCTCGACGACTCCGGCCAGGGGGCCGCCCTGGGCAGCCTCCAGGGTCTGCAGAGCCTGGGGGGCTGCCTCGGACCGCCCCTGGCGGGCCTGGCCTACGAGACAACGGGCCACACCAGTCCCTTCTGGCTGGGGGGGCTGCTGCTAGGCACGGTGGCCCTGCTGGTGGCCGGCGGGCTGGCCAGGTCAAGCAGGGCCAATACCTAACAACAGCGAATGAAATTGCTACGGTCGTTTTGAGGAAGTGACCCCGCCAGCTGAAAGGCCGGTCGCGCTGCAGCTATGACTACTTCGAGCAAAACTTCTGGCCCCGACCCAGCTGCAGCTAACGGCAAAACAACTGCCAGCGATATGCCTGTTAACAACAAGCCCGCCAACGGCAAAGCCATTGGAGATACAGCCCCAGACGAAGCAACACCAGCCAAAGCAACCTCAGACAAGGCAACCTCAGGCAAAACAGCCGATACCAGCCCAATAGCGCCAGAAGAACCCGCCAAGCCAACGGAACCACCGCAGCTGGCGCCTGAGCTATATCTAAACCGCGAACTCAGCTGGATTGAATTTAACTACCGGGTGCTCGCCCAGGCTCTGAACGAACACACACCCCTACTAGAGCAGGCAAAATTCAGCGCAATTTTTAGCAACAACCTAGACGAATTCTTCATGGTGAGGGTGGCCTCCCTCAAGAGCCAAATCGAAGCGGGGGTCTCCAAGCTCAGCGATGATGGCCTAACCCCCATCCAACAGATGGAGGCGATTCAGCTCAAACTGAGGCCCCTGCTTAATTTACAACAAGAGCATTACCGCCATTCACTCAAGAACAATTTAGCGGAATATGGCGTACATCTAATCGACTACGCCAACCTCAATACCAAGCAACGGCAGTGGCTAGACGACTATTTCCGCGCCGCGATCTTTCCGGTGCTCACGCCCCTGGCGGTGGATCCCTCCCACCCATTCCCCTTCGTTAGCAACCTCAGCCTGAATGTGGCCGCCTTGGTGCGCGATCCAGTAACGGGCCAACAGCAGTTCGCCCGGGTAAAAGTACCGCAAAAAAATCTGCCGCGCTTTGTGCATATTCCCACTAATTTGAGTGACAAAGATCCCGAGCCCCTGGTCACCGCCGTGCCATTGGAACAGGTGGTGGCCTTCAACCTGGGGCTGCTGTTTCCCGGCATGCGAATAGAAGCGCACTACTTCTTCCGCGTCACCCGCGATGCCGATCTGGAACTGCGCGACCTGGAGGCCGACGACCTGATGGAGGCCCTGGAAGAGGGGCTACGCAAGCGCCGTCGCGGCGGCGAAGTGGTGCGGCTGGAGGTGGCCAACGAGATGCCCGAGGCGGTGATTGAACAGCTGATGGAGGGCATTGAGGTGGAGCCAGAAGACGTTTACCGGATCAGTGGCCCCCTCGGTCTCGACGACCTGATGAGCCTGCTTTCCATACCCTTACCCCAGCTCAAGGACAAGCCCCACAAGGGCCGCACCGCCCCGGCACTGGCCCGCGCCCAGAAGACAAAGCTGGAGGATGGCTCGATCAAAACGGAAGAATTTCAGAGCATCTTCCAGGTGATTCGCCGCGGCGATGTGCTGCTGCATCACCCCTTTGACCTGTTCTCCACCTCGGTGCAGGAATTCCTCAACCAGGCCGCCGCCGATCCATCGGTGCTGGCGATAAAGATGACTCTCTATCGCACCTCCAAGGATTCACCGGTGGTGGCGGCACTGATCCGGGCGGCCGAAAACGGCAAGCAGGTGATGGCGCTGGTGGAACTGAAGGCCCGCTTCGATGAAGACAACAACATCCAGTGGGCCAAACAGTTAGAGAGCTCCGGCGTGCATGTGGTCTACGGCGTGCTCGGCCTGAAAACCCACACCAAAATCCTGCTGGTGGTGCGCCGCGAGAAGGAGAGGCTGAACACCTATGTGCATGTGGGCACGGGCAATTACAACTCCAAAACCTCCAGCCTCTACACCGATATAGGTTTACTAACGGCGCGGCCGGAATTCGGGGCCGACATGGTGGAACTATTCAATTACCTCACCGGTTTTTCCAAACAGCAGTCCTTCCGGCGCCTGCTGGTGGCCCCGGTGACCCTGCGCGCGGGCATGGAGGCGCTGATCCGGCGGGAGATTGAGCAGGCGCGAGCCGGCAGGGGCGGCCATCTGAGGGCCAAGATGAATGCCCTGGTGGATCCGGCGATCATCGCCCTGCTCTACGAGGCCTCCCAGGCGGGGGTGCGCATCGAGCTGGTGGTGCGCGGCATGTGCAGCCTGCGGCCGGGCCTGAAGGGCATCAGCGACAACATTCGGGTGGTGAGTGTGATCGGCCGCTTCCTGGAACACTCGCGGCTGTTCTGGTTCGCCAATGGCGGCCAGCCCGAGATGTTCCTGGGCAGCGCCGACTTGATGCCCCGCAACCTGGACCGTCGCGTCGAGGCGGTGGCGCCGGTGGACGATCCACGGCTGCGCGAGCAACTGGAGCAGCTGCTGGATCTCTACTTAAAAGACACCAGCGCCTGGCACATGGCCAGCGACGGCAAGTTCAGCCAGCGCCAGGGGGACGGGGAGGAGCTGCTGGTGCAACAGCAACTGATCAGCCACTGGCGGGGTGGCCTCAACAGCCTGGCTACTTAAACCAACCGGCCTGATTTAAAAACCAACCGGCCTGATTTAAAAACCAGCCGGCCTGATTTAAACAGTCTGGCTGGCTGGCTGGCTGGTTGGCTAAATACTCAGGCCGGGAACAGCCGGTTTACTTAAACCAGTAGGCCTGCCTAATAGAGGTTGATTTCAGGGAGGCTCTGGGAAGCCTAAGCCGCAGCAGGAGACTCTGCAAAACCCGCCATTTCGGCGATCCTGTCATCCGGGGCGGCATCAGGGCTCAAACGGCATCAGGGCTCAATTGGCCCTGACTGGGGTTTTGCAGAGCTCCCTAACATTGGCTCCCCGCAAAAAGCCCCCCGGAACAGCCCTACAGGCGCTGCCGGAGGGGCCACAAAAGCGGCGACAAGACTGGCAAGACCAATACCTAGAACCCTGTTCAGGTCAGGACTGGTGACTGGTGACTGCACAATTCAGACGCATATTTAAACCACTCGCCTGGCCTGGGCCAGCGGAACTCAGCGATTGCCCCGCCGTTTAGCTCCGGGCCAGCGAGGTGGTTGACAAGCGTCTCCGAGCGCCAACTGGGCCGCCTGCGATGCATCAAAGCGTCATCGTTGATGCAGAAACTCGCTTCATCTTGTTCAGTTCAGCTGCGTAAATGGTGCTAACGTCCGCCAAAGTTCATGCTCTTCGGAGGTAGAGGTGATCCGAACGCCTCCGCAGTCCCCCAAATCCAACTCAGCCAGCGATGGCCCAAGGCGGCGCTCGGCCACTGCTAGAAAAAACCAATCAGCAAATTCGGCTGGTCGCTCCAGCGGACGAATGAGCGTCGATTCCATCGGCTGGTATTTGACCAATATCGGCAGAATCCCCCTGCTCACCCCTGCGGAAGAGATTGAACTAGCCCATCACGTGCAGGCCGCAAAGCCCCTGCTCCTGCTAGCTGCCGAGCAGCTCAGCCCCCTGCAGCGGCGTCTGATCCGCATGGGCCAGCGGGCTCGCGATCGCATGATGGCCGCCAATCTGCGCCTGGTGGTGAGCGTGGCCAAGAAGTATCAAAACCAGGGACTAGAACTGCTCGATCTAGTGCAGGAGGGCGCAATTGGGCTCGATCGGGCTGTCGACAAGTTCGACCCGGCCCAGGGCTATAAATTTTCCACCTATGCCTACTGGTGGATCCGCCAGGGCATGACCCGGGCGATCGACAACAGCGCTCGCACCATCCGCCTGCCAATCCATATCAGCGAAAAGCTCAGCAAAATGCGGCGCATAAGCCGTGAACTCAGCCATCGACTCGGCCGTCAGCCCAATCGGCTGGAGATCGCCCATGGCCTCGGCATCGCCCCGGAAGAGCTGGAGGAGCTGCTCGCCCAGACGGCCCCCTGCGCCTCTCTCGATGCCCATGCCCGCGGCGACGAGGATCGCAGCACCCTGAGCGAACTGATCGCCGATCCTGCCAGCAACGATCACAGCGAAGCAATTGATCGCCACCTGCTCAAGGAGCGGCTGGGGAAATGGATCGCCCAGCTCAATGAGCGCGAACAGCGAATTCTGCAGCTGCGCTTTGGGCTAGAGGGCAGCGAACCGCTCACCCTCAGCCAGATCGGCCGCCTGATCAATGTTTCGCGCGAGCGGGTGCGCCAGCTGGAGACCCGCGCCCTAGCCAAGCTGCGCCAGCTCGGCGCCGACCAGCAGGCAGCCTAGGGGGCGTATTCAGCTGAGCGGAGCCCATGGGGCAGCTATGGGGGGTGGCAGCCGTAGCCGGCTGGTTAACGCTGCTGGCGGCTTTGGCCCTGGAAGTAAGGCGCCGCTGGCAAGGCCGCCGCGAATGGAGTCGGAAATTGGTGCACATCGGCACGGGGGCGGTGCTGCCGATCGCCTGGCTATTCGGAATTGACCAGGCCATTGCCCTGCCGGCCGCCGCCTTGGTTACCCTGCTGGCGGCCTTGAACCACCGCGTAGGGGTGCTGCCGGCGATCGAGGACATCGACCGCCATAGCTACGGCACGATTGCCTACGGTGCCTCGATCACCTTGCTGCTCTGGCTCTATTGGCCCCAGCAGCCGGCGGCGGCCACGGCAGGGGTGCTGGTGATGGCCCTGGGCGATGGCCTGGCCGGCCTGCTGGGGCCCTGGATCCCCTCCACCAGCTGGCGGGTCTGCGGGCAGCGCAAGTCGCTGGTGGGCACCGCTGCCATGGCTGGCGCCAGCCTGGCGCTGCTGCTGCTGCTACGGGCCGTGGCCCTGATGCAACAGCTGCCCGCCCCAACACCCTGGGCCCTGGTGGCGGTGGCTGCCGTGGCGGTGCTGCTGGAACAGTGGTCGCTGCTGGGTATCGACAACCTCACGGTGCCCCTGGCGGTGGGCGGGCTCTGGAGCCTGCTCTCAGGCGGCCTGGGCATGGCTGCCGGCTGATCGCCTATTTACGCAAGCAACGGCTATTTGCCGCGATCCAGGCAGCTCTAAGAAACAGCTATTCGCCTGAGCAACAGCCATTTGTGGCGACCCAGGAAGCCCTAGGCAACAGCTATTTGCCTAAGCAACAGCTATTTGCCTAAGCAACAGCTATTTGCCTAAGCAACAGCTATTTGCCTAAGCAACAGCCAGGGGGCGCTTGGTTTGGGCAGCTAGCACCGCATCGGCCAGCTGTTCCAGCAGGGCTTCGGTGGTGGCCAGGTCTATACAGGCATCAGTGACACTCTGGCCGTAGGTGAGCCGCTGCAAATCAGGTTGAATTGATTGATTGCCAGCCACCAGATGACTCTCCAGCATCACCCCCATCAGTTGCTGACAGCCGCCGCGCAACTGGTCGGCCAGATCGCTTAGCACCTCCCCTTGGCGGCGGTAATCCTTATTGGAATTGCCATGGCTGCAATCCACCATCAACCGGGACGGCAACTTCTCGGACGCCAGGTTGCCGGCCGCCGCTGCGATCGCCTCGCGGTGGTAATTGCTGCCCTGCTTGCCGCCCCGCAGCACCAGATGGCCATCGGGGTTGCCGGTGGTGGATACGATCGCCGCCAAGCCCTCCTGGTTGATACCCAGGAAGTGATGGGGCCGGCCCGCCGCCTGCATGGCGTGAATGGCCGTGCTCACGCTGCCGTCGGTGCCGTTTTTGAAGCCGATCGGCATCGAGAGGCCGGAGGCCATCTCCCGGTGGGTTTGGCTTTCGGTGGTGCGGGCGCCGATCGCTGTCCAGCTGATCAAATCGGCGATGTATTGGGGCACGATCGGATCCAGCAGCTCCGTGGCCGCCGGCAGGCCCATCTCGGCCAAGTGCAGCAGCAATTCCCGGGCGAGGCGCAGACCCGTATTGATGTCGTAGCTGCCGTCGAGATGGGGGTCGTTGATCAGCCCCTTCCAGCCCACGGTGGTGCGGGGCTTCTCGAAATACACCCGCATCACCAGCTCCAACTGCTCGCAGTGGCGCTTTCGGACGCGGGCGATGGCGGCGGCGTATTCCCTGGCGGCGGCCACGTCATGCACTGAGCAGGGCCCAACGATCACCAGCAGGCGCTGATCCTGGCCGTGCAGGATCGCCTGGATCCGCTGCCGGGCCTGCTGCACGGTATGGGCGGCCGTCGGGGTGAGCGGCAGCTCGCCGTGGAGCACGGCGGGGCGCACCAGGGGCCTGGTTTCCACCACGTGGAGGTCGGAGGTGGTGAACATGGGCAGAGCCAGCTCGCTCGGGGCCAAATAACTAGCCTAGAGGGCCCAGGACGCCAAGATTTGACGATAGGGGCTCAGAAACAGCAGCAGTTCCAGGCCAATCACCGCGATCAAGGTGACGTAGATCCAGCGGCTGGCCTGCTCCCCCAGGGCCACCTTTGAGCCGATCAGGGCCCCCAGCATGCTCGCCAGGGTGAGCGGCACCGCCCAGGTCCAGGCCACCTGCAGCCGGGCCACAAACACCACCAGGGCCACCAGGCTGCCAGCAGCCCGCAACACGATCTTCACATGGTTGGCGCGGCTGAGTTCCTGGCGGCCAAACCAGGCCAGGGCCAACAGGGTCATGGTGCCCGAGCCGAGCGAGATGAAGCCGGTCCAGAAGCCGATCGCCAGCATCACCAAATGCAACAGAGGCGTCAGCTGCAGCTCGGCGGCGTTCTCCTCAGCGCGGATCCAGCGCTGAGGCCGCAGCAGCAGCAGCAACAGCACTATCGCCAGGGAGGCGGCCACCGCCAACTGGGCACCAGCTGGATCCAGGCCGCTACCCACCAGCGCTCCCCCCAGGGAGCCCACCACGATCGCGGGCACCAGCGCCAGGGCGGTGGCCCAGGGGATCACCCCGGCCTGGTGAAACTTCCAGGTGGCGGTGAGGGTGCTAATCGCCGCCGAGAGCCGATTGGTGCCGTTGGCCAGTTCGGCCGGTAGCCCCAGGGCCACCATGGCCGGCAGGGCCACCACGCCACCGCTGGCCGAAACCGTGTTGATAAAGCCGCCGGCAATCCCCGCCAGCCCTAGGCCAACCAATTGCAGGGGATCGGGAAACGCAACCAATGCGGATGAATGGGTGGGTGGGTGGGTGAGCAGGCGGGCGGGCGGGTGGGCGGGCGGGCTGGCAAATAATCGCCAATGGACCGTAGTCGAATGAAGCGAAAACCGATCGGGCGCAGCGGGGCCCGCCATCGGCTCAGACACCTGTCAATGGCCTACGGCAAAGGGACAATCAATCAAGCGAAGGGCAGCATCTGCACCGGGATGCGAGGAACCGGGAAGCCATTGCTGCCGAGCACGTCGTAGATGACGCGGTTGGTTTCAAAGTAAACCTGCCAGTAATGCTCGGTGTGGGCATAGGGCCTCACCGCCAACCTTGGGCCGCGCTCATTAAACTCAAGCAGCTCCACATCAACGGGTTTACCAGGGTATTGATTGGGCACAGACTGAATGGCTTGCTTGAGCAGAGCAATCGCCTTGTCCAAATCGGCGGTGCTATCGAGCTGGGCAAACAAATCTACCCGACGGAAGGGATGAGACGAATAGTTGACAATCGTATCGCCAAAAAACTTTGCATTAGGCACGATATTCCGCAGATTGTCAGCGGAAAGAATAATGATTGCAAACATGCCAATCTCCTCCACAGTGCCAGTAATGCCACCACCGCTTACGAAATCACCAACGCTCACCGGACGAAACAGCTGCAGAAACACGCCAGCAGCAAAGTTACCAAGCATGCCACTCCAAGCGGCACCAATCGCCACACCAGCGCCAGCCAATAGGGCCGCAAAGCTGGCCGTCTGAATGCCAAAGAAGCCCAGAATCGCCACAGCCAAGATCACCCTTAGCACCGCCGAAACGATGTTGAGCAAAAAGCCAATCAAGGTGATATCAAGCTTGCCGATTGACATGGTCCGGCGCATGATTCGCTGCACCAGCCTGATCAACCAACCGCCGAAAATCCAAAGCGCTATAGCGCCGACAATCTTAAAAATAAATGGAATAATTATTGAAGCCACGAGCCCGGAAACTGTTTGCAATGACAGCGCTGGCACGTCGATGGCGGCAAGCAGAGGATCCACGAAAATTTTGGCCACATGTGCCCGCATAATGCCAGCAAACGAGCTGCATACCAGCAGCGCCAGCCGCCAACCTGCCTGTCCACCAGCGCGGCCGAGCGGGTCGCTTCACTACCGGGCAAACCCTAGGGACCGCGACCTCGATCAGCCCTGGGGAGACTCCGAACAACCGCGATTAAGGCGAACCTGCCGCTTGAAAAGCTTGGCGGCTGCAGGGAACCATTGGCTGCGGCTGGGGTTTTCCAGCCGTCTACCCAGGGCGATGGCCAACTATTTGGCGTATATGGCGAATTGGCGGCAATGGTGAACTTTCAAGAACCCAATCAACTCAACTGACCAGACCGCGAGAGACGGGCCTGGGCTTGATCAATTGCAGCACCTGGGGTCCCTGGCTGTCGCGCCGGCGCTCACATTCCAGCAGCATCAGGATGCAGCGACCTGCGGTCTCCAGATCGCCCCGCTCAGCAGCGGCGCGGGCGACCTGATCATGGCGACGGGCATCGGCTTCCAGCCTGGAACGATTGTCAGCCGCGGAACGACTGACACCATTCAGGGGCTTGGTTAAAACGACGGGCATAATAATTTGGTTTACAAAAAATTTAAACATTCGCCCAAAAAGGAGAATGCAATCAATGGAGGAATGCAGGCTGGAGAACTCTAAAAATTGCCTATCCTGCCCCCGGGGCCAGAGAGCGCCCAATGGCCGCAAGAACTTCCTGCACCATCAGATCAGGGAGATTTGGACTGTTTCCAGCTCTTTTAAATCTATCAGACATCACCATAGTAGCACAAGCCGAATAACCGCTTAGGTTCCCGGTTCTTCGCGGTTGCCTCCCAGGGCATTAATCTGCTGGCGCAGCTGCTCAGAACGCTGTAGATCCCCGCGGGTAAGGGCAACGGCCAGGGCAAACTGAAGTTTTTCCAGTTGGTGATCGCCTTCGCTGAGGCCCCGATGGGAAGAGCCAGAGCCGGCGGCGTTAGAGCCAGAACCGCCAAGGCCGGAGGCAGCGTGGTTACATCGGCCAGCGGCGCCCCCCTGGGATGGGCCACTGGCGCCGCTGGAGACAGTGGTGGCGCCAAGGGCAGTGGTGGCGCCTAGGGAAGTGCCACCGGCAGCACCACTAGCGGATGCTGTAATGGCAGGGGATGCCGTACCAGCGGCGAATGCAGTGCCAGCGGCCAATGCCGTGCCAGCAGAGCAACCAGGGCCGCGGTGAGGGATGGATGGGTAAATCATGATTCCATTTCTTCCCATTCTGACACCGACCATCCGGAGCTGACGCTGCGGGCAGGTTGTGTGGCGTATCACTGATGTCTTGGCCAGCTGGCTAGAAAATCCCGTAAAAACCCTGATCGCGCCAACAGGAACACCTTTACAGCAGTGGATCCCAGGGCTGCAGCCCATTAATCATGGCAGCGATCCAGAGCTCCCCAGGGCCATTGGTTCATAAAGCCATTTAGCCAACCTCTGTCTGCGGCTGCTCTGTCTGCGGCTGCTCTGTCTGCGGCTGCTGGGGTTGCGGCTGTTCGGGTTGCGACTGCTCGGGTTGCAGCTAGTCGGGTTGCGGCTAGTCGGTCTGCTACTGCTCGGAAGGCTGAACGACGGGAAGGTCGAGCAACTGACGGCAATCGTCTAGCAGACGGTCCACTTGATCCAGGCTGGCCAACTCGTTTGAATCCTCCTCCCGCGCCCGCGCCAGCTGGAGTTCCACCACGCCAAGGCGCTGCTCCAAGTTCACCAGCCGCTGGGAGAGGGCATGGATGGTCTCCGCCAGATCTTGGGTGTGCCGGGAGATCCGGAAGGACACCGATTCGGAAGCCATGGACATCAAGCAGAGACACCGATCACAACACACCTACCCCCTGGAGCAAGGGTCTAGATAGCTTAGGGAGCATTCCAGATCCTGCTCGGTCATGGGCCCGCGCCGTTCTCGTCCAGCGCTCAGGGCTAGCTTGCTCGGGGTCAGCTTGCTCAGGGCAACCTTGCTCAGGGAAAGGTCGCCAAGGCGCGCCGCGCCCAGGGCCCTGGGCTTGGTATTGCTCACTAGCGGCTATCTGGCCCTGGCTGCGGGCATACCAGGACGCGCCGCCGACAACAGTGCCGGCGCCAAGGGCGCCCAGGTTTACTGCATCATGCGCAGCAACGGCAACAACCACCAGGTGAGCTGGGATGCGGCCTATGCGCTGATTAAACGCCAGAGCGCCAGCCTGTTCAAAACCTCCCCGGAGCACAGCGCCGTGATGATCACCGAAGCTGTGGTGCAAAGTCCTGGCACCTATCCCGATTGTGCCCGCTACCTCGGTGATCTCTACGCCAAACCCGCCACGACTGCGGCCCCCAGCCAGGAAAGCGGCGGCCAGAGCCGCAGCCAACTGCTGGGCTCCTAGGGCTGGGGGGCGGCTACTGGCGGCCATACCGCTATTGGCCAGCCTGCCGCTGCTGCTGCTGTTAACAGCCTGCGACGAGGCCCCCCTGCCGCAGCAGCAACTGCGCAGCGATGACTGCCTGAGGGAAGTGCGACTGGATCGCTTAAAAGAGCAAATTCGGCGCTGTGATCAGGTGGTGGCGAGTTTTCCCACCAATCCCGCCCCCTTAAACGAGCGCTACCTGCTGCACAGCCTGGCCAACCAGCCCGAGGCGGCCTGCGCCGACATCCAGCGGGCTCGGGTGCTGGCGGCCCAGGCGCGGCCTGGCAGCCTCGATCCCAGGCTGATGCTCGATCTGCGCCTACGAGCTGAGCTCTGTGCCGCCCCCCAACAGCCCAGCCGGCCCTAGACCATTGGTCGCGATGAACGGCTCAGCGCTATGTACTGCTCGCCGCCCTGAGCTGTTTAAAGCCCTGAACTGCTTGCTCACCGCCCTGGACGGCTCACCATTGGGCGAGCAGCTCGCGCACCATCGCCGGCAGCTGGCGGCGCTGCAGCTGCCGCCGCCTGGTCCCGAGCACCAGCTCGATGCGCTCGGCCTTACTGGCGATCAAGCCGTCCACCAGCTGATCCACCACCCCTAGCTGCAACCAATGGCAGCTGAGACTGCCCGCCATGCCAATGCGGTGGCAGCGATCCTCCGCCTGCTCGGCGTCCCCGGGCGTCCAGGGACGCTCCACCAGCACCACATGGCGGGCCCGATGCAGGGTGAAGCCCAGGCCGCCGGTGCCGTAGGTGGCGATCAACAGTGGCGTCTCGCCGGCTTGGAAGCGGTCCACCTGCGGCTGGCGCAGCGCTGGCGCCAAGGCGCCCGTGAGCAAACAACCGGCCGCGATCGGTGCCAACTGGCGCTGCAACATGCCGGCGGTGTGCAGAAAGCTGCTGAACACGACCACCGCCTCCCCCTGCCGCAACAGCTCGCCCACCAGGTCACAGGTGGCGGACAACTTGTAGTCAGAGGCGATGCGGCGCAGGGCGGTGAGCACGGCCAGGGCCTCGGCATCGCGGCGCACCTCACCAAGGGCGGCGCGGCGGCGGTAGTCGTCCACAACGCGCTCCAAACGATGCTGAAAACCCAACCCCTCCGCCTCGCTGAGCTGCACCGGCAGCAGGCAGCGCCGCTTGGGCGGCAAGTCGAGACAATCCTGCTTGCGCCGATGCAACAGCATTGGCCGGGTGAGCCGTTGCAATTCCTCCAAACGGCTGGCGCCATCGGCCTGCCAGCGCAGCCGCCCCCCCTGCTGACGCCAGTGGCCCTGACAAAACAACTCCTCAAAAGCCAGCTGATCCCGGGCCAGGGGGTGATCGATGGCGGCCAGCAGCGGCAACAGCTGCGCCGGCCTGCCGTTCTTCATCGGGGTGCCGGTCAACAGCCAAATCGCCCGCAGTCTTGGGTGGCGCGCCAGCCGCAGCAGGGCAAGGCTGCGCCTGGTGTGGGCGTTCTGGGCATAGTGGGCCTCATCGGCAATCAGCACCGTGCCGGCTGGCGGCAGCTCCAGCGGCGGGCTGGCCCAGCTATGCAATTCAAGCCTCAAACCGAGGGCGGCCGCCTCTGCCCGCCAGTGGCCGTGGAGCCCCACCGGGGCGAGCACCAGCAGGCGACAGTCGGCCAGGCGCACCATGGCCCGGGCTGCCACCAGGGCCGAGAGGGTCTTGCCCAGGCCCATCGCATCGGCCAACAGGGCGCCGCGGCGGGCCAACAACCAGCGCACCGCCGCCCGCTGGTGGGCATAGAGGCTGCGGCCATCGGCCAAAGGCAGCTCCAGCTGCGCCGCCGCCACCAGATCCCGATGCGGCGGCAGCGGCGGCAGCGGCTGTCGCATCCAGGTGAGCCACTGCTGCAGCTCAGGCTCGATCGGGAAGCGGCCCGCCAGCAGCTGGGCCAGCGCCAGGGCCGCCTCCAGGGGAAACTCCCAGCATCTAGCCCCCTGGCGCCACTGGCCCCGGGGCCGAATCGCCCGCAATTGGGCCCAGGTGACGGCGTCATAGGGCGATACCACCTCAATTCGGCCGCTGGCGCCCAGACGCAGCCGGCAGCACATGGGCAAACGGCAACCCTCGACACATTGACACCTGGGCCACCTGGGCGAAACTTCCGCCAATCGAACCAGGCAAATGCAGGCCAGGGATGCGGTGTTCCTAGAGGACCTGTGCCCAAAACTGCGGGTGCGACGCTGGCGACAGTCGTTGCATCAGCTCACCGACCAACGCTGCATTTACTGCGGCCAGCGCTCTGAATCGATTGACCACGTACTGCCCCAGAGCCGCGGCGGCCTGAGTGTCACCGAAAACTGTGTACCGGCCTGCCTGGCCTGCAACGGCCACAAGGGGGACACCGACGTGTTCGTTTGGTATCGCAGCCAAAGCTTCTACGACCCCCGCCGGGCGATGGCGATTCGCGCCTGGAGCGACGGCGACCTGCGCCTGGCGATGCGGCTGCTGGAGTGGACGACACCCCAGCCAAACCCAGAGGCTCACCAAACCCGGCAGGCCGCCACGCCGTTATGGCG
>JBILLQ010000132.1:0-19773 GCA_044375975.1 Prochlorococcaceae cyanobacterium
CGCCCGGGGGCCGGTGCAATAACCCCTAGCCAGCACAGACCACTTCCGCTCACAACACAAGTGCGATCGGACGAGAGACTTGACAAGTCAATCGTCTTGTTTCATCTTGGAGAAACGGGGGGCATCTGCACCTTTGGAATGACAGCTCGTCATTCCACCCTGTTCACCCTCTGATCAGGGCATTCGGGCCTCGGGTTTTACACCACGCAAAGGGACGCTGCCCACTCCAGCCGTCGGAGCCCAAGAAATAATGAGGGCCTACGGTGCGCTTTGTCAGCAATTACTACCTGCGGCTGAGTGGGAGCGTTAGGCAGCACATAGAGCCATCCACACCACAAGTTTTGCGGCCGGGTCCCGGCTGTGTAAGCTCTTGAAAGAGGAGTCACACATGGCCACGAATCTAGCTCTCGACCAAGACCTACTCGATCGAGCCTTTCGCGTGAGCGGAGAGCCAACCAAAAAAGCCGCTGTCACCCGAGCCCTTCAGGAGTTCATCGCCCGCAGAGAACAGCGGCGGGTCGCAGAGCTTTTTGGCAAGCTTGAGTGGGATGCTTCGTTCGATTACAAGGCCGAACGGGCTCGCCAGCAGTGAGTCTGCTTGTCGACACGAGCGTCTGGTCGCTGGCTTTGCGCCGTGATGTTGAGCAATCCGCACCCGAGGTGGTGGCCCTCCGCCACGCACTTCTGGGGGCAGATCAGGTGTTCACGACAGGGTTTGTCCTCCAGGAGCTGCTGCAAGGTTTTGCTGGGCCGAAGGACCGAGCCCAGTTGGTCGAACGGCTATCAGCGCTGGCCTTCCTCCAGCCGGCTAAGGAAGATCACATCCAAGCGGCAGATGTCCGAAACACCTGCCGCCGACGCGGCGTGCAAGTTGGCACCATTGACGCCCTACTGATCCAGCTCTGTCGCCGAAACGATCTAACCCTGTTGACGACCGATCAAGACTTTCACGCAGCCACCAAGCACGTTGAGTTCAGGTTATGGAGCGCAGGGTGATTGGTGGCGTATTGAGTCTTGCAGTGGTCATGCCACTGCCAGCTAGTTGGTTCTTCTGGATATGTTGCCAGGCCAAAGGAAGACCTGCTGCAGCCAGCTCCGGGAAAAACATCAAATCCAATCAGGTGACTAGCCTTGATTTCATTGGTACGATGCTCAAGATTGTGGGCAATATCTTCCAGGCGCAAGGCTCCGTATTTTAAGTTTATCCGGGGATCATCCTCCTCAAAGCAGCAGGCTTGGCCTTCGAGTTCAGTTACCTCGCCAAGCTCCATCAAGGGCAGCTGGGAAGCCTGGTGGTGCAAGCTGATGATTTTCTCCCTTGCCTGCTCTAGGGAGGCATTGGTCAAACCAAGAGAATAGGAAATGGTTAACCCCATGTTTCTTGCTTTTTTTGTGAGCTGAATTCGTTGATTTTGGCAAGCCGAAGCGAGTTGAGAAGATGGCTCATGCCCACGTTTCCAGCTCGAATCTGTTGTTTGGCTTGTACGGATCTCTGCCAATTCTAGTCATAACCCCGGCAGCGCCTCCTCGTCCGCGCTTCTATTTAACTAAATGAATGCTATGCCCTAAATGAATACTATGCCCTAAGTAAATACTATTGTTCAGATAAACGCTTGGCCAAAAGCTGCAGTACGGAGCCGTCCTGGAGCTGCGGATGCCTGCCGCTCTGTGTGCTCAGGGCTGAAGCATCCAGAGCCTGATACCCAAGTCTTGCTCAGCCGCCCCCCTGATCGAGCCGCTCCACCCAGACCAGCACCGCCGTGGCCGTGGCGATCGCCTGTTCGCTGTCTGTCGGGTCGAACAGGTCCATCGGCGGCGTGTCCTCCAGGGGATAGCGGCTGGTCACGGTCATGCGCGTCAGAGCCCGCAGGGATAGGTTAGCCAGGTCTGAACCATCCACACCCTGTGCCTCCAGCACGGCCACCAGCTGAGAAAGCCCATGGGTGCGGGGCGGCGTCAGGCCCAGCTCCACGATCGCGCCCTTCAGGGCTTTCTCAGCCGCTTGGGTGGCAAAGAAGCAGGCCTGGGCATGGAAGCCGTTGCTGCTGGCCAAGGCCGCAAGATCTAGGTCGTTGCGGGCCTGCCGCCACCAGGCCCCAGGTCGCGCCTGGCTCATGGCTGCGGATGGAGGCGGATCGCCTGGGCGCGAATCGCCCGCCAGTGGGGAGAGGGGGAGCTGGCCATCGCCTGCCAGCGCTCGTGATCGATCGCCAGCACGTCATCGCCCACCAGGGCTTCACCCAGTTGATCGGCGGCCCGTTCGGCTTCGTCTTGGTTGGCGGCCACCACCAGCAGATCGGTATCCGAGAACCCATCCCAATCGCCCCGGGCCAGGGAGCCGAACAGCCAGACACTGCAGTCGCAAGGTCCCAGGGTGTCTTTCAAGCGCTGGCTCAGCGCTTTGATCCGCCGCTCGCGCTCCCGGCGGCGCAGTTGCGCGAAAGTGCTCTCGCTGACGGTCATAAGGCAAGCCTAGGCGCAACGAAAGAGCGCGGCACTCGCCGGGGCGATGTCCGGAATGCAATCAGAAGCAACGGTGGATCTTCAGCCGCCCTGAGACGGCCCAGCGTTCTCCAGCTAGAGCCTGCCCCGTTCAGCCATATACGGCGGCGGCCAGATCGGCGGCCTCCAGCGCGGCCAGGTGGGTGTAAGCCGTGTTGAGGTCGTCGATGCGACGGCGGGCCAGCCACTCCAAGAGGGCCTGGCTCACCAGGGCCGAACGGTTGGATCCCTGGGCATCTAGCTGGGACAGGAGCTCCTACTCCAGCGAGATGCTGATCGATCGGTACGCCACGGTGTTAACAAGAATCCTGTTAGTTAATTTAGTGCTGCCGATCCGGCCCTGGCGCAGGCCAACTTTGCGCAGGCTGTAATCCAGCCGCTTCAGCCAGGTCACCAGGGCCGGCACGGGCCGCTATCTCTATCTACAGCTCAAGGCCGGCCCCTCCCACCTGCGCCGCCGCAACGATGGCCGCGAGATATTCAGCATCAAAAATCCCCGCTGGATTCACACCTGGACCCAGCAGCCCTTTCCGGTGATGCTGGTGATCGGCCGGGAAGCAGCCGCTGAGCGAGCCTTGTTTGTGGATCGTGCTAATAGCCGCAAATTCCCCGATGTGCGCTGGATGGAAATCAGCAGCCTGCTGAGGCGGGAGCTGGACGCCGGTCGCAGCCCAGAGCAGATCAAACAGATTGAGTTCGTGGCCGAAACCCTGGATATGGCCAGCCACCAGCCAAGCGGGGGCGGCTGGCGTCAATAGGCACAATGCATCGCTTTTGGGCAACCCAGATCTGGCCTTTGTGTTCCGCGCTACATCGGACCATTGGTCTAAATAACATTGAGATGTCTTCGTAAACACAAGGGCGGCGGTTGTTAAAGCACTCTTAATCAAGCGGCTCGGTATTGCTGATTAAGTGTGGGTAATCGTTTTTGGATGAAGCATTGGCTTTCGGCTTCAACCTGTTGAACCATGTCGTTCGGGCCTGCGGTGGCGCTGGTGGCGATATATTCTGTGCGTGCCATGATGGCAGTATCAACTGGCGTTATGACTTGATCGGCTTAAAAAAATGCCGGCTGCTTGGCGAACCTGTTAATAGGTTTGCCTCCGGGCAGTTCCTGATCAACTTCAGAGCTGTTGAAGCCAAGATGGGATGGCGTGAATTGGTCTGCTCTGCCCTCAACTTCAGCCAGCTGGCCGCCGACACCCGTTGAATAGTGTCCGGCATTGCCATTGACCACTTTCGAGACCTCAGTTTTGTCACTGTGAACAACTAGGAAGACCTCCCGTTCGGTTGACATAGTTCGGATGCTGATTTTCTCCTTGCCGAGGAGACTGACATCTCCAGCTTTGATCTCCCAGGTGAGACCTCACTGAATCCCACTCTTCACTCACACGACTATCATGGCTTCTTCAAAACTGATCGGCTTCGCCTCACTTCCTGCTGACACCCTGGCCGCTGGACCTGATTCTGGATCTGCAGTAGCCAATCCCACCAATGGTCGTCCTACTCCCTTCAAGGGGCAGCCGGTACAGGGATTTAGCGGTGTGCAGTTCAGCAGAACTGGCAACGGGAATACTTTTCTATTCCTGTCTGACAACGGTTTTGGCGCTATTGGCAATAGCGCCGACTACCTGCTGCGACTCCACGAGGTTGACCCTTACTTTGCAGGCCTAGAAAGTGGCAATGGCTCAGTAAAGCTAGATCGTTTTATTCAGCTCTCTGATCCCAATAACAAGGTTCCTTTCGATATTGTTCGCAAGGGAACGCCCGAGCGTTGGCTTACCGGTGCAGACTTTGATGTGGAGTCGGTGGTGGTCGCCCCCAACGGCGATCTCTGGATTGGCGAAGAATTTGGTCCCTATATACTGCATTTCGATTCCCAGGGCCGCCTGCTGGATGCTCCCTATGCAACCCCTAATTATAGCCTTGCTCGCAGTTTTGACACTCTCGATGGCCAGCCACCCTTAATCATCGGCCATCGCGGTGCCAGTGGCGAGCTGCCCGAGCACACCCTGGAGGCCTACCGGTTAGCCATCCTGAGGGGAGCAGATTTTATTGAGCCAGATCTGGTGGCCACCAAGGATGGTCAGATCATTGCCCGGCATGAGCCGAATTTGATCAATACCACTGATGTGGCATCTCGCCCGGAGTTTGCAGCACGCAAAACTACAAAAATTGTTGATGGAGTTTCGGAGGAGGGTTTCTTCGCTTCCGATTTCACACTCGCTGAAATTAAGACCCTGCGTGCCGTGATGCCCCAAGGCTTCCGCACTCAGGTCTTCAACCAATCATTTGAGGTGCCCACCCTTGCTGAGATCATTTCCCTAGTAAAGGAAATGGAAGCTGTTACCGGCAAGGCTGTCGGTATTTATCCTGAGACAAAGCATCCCACCTTCCATGATGCCCTCGGGCTTTCCCTGGAAGAAAAGCTGATTGATGTACTCAAGCAGCAGCAATTTACAAATCCAGAGCGTATCTTTATCCAGTCATTTGAGGTTGCTAACCTCAAAGATCTTAATGCCTCGCTGATGCCAAAGGCAGGGCTTGATCTGCCTTTGGTTCAGCTCCTTGACGCCTATGATATTGCTGATGATGGATCCCTTATCTACGCAGACGTTAATGCCCGCCCCTATGACTTTACCGCAAGTGGCGATAAACGCACCTATGCAGATCTGCAGACTGTCTCCGGATTGGCGGAAATTGCCAGCTATGCCGATGGCATAGGCCCTTGGAAGCCGATGATTCTGTCTACCAAGATTGTAGACGCCAATGCTGATGGAAAAGCCGATGACCTCAACGCCGATGGCGTGATCAATGGTCAGGATCGTGTGCTGGCCACCCCCAGTTCATTGGTTGACAATGCCCATGATAAAGGCTTATTTGTGCATGCCTATACTTTCCGTGATGAAGCACGCTATCTAGCCAGCAATTATGCTGGCAACCCCCAGAATGAGTTCACTACTTTTATTAACCTTGGGGTTGATGGTTTCTTCACCGATTTTCCAGGTACTGGTGATCTTGTTCGTGACCAGTTGGCCGATTCTCAGGTGCGCTCCCCTCAGGATCCACTAGCACGCTCTGTTCCTAAATTTGACACGCTCTCAGGCAAGGCTCCGATCGTAATCGGCCATCGTGGCGATAGCGGTTCCCGGCCTGAACACACACTGGAAGCTTACAAACTTGCCATTGCCAAGGGTGCTGATTTCATCGAGCCTGATTTGGTGGTTACCAAGGATAGTGTGCTGATCGCCCGCCATGAACCAATGCTTGCCGTTGTGCAGCTTGATGCCAACGGTGCCATCCTGCGTGATGCCAATGGTGTCCCTGTACTGAACACTACCGACACCAGTACTGATGTCTATAAGCGTCCTGAATTTGCCGACCGTCTTACTGTCAAGATGTTGGATGGTGTGCTTAGAGGTGGTTGGTATGCAGAAGATTTTACGCTTGCTGAAGTGAAGCAGCTCAATGCTATTGAGCGGATTCCCGCCTTGCGTGGCACTGAGTTTGACAATGACAAGCTCAAAGTTCCCACCCTAAGCGAGGTAATCCAACTCGTGAAGGATGTGGAGAAAGACACAGGGCGCAAGATTGGCATTTATCCCGAAACCAAGCATCCTAGCTTTTTCCTTATTGATGGCAAGCTTCTGGACGGGACAACCCTGATCAACAAAAATACCAGCCAGATCCTAGTTGACACCCTTAAGGCTAATAGCTTCACTGATCCCAGCAGGGTTGTTATTCAGTCTTTTGAGGTGGCTAATCTTAAGCAGTTGAGTAGCTCCATCATGCCTACGGCAGGCATTGATGTACCTCTGGTTCAATTGTTTGGCGGTAGCGGCAAGCCCTACGACTTTGTGCTGGCAAACGATAGCCGAACCTACTCCAGCCTGGCCACTCCTGAAGGCCTGGCCTCGATTAAAACCTATGCCGATGGTATCGGACCTAATAAGGGGCGCATCCTGCCTATGACCAATGTGGATGCCAATAAGGATGGTGTTCGAGATGATCTCAATAAAGATGGGCAATTCAGCGATGCAGATACCGTGGTTGGCGCTCCCACCAGCCTTGTGACTGACGCCCATGCAGCAGGCTTGTTTGTTCATCTGTATACCCTCCGCGATGATCCCTATTTCCTGCCTAGCTCCTACAACGGTAATGTAGCCGCTGAGTATCGTGCATTTATCGATCTGGGTGTCGATGGTTTCTTTACTGACTTCCCGGGTACTGGCAATGCAGTGCTGGCTAGTCGCTACCTTGCTGATTATGGCATTAATTCCAGCACCCAGTATTACGATGATTTGGTATCAGCTAACTTGGGTCGCTCCGGTGGCTATGAGGGACTGGCCGGCAGCCCCGACGGCAAAACCCTTTATCCCCTATTGGAAAAGACCGTTAACGGCGACCCGGCTGGCTCCCTGAGGGTGTATCGGTTTGACGTGGAATCGAAAAAGTTCACTGGTCTTGCCGGCTTCTACCGCATGGATAAGGCAACTCATGCTATCGGTGACTTTACGCCTATTAATGATCACGAATTTATCGTAATTGAGCGAGATGGTAGCCAGGCTAATCTAAACGGATTCAAGAAGCTGTTCAAAATTGATATCGGCCAAAGGGACGCCCAGGGATTCTTCCCTAAGCAGGAAATCTCTAATCTCTTGACGATTCAAGATCCATCTGATCTTAATGGTGATGGCAATAAAGTGTATTCGATGACATTCGAGACAATCGAGGATGTGCTCGTCCTTGATGCCAATCGGGTGTTGGTGGCCAACGATAACAATTATCCCTTCTCCATCGGTCGTCCGCCGGCCATCGACAACAACGAGATGGTTGTACTGCAGCTAGATACTCCGTTAGACCTTGACCCCCGCTTAGGCGTGGCTGCCGCCATGGGCTTGGCTCCTAACACCGCCGTTGCCACTAGCGGAGCTGATGATGTTGTGGCAGGACCACTGTTTAGCCCCGGAAGCTTCGATGGCCGGGGCGATCTGCTGTTCACCGGTGCCGGCAACGACACCGTGGACGTGGAAATGGGCAACGGCTATGAGAACAAGATCTTCACCGGCTCTGGTGCCGATGTGATCTATGCGGGTAGCCGCGATGTGATCACCGGCGGCAGCGGCAGTGATCAAATTTGGGCCACAGGCGGCGATGGCAACCGCCTCAGCGGTATTAGTGGCGACGATGACTTCATCATCGGCACCACTGCTAACCGGGCCCTGGGCGGCGCTGGCAATGATGTCTTCACCATCCTCGAAACTGCCGGCACCAACTACCTCAATGGTGGTGCCGGTGCCGACCAGTTCTGGCTGATTGACGCTCCTGGTGATAAGCCTGCCGCCAAGCAGTACGTGATGGACTTCAGCGCTGGAGAAGACAAGGTGGGCCTGCGGGGCCTTGCCTTCTCAGCCCTCAGCTTCAGCCAGGTGGGAGCTGACACCCTGTTGAGTGTTTCTGGCACAGCCATTGGCCACTTCAACAACCTCAGTGTCTCCACCCTGAACAACCAGGCCAACTTCCTGTTCGCTTGAGATAAATCCGGTAGTGACCTCCTCCCCTAGCGTTGGGGGAGGTCTAACCGGGCTTCATTCATGTGGTTAGCGATACATATTTTGTGTATCGCTAACGCTTTGTTAGTGCCTCTGGCGGCGCTAAATCAATTCAGCATTTTTCACTCTTTTTTCAAACCTTCTAAATGTCAAAAAACAACATTCTGATCATTGGTGATGGCATGGGCTGGGAGATGACCCGCTCCAGTGCCATCTACAGTCAAGTCGAAAAGGAGATAACCACCCTCAAGACGGCAGGCAAAACTGATCTAGAGATTAAGGCAGTATTTGCCAACCGGACCCTTGACTATTACTATACCTTGGGCAAGGGTACAGGTACTCCCTACCAGGATTTCAGCGGCTTCACCCTGGCTACAACCGGTTCAACCAAAGTTGCTGGCAGCACAAACAACAGCGCTCTTCAGGGCAGCACCGCTACCCACGACACTGGCGACGCCCCCCTTCGTGATGGTTTTGTTTTCGATCCCAGCCTCACCTATGTGAACTGGGATAGCACCAAGGGTGGCGATACCCCCTGGGATGCCGATTATTACCAAGACAGGGGCAAGACGAGCCCAGGTTTTAATGCTGAATACATCAAAGGCGATTATCCGGATTCGGCCAATACCGCATCCACCCTCTACGGCGGCATCAAAACCTACAACGGTGCCATTTCGGTAGATATCCACGAACACGGCTTCGAATCCATATTGACGGAGGCCAAGGCCCTCGGTAAATCCGGCGGCGTTGTGACATCGGTACCGATTACCCATGCAACTCCCGCAGCTGCTGTTGCCAATGTCAACAGCCGTAACAAATATCAGGAATCATCCAATGCCGGCAAACTTGGCGTGGATGGCCACCCCCTTGATCTCACCGACAACATCCTCGACGACATTCTGTTTGTAACCCAGCCCCAGATTGTGCTGGGTGGTGGCAACCCAGCGGGCGGCGAATCCTATGTGACAAAAGCTGCTCTCACTGGCCTCCTCGCTGGTACCTACCAGGCTAGCCAGCAGGCCATTACAGGAAAAGATGCCGCTGGTAAGAACATTTTCACCCAAACTCCTTCTGGCCCAACGATTCAGGCTGAAGGCTGGACAGTGATCGGACGTCCTGACAACTACACCGGCGACAAGGCAGCCAAAACTGGCCTTCAGCTTCTCGAAGAGGCTGTTACGGCCTTCAATCCAGAGACCCAACATTTGATGGGGATCTACGGGGCTATTGGCCAAGGAGGCAACCTCCCCTGGCGCACCGCAGACAGCGATTACTCAGCCACAGGCACCGGTGCCTATACTGGCAACTCCAATACAAACGCCACTAATGCAGCCCTAACCGGTGACGCCCTGGCTGCAGAACTGAAGGCAAGCCCCACGGTTGCTCAGCTAACCGGCCAAGCCCTGAAGGCCCTCGGTAAGGATAAGGATGGTTTCTGGCTGATGGTGGAAGTGGGCGACATTGACTGGGCCGCCCATGCCGACAACATGGACCTTATGCTCGGCACCCTCCATGACATGGATGATGTTGTTAGAACGGTGACTGCATGGGTGAAAGATAATGGGGGCTGGGAAAATAATCAGGTAATGGTTACCGCTGACCATGACCATTATCTGACCCTTCTTCCCAACTTCCCCCAGGAGATTGCCGAATCAATCCTGGCCAGCAAAGCTGGAAACAACGAGCAAACCACAGGAGTTAACAAGGGTTACGACACCACCCTTACCCCCAACCTGACCAACGGCTCAACCGCCGAATGGAAGGCTGGAGACGCTGAGAAGGTTGGGCACTTCTGGGGAACAGAAGGCAAGCTGAAGGATGGCACCACCGGCCTTGGCGATCTTTGGACGACCCATACCCAACGCCCCGTACCCATTTACTATCAGGGTGCCGATAGTGTGTTGATTGATCAGTTCGTTAGTACGGGAATTGAGGCCTACGGCACCGTAATCAATGGTGTTCCTGGCATGATTGACCAAGCCCACGTGGCCTTCGCCATGGAGGCGAGCCTGCTGGGTGGTGCCACTGCCGCCGAGCGCTTGTCAACTGCTCAAGATTCTGTTGTCAGCCCCACCCTTTCCTTCACCAGCGGCGCTGACCTGATCGAGCTGGCCAATCCGGCTCAACAGCTCACCTTCAAGGCGAACACCGTCTTCACCGGCGCTGGCGACGACCTGGTGGACAGCGAATTGAACAGCGGCTTCCGCAACACGATCTTCACTGGTTCCGGTGCCGACGTGATCTCTGCCGGTAGCCGCGATGTGATCACCGGCGGCAGCGGCGATGACGTGATCACTGCCACTGCTGGCGATGGCAACCGCCTCAGCGGTATGAGCGGCGACGATCAATTCTTTATCGGCAGCGCCGCTAACCGGGCCCTGGGCGGCGCTGGCAATGATATCTTCACCGTGCTCGAGACAGCCGGCACCAACTACCTCAATGGTGGCGCCGGTGCCGACCAGTTCTGGCTGGTTAGCGAGCCTGGTGATCAGCCTGCCGCCAAGCAGTACGTGATGGACTTCAGCGCCGGAGAAGACAAGGTGGGCCTGCGAGGCCTTAGCTTCTCTGCCCTCAGCTTTAGCCAGGTGGGTTCTGACACCCTGTTGAGTGTGTCCGGTGCAGCCATCGGCCACTTCAGCAATCTCAGTGTTTCCACCCTGAATAATCAGGCCAACTTCGTATTCAGCTGATTTAGCCATGATGCCGCTCTCCTCCTTGGGGAGATCGGCATCTCCAGCTTCGGTTTTTGGCAGACTGCTGAGCCGTTGCCATTGATGCCGATGGTCACTTCTCGCTCCGAGGTAACTCGGGGTTTTTTATTGTTCAGCATTCTGGCGGCGCCATGGCTCGGATTGGGCTGCAAAAAGGCTCGAATTATGCTGGCTTGTTAGATAATCGTGTTGTAATGCCGTCGATGGTGCAATATTCTGTGCTCGGTCAAGGTTGGCCTGCGGCAGTCCCGTTGTCTCCGGTGAACGGGCGATGGTATCAACTATGTTTTCTGTGAATAATCAAATAGCTTATCTTAAATAACCCTTCAGCATAGGAGCATTTTCCCAGTGCTGATCAAGGAGTTGACTGACAGTAAGCAATCAGGATAACCCCTGGGCTGTGTTGCAGATCACATCTCTCCCCGGCAGGCTTGCCTAGCATTTCTCCTGCTAAATAACATATCTAAAAGCCTTCATTGATTTTTGCTATGGCTTTTAGTTGTTTTTTAAGCAATTTGCCCCCTCTTCTTTGATTCTCAAATCAAAATGACATCCAATCCAGCCCTCAAGACAATCGGGCAGGTTGCCGCTCTTATTCCCGAGGCAAGTACTGCGGATGAGGCTAAAGAAAGATTAGATGGCCGTAGTGGCGATACCGATTTCCCTTATGCTAAATTTAAGGCTATTGCCACCGTTGGCGAAATTGATTCTGTTACGGGAAAGGCGCTTACAGGCTATCCAGATGGCAACGCTGCTTGGCTTAAAGATGATAACACGGTTCGGGTAGCCTATCAATCCGAATCTTATGCCACCATGTCTAATGAGACATACGGCTGGGAGATGAAGAGTGGAGTTAAGTTTACCGGCTCTCATATCCATACTATTGATTACGATCGCGCCAAGTTTGCTGATTTCTTGGATAATGTTAGCCTGGCCAGTGAAATGGTCAAGGGTTCTGGTAATTTGTTTAGTACAGTTTATAACGTTTTTGGTAAAGAAGTTACCACTAAGACCTTAGATAAGACTGATCTTGGCGGTAAATGGGGTAATCAGACTAACCCCGATGGATCAATTGTTGAATTTTTAGACGCCCGGAAGCTCACCCAAGGTGATTTCTTCTTTCATTCTTTTTGTGGCGCATTTTACGAAAATGCAAATAAATATGGCAATAATGTAGGATTCGCTGATGATATTTGGTTGATGGGTGAGGAATGGAACATTGGCAATAATATGTTTGCTGATCCCGATGGCAGCGGTCCACTCAAGGGTAGTGATGTAGCTAATGCCACCATGGGCTTGGCTTCTATGGTGGTTGATGTTAATAAGCAGGTTGCTTACACGGCTCCAAGCCTTGGCCAGGCAGGCTATGAAAAGCTAATGCCCATAAACCCAGGTAACAATAAAGACTATGTGGTAATTGTGGCATCTGGCTACAACCACGATATGAGCGTGGCGCCACTCAAAATCTATGTTGGCCGCAAGGGATATGACGAAACTGGTAAGCTAATCTCCACTGGTGCCAGTGAGCGAGATCAGTTTTTAGCGCGGAATGGCCTTCTTTATGGCCAACTCTATGGCATGGCCGCTAATGCTAGCACTTACCAGAGCCTAGGCATTACTACGGTTGATGCCGACGCCAAGATGCTTGATGCCTATCTTCAGAATAAAACGGCACCCAATAGCTTTACTGCTCGCTATATCCCCACAAGCTACAGATGGGATGGTTTTGCAACACCAGAGGCTGTTAAGGATACGGAAATTTTTCGTTGGGCTCAAGATGGTGATACGGTCAGTGGCGTAACAGAGGCTAATTCGCAGCCAGCTGGTTATACATATTTCAATAGCGATACCAAGGTTGAGCACCCAGCGGTTGATCCAGATACCACCAAATCTCGCTATGTTCAAAATCATACACGCACCGGTGGCGTGCTTGGTATTGACTTCACTAAAACTATTGCCTCGGAACTGGTCAACAACGACGCTGATAAGAATGGTCTTCCCGACTACCTTACTGCTGAGGTTACCCGTATCCTTGCTGCCGTCGATGGAGCACTCAAAGTTGATGTGGGCGGCAAAGGGGTCGGTCACTTTAACGCTACCGGCAATCCATCAGGCGCCACCGCAGAGAAGCATATCAAGCTAAACAACTACAAGCTTAACGATCCTGATGGCTTGCTCTGGGTTAAATCTTCCGACGCAGACGTTTTGATCGTTGATGAAGACTCCGGCAATGATTATGGTGAGCGCAAGCTTGCTCTAGTTATTGATGAGGATACATTACAGGTTGAGCCCAATGGTACTGGCTATTTCCTAGCTCAAGCTGGCGGCAACAAAAATCCACGAGCTGCAGCCGGTGCAGCTGCCTATGAAGGTACCCACGCAACTCCTAGAAACTCTGAATTTTCTGGCAGTTGGAACGTCACGGCACTTGTCGCCAAGAAAGCTGATGGTAGCTTTTACTCCGTTGATGAACTAAAGGGAAATGGTGTTCAGACTGTTGAGCAAAGTCGCCCGCTCTCTGAGCATGTTTTTATTGGCGTTGCACAGCAGCCTGGCGAATCTGGTGGTGCTGTTAAAGCGAATAAAGCTGACTACGGCGGTCAGATTTTCCAGTTCAGTATGGATCTTCCCACGGTTTCTCCTTTGCCGGTAGTGGGTGCAAGTGGCGATGACACCTGGCTGCAAGCCGGTGCAGTAGATGGCCTCACAATGATCGGCAACACCATCTTCACCGGTGCCGGAAAAGATACGCTAGAGATTGCTCTCAGTGATGGTTTTGAAAACAAGATCTTCACTGGCTCCGGTGCCGACACTATCTTTGCCGGCAGCCGCGATGTGATCACTGGCGGCAGCGGCGATGACACGATCAGCGCCGAAGCAGGCGATGGCAACCGCCTCAGCGGTATGAGCGGCGACGACGACTTCATCATCGGCAGCGCCGCAAACCGTGCCCTGGGCGGCGCTGGCAATGATATCTTCACAATCCTCGAAACTGCCGGTACTAACTACCTCAATGGTGGCGCTGGTGCCGACCAGTTCTGGCTGATTGACGCACCTGGCGATAAGCCTGCCGCCAAGCAGTACGTGATGGACTTCAGCGCTGGAGAAGACAAGGTGGGCCTGCGTGGCTTGAGCTTCTCTGCCCTCAGCTTCAGCCAGGTGGGAGCCGACACCCTGTTGAGTGTTTCCGGCACGGCTGTTGGTCACTTCAACAACCTAAGTGTTGCCACCCTTGATAACCAGGCCAACTTCGTGTTCGTCTGATTTAGCCACGATGCCGGTCTCCGCTTGCGGGGGGAGATCGGTTTCTCTAGCTTCTTTGTTTGGTAGACCGCTGGTCTGCTGCCATTTATGTCAATGGCTGCTTTTCGCCCCGAGATATTTCGGGGTATTTTATTATCTAGGCCCCTGGCTATGTCGTTGTTCCGCATGGGCTGTGACTTGGCTGGTTTAATACAGCTTGGTTGATGGTTAATCCCAGCCCAGCTGGGCGGATGCCGCAGCCTTGGTTGAGCTGCCGCCTCGGCAGCTGGCGGAATGGGCTAATGGGCAAAGCCGGCAGCCCGCAGCTGCAGCGCTAGCCGGCGGCCAAGAGCTGGCCGATTGCAGAAATAAGCACAAGGCACGGCTTTTGCTTGACGCAGGCATCGACTCTGTGCAAACAGGCTTGGCCTATGCACAACACATGCCTGGTCTATGTGTTCTGCGCGACATCAGCCCATAGCCCTAAAAACCATTGAGATGTCTTCTTAAACACATGGGCGGCAGTTGTTAAAGCGCTCTTAATCAGCCGGCTCGGCGTTGCTGATTAAGTAGGGATAATCTTCTTGAATAGCTTCGTGGCGCTCAGCTTCACCCCGGTGAACCCTGCGGTAGCAGCCGTGAATGGCCTGCTGAGCGCCCCCCAAGGGGCCAACGCCGAGATCTCCGCCTACAACCCCGCCTCTGGCTACCTCTATACGGTGGGCGGCGGTTCCGGCACCATCCTGGTGAGCGACCTGCGCGATGTAGCCAGTCCAAAGATCGTCGCCAAGGCCAATCCCTCAGACAGCAGCCAGACACTTCAGAGTGCCGCTGTATTCGGCAAACTGCTGGCAGTTGCAGTACAGAATTCCGTTAAGACCGAACCCGGTTTCGTTCAGTTCTACGACCTGACCAATCCGGCCTTGCCGGTTCATGTCAGCACCGTCAGCGTCGGCGCCCTGCCCGACATGGTGAAGTTCAGCAGCGATGGCAAGAAGCTGCTGGTCACCAATGAAGGCGAACCGGGCGCATTGATCAGCAGCAATTATACCATCGATCCGATCGGTTCGATCTCAGTGATCGATACCTCGGCCTATCTGCTGGCAACGCCAGCGGCTCCGGCCCAGTTGAATGTTCAGACCATCGACTTCAGTGCCTGGAACAACCGCAAAGCCGAACTGATCAACCGCGGTATCCGGATCACCGGCAAAGCTGGCGTTACCACCACGGTCGCGCAGGACATCGAACCAGAAGCCATCGCGATCACGGCTGATGGCCGCACGGCCTTCATCTCGCTGCAGGAGAACAACGCCATCGCCGTGCTGGACATCAGCGCCGCCACGCCTGCGATCACCACCATCTTCTCGGCGGGGATCCAGGATTGGGACCGGGGCCTGGCCACGGCTAAAAACTTCAGCTACACCCTGAGCTATGCCGCAGGCGCCGCCAACCTTCCTGCCGGCGTGCAGGCAGGTGGCCTCTCCGGCCTTTGGTTCGATGGTGTTGAAACCATCAATGGTCAGGCTCTTGATATCTATTACTCGATCACCGATCGTGGTCCGAATGGCACGCTGACAGCCGGCAAGCGGCAGTTCCTGGACCCGGATTTCCAGCCCTCCATCTACAAGCTAGGCATGAACCGTGCCACGGGCGCGGTCAGCGAACTTGCCATCATTGGTCTGAAGCGGCCAGACGGCATTGCTATTACTGGTCTGCCCCAGCTGGCAGGTAAGGATGAAATCCCCGTTGATGCGGCCAACAACCCCCTCGCCTACGACCCATTCGGGATTGATTCCGAAACCATCTCGATCTTCACGGTCAACATTGGCGGCGCATCCCGCAAAGTGTTTGCCGTTGGGGATGAATACCGCGGCCAGATCGGCCTGTTCGATTTCAATACTGGCAATCTTATCCAGCGCTATATCCCCGCCGGCCAAAAAGCCCTGCTACAGGCCCAGCATGGTGCTGTAATCGGCGCTGAAACGGTCGACAGCTTGCCGGCCATCTACGGCGACCGCTGGGCAAATCGTGGCATCGAGGGCATGGCCTTCAACTCCAGCGATGGCCTGCTTTATGCGTTTATGCAAAGCCCCCTGGATGTGGACAGTAACGCCGATGGCATTGCCGAGCGCAGCAAGTCGGAACTGACCCGCATCCTCGCCATTGATCCGGCCACCGGCACTCCGGTGAAGGAGCATCTCTATCTGCTCAGCGGCCGCAGCGGCCAGGACAAGATTGGCGATGTCACCTATGACGCCAGCCGCGGCGTATTCCTGGTGATGGAGCGCGATAGCAACCGCGCTCTGAATGGCTTCAAGCATGTCTTCGAAGTGGACCTGCGGGGCGCCACCAACACCCTGCCGCTCACCCTGGCCGGCTCCACTGGCACAGCCAGCTGGGCTGATGCCATCGCCCTGGCCAGCCCAGAGCTGCTCGACAACTCCCGCACCCTGGTGGACCACGACGGCAACCCCGCCACCCCATCAATCTTGAGTGCCTCCAGTGCCGATCGCCTCGCCGCCGCCGGCATCAAGTTGGCCAGCAAGGTGGAGCTGTTCAACCTGCCCTCCGTGGGCGGCACGCTCAGCTACGACAAACCAGAAGGCCTCACCCTGCGCGATGACGGCGCCCTGGTGATCAACTACGACAACGACTTCGGCGGCGAGGGCGCCAGCGGCAACGCCTTCACCGTGGTGAGCTTCAGCAACCCAGCCCTCGACACCGAGGACAGCAGCGGCGATGGCGGTGGTTATAAGCCAGCCACCAACCACGATGTGTACGGCCTGGTGATGCCCGATGGCCTGGCCACTTTCACCTACAACGGCGAAAACTTCATCCTGGCGGCTGGGGAAGGCGATGACCGCAACGACTTCCTTGATCCGGATGAAACCGCCCGGGTTTCTGCACTGCTGACGGCAGCTGCCAGCGCTACCCCTGCTCAGAAGGCTGGTTTGCTGGCCACCAACGCCCAACGGCTGAACATCCTCACCAACACAGGTGATCTAGATGGCGACGGCATAGTCGATCAGGCCTACACGCTTGGTTCACGCTCGCTACGCATCTTCGATTCCAAGGGCAATGTGGTGTTCGATTCTGGAGCAGCGCTTGAGGAGCTGGCTGTTGCCAAAGGTTTTTACCCGCTTAACAGCCGCGAAGATGACAAGGGCGTCGAACCCGAGATGGTGGAGGTGTTCACCACCAACGGCCGCACCTATGCCTTCGTGGCCCTGGAACGCACCAGCACCAGCATGGCGGCAATATTTGATGTCTCCAATCCCTACGCGCCGGTAGCTGTAGATCCGATTATTTTCCCCGGTGCCCAGCGGGTGGAGGGCATCACCTTCCTCACCACTGCCACCAATGCCGCCCGCAGTGTGATCGCCTCCAGCGAAGGCAACGATGTGGTGTCTGTGGTCGACTTCCCGATCCCCTATCGGCTCCAACTGCTGCACCTCTCCGATGGAGAAGCGGGCCTGCTGGCTTCCCAGACCGCAGCCAACTTGGCGGCCCTGGTGGATGGCTTTGATAGCACCTATGCGAACACCTTGATCCTTGCCGGCGGCGACAACTTCATCCCCGGTCCTTTCTTGAATGGCGGTACAGATCTGAGCGTGCGCGATGAGCTCAACGCCGTAACCGGGTCCACCATCAGCCTTGCCGCGAGCACCAACCATCCGGTTGCTGCGGTAGACATCGCCATTCACAACCTGATCGGCGTGGAAGCCTCCACGATCGGCAACCACGAATTTGATCTCGGTTCACGGGTTTTTCGTGATTCCTTCACGCCGGCTTCGGTGACCGGCTGGGTCGGAGCCCAGTTCCCCTACCTCTCGGCCAACCTCGACTTCAGCGCCGATGCCGACCTGAACCCCCGCTTCATCAACACCGTGGGCAGCGGCGGCCTGGAAGAAGCCTCTACGCAGAAGGGGCGCATCGTGCCCTCTGCCGTGGTGACAAAGAACGGCGAAAAGATTGGCCTGGTGGGTGCCACCACTCAGGTCATTGAGCAGATCTCTTCCACTGGTGGAGTGGAAGTGAAGGGCTTCAGTGGCGACGGCTCGGAGCGTGACGACATGGCGCTGCTGGCCAGCCAGCTGCAGCCGGTGATCGACGACCTGATCAGCCAGGGCGTGAACAAGGTGATCCTGATGGCCCACCTGCAGCAGCTGGGCAACGAGAAAGCTCTGGCCCCGCTGCTGCGCGGTGTGGACATCATCCTCTCGGCCGGCTCCAACACCCGCCTCGGTGATGGCAATGACCAGGCCGTGGCCTTCCCGGGCCATGGCGCCAACTTTGCCGACACCTATCCCCTGGTGAGTGCCGGAGCCGATGGCGTCACCACCTTGATCGTCAACACCGACAACGAATACACCTATCTAGGTCGTCTCGTGGTGGATTTCGATGCCCAGGGCCGCATTATTCCCTCCAGCATCGATCCGTTGATCAGCGGTGCCTATGCCGCCACCGCCGCCAATGTGGCCAAGGCATGGAACGTGACAGAAGCCCAACTTGCTACCACAGCCTTCGCGGAGGGCACCAAGGGCGAGAACGTGCAGGATCTCACCGATGCCGTGCAGACCGTGATCAGCAGCAAGGACGGCCAGGTGTGGGGCTTCTCCAATGTGTACCTCGAAGGTGAGCGGGCCCTGGTGCGTTCCCAGGAAACCAACCTGGGTGATCTAACGGCTGACGCCAATCTGGCCTACGCCCGCACGATCGATCCAACGGTGCTGATCTCGCTGAAAAATGGTGGTGGCATCCGCTCCCAGATCGGCGCGATTGATGTGGTGAGCGGGATCAAGGAACCCACCCTTGCCAATCCATCAGCCAACAAGCCAGAGGGGGGGATTTCCACCCTCGACATCGAAAACTCTCTGCGCTTCAACAACAGTCTCTCACTGGTCACAGTCAGTGCTAGCAAGCTCAAGGAACTGCTGGAGCATGGCATCGCCGTCTATCCAAACCAGGGGCGTTTCCCCCAGGTGAGTGGCGTAGCGTTCAGCTTCGATCTCACCAAGCCCGCCGGTAACCGCATCCTCAATCTTGCAATCCAGGACAGCCAGGGCAACGACCTGGATGTGTTGGTTCGCGGCGGCGCCCTGGTGGGTGATCCGGCCCGCAACTTCCGGATGGTGACGCTGAACTTCCTGGCCGGCGGCGGCGACAGCTATCCCTTCCCCACCGATGCTGTGCAGAACGTTGCGGGTCCATCCAATCGGGTTGATCTGTTCAATCCCACCGCACCGCTCATCGGTGTCGCCAACTTCAGTGGCGATGGCACCGAACAGGATGCTCTTGCCGAGTATCTGAAGGCCAACCACGGCAGCGCCACCAAGGCTTACAACCAGGCCGACGCACCCGCGACCCAGGATCTGCGCCTGCAGAACACCGCCCTGCGCAGCGATGAGGTGCTGGACGTCAAAGTTGGCAGCACCGAAGACGACGACACGCTCATTTCTGAGCCGATCAAGCTCCAGGGCTTTGATGGCCGAGGCGATGTGCTGTTTACCGGTGCCGGCAACGACACCGTTGATACGGCCACTATCGATGGTCGCGACAACAAGCTCTTCACCGGCTCCGGTGCCGACACTATCTATGCCGGCAGCCGCGATGTGATTACCGGCGGCAGCGGCGATGACTCGATCAGCGCCGAAGCAGGCGATGGCAACCGCCTCAGCGGTATGAGCGGCGACGACGACTTCATCATCGGCAGCGCCGCAAACCGTGCCCTGGGCGGCGCTGGCAATGATATCTTCACCATCCTC
>JBILLQ010000064.1:0-19746 GCA_044375975.1 Prochlorococcaceae cyanobacterium
AAGGTTTACAAGGGCACTGAGCATCCCCACGCCGCCCAGCAGCCCCAGGTTCTCGCCCTCGATCCCGCCACTTCCGCACGATGAGCAGCAACTCCGTCACCTACTGGGGTACCGGCCGCCGCAAGACAGCAGTGGCCCGGGTGCGGGTGGTACCCGGCACCGGCAGCGTCACCATCAACGGCCGCCCCGGCGACAACTATCTCAACTACAACCCGGTCTATCTGGCGGCCGTCAAGGCGCCCCTGAAGACCCTGGGTCTGGCCAACGACTACGACCTGTTGGTGAACGTGCGTGGCGGTGGCCTCACCGGCCAAGCCGATGCCATCAAGCAGGGTGCCGCTCGGGCCCTCTGCGACCTGTCGCCCGATAACCGCAAGCCGCTCAAAACCGAAGGCCACCTCAGCCGCGATCCCCGGGCTAAGGAACGCCGCAAGTACGGCCTCAAGAAAGCCCGCAAGGCGCCTCAGTTCTCCAAGCGCTGATTTTTTTAGTTAGCCCGGGCTCCTGCGGCCTGGGCTCCTCAGCCCATTTGTTTTGCTCATTCTTTTCAGCCATGCCTAAGGCCGATATCCATCCCACCTGGTACCCAGATGCCAAGGTGATTTGTAATGGCACCGTGGTGATGACCACCGGTTCCACCCAGCCCGAACTGCACGTGGACGTGTGGAGTGGCAACCACCCCTTCTATACCGGCACCCAAAAGATTCTCGACACCGAGGGTCGTGTGGATCGCTTCATGCGCAAGTACGGCATGACCAGCGGTGCCCCCGCCGCCAGCTCCGCCAGCGCCAGCACTGACAAGGCTGAAACCGCCGCATCCGAGGCCTGATCTCAAGCATTGATCGGGTGTTTGCCGACCCCACCGGGCTGGCCCCATCTCGATCAACGCCAGCCGGATGCTCCTGAGCATCCGGCTTTTTTGTTCGGCTTGAGCCCTGCTTGTCTTGAGCTCTGTTCGGCTTTAGTTCTGATTGCCTTTAGCTCTGATTGCCTTGAGATGAGCTTGTCTTGAGCTGAGCTTGCCTTGAGCTCCGGTTGTGTTGATCCATTGATGTTGATCGATTGATGTTGATCGATTTCTCCCGCCGCAGGCGGTTTTGCCGTCACCCCCTCCATGGATCACTCCCTACTGCACGAGCGACTGGAAACGGCACAGCGCACCTTCGAAAGCCTTGAGCGCCAATTGGCCGATCCCGACGTGGCGGCCAATCCAACTCAAATGCAGTCGATCGCCAGGGAGCGGGCGCGGCTGGAACCGCTGGTTATTGACCACCAGCGGCTCTGCAAACTCGAGCAGGAACAAGAGCAGACCCGCGTGTTGCTGCGGGAACATCGGGGCGATTTGGCCATGGAGGAGCTGGCCAACGAAGAACTGGCCAGCCTCCAGGGCGAGATCAGCAACCTGCAGCAGCGGCTCACCATCGCCCTGCTGCCCCATGATCCCCGCGACGAGCGCAGCGTCATGCTTGAGATCCGCGCCGGGGCCGGCGGCGATGAGGCGGCCATCTGGGCCGGCGACCTGGCCAGGATGTACGAGCGCTACAGCCAGACCACCGGCTGGCGGGTGGAACCGGTGAGTGCTTCCGAGGCTGAATTGGGCGGTTTCAAGGAGCTGATCTTGGCGATCCGTGGCGAGGGCGTATTCAGCCAATTGAAATTTGAGGCCGGAGTGCACCGGGTGCAACGGGTGCCCGCCACCGAATCCCAGGGCCGGGTGCACACCTCCACGGCCACGGTGGCGGTGATGCCTGAGGCCGATCCGGTGGAGGTGCAGATCGATCCGGGCGACCTGGACATAAGCACCGCCCGCTCCGGCGGCGCCGGCGGTCAGAACGTCAACAAGGTGGAGACCGCCGTAGATCTGTTGCACAAACCCAGCGGCATCCGCGTCTTCTGCACCCAGGAGCGCTCCCAGATGCAGAACCGTGAGCGGGCCATGGAAATCCTGCGGGCCAAGCTCTACGAAATTCAGCTGGCCCAGGCCAATGCTGAGGAGAGTTCCCAGCGGCGGGCCCAGGTGGGCAGTGGCGATCGCAGCGAAAAAATCCGCACCTATAACTACAAAGACAACCGGGTAACAGACCATCGGCTCGGTAAAAACTTTTCCCTTGAACCAGTGCTAAGCGGTGAAATCGAACCGCTTATTTCAGCATGCGTCGCCGCAGAACAGAGCCGGCTGCTAGAGCAATTGGCCGATCCTGTGGCGGGAGTTTAGGGGGCGGAAAATACGCGCAGGGAAGTTGTTTGATGGTTTTCTATGCTGCTCGCGAATTGCAGGGACGGCTTAGGCCTTGACAGATTTATATTGGATGAAGCCCTGTAGCAACTGAGCAAACGATTTCGGGCGATAGGTACGGAACCCGTCTTCATCCACAAAGGCAAAATCGTAGATCACGTTTGCTTGCAGGGCATTGAGATCGGTGATCCACTGGGCCAGTCGTTGCATTTTGTGGGGCACATCTACATCCACCAATCCCTTGGTTTCCACGATCACCACGGTGCCGTTGCTTAGCTTGACGATGAAGTCTGGGTAGTAGTTGGAGAGATCACCGTTGGCTTTGGCGTAATCGAGCTTGAAGCCCAGGGCCAGATAGTTTTTGGCGAAGCTGGCCACATCGGGGCAGCTCTCCAGAAATTCGGCGAATGCCAGCTCAAAGCCTCGATCCCCCACGATGCGATTGAACACGCTGCGGGTTGGAACCAGATAGGCCTGCGGCTTCACCAGGAAGGGCCGTGTGGCCAAGAGGCTGAGTTGTCCGACGATCTCCGCCCCACCACGGTCTATGACCGTTACGGCATTGATGGCCTTGGTGAAGGTGTCGATGATTGCGCGCGTGGCCGGCAGCTCAGCGAGATTGCGCAGGGTGTTGGGATCCTCCAGATCAATTGTTTTGCCGAAAAGATCCTGCTGAATGAAGCGCTTGAGCTGGCCGTACAGGGTGGCCTGGCTGCTGAACAGTTTGGTGTGTTGGCAGAGTGTTTGGGCGAAATAACCCACCACGTTTCGATAATCCGCAACGCTGGCGGGATCCAGCACGGTGGTGTGGCTGATCTCACCGGTGCTGATGTCGCGGAAGACGATCTCGCGTAGTTGATCCTCGCCAAAGTTTTGGTAGGTGAGCGGTTGGAATGGGATGCTGCGGGGATCGAGATGGTCGAGGGCATTGGGCTGGCGCACCACTCGGGCGCTGAGGACCGGCAGGGGGATGTCGAGGGCGTCGAGGTTTTTGCTGGTGTTCTCACGATCCACTTCGATCGCCAGGAGCGTGTTGCCGCCGCCGCCTGGGCCCATGGGAGAGCGTTCCAGGGTGACGCCTTCCGCCTGGATGGATTCCACGAATTGCATGAAGGCGTCGGTGCCGATCACACTGAGCCCCTCCTCCAGCCCTCCCCCATACATCTTGCGCAGACCACGGCCGAGGGTTTGCTCCGGGAGGATGTTGCTCTTGGCGGAATAGGAACGTAGCCCCACGATGGTGGTCACATTGCGTACATCCCAGCCTTCTTTGAGCATGAGCACGGAAACGATCGCTTTGTAGGGACTTTCCGCCCGGTCGATGACATTGGCGAGACTCCGCAGGCGATCGAGCTCTTCTTTCGCCTTTCCTGAGGCTGCTTCGGAGATGTCGCCGTTTCTTTTGGTGTGAATCACCAGCACGGCGCCTTTAAGATCTGGATAGTTCTCGCTGAGGTATGTGGCCACCTCGTCGCAGTTGCGGGTGTCGTCGGTCATCACAAACAGGATGGCCTTCTTGCCGAGCTTGCGATGCTCCTCGTGGGCTTTGCGCCACTCGATCACGCCGAGATTCAGGTAGTCAGCATATTCTTCGCTGTAGATCGCGCTTTGACGCCTCACCAGCCGGTCCCGACTGGCTTGATCGGGCAGGCGAGGATGCTTCACCACATTTTGGGCGATGGCTTCCACGAGGGGATAATCCGCCACTGTCTGCACGAATACAGCGCCGTTGTTGTGACGAGGGGTGGCGCTTACATCCAATTGTAGGCTCAGGGCAGCGCCTTTTTGCAGGAGGCGGTTGTGGATGTCGGCGATGGATTGAAACCAAGCGAGGCTGGCATCGTGAATGTGATGGGCTTCATCGTTCAGCACCACGAGTTCATCGATTTCGCGCACGATCTGGCCGAGATCGATCTTGGAATCGAGCGAAGAGCCAGTGGGGCGCCTGCCGAGGAAATAATCGCGGCTGTCCTCATCGTCAGGGGAGAAGATGGTGTCGTCACCGGCATAAACGCGGTGAATGTTGGAAAGAAACAGGTTGCCCGTTGGCTGGCTGACGTGTACGTCATCCTGGAGATGGACCGTGAGCTGGAAGTCATCACGCCAGGCTTGGCCTTCGAAGTAATTACGCGGCAGCACCGGATCGCTGAAGAAGATCCGCAATCCGTCGAAATCGCGCGCTAGGCGGTCCAACACAATGATATTGGGGGCAATCAACAGAAAGTTGCGGGCCAGAGGGGAATCGGGCTCATAGAGCTTGTGAAAAAAGCTCCAGGCAATTACCAAGCTGAGTACTTTGGTTTTGCCACTGCCTGTGGCCATCTTGATCACCAAACGCAGCCAAGATTCATCAAAGAAGTTGGCGGAAAGCTCCCCACTGGAGTCAAAGCGGATCAAGTCAAACTTATCTTTCACCCCTACCACATCCACCAGGTAGATGATGGTTTCCAAGGCCTCGCGCTGGGCAAAGAAATAAGTGAATGGCTTCAGTACACCATCGCCATTGGGCAACAGCTGCGGTTCAAGAAACCACCAGTGCAAAAGCGCTCGGCTGGTGGCGGTTGCCCCCTCGTAGGCGTGATCTCGAAAGTCTTTAACCTCGCGGCGCAATTGAGCCACTAGCGGTGGCATCAGCAGTTCGTTGGCGGAGCCATCGGGCCGTCGCGGATCCGGAAGCCAGCGCTGGGCCGGGTCTAAGACGACGTGGGGTGAGCTGGGGAAATCGGGGGGGAGGGCCATGGGATTCGGCTCAGATCGCCACGTCGAGGATGGTCATCGTGTCGTTGCCAAAGATATCCACCACTTTCACGGCGATTTTTCGCCGGCCGGGGGATAGATCATGGGGCACGGTGGTGAGTTCCAGGGAGCGATCGCGGCGGGTGCGAAAGCTTTGCCATTCGTTCTCAAAGATGTAGTCACCGGTCCAGCGTTCTTCGTAAGTGGCGAGGGGAAGTTGGCCGGATTCAAGCCCTTCGATGGTGCCCTGGGAGGTGGGTTCAATCGGCACGCGAATGAGCTCCCGTTTGCTTTCGTAGTTGAAGTCCACGGCCCAGTAATCGATCCAATCGGTCCAGTGTTGGGTGAGGATTTCTTGGCTGATCTGGCCGCGATTATTTTTGTTGAGTTTTACGATCTGGCCGTTGTCAACGACGATGCGACTGCCGGCCTTTTTGCTGGCGGTGAGATTGGCTTCGGCGAAGGTGATGGAGTCTTGCGAATAGAAGACGGAGAAATCGGTAAGCTGGATCGAGACGCTCGTGCCCTGGAGGATGGCTATGGCTTCGATGTAGGCCACGTCGTGGAACACCACCTGATGTTTGTCCACGGCTCGTTTGTCGAACACATCAGCGGGAATGTATTTGGGGGCGATGTCGATGCCTTTGGCGCGGGCATCATCGAGCACGTTGGGGAAGAGGCCCATTTCAAATTCAAAGCCGAGCAGATCAACGCGGCTGAGGCGCTGCTTGCGGCATTCGAGGATGATTTCCTCCACAAATAGGCGGGAGATGGGCAGGTTCACGGGGCCGATGGCCACGAGCCGACCGGCCCGTTTGCCTTGAAAGCAGGCGAAGCCGTAAACGGGTTCAGCCTGGTAGGCCTTGAGGATCAGGGCAAGGAAATCGGCTTCTTTCTGGCGCAGCTGTTCCTGCTGTTGTTCCTCTCTCAGGTTGGGGTTGACACCGATGTAGTGGGAGCGCTCGTAGCGGCCAAGGTTGAGGATTTCAAAGGCGCGGTAGTTTTTACCTTCGGCCTTGAGTTGGCGCTGCACACCAATCAAGCGCTTGCGGGTGGTGTGGATGGCGAATTTGCCCAGATCGGTGGCAATCCACTTGCGACCGAGCTTTTCGGCCACGGCGGCGGTGGTGCCGGAGCCGCAGAAGAAGTCGGCGATGAGGTCGCCTTCGTTGCTTGAAAGGTTAACAATACGCTCAAGAAGAGATTCGGGCTTTTGCGTTGAATACCCATAAGCTTCGGCTGCCTGTGAATTGATCGGATTAATGTCAGCCCACAAATCTTGAACGGGAACTCCTGGCATCTCATCCAGATATCGCTTGAATTGTGGCACAGAGCCTGATTTTGTCTGGACAATTCGATCCTGTTCGATTAAAAGCTGCATTCTGGTTTGAGAGTAGCGCCAGAATCTCGTTACTCCAAATACATCATAGCTAGGGTTTCCCTTGCTCGCTCCGCCAGGAGCGGTAAGATTATCAAGCCTATATCGCCTTCCGGTTTCGGGCTCAATTCTGCTATAGTGAGATTTGAGATATGCATCATCGTACGCTGTGTATTGCATGTTCCACACTGTCTTGTCAGTTTTTGAATAAAGCATGATTACGTCGTGAAGGCGGCCCATGTGCTGAGAGCCTTGGCCAGAGTCGCTGTGTGCTGTTTGTCTTTTCCAGATAATTGAATTAAGACAATGCTGGGCCCCAAAAACCTCATCAATGATTGCCCTGACGTGATGGGACACCCACCATCCCATATGTATATAAATGGATCCTTCCGGCGCAAGAAGATCTTTCATTAAGATAAGCCGTTCGTAAATCATGCTCAAAAACGAATCCGCCCCCTTCCCCCAGGTATCACGATAAGCAATCTCCTCCAGAATATTCGGCTTCTTTGTGAGTGTATCGCCGCCAATTTCAATATCCATCGAGAAATCCGCCCCCACATCAAAGGGCGGATCGATATAGATCAGCTTCAAGCCGCCCTGGGCTTCGATCTGCTCGCGCAGGGGGCCATTTTTGAGGGAGCTGAGAATCAGTTTGTTGTCGCCCCAGATCAGCTTGTTTGTCCAGCCCTGCAGTTGGCGGCCCCGGGGATCGGTGCTGAACAGATCCTCTTGGAGGATCTCCATGGCATCCCTAGGCAGTTCGGCCCTGGGCTCATCCACCTGTTCAATTGTTTGGAAAGGCAACACCAGGTTGCAAACCGTGTTGGTCTTGCCGTTCCAGACCAGCTCCACCTGGCGCTTGTCTTCAAACAGCAGGAAGCGGTATTTCTCCGGCAACGGTTCATCCGCCTCCAGGTAGCGCATCACCTCCTGGCGTTCCTGGTCGCTGAGGCGGGGCATCAGGTTTGTGGCTGGGCGTTGGCCTGGTGAGCATTATGGGCCATCGCCGCTACTCAACCCTCCGCCGGCCGGAGCTCCTCGATCAACAGCGCCAGGGCTTCATTCAATTGGAGTCGGTTGCGGGGGGTGCCGGCGAGGATGAATCGGCATTGAGCAACAAGGCATCGAGCCTGGATTCGATATCTGCGAGCCGTTTGTTCTCTTTCTGCAGCCGCTCGATATCGTTCTCGATCAGCTGCGTTCGCCTCTCGCTCTCTTGCTCCCGCTTCTTGAGCACGTTCTCTCGCCTCTCGCTCTCGAGCACTCTGATCTGTGCGTCGATTGTTGGATGCCAATTTAACTTCGCCAACAAGCGCCGCCATGGCGGTAAGGAGGAGAGGAATTCCGATTTGCTGATCAACCTTGAACTGGAGGATTCCGAAGAGATTGACATGGCTGTAAGAGGTGAAAAAGGTGATCAGAGCAACCAGAAGGCCTGCCGCCAGCGATGCCCATCCCGTTGGATCCAGCGGAGCCGAGCTCTCTTCCGTATCAGCAGCGCGAGGATCTGTAATTGATGACATCAGTTTAGCCAAGTCAGGTAGCGCAGCGTCTGCCCATAGTGCATATGTTCTGGTATGTGATGGGCGTTTTCGGGTCTTGTGCGGCTTGGTTGCGGCAGCACGGCAGGGGAGCTCTGCTCATCGCTGAGCAGCGCCTGGTGGCTCAGGTTGTTCTTTTGTCTCTTCTTGCCGCTATTCAACCCTCCGCCGGCCTGAGCTCCTCCATCAATAGCGCCAGGGCTTCATTCAATTGGATTCGGTTGCGGGGGGTGCCGGCGAGGAGGAATCGGCACTGAGCAACAAGGCATCGAGCCTGGATTCGATATCTGCGAGCCGTTTGTTCTCTTTCTGCAGCCGCTCGATATCGTTCTCGATCAGCTGCGTTCGCCTCTCGCTCTCTAGCACTCTGATCTGTGCGTCGATTGTTGGATGCCAATTTAACTTCGCCAACAAGCGCCGCCATGGCGGTAAGGAGGAGAGGAATTCCGATTTGCTGATCAACCTTGAACTGGAGGATTCCGAAGAGATCGACATGGCTGTAGGAGGTGAAAAAGGTGATCAGAGCAACCAGCAGACCTGCCGCCAGGGACGCCCATCCCGTTGGATCCAGCGAAGCCGAGCTCTCTTCCGTATCAGCAGCGCGGGGATCTGTAATTGATGACATCAGTTTAGCCAGCCCAGCCGGCGAAGCATCTGCCCATAGTGCATGTGTTCTGTTGCGTGATGGGCGTTTTCGGGTCTTGTGCAGCTCGGTTGCGGCAGCACGGCAGGGGCGCTCTCGCCCCGCCTGAAGGTTGCCTATTGGCAGAAGCCTTTACCCATCCCCCGCCATCACGTGACGTGGACCCCAAAACCTGCCAATACAAAGACCGCCGAAGCAAAGTCTGCAAGCGCTCTGCCAATGCAACGTACGCCAATGCAACGTATGCCAAGTGAAAGCCTGTTAATGCAAAGCCTGCCAGGGGCTCAATTTATTGGCACAATCCATTGACTTAACCGTTGAACTCAATCTATTACTCTGCAATCTACTGGCCAAATCCATTGACTTGATCGTTGAACTCAACCTTTTCACTCGGCCGATTGGCTCAAGAATTTAGCTAATAGATTGAGCTCAATCGTTGAGTTCAATCATGTACTTGCTCCACTCTTGATGGCGGCCGGAGAGGATGTGGCGGCTGGCCTCAAAGCTGAGGCTGCTGGAGGGGCGGCGGGGCTGGCGGGCCAGGGGCATGGCGGCCTCTCGGGGGGTGCGGTTGCCCTTGCGCACATTGCAGGGCAGGCAGGCGGTGGTTACGTTCTCCCAGACATCGGCGCCGCCCCGACTGCGGGGGATGACGTGGTCGATGGAGAGCGGCTCGCCACCATAGCCGCAATACTGACAGCGGTGGCCATCGCGGTGGAAGACATTGCGCCGGGTGAGGGGCATCTGGCGATAGGGCACCCTCACGAACTGGCGTAGACGGATCACTGTGGGCAACAGGTAATCGCCGCGTATCGAGCGGCTGGGGTCATGTTCCAACCCCTCAGCCTTGCCTTTCAGCAGCATCACCATGGCCCGTCGCCAGGTGGTGATGTTCAGTGGCTCATAGGACGCATTCAGAACAAGAACGTGGCCCACGCCAGACCCCGTATTAAGGAGCATGCTAAAGGGCCTGCAACATTCATATCCGTGCCGCAAATCACCACTTGCCGCCAAATCTGCCGCCGTTGAACCGATGACCAGCAGCCCCAGGGCCCTGCCCGGCGCCCCGGTTCCCCCCGGGGAAGGCCTCGATCAATTCGGGCGCATGCGGGCCTGGGTTGATGTGGACAGCGGTGCCATTGCCGCAAATGCCAGGGCCCTGCGCCGCTCGCTGGCCGATACCACGGCCCTGATGGCGGTGGTCAAGGCCGATGGCTACGGCCATGGGGCGGTGGCCGTAGCTCGGGCCGCCCTGGAAGGCGGGGCCACCAGCCTGGGGGTGGCCACCCTGGCGGAGGCCGTGGAGCTGCGCCAGGCAGGCCTCGAGGCGCCGGTGTTGGTGCTGGGCAACCTCAGCCAGGTGGAGGAACTGCGCCACTGCCTGCGCTGGCGGTTGATGCCCACCTTGAGCTCGATGCGCGAGGCGCTGCTCTGCCAAAACCTGGCCAGCGCCAGTGGCGGTTCGATGGCCGTGCAGCTAAAGCTTGATACGGGCATGGCCCGCTTGGGGGCCGACTGGCAGGAGGGTCCGCGGCTGGTGGCCGCCATGGGGGATCTGGACGCCGTTGACCTGGTGGGCATCTATTCACATCTGGCCTGCGCTGATGCGCCGCCCGAGGCCGACGACGGCCTCACCACCATGCAGCAACGCCGCTTTGATGCGGTGCTCACCAGCATGGCGGAGCAGGGGCTGGCGGGCGGCTGCCGCCACCTGGCCAATTCGGCGGCCACCCTGCGCTGCCGCAGCCTCCACTACGACCTGGTGCGGGTGGGTCTGGCCCTCTACGGCCAAGCCCCGGCCGAGCACCTCAGCGGCTGCCTGGAGCTGCGGCCGGCCCTGCAGCTGCGGGCGCGGGTGACCCTGCTGCGGGAGGTGGCGGCGGGGGTGGGGGTGAGCTACGGCCATCGTTTTGTGACCAGCCGCCCCAGCCGCATCGCCGTGGTGGGCATCGGCTATGCCGACGGCGTGCCCCGGCTGCTCTCCAACCAGCTGGAGGTGCTGTTTTCCGGCCGCCGGCTGCCCCAGGTGGGGGCGATCACCATGGACCAGCTGATGCTGGATGCCACCGACTGTCCCGAACTGGAAATGGGTTCGGTGGTGACGCTGCTGGGCCGCGAGGCCAATGAGGAGATCAGCCCAGCCGACTGGAGTGCTCGCTGCGGCACCATCCCCTGGGAAATCCTCTGTGGCTTCAAGCACCGGCTGCCACGCCTGCCGGCTGAGTCGTTTCCGGCTGAGTCGCCGACGGCCTGAGCAGGGGGCAGGCCTGAGTTGAGGCAAACCTGAGTTGAGGCAGGGCTGAGCAGGGCAGGCTGGGCGGCCGCCGGTTAGACGCCAATGCCCTGATAAGCTCGGTTTGCCACTGGAGAGGTGGCTGAGTGGTTGAAAGCGGCTCCCTGCTAAGGAGTTACAGGAGGCAACTCTTGTCGAGGGTTCGAATCCCTCCCTCTCCGTTTCAAATCCAGAGCCAAACTCAAAACCAATTTTGGTTGGCAGTTTGGTTCTGAATTGTTATTTATTCCTGTAGCAGGCGACGGGCGATCTCTGGCAACAAGCTGTTGTCCTGGGCGCACTGCTTGCCCTCGCTGAATACCACCAGCAAGCTGGCATTCAGCTGCTGTTCAGCGCCTGCTGGCCCCCCTGTCTCGCCGGCAACCACCGGGTCAGCGGCACCTTGAGTGGCCGGCCATTCCACGTAGGCGGCGTCGTGGCGGGCCTGGCTCATCCAGCCAGCCTTGCTCCACAACCGGGCCCCCGGCGGCAGGCCCTCGCCCAGGAAGCCATCCACCTGGTTTTCGGGATCCTCCGCCCGGCTGGCGGCGTCGAGGCTGCGGCTGAGCAGCTCGCGCATGCGGGCGCAGGCCGGCGGCGAGACGATCGCCGAACCGATCACCGCCAGCAGCAGCCGCGCCACCCCATCGCTGCTGAGTCGATTGCGGTGCTGGTTCTGCTCCCCGTAGGCCTGACGCTCGCGGCCATAGGGGCCATCCCCCCAGGTTTTTTGACAGGCATTCCAGCCCTCCAGTTCCGGCCAGCCCAGCTGCAGCAGCCACTGGTTCATCAGCTGGCGCTGGCGCTGCCAAACGGCCAGCCGATCCGGTGGCAGCTGCGGGCCGCTGGTGGTGCCGCTGAGTAAATCCACCACCAGGCCGGTGGCATCGTTGCTGGAATCGCGGATCATCGCCGCCAGCGCCTGGCGCAGCTCGGTGCTATCCGGCAGCCGATCGTCCTGCAACCAAGCCTCGGCGGCCACCAGATACACAAGCTTCACCACGCTGGCCGGATAGCGGCAGCTGGCACCATGCCAGCTGCCGCCCAGCCAGGGCAGCGACCAAAACCTTTGGGGCTGCAGGTTGGCGCCCAGCCCGATCGGGGAGCGGGCCGGAGTGCCCGGCAGCCGCCGCAGCCAGGTGATCGACAGCCGCTGGGCCAGGCCCGGCCTGCCATCAACTTCCAGGGCCCGCACCAGCTGCTCCAGCCTCTGGCCCATCCCGGGATCCGGGCTATAGAACGGCATCCCATCAAATTGGCTACGTGGCGAGATTAGGCAGCCCAGCCCAGCCCCCCCTGCCGGTTGGGGAGCCCGCCGCGCCCGAACACCTGCTCGCCGGCACTGTTTGGCGACTGCGGCGGCCCCTGGATCTGTTCAGCCGCTCGCGGGGCCAGGGCCTGGCCAGCCAGGCGGCCGCCGGTCGCTGTCTGCGGATCCTGGCCACCGGCGAGGGCCGGCTGCGGGTGCGCTTGCTGGAGGATGGCTACCCCGGCTGGATCGAGGCCGATGCGCTGCTGGGGCGGGCCGTGGCCAGCCTGCCGCCGCTGCTGCCGCGCCTGCAGAGCTATCAAATTGCCGCCAGAATTGAGCAGGTGCTCGGCTATGGGCTGGCGGCTCTGGAGCGGCCGAATCGCTATCTGTGGGGCGGCAGCCTCGGGCCCGACTACGACTGCTCCGGGCTGGTGCAAACCGCCTTCGCCGCAGCCGGCATCTGGCTGCCCCGCGATGCCTATCTGCAGGAGCGCTTCTGCCAGGCGGTGGCCGTGGCGGTGGGGGTGAGCCAGCTGCTGCGGCCGGGGGATTTGCTCTTTTTCGGCACGCCCCAGCGCTGCGACCACGTGGGGCTGCACCTGGGCGGCGGCCGCTATCTGCACAGCTCGGGCCTGGCGCACGGTCGCAACGGCCTCGGCATCGATAACCTCCACCCGCGCAACCAGGATCCGGTGGCGGTGCATTACCGCCAGCGGCTGCGGGGCGCCGGTCGTGTGTTGCACAGCCACGACGGCAGCCCCCTGCCCGCCTAAGTTCAGCCTCAAATTCGCTGATTTAGGGCAGGGAGATGCAGCTATCGGTGGTGGTGCCCCTGTTCAACGAGCAGGAGAGCCTGGCGCCACTGATTGAGCGCATCCTCAGTCACGTGCGCCCCTTGGGGCTGAGCTTCGAGCTGGTGCTGGTGGATGACGGCTCAAGGGATCGCACCCCCGAGCTGCTGGGCCAACTGGCGGCGACAGTGCCGGAGCTGGTGGCGGTGCGGCTGCGGCGCAATTACGGCCAAACGGCGGCGATGGCGGCCGGTTTTGACGCCAGCTGCGGCGAGGTGATCGTCACCCTTGATGGCGACCTGCAAAACGATCCGGCCGACATCCCCCTGCTGCTGGAGAAGCTGAACCAGGGTTTTGACCTGGTGAGCGGCTGGCGCCACCGCCGCCAGGATGCGGCCATTAGCCGGCTGCTGCCCTCCCTGCTGGCCAATCGCCTGATCGCCCGGGTTACCGGTGTGAAGCTGCACGACTACGGCTGCTCCTTGAAGGCCTACCGCCGCGAGGTGATCGACGATCTCAATCTCTACGGCGAACTGCACCGCTTTCTGCCGGCCCTGGCCTTCATCGAGGGGGCCAGGATCACCGAGGTGCAGGTAACCCACCACCCCCGTCGCTACGGCAAGAGCAACTACGGCATCGATCGCACCTTCCGGGTGCTGATGGATTTGCTCACGGTGTGGTTCATGAAGCGGTTCCTCACCCGGCCGATGTACGTGTTTGGCAGCGGCGGCCTGGTGGCGATGGGAGCGGGGCTGCTGGTGGCCCTCTGGCTGGTGGGCGAGAAGTTGCTGATCGGCACCAACATCGGCGATCGGCCGCTGCTGCTGATGGCCCTGATCTGTTTCCTCACCGGCGTGCAGCTGTTTTGCTTTGGCTTATTGGCCGAGATCCAAATGCGCACATACCACGAAAGCCAGGGGCGACCGATCTATCGAGTGCGCGACATTTTGCGTCAACCTGCTCCAGCAGGCTGATCGGGCTCGGCTCCGCCGGGGGCCCCAGTGGCTGCATTGGCCGGCAGGGGCAAGCCAGCTAATGGTGAGCCAGCCAGAGCCCCCGCCGCAGGAGCACCCGCTACGCCGGAGCCGGAGCGGCCGCGGAAAGCGGCCATGCCCCGGGCGGCGACGCACACCACCGCCGGATCCACATCTCTCAAACCCCTTTGCAACAGGGGCAGGGTGCGGCGATCGCCCCAGGCCACGGCCTGGATCACTGCGGCCAAACGCTCGGCGTTATCGCCATGCAGTTGCCGCTGCAACCGCAGCAGCAGCAGGCTGCTACCCCGGCCATCGCCCGGGGCTGGCAGGGCTGGCGTGGCGGCGGCATTGGCATCGGGAACCGTTTGCTCTTGAGGCGGGGGGGCGTTGAGCCGTTCGCGCACCAGGCTGATCTGCACCCGGTTCAAGGCGGCCACGGCGCTGGCATCGGTGCTGGCCAGCAGGGCCGGGGGCCGGCGGCGCCAGAGCAGCCAGGCCAGTAACGACACCAGGGAAAAGGCCGCCAGCAGCGATGGGTTGAGCAACTGCCCACACCTGTGAATTGAACTTTTATGTCGCCCCTGGCGCCGCCGCAAAGCAGCTTTGATCGGGGTCTTTACAGTAGCGGTGGTTGCTATTGGCCCGTGTCATGACTGGAGATTTCGCCGCCGCTTGGTTGCCATCGGTATTCGTGCCCCTCGTGGGAATCCTCGGCCCTGCCGTGGCCATGGCCCTGTTGTTCAACGTGATTGAAGCCCGCGACTGACGCCGCTTCTCGCTTCATTCGCACCACAGCCGCACCCCATCACCATGACTGTGTCCCCCGTGGCCGACCCCTGCGTCGGCAACCTGGCCACCCCCGTCAACAGCAGCTATTTCACCAAGGCATTTCTAAATGCCCTGCCGGCCTACCGCCCTTCCCTGTCGCCTAACCGTCGCGGCCTGGAAGTTGGCATGGCCCATGGCTTCTTCCTCTACGGTCCCTTCGCGATCACCGGTCCGCTGCGTCTCACCGAGTACGCCAGCACCGCCGGACTGCTGGCCACCATCGGCCTGGTCTCGATCCTCACCGTCTGCCTGTCGATCTACGGCACCGCCGGCACTGGCCCCAACGTGCAGCCAGCCGATGCCACCATCGACAACCCACCCGCCGACCTGTTCACCAAGGCCGGCTGGGCTGAATTTGCCAGCGGCTTTTGGCTAGGCGGCTGCGGCGGCGCCGCCTTCGCCTGGTTCCTGGTGGGCACCTCCATCGTGGCTCCCCTGGCCAACATCGCCGGTGGCGTCTGGAGCGTCGGCTGATCTTCAGCCCTGGCCTCGTAAAATCTCGGCTAAAGCACAAGCAAGCCACGCCAATTGCCCCACCGCTAGGTGGGGCTTTTTCATGGTGAAATGCCACCACTAATTCATTGGCGACCAGGAACAAGGACGGCAGCAGCCCTGGGTTCAACATGTAAGGGATGAAGAGTAGACCAGGTATCGCCTTTGGCAGGCAACCAGCCGCTAGCGCCATGGGCCGCGAAGATCTTCAGGCGGTTGATGGCCCTAGCGACAGGCCCGCACTACGAGAGGCAGCTGCGGTCGCTGCAGCGGCATGTCAGGGAATGGCGGGCCGTCCGGGCAGAGCGGCTGCTGGGGGCAAGTCGATCAGCTGTAAAGGAGATGCAGACAGAGGAAACGATCAATCCTGTCGCGACACTCAATAGCGGAAAACCTAATGATCCAAAGCGCTGGCTCAGTTTTCGCTGTCGGCTGACACCCCCCCCCCTTAAGGGGGGGTATTTGCGGCAGGTGCATTTAAGTGGTGGAGGGCGGTAGCGATTGTTACCAGGCATTGATTGATCCGCATGGCCAGCCTCACGTCATCGACAGCTTCCGGTCGCTGGAACTGCTCGCTTGCATCAACGTTCCAGTTCAGCAATCCAGCAGGCGGCGACAGGGCCGCAGCAAGCCCCCTGCTAGATCGGTTGTTGCAGGGTTGTGGTCTGCTTGGCTGCGGCCTTGGGGCCTCCTTTCTGCTGCATTTTGCGGCAGCAGCCGTGCCGATCCAGGCGGCTAGGCCCGCCAATCCCTCTGCCGCAGCCCTGGGCAGTGCCGCTGGCCTGGCCTCTGGCCCCAGGCGCCCCGGCCTGATCCCCCTGAGTTCCCAGAGCCTAATCAGCAGCTCAGGCTCTGCCATCCCCTCTGGCCCGCGCCGGCCGCTCCCCGCCAGAGCAAATGGCTTAACCGTTGCCAGGTATGCCCCTGTTAAATGACATCCGCTTTTGGCCCCCAGCACATTGAGCTCAACTGGCTGCTGCGCGCTTGAAAGCGTTGATCCACAACCGCCTGCCGCTGGTGCTGCTGGCGAAGCCCAGGGCCAGCGCCCTTTTCGTGATCGCCCGGCACAGCAGCCCCTGCAAGGCAAAGCAATCGCCCAGGTGGCTGACTTTCACTCGGCCTTGGCTGCCCCACGCGCCGCAGCCGCTTTGGATGGGCTGACATGTTGCGATAGATGCAGATATTATTGAAATTTGTAACGCACATCGTGATTCCATGGGGCCCTTGTTTTAATATAGGAATTAACCGTCTAAAATGATTTTAGTATTAGCTTAGTAGCATCTGCTACTTTGTAATCATCTGGAAAATGCTTATTCTGCTCGCCAAGGCAATGGGGGCACCGCAGCACCAATTGCCAGTGGTATAATATATTGGTTTTGGCAATGCGAGATCGATTGGTTTTAGTATTGCAGGATCCATCGATTTTGGTGCTGCAAAATCTATCATTAGTCTTTGCGTTCTTCGTCTGATCTCGTGAGTGGTTGCAATTCTTGCCTTGGTAATCTATGACTTTTGCGAGGCTTTTGCGATACCCATGCGATGCCTATGCGAGGCCTTCGTGAGGCCCTCGTGAGGTTTTCTCTGCATGCCGCGATGGAATAAATAGCGTGTTCTGGGATAGTCAGGTTATTCCTTGATCATTGTTCTGTAAGCACCGGCTTGGACTTAACCGATCGTCTGGACCAGTTCACCCCGAATCACCGCATGATGGCCAGCTGGATTGTCTCTAGTGGCATGCGCTTAAGCTACGTAATTGCCATGAAAAGTCATCTGGGGCTACTGGCCATTTTTCGCTTGATCCAAAGACCGTCTAACATCAAAGGAATTGTCACCACTGAGGAGGAGGCGTTGCGTCGCATTCGGCAGAGCAATCCAGGGCTGTTAATTTGTAGCGATCAACTGGCCGAAGGAAATGGTTTTTCCCTGTGTAGAAGAGCAATCAAGGCCGTCGGCGATTTAAAGGTGCTCATGGTGCTCACAGGTGATGGCGCAGATGTCGCTCTCGCCCTGGAAAGTGGAGCCATGGCTGTGGTATGCGAAGAGGATTTTATGTCCCCAGAGTTGGAGGTGATGCAGTCTTTGCTGGCGGCTGTCAATAGCAAGTATTACGTCTCTAGTCGGGCAAGATTGCGCATGCAAAATCCAGATTCTCTTGTTGAATCGCCTAACGCGCTGACGTCAAGAGAGAAGGATGTACTGGTGCTCATGCTCAAGGGGTACTCCGATCAAGATATTTCAGAAAAACTAAGCATCTCTATCTATACCGTCAAGGACTACGGAAAAAATATCCGCAAGAAGTATCAAGTAAAGTCCCGCTTGCAGCTGATCAGCTCACTGCTTGCTCGCAATTGGCAATCGAGCCTCCGCAGCAATGCAGACTCGGAAAAGCAGGGCCCAGGTGATTGATTGCGGTTCTATTGATTGATTGCGGTTCTATTATACCTGGCCTGCAGTGATATGGAGTGATCGTGTTCCCACCCATTGTTTCTGTGGCTCAAAGAGCAATTAAAAAACCCCCGGCTGTGCCGGGGGTTAGGGGTCCCTCAAGGGTGAGGCCGAGGAGCTGAGGATCAGCCGAACTTGCCGGAGGTGGAAGCGATCAGGAAAGCGGCGTAGGTAAGGATGTAGCCAATTGTGAAATGGGCCAAACCAACTACGCGTGCTTGCACAATCGAGAGAGCCACAGGCTTGTCACGCCAGCCCACCAAGTTGGCGAGCGGGGTGCGCTGGTGAGCCCAGACGATGGTTTCGATCAGCTCCTGCCAGTAACCACGCCAGGAGATCAGGAACATGAAGCCGGTTGCCCACACCAGGTGGCCAAACAGGAACATCCAAGACCAGACGGCGAGGTTGTTGGAGCCGAAGGGGTTGTAGCCATTGATCAGCTGGGAGCTGTTCAGCCACAGGTAATCGCGGAACCAGCCCATCAGATAGGTGCTGGATTCGTTGAACTGAGCCACGTTGCCCTGCCAGATGGCCAGGTGCTTCCAGTGCCAGTAGAAGGTGACCCAACCAACGGTGTTGAGCGCCCAGAAAACCGACAGGTAGAAGGCATCCCAGGCCGAGATGTCGCAGGTGCCGCCACGGCCGGGGCCGTCGCAGGGGAAGGAGTAGCCGAAGTCCTTTTTATCGGGCATCAGCTTGGAACCCCGGGCATCCAGAGCGCCCTTGACCAGGATCAAGGTGGTGGTGTGCAGACCAAGCGCGATGGCGTGGTGCACCAGGAAGTCGCCAGGGCCGATGGGCAAGAACAGGTCGCTGCTGCCGTTGATGGCATCCATCCAGCCGGGCAGGTAGGCGGCACCGGTGGTGCTGGCGGCGCTACCGGCGTTGGAGAGCAGTACATCCATGCCGTACATCGCCTTACCGGAAGCGGCTTGGACGAATTGGGCAAAGACGGGCTCCACCAGGATCTGCTTCTCGGGGGTACCGAAGGCAACTACTACGTCGTTGTGGACATAGAGGCCAAGGGTGTGGAAACCGAGGAACAGGGACACCCAGCTCAGGTGGCTGATGATCGCTTCTTTGTGCTCGAGCATCCGGCCAAGAACGTTGTTCTTGTTGGCCTCAGGATCGTAATCACGAATGAAGAAGATCGCACCGTGGGCGAAGGCACCGCACATCAGGAAGATGGCGATGTACTGGTGGTGGGTATAAAGCGCAGCCTGCGTTGTGTAGTCCTTAGCGATGAACGCATAGGACGGCAACGCATACATGTGCTGGGCCACCAAGCTGGTCACAACGCCCAGGCTGGCCAGGGCCAGACCGAGTTGGAAGTGCAGCGAATTGTTGATGGTGTCGTAGAGGCCCTTGTGGCCTGCGCCCAGGTCACCAGGGGTGCCCTTGGGGGGATTGTGGGCATCCAGGATCTCGCGGATCGAGTGGCCAATACCGAAGTTTGTCCGGTACATGTGGCCAGCGATCACGAAGATGCAACCGATCGCCAGGTGGTGGTGGGCGATGTCGGTGAGCCAGAGCGCCTCACTCTGGGGATGGAAGCCACCCAGGAAGGTGAGAATCGCGGTGCCAGAGCCCTCGGTGCTGTTGAACACCTGATAGGCGCTATCAGGGTTCTGGGCGTAAACGCCCCAATTGCCGGTGAAGAAAGGCGCCAGACCTGCGGGGTGGGGCAGTACGGAGAGGAAGTTGTCCCAACCGACGTGCTGACCGCGCGACTCGGGGATGGCGACGTGGACCAGGTGACCGGTCCAGGCAATTGAGCTGAAGCCGAACAGAACTGCCAGGTGGTGGTTCAGACGGGATTCAGCGTTCTTGAACCAGGCCAGGGAGGGCCTGAACTTGGGCTGAAGGTGGAGCCAGCCGGCGAACAGGGCCCAAGCCGACAGGATCATCATGAAGATGGAACCCTGGTACAGCTCGGCGTTGGTGCGCATACCAATCGTGTACCACCAGTGGTACAGACCGGAATAGGCGATGTTCACCGGTGAAGAAGCGCCCGCTTGGGTGAAGGCTGCGATAGCGCCCTGACCGAAGTGGGGATCCCAGATCGCGTGAGCGATGGGACGGATGTGCAGAGGATCGGCGACCCACTGCTCAAAGTTGCCCTGCCAGGCGATATGGAACAGGTTGCCCGAAACCC
>JBILLQ010000109.1:0-6469 GCA_044375975.1 Prochlorococcaceae cyanobacterium
TGAGGTGAGGTGAGGTGAGGTGAGGTGAGGTGAGGTGAGGTGAGGTGAGGTGAGGTGAGGTGAGGTGAGGTGAGGTGAGGTGAGGTGAGGTGAGGTGAGGTGAGGTGAGGTGAGGTGAGGCAATTCAGTGGTGAAGCGATTCAAAACTCAAGGCCTGGGATGACAAGCTGTTGATTGGTAACGCTGGACACTCGCAAATAGCTTTGTTACGGATACCACCAGGCTCCAGGCCTGGGAAAGGCCCGGATCGGCTAAGTCTGGTTTGCTCCGCCCTTTGGATCCGCTATGCCGAGCCGCCACAGCCGCCGAGGCGAGACCCAGCCCGCCCATCTGATTTGGGCGGTGGGCACCAGCACGATGCCCGGCTCTATCAAGGATGGCGATCATCCCCCCTGCCGCCCCGTGCTCGCGGCAGTGGTGAATGGCCAGGGGCTGGTGATCGGCCATGGGGTCTCGATGCCGGATGCACCTTTGTCAGGCGTGGAGGATGCCCTGCGCCAGGCGATCGGCAAGCCGACCGGTGGCTTCGGGAGCGGCAACATACCGCTGCGGGTGACGGTGGACGAGGCGGCGCTGCTGCCGCTCGTGCGGCGCCTGCTGCCCGGAGTGCCCGCCAAGGTGGGGCGCTCGGCGGAGCTGCAGGAGCTGTTCCGCAATTTGCCCACCATGGAGCTGTCGCCGGCAGAGACGGGAATCATGGGGCTGACGACCTATCTGGACGGCGATCTCACCCCCGCCCTGGTGGAAAGCTTCTTCAGCGCCAGCGCCGACCTCTACCGCCGCCAGCCCTGGACGCTGTTTGCCGATGACCAGTGTCTGTTTCAGGTGACCAGCCGGGGACTGGCGATGAACCAGTGGTGCGGCTGCGTGATCGGCCAGGCGGGCGAGAGTTACGGGGTGCTGCTGTTTGAATCGCGGCTCGATCAGCAGCGTTTCACCCTAATAGCCAAATCAGGAAATGACCCCAGCCAGCTGGCCGGTGGCCAACTGCCCCCTCAACACGCCATCAGCTTTGAGCCGCTGGATGCCCTTTCCCGCCCACTGATCGCCGAGATTGAGCAGCATCGCTGGCCCGTCGCCCCCGGCGACGCCTACCCGGTGCCGCTGCATATCGATGCCAACCGCATGGAGCTGCCCTCCAGCCGGGATGAACTGGCGCGACTGGAGGCCACGGCCCGGGCCCTGACGAGGCTGATCGACAACCTGCCGGAATTGGAGGACTACTGGCTATGGACAGGCCAGGAACCCCTGCGCCGCCAGTTCCGCGTGCCGGTGCAGGACCGGGGCCTGGTGTCGGTGTCAATCAGCCTGATCCCTCCTCAAGATGAAGACGACGATGACTGGCATGATGTGATGTGAGGGGATGTGATGTGATGTGAGGGGATGTGATGTGATGTGAGGGGATAACGTTACCGCTCACCTCAAGGCTTTCTGAATCAGGCTCGAATCAAAATGGTGCCTACCTTGCTAGCCAAGAGGCAAGTCATAGTAATCAAGGGCTAATCAGCTGCCGGATGAACTGATCGCCATGGGCCAGAGCCGTAGCCCAGCTCTGCGCCTCGCTGTTTCCAGAGCTCTTGGTGGGCTTGAAACTGTGGTCGCCGCTGGTGATCCACTGCAGCTGCACCTGGGCCGAGAGGGCATAGCTCTCCACCTCCTGAAGCTTGCCGAACGGGTCGCGCTCCCCCTGCAGGATCAGGGTGGGGCTTTGCAATGCGGCCAGGTGTTCGGTGCGCAGGCTTAGCGGCTGCCGGGCGGATGAAAGGGATAGCCAAAGCACAGACAGCCTTGTACCCCAGGGCTAGCGGCGAGCTGATCAATGAGCAGGCTGGCCACCCTGCCGGCGATCGCCGCCCCGGCGCCATGGGCGAATAGCAGCGTGGCTGGGGCGTCAGCGGGGCCGTCGATCAACTGCGGCAGTGGGGGAGGAGCTTCCAGGGTCATGGGCTAATCCTGGCGGATGCTTTGGCCGCCGATCGCCCTGGCTCCAGGCCAGCCGTCCAGGCGGGACAGCGCAGCCCAGGGTCTGCAGTTTGGCAGCAGCGAGCATGATTAAAGGCTCAGAGAGAAAGCCCACCGGGCAACCCAGGTCTGAGGCCGTGGGGCGGTGGGGCCTGGGGCAGTGGGCCGGAGCTGTGCGGATCAAGCGGCGGCAGGGCCGGTTCAGGCCGGATCTACCGGGATCGCCGATCACCGGAGCGGGTCTGGACCCTTCGTGCACTCCCGTTGGAATCACTTCCAGCGGCTCTGACGGTGAAGGGTGCTGGGGGAGAGAAACAGCCGGGACGGACGCCGACGTTGGTGTTGACGTTGGCCGGGTGGTTGCTGTTCCGGAAGGCGGCGCGGGCGTTGTGCGGATTGTTGATCCACGAGCCCCCACGCAGCAGCTGGACGACCCGCCCTCAATCTCAAGCTAGACGCTCTTGGCGCTGGAGCAGCTGGAGCGAAATAAAAAATAATTTGAGGCGCCTGCGGCGCCCTCCCGCAACAGCCAACAGCCCCCAATCCAACAGCCAAGGGTTAAAAAACAGCCAAAGTGCTAAGGGATTAAGGGCTTAAGAGCTAAGAAGCAATCCTGGGGGAGAGAAACAGCCGGGACGGACGCCGACGTCGGTGAGGACGACGGCCGGGAGGTTGCTGAGCCGGAAGGCGGCGCGGGCGAAGTGCGGACTGCTGATCCACGAGCCCCCACGCAGCAGCCTCATTTCTTGTTCTCTGGGCACCTCCGCCAGCCCGGGGTCAGGCCCCTCCAGGGCTCTGCCATCCAACAGCTCCTGTGTCGTTCCGCCGCCACCAAACCAGCCACGCCGTTTACCGAGGTCCTCGCGAATTGGGCTGCGATGCCACTGGTCGCCGCACCACTCCAACAGCTGGCCGTGCATCTCCGCCAGGCCCCAGCGGTTCACCAAGCCAAAGAAGCCGATCGGCACCGGACGTTTTTGATAATCCCCCCGCCGGCCCCTGCCATAGGTGTAGGTCGCGTCGTAACGAGCCCAGCTCGGATCCAGGGTGGAGCCGAAGTGGAACGGCGTGGCAGAGCCTGCCCGACAGGCCACCTCCCATTGGCTCTCGCTCGGCAAAGCCAGCTGCAGCGCTTGTGAACCCAGCCCTGGATGCTGTTCCGCCCAATCAGGCCATTGGCAGGCCAGCCAACTATTGAGCGCCTCCAGCCATTGCTGGCATTGGTTCCAACTGACGCTGTCCACCGGTAAGGCGCCGGGTTGTCCGTAGCGCTCCCAGTGTTCCTCCTCCCGAAAGGTGCCTGGAGTGGCCTGCAGCTGCCCCCGCTGCTCCGGTGCCATCCCCTCGACAACCGCACGCCACTGCGCCTGGCTGATCGGGTGACGCACCATCGCATAGCTGACAAGCTGCACCTGCCGCAACGCCTCCACGTCCACTCCCTCGCATTTCTGCCGGAAGCGCTCCTCTGCATACACGGCGCGGCCCGCTTGCTCAGCTGGCGAACCGATCCCATAGTTCCCGCCTTTCACCAACACCAGCTCCAGTTGTTCGCCGCTCGGCAACGGCAGCCTCCACAGCTCACACTCCACCACCTCGCTGCGGATCCGCAGAGCAGTGTCTTCCTCTTGCGCGGTGAGCGTGAGCATCGGCACCAACCGGCCAGGGCCGCTGCCCAACAGAGGAAGGTCGGCCGAGGCCGTCAGTTGCAGGCCACGTGATGCCCCCTGCAGCAGGGGTAAAAGGGCGTCGTGCTCCGCCCAGCCGGGAGACTGCCCCATCGCCCATCGCTCCTGTTGCGCGATCTGCTCTTCGGCCTCGCGAATCATCTGGAGCAGCTGCGCTTCTTTCAGCTTCCCGAGTTGGCCGGTGGCGCGGGCCTGCGCCACCTGGGTAGCCACCTGTCGCTGGGCTGCCTCCCAGGCCGCAGCCACTGCGGAGGGCTCGCTTACCTCCTCTATCCACAAATCCAACGCATAGCCGCGCAGCCAGCCCTCCAGCTCATCGGCGATCCGCTGGCGCTGCGTCTTGTCGTCGCTGCGCTTGGCCAGTAGCCCCAAGCTCTCCGCCGCCCGCCGCCGCACCGCCACAGGGGCCTCCGTATCGCCCAGGCAATCCCGCAGCGGTTGCTCGGCCCCGATCAGCGCCAGCACCAGGGCCGCCTCCTGACGGTCAACCTGCGGGGCTGACGCGGCGGCCAGCAGATGCGCCAGGGGCTGGGCGCCCTCCCGCTCCACCGCCTGGGCTGCAAGGCCGCCACTGGCCGCCAGGGCCGCCAGTTGCTCCAAGGCCTGCCGCCGCTCCCGCTCAGCTGCCTTCGCGTTGAGATCTTCGCCCAGGCGCCGCACCCGCAGCCGTTGCAGCAGCGCCTCACGGCCCTTGTCGATCCAGATCACCAAGGTGGGCCAGGTGCGCAGCAGCGCTTCATGGGCGATCTCCACCGCGTCGCGATCGCGGCCCTTGCCCGCCACCAACAGCCGCGCCTCCACAAACAACCCCACCAGCCGCAGGCTGGCCGGCGGTAGCGCCTCCAGTGGCGCCGGTTGCTTGGCCGCTTGGCCGTCGCTGGTGAGACGCACCAGATGATCGATGAAGGCTCTCTCCAGCGCCTCGATCTCCTCCTCCGTGGCGCCGCTGGTGGCGAGCACCTCATCGGCCTTGCGCTGCACCGCACCATCCAGGCCGCCATGGGTGATGTAGTGCGCCACCGTGAGCCTGCCGCTCCGCGGCCGTCCGTCTCGCAGCTCCCACAGTTCGCTGAGGGTGAACGCCAGCAAAGGCAGCGCGTCGCCTGTGGCGGTGTCGCGCACCAGCAGATCGCTCAGCCCCGGCTCCAGCCGCATTCCCACCCGCCGGGCGGGGCCCTCGATCACCTGCCGAAAGCCAGCGACATCCAGCGGGCCCAGCGGAATTGGATCTCCCGCACGGCGGTGCAGGGCGCTGGGATGCAGTTGCAACAAGCCGTAGAAATCGGAGCGCAGCGTCGCCAGGATCAGCACCTGACTGTTCTTCTGCGCCAGCAGTTCCGCCAGCAGGGTCAGAAAGGCATCGGCCTCCTTGCCGGCGCCATCCCCTCGGCCCTCCTCACGCGCCAGCAATTCCTCAAACTGATCGATCGCGATCACAATCCGAGCCTCCTGTTGGCCCGCCGCAAGCCTCAGGCGGCGTAGCTGCTGCTCCAGAGCCGCCGCTGTGCGCGCCGGTTCGGCTGGCGCAGGTTGCTTCAGGTTTTCGTGGGCACGGGCCAGCGCAAACCCCAGCGCATCGAACGGCTTTTGCTCCGGCCGGAAGGGCTCCAAAACAATCCAGCGTCCAGGTTCGGCAGCTGCCAACCAGGGCATCACCCCCGCCCGCAGCAGCGACGACTTGCCGCAACCTGAGGCCCCAAGGATCAACAGCAGCCGGGATTGCCGCGCCGGGAGCCGTCGGATCGCCGCCAACAGCTTCTCGCGCACCACCTCCTGGCCAAAGAACACCGCCGCGTGCTTCCTCTCGAAACAGTCCAGGCCGGGAAACGGGGAGGGGTTGGGCTCCTTAGGCGGCCAGGGCTGGCGCATCTGCCAGCTCAACGGCTCCAGCCCCTTCTGCAGACGCCCCCAGCCCGCCGCCGATCCCTGCTCCAGATCGATCACCGCCAGCGCCGTGGCCTGGGTTTCGCTCAACAGCTTCGGCAGTGGGCTCGTATCGATCCGCACCGGCAACACCAACTTGCCCGAGGCCATCGCCACTCCAAGCTCTGCCAGGCACCACTGAGAAGAGGCATAGGCCTCACTGCAGATCACAACCACCGCCGCGCATAGCTGCAGGTGCTCAAACAACTGTTCACGCCAGCGCTCGCCAACATCGATGCCGCTCTCCTCATCGATATCGAGAAACAAAGAGAGGTAGCGCTGTTCCTCTTGCCGCTGCTTCTCTTCGTCGAGCAACCAGTCCCGGATGCGCTCAGCCCAGGCGTTGTCCTTATGGCTGTGGCTGATGAAGATCGCGCTCATCGCGCAGCAAAACGATCAATTCCCCAGCAACCTATTCCAGATCCGGCCAGCTTGCTTGCGGGATTTCCTCGCACCGGCCCCAGATCATCAGCCATCAGCACAGTTGGATCCGGAGCTGTTGCGGTTCGGCTGGCCCTGCGTCCGTTGGCGGTAACCCCTGCAGAGCGACAACGAGCGCGGGCGCGGGCGCTTCAAGGATTAACCATCAACCTGAGCTCCATAGCCTGAGTTACAGAGCCTGAAATCAACGTGCTTGGTGGCTGCGTGAAAGTCTTGATCCGTCGTCAACAGGGTTAGATCGAGCAGGTCTTGGTCGAGAGGTTAAGCAGCCGGGCCCCGGCCGCAACACTTGTGGCGTGGGTGGCTCTCTGTGCTGCTTAACGCCAAGATCAGACCTGATCAGCAACAAAACTCCGCAGACCGGAGCAGGCGCTCTGGCCGCGGTCTGCTGCCGATGCAGGCAATGAGCAGACGCTGCAGCAAACCCTTCAGATTAAAACGGCGATTGAAGCGATAAG
>JBILLQ010000017.1:0-54135 GCA_044375975.1 Prochlorococcaceae cyanobacterium
GATAGATAGATAGATAGATAGATAGATAGATAGATAGATAGATAGATAGATAGATAGATAGATAGATAGATAGATAGATAGATAGATAGATAGATAGATAGGCAGCAAGACAGGCAGCAAGGCAAGAACCAAAATAGCCGGCAATACCTTAGAAATAGCAGGGAAATAAAAATGGAATCTAAATACGGAATGAACGCAATAATCAAAAAATTTATAGGCGCCCTGGAAAGCTCTAGTCAGGAGCAATGGAGCACAGCTGCCGTAAAATGCTGCCGCAAGGGCTCTGATCTGGCTATGTCGCCGAAATCGCGGTGCTCCAGCGTCTCCTCAACGCATGACAATTAATTTGTCATCGAAAATTTTCTCCTGCTATATGCTATGAATCAAACGTCTTTAGATGTCTTTCAAGTTAGCTCCTTATTCTTGATCAGGCTGATGGCTTAACATAGTGTGATCAAACTTGGACGGGCACAGCGGGGAGCTTCCAAATTCGTTCGGCATAGTCGCGAATCGAACGATCGCTAGAGAAGAAGCCACACCCCATAGTGTTGCCGATCGACATGCGTGACCAACGACTGCTATCTTGCCAGGCCTGGTCCACCTCGGCCTGAGCGCGGCGGTAATCGCCAATATCGGCCATCACCTTGAAGGGATCTTTGCTAGTAAGGTTGGCCAATAGTGGATAGAAGAGATCGCGATCACCATCACTGAAATGACCTGAGCCGATCAGATCAAGAGCAGACTTGGTAATCGGGTCGTTGTCAAGCCAAGGCATTGGATGATACCCACTGCAACTAAGGGTCTCAATTTCCTGGGCTGTGTGACCAAACAGGAAGAAATTTTCAGCCCCAACCCGTTCACGAATTTCTATATTGGCCCCATCTAGGGTGCCAATAGTTACCGCACCATTTAAGGCCATCTTCATGTTTCCCGTACCTGAGGCCTCCTTACCAGCGGTGGAGATTTGCTCAGAGAGATCCACCGCTGGATAAACTATCTGCCCGAGGCTAACGCTAAAATTAGGAACAAATACCACCCGGATGCGGCCCCTCACTGCCGGGTCTAGATTTACCATTTCGGCTATGCCCACGATCAGGCGTATGATTAATTTGGCCATGGCATAGCCTGGGGCTGCCTTGCCACCAAAAATATAAGTGCGCGGTGGCAGATCTTCGCCGGCATGAAGGCGCATGTAGCGCTCCACAATGTGCAAAGCCGCCAGGTGTTGGCGCTTATATTCATGGATGCGCTTCACCTGCACATCAAAAAGAGAATTGGTATCCACCAGCAGGCCCAGCTGGCTATGGATATAGCCAGCCAAACGCTGCTTACCCTGGTCGCGCACCTGACACCAGCGCTGTTGAAAACCGCTATCATCGATATGGCTATGCAGCAAACTGAGGGCATCGAGATCGCGGGCCCAGTGGTCTCCGATCAGCTCATCCAACAGGGCGGCCAGGCCGGGGTTTGCCACTGCTAACCAGCGGCGAGGGGTGACCCCATTGGTTACATTGGTGAACCTTTCAGGCCAAAGATTGGCAAAATCGGCAAACAGCTGCTCGCGCAACAACTGGCTATGCAATTCAGCCACACCGTTGGTGTGGTGACAGCCCACCACCGCCAGGTGAGCCATACGTACTCGCCGCTGGGGTTGCTCCTGAATCAAGGAGAGCCTACTCAGCAATGCCGGCTGACCTGGGTAATGCAGGCGAGCCAAACGCATGAAGCGAGAATTAATCTCGTATATAATTTCCAAATGACGCGGCAGCAGCTGCTCAAACAAATCCACTCCCCAGGTTTCCAGGGCCTCGGGCAAAAGAGTATGATTCGTATAGCTAAGGCTGGCGGTAGTCACTTCCCAGGCCTCATCCCAGCCCAGCCGATATTCATCCAGCAAAAGGCGCATTAACTCGGCTACGGCAATCGCCGGGTGGGTATCGTTGAGCTGCACCGCAAATTTGTGGTGAAACTCAGCAGGATTGAGTCCTTGACCCCTGAGGATCCGGAACATATCCTGGAGCGAACAACTCACAAAGAAAATTTGCTGGGAGAGGCGCAGCCGCTTACCCTGATCCAACTCATCGTTGGGGTAGAGCACCTTGGACAGGGTCTCCGACTGGATCTTCGCCTGGACAGCGCGGCTGTAATCACCAGCGTTAAACGAGGCAAAATCGAAGGAGTCTTCAGCAATAGCAGACCATAAACGCAGGGTATTTGCCGTGCGTACGCCATAGCCCAAGATTGGCGTGTCATAGGCCATGCCCATCACCGTGTTTTGGCCAATGCGCACCGGATAGCACCATTCTGGCCGCACCACCTCCCAGGGATTGCCGCGGGCCAACCAGTGATCGGCCATCTCCTGCTGACCATGGTGGCCAATTTGCTGGCGAAAGATGCCAAATTCATAACGAATTCCATAGCCAATAGCCGGTAATTCCAAGCTGGCCATGGATTCCTGGAAGCAGGCCGCCAGGCGGCCAAGGCCGCCATTGCCGAGGCCGGGTTCGGGCTCCTGGGCGATCAGGGCATCCAGCTCAACTCCCAACAGGCCGCAGGCCTGGCTGGCCGCCTGACGCAGCCCCAGATTCACCAGGTTGTTCTCCAGGTGGGGCCCGAGCAGATACTCAGCCGAGAGATAGCTGGCCGTGCGCACCTGCCGCTGGGTGTAGGTCTCAGCCGTATCCACCCAGTTTTGTAACAGCCTATCCCTCACCGCCAAGGACAGGGCCATGTAGTGGTCATAGGAGGTGGCCAAAGAGGGCGACTTTGCCTGACTGAAGAACAGATGCCGCCGCATCGACTCCGCCAGATCTGCGGCCAATTGATCCGTCGAGCTGCGGCTTAAGGCGATTGCGTCGGCCATGGAAAGTGATTGGGGAGTGGAGGTGTTCTGATACAAGCCGGCCGTTCTGTCTGTCTCGATCACTACTGGGTCTGGATCACCAATCAGTGTGACAACCCAGTGCGTCGCGAACCCTACTCTTTTTCGATCACTAGTGAGTGACAATCCCTAGCGAGGACGAACATCAAGAGGTCACATTTTCAGGCTTTGTGACCGGATTGTAAAGGGGCTTGACTTGGGGACATTGCTGGTTTAGGACCATTTGCAGCTTGGGACCATTTGCAGCTTGGGACCATTTGCAGCTTAGGACCATTTGCAGCTTAGGGCCATTTGCAGCTTAGGGGCATTAGCAGCGTTAAACCATTGCGAGCCTAAGGCCATTAGCAGCTTGGGGTCATTAGCAGGCTTTAGTCTTTAACAGCAGGGGGCAGTTATCAGCTGGGGAGGTTATCAGCTTGGGGAGGTTATCAGCCTCGGGAGGTTATCAGCCTCGGGAGGTTATCAGCCTGGCGTAATTACCAGGCTGGAGCCACTACTGCAAATAACCTCAGTCAAGACAATGGAGTTCAGCCGCGACTGAACAGCAGCGATGAGGGCTGGCCCCATTGGCCTGTGGCCTGATAGCCACGGTCATTGGCGCAGAGGTGGCGCAGGATCCAGAACAGGGGCTCCGGCGACTCGAGTGCTAGGCACTGCCGCAACTCCTCAAGGCTGCGGGCCCCACCATCGGCCAGCACAACCTCCAGCTTGGCCTGTAACTCCAAGATGCCGGCCGCTGCCTTTTTGCCGGCTTCCACCCCCGGCTGGTCGTAGGCGTTCACATTCACCAATTCGGCATAGAGCCCCACCGCCCGCTCGAACAGGGCGATCAGGGCGCCGAGGCTGGTGGCATCCAGGCGCCGCAGCGTGATCGAAAGCGACTGGCGGCCACCCTCCATCAAGGCCGAGCGGGTACCCTGCAGGAAACCACTCAAAAAATCAGCTGGAACTTCACCATCAGTTGGGGTAATTTCGGCGGGATCTTCCAGCACTTCAATAAAGCTGGCAAAAAAGTTATCCACCCCATCCCGCAATTGCTGCACATAGGCATGCTGATCAGTGGATCCCTTATTGCCATACACGGCCAGGCCCTGATGAACCACCTGGCCAGCTCGATCCAGCTTCTTGCCCAGGCTCTCCATCACCAGCTGCTGCAGATAGCGGCTGAACAGTTCCAACCGGTCCCGATAGGGCAGCACCACCATGTCGCGGCGGCCGCTTCCCTCGCCAGCTGCGTACCAGGCGGCGGCCAGCAGAGCGGCTGGATTGCTCTCCAAGCTGGGGGCCCGGGTGCAGACATCCATCGCCGCGGCCCCGGCCAGGAAGCCGCCCATGTCGGCCCCGACCAAAACCCCGGGCAACAAGCCCACAGCACTGGTGACGCTGCTGCGGCCACCCACCCAGTCGAACATGTCAAAACGGGCCAGCCAGCCCTCGGCCGCCGCGGTGGCATCCAACTTGCTGCCCAGCATGGTTACAGCCACGGCCTGGGCGCTCCAGCTACCGCCCTCTGCCTCCACCGCCCGGCGGGCTTGCCGCATGCCCAGGTAGGGCTCGGGAGTGCCTCCCGACTTGCTCACCACCACCACCAAGGTGGTAGCCAGGCGACCAGCCAAGCCCGCCAGGGTGCGGCTGAAGCCGTCTGGATCGACGTTGTCGAAGAAATGGAATGGCAAGCCCCGCCCTGGATCCCGCAGGGCCCTGGTGATCAGCAGCGGGCCGAGGCCTGAACCACCAATGCCGATCCATAGCACATCGGTGAAGCGAGCAGCGGCGGCATTGGTGAGGGAACCGGCACAGATGGCGGCGCCAAACTGCTCGATGCGCTGGATTTCCTGCTGGATGTGCTGGCCGGCTTGGGGATCTGGCGCCAGCTCTGGCTGGCGCAACCAGTAGTGGCCCACCTGGCGTTGCTCATCGGGATTGGCGATCGCCCCGGCCTCCAGAGCCGCCATCGCCTCGAAGGCCTTGGCAAACCGGGGTCTCAACTCCTGCAGCTGCGCTGGCCCCATATCCATACGACTGACATCCAGCCAGATGCCAAGGCCCTCGTCAAACCAGAGCAGTTGCTCAAAACGCCGCCACTGGGTGGCCGGATCTGCTGCGTTGAAGCTTGCGAGCACGTCGTCGGCTACGGCCATGGGCGGGGCGGCGGAAAATCGCTGCGGCGAACCTAAAGCGATTAGTGCTCCCTGCCGAGCCCAAATCGACAGACAATTGGCTTGCCGGTTGGCCTGGGCAGCTGAGCTCCGCAATCTTGCTTAAAATTGAAGCGATCTGCGGCTCCGGTAACTTTCGTAACAACACTGGAAGTTCTTCCTGGCACAGCCCAACCTTGACCGAGTTCAAAAAATTGAACCGGCTCTCGGCTGGAACCGGTTTTCGCTCTAGGAAATGCCCCCCTGGCTGGCTGCCCCAGGAGAAGGCTGCTTGCTCCGCTGCTTGCCCAAGCTGATTGCCCAAGCTGCTTGGGCAAAAGGAATCCCGCCAATCCCTGCCCAGCTCACCCTGGCCAGCATCTCCAGCCCACCGCCTCCTGGTAACGGCCTCCAGCTCACCGCCTCCTCGCCAACCGCCTCCTCGCCACCGCCTCCTCGCCACCGCCTCCTCGCCACCGCCTCCTCGCCACCGCCTCCTCGCCACTGCCTCCTCGCCACTGCCTCGAAGCCAACCTCCCCTCCTTGCCTAGCTGAGCCCGGCAAAGCAAATTCTTTGCAACCAGGCCTGCCACTGCAGTTCCTTGCCCACCAACCCCTTGTCGTCACCGTTTCCCAACCTGGCCAGCATCCCAGCCCAATGGTTCCTGGGCGGCTGCCAAGCCCTGGGCAAACTGCAAAGGGCTTGCCAGAAACTCATCTGCCTGGAGAAAGCTTCCCAGGGGGCTTACCCGGGGATCAAGGCCGTCGACCGCCATCCCCCGGCTGGGCTTAGCCAACGCCGCCCAGCGATCCTGCACTGGCCCATCAGCCGCCAGCAACTGCTGATTGGTCTGGCGTGTGCCTGCCTGTCCGCACTGCCCCTCAGCCAGCGCCAGCTGCCCCAGCTGAGTTCCGCGGCGGGATCGATGGGGATCCAGGCCGGGCGTCCCGGCGCCGAGGGCGGCGATCCGGTGCAGTTCTCAGCAGTGGAGCTGCAGGAGCTGCAAAGGCGCTTTGGCGTGCATGGCCCCCAGCCCCGCCTCACCCAGCTGCTGAGCGAAGGCATCGACCAGCTCCAACCGCTGCGCAGCAACACCCTGGCTCGCATTGAGGAACTGCGACCGGTGATTCGCCAAGAAAGCGCTCGCCGCCATGTGAACCCGGTGTTCGTGGCGGCCGTGCTCTTCGATGAGATGCGCCACGCCAAACCCGGCGAAGACCTGCCTATTGCCGCCAGATCAGGACTGTTCAGCACCCATGGGCCCGCCCAACTGGGGGTGGGCGAACTGATCCATCAGGGCCTGCTGGCGGCGGATGCCAGCCCCGAGCAGTTGGCGGCAGCCCGCGAGCTGCTGCTTGATCCCGACACCAACGTGCGCGTGCTGGTGGGCAAGTTCGCCCGCCTCAGCCGCGATCTGGGCCTGCCGCAAGGCCGGATGCTCCAGGCCAGCCGCAGCCCCCGCGATGCCAAGGGCATCGCCACCCTTGCCTATCTGCACAACGGCAAACTCGATTACCCCCGCCGCATCCTGCGGTCCATGGATGACCCGGAACTACATGCGGTCTTGTTTGGAGATCGCAAGCAGCCGATCACCCCATTGATTTGAGCGGCAGCCCCAGGCAATCCAGAAGGCTCACCAATAAGAATGCTTGCCAGCGCCAATGGGTAGAGGCGCCAAGAGGTAGAGGCGCAAGCTCTCAACAGAGCAGGCCCAGGCTATGCAGGCGTCGCTGCAGTTGAGACCAGTCGAAACTGCGGGGATCGGCGCGCTCGCCGCCCAGGTCCACAGCGCGATGGGTGGTGATCTGGTCGAAGGGGATTGGGAACCGGCCCATCCACTGGGCCAGTAGCACCGCCAGGGCGTCGTACTGGGCCTGTTTATAGCCACTGTGGCCAGGGTCGTCATCCTCGCCATCTATAGGGGTTTCCAGGCTCACGTGCAAGGCGAAATTATTCACAGAGCCACCAACCTTGGGATTGGTGATCACCCAGCGGCCGTTAAAGGCCGAGTTGCCCGCCCCAAAAGCCCGCTGCAACGGATCCATTAGCAGCACCACCTGGCCCTGCTCGCCGATCAGAGCGTGGTAACTCACCTGGTCGTCGTCATTGGCATGGGCCGTGGTGAAGGTATTGATCGCCGACTGAATGCCATATACCGTTTCGTGCATCACCACCACCCTTGGGGTGGGATCCACCGGCTGGCCATAGGCGTCGCGGCGGTAGCGCGGGCCGAAATTGGAGGGGTCGATCGCCAACCGCTCGGCCTTGCTGGGCAGATTGGCCAGCAGCTGATGCAGGCGGGCCGCCAGTTTTGGATCGCTGGGGCCACAGGCCCGCTTCAAGGGGGATAGCCATTTATTAGTTGGCGGCGGCGCCAACCGCGACCCACCCCGGGGCTCTGGCTCGGGGTCCAGGTTCGCCGGCGGCGTACCCAGGGCCTGCACCATCTCGATCAAGCTCGGTTCCCGCCGACTACTGGCCCTGGGCTCGCTCAGATCCCTGGCCAGCCAGCCCATGCTGCCGAGGCTCAATGCCGCCGCCGCCGCCAGCGCCTGGGGCCACCTCATGGCCTTTGCAGCCTGATCCAGCTGGCGCGGCGTTCCGCACTGGCCGGCTCGGCCTCGGGATCCACCAGCAGCAGCCAACGCTGCACCGCTGGCGCCGCCGCTGTGATCTCACAACTGCGCACCAGCCCATCGCGCACCCATAGCAACTGGCGCGGCTTACACCAAGGGGCTGCAGCCCATAGGGGGGTGAGATCCTCCGGACTGCGCAGCCTCACCCCATCGAGGGCCAGCAGTTCATCGCCCACCAATAAACCCGCCAGCTGGGCTGGTGAATCGCGCTGCAGCCTCTGCAAAGTGAGGCCAGCGTTGGTGGCCTCCAATTGCCATCCCAGCCAGGGTTCAGAGGCGATCTCGGGCTGCAAACGCAAACCCACCACCGCCAGAGCCGCGGCGATGGGCGGATCCTCAGTGCTGTTTAACCACAGGGGAAGCAGCTCGCTGAGTTCCGGATCGTGGGCGGCGAAAGCAGCGATCAGTTCAGCCTGGCTATAGCCGCGGCCGATAGCCCCATGGCTGCGCCACAACTGCTGCAGCACCAGCGGCAGGCAATAGCCCCGCTGGCGTAGTCGCAAGTCGAGCACCAGGGCCAAGATTGCCCCCTTTAGGTAATAGCTCACCTGGCTGCTGCCACTGTGGGCATCGGCCAGGTACAGCTTCACCCAGGCCTCCTCACTGCTGGCCTGGAGGCTTTGCACCTGGCGCCCGGCGGTGAGCAGATAGCGACTCAAATCGGCGCCCAGATCCTCCAGCAGCTCCGCCTCGCCACTAAGACCGGCGGCGAGGGGCAGCAGCTGGTCCAGGTAACTGGTAACCCCCTCGGCAAACCAGAGGCTGGGGATCACCACCGCCTGGTCGTAGTCGTAGGTGGCCAGCTCCAGGGGCCGCAGCCGGCGCACATTCCACTGGTGCAGATACTCGTGGGCCACCAGTTGCAACAGTTGGCGCCGCCCCTCCGGTTTTGCCAGGGCCCGCCGACCGAATTGCAACACGCTGCCGTTGTCGTGCTCCAAGCCGCCGTAACCACTGGCGGTGCGATGCAGCACAAATAAGTAGTGGTCGGCCGCCGGCCGCTCCACCCCCATCAGCCGACAACAGGCCAGGCAGAGCTGCTCCAGGTCATCGAGCCAGGCCGGATCCTCCCGGGCCAGGTCGCCACCCCACTCCACCCAGCGGTGCGGCACCCCCGCCAGCTCAAAGCGATGGCAGGGATGGGGACCGGCCTCCACCGGGGTGTCGATCAGCTGGTCGTAGTCGGCGGCGATCCAGCTGCCATCTGGTTGCTGGGGCAGCGCCACAAAGGGCTGCCAACCAGCGGGCAGCTCCAAGCTGAGGCGATGGGCACTCCAGCGCTCCCCCTCAATCGCCAGCACCACAGCAGCCATGGCCAAAAAGGCGTGCTCCGCCGTGAGCTGGCTGGTGCGCACCGTGAGCTCTGGGGCCAGCAGCTGGTAACGAATCTCGATCGGCTCCAGGCTGTTGAGCTGCGCCTGCCAACCAGCTACAGCTCGTCGTTGCAGGTGCAGACGGCAATCCCCCTGCCATAGCTCCAAACCTTCCAGCCGGCGCACGTAATGGCGAATCAGGTAGGAGCCCGGGGTCCATTCCGGCAAGGACAGCCTTAGCCGCCGCTGCTGCGGTTTAACGGCGATCCGTACCTGCACCAGCTGGCGGTGGGGCTGGGTTAGCGAAATGCAAATGTCTGGCACCGCAGCTGGATCCTCAGACGCTCAATTGCAGTTCGGCGCCAGGGAACTGGCTAAGAGCAGCCCGCAGGGCCATGTGGGCCGCGTAGCCGCGGGTCAACTGGGACAGCAGCAGCTGCAGGGAGCGGCAGTGGCTGAGCCTCTGCAGGTCGCCCACCAGGGCAAGGGAGCCATCGCTCTGGCGCGCCCAGCCGATGCTGGTGCCCTCCGGCAGGGTGACCTGCACCGCCACGCTGTGGCGCTCGCCGGCGAAACCCACCAGTTCGCCGCCCTGAATGGGATGGTGGCCTAAATGCTCAAGGCTCGCTGTCAGCCCCTCGGCATCGCGCAGCACGGTGGGCAAAATGGATAGGTGGGACATGGCCCAAAGCCGGCATTGAACGACCCTAGCGATCAAAGGCTGGCAATCCAGTGGCCGTCAGCACAGACAGCCCACAACTGCCCAGGACCTGCAGGCGAAGAGGCAGCCCTGGGCAGCGGCAATGGCAACAGCCTTACAGCCCAAACAGCTCTAAATGGTTATGCCGACCCATCCACTGCGCTAGCACGCACCAACACTGCGCCAGCCGCCTCCAACACCGCACCAGCAAGCACTATCACTGCGCCAGCAACCACAAACTCCGCCCACACCGGCCCCTCCAGAGCTGGCGCTGTCCTCCCCGGCTCCACCACCGCTGAACCCGTCACGGCTGCCCCCCTAAGCCCCCGCCGGCGGCTGCGCCTCGGGGTGATGGCCTCTGGCAACGGCAGCAACTTTGAGGCCCTGGTGCAGGCCTGCCGCAGCGGCAGCCTGCCCGCCGAAGTGGTGCTGCTGTTGGTGAACAATCCCGGCTGCCCTGCCCAGGCCAGGGCGGCCAGGCTGGCCATTCCCTGCACCCTGGTGGATCACCGCGGCTTTGCCAGCCGAGAGGCTCTCGATGCGGCCCTCGTGGCAGCCCTGGGAGCGGCTCAGGTGGACCTGGTGGTGATGGCTGGCTGGATGCGCGTCGTTACCGCCAACTTGATCGCCGCCTATCCCGAGCGCCTGGTGAACATCCATCCCTCCTTGCTGCCCAGCTTTCGCGGCCTCGATGGGGTGGGCCAAGCCCTGGCGGCGGGGGTGACCCTGGCGGGCTGCACCGCCCACCTGGTGAGCGAGCAGGTGGATGCCGGTTTGATCCTGGCCCAGGCGGCGGTGCCGGTGCTGGCCAGCGACAACCGGGAGAGCCTGGCGGCCAGGATCCTGGCCCAGGAACATCAAATCCTGCCCCTGGCGGTGATGCTGGCGGCCCAGCGGCTCGGCCTACCCAGCGGCTAGGTCTACCCAGAGACTCGGCCTAGGGATAGAAGGGCAGTAGCGGCAGGCCCGTGGCCCCATCCAACCCCGCCATCAGATTCAGGCACTGCAGCGCCTGGCCCGCCTGGCCCTTGATCAAGTTATCGATCGCACTCATCAAAATCAATTGGCCAGTGCGCGGATCCACCTGTAGCGAGATCAGGGCCCGGTTCGTCTGGCGCACCCACTTGGTGGAGGGATAGGTGCCCACCGGCAGCACCTGCACGCAGGCCCGATCGCGATAGGCAACCTGCAGCAAGGTGGTGCAGTCTTCGGCGGCGAGGCCGGGATCGCGCAGTCGGCAGTACACCGTGGCCAGCAGTCCCCTCACCATCGGCATCAGATGGGGAGTGAACTGCAGCTGAATCGCCTGACCGGCCACCTGAGAGGCCATTTGTTCAATCTCACTGGTGTGGCGGTGGCCCACCACGCCGTAGGGCATTACCGCCTCACCAGCCTCCGCCAACAGCAGATGCTCCTTGGCGGCGCGGCCACCGCCGGAGCTGCCGGTCTTGGCATCAATGACGATGCCATCCAACTCGATCAATCCCTGCTTGAGGAAGGGGAGCAGCGCCAGCAAACTGGCGGTGGGGAAACAGCCGGGCGCCGCCACCAGCCGGGCCTGGCGAATCCGCTCCTCCTCCCACTCCACCAGGCCATAGACGGCCTGCTTGCAGAGTTCGCCATCCTGGCGGGTGAGCTGGGCGGCCTCGGCCGCGTACACCTCCTGCCACTGGGCCAAGGAGCGGTAGCGGTAGTCGGCGGAGAGATCCACCACCTTGACCCCCAACTCCAGCAGCGGCGGCACCAACTGGGCCGCCAGACCATTGGGCAAGCTGAGCACCGCCAGATCGGCGGCGGCAGCGATCGCCTCGGGATCCGGACTCTGCACCAGCGGATCGCCCGGCAGCGGCAGGAAAGGAGTCAGTTGGCTCCAGCGCTTGCCACTGCTGCGCTCGCCGCCGAGGAAGGTCACCTGGAACAGGGGATGGCCCTGCAGCAGACGCAGGGTCTGCAGACCTCCGTAGCCGCTGGCGCCAATCACCGCCACCCGATGGCCCCTGGCCTGTTGCGGCAGCTCCCGGTTCAGCCCATCCTGCTTGCTGGCCATGCCCAGGTGCCCAACCCAGAACAACTCCGGATTTATAAAGGATCATTGCCATCGGCCCCTGGGCCGGGATCGCCTGCCGTGACGCGCACCTGCGAGGCCATCCGCTTCGACGCCATTCCAGATGCCCTGGCTGCCATTCGCGGCGGCGAGATGGTGGTGGTGGTCGATGACGAGAACCGTGAGAACGAGGGGGATCTGATCTGCGCGGCCCAATTCGCCACGCCGCAGCAGATCAATTTCATGGCCACCGACGCCCGGGGGCTGATTTGCCTGGCCATGGAGGGCGAGCGGCTCGATGCCCTCGACCTGCCCTTGATGGTGACTCGCAATACCGATGACAACCAGACCGCCTTCACCGTGAGCGTGGATGCCGGCCCGGAGCAGGGCGTCTCCACCGGCATCTCCGCCGAGGATCGGGCCCGCACCATCCAGGTGGCGATCCACCCCGATAGCCGGCCAGATGATCTACGCCGGCCTGGCCATATCTTTCCGCTGAGATCCAGAGACGGGGGAGTGCTCAAACGGGCTGGTCACACCGAGGCGGCGGTGGATCTGGCCCGCCTGGCCGGCCTCTATCCAGCCGGGGTGATCTGCGAAATCCAGAACCCCGACGGCTCGATGTCCCGGTTACCCCAACTGATGGACTATGCCAAGCGTCATGGATTAAGACTGATCAGCATCGCCGATCTAATCAGCTATCGACTAGACACCGAACGATTTGTGCGCCGCCAGGCCACAGCCAGTCTACCCAGCGCCTTTGGCGATTTTAAGGCTATTGGCTATATAAACGGGCTGGATGGCAGTGAACACGTGGCCATCGTCAAAGGCCAGCCAGAAGCCGCCAGCGGGCCCGTGCTGGTGAGGGTGCATAGCGAATGCCTCACGGGGGACGCCTTTGGCTCCCTGCGCTGTGATTGCCGACCCCAGCTGGAGGCGGCCCTACGCATGATCGAGCAGGCCGGAGAAGGCGTGGTGGTGTACCTGCGCCAGGAGGGCAGGGGCATCGGCCTGATCAACAAACTCAAGGCCTACTCGCTACAGGATATTGGCCTAGATACGGTGGAAGCAAATGAACGTCTGGGCTTTCCCGCCGACCTACGCAACTATGGCGTAGGCGCCCAGATTCTGAGCGACCTTGGGGTGCAGCGGCTGAGGCTAATTACCAACAATCCGCGCAAAATTGCCGGCCTCGGTGGCTATGGAATTCAGGTGGTAGATCGGGTGCCCCTGGTGATCGACCCCGGCCTCCATAACGCCAATTACCTGCAGGTGAAACGCACCAAATTGGGGCACCTGCTGGAAAAGGGCCCCAGCTGTCCGGTCGGCGGGCCGCTGGCGCTGCTTGGCTGGCGGGGCTCTATCAACCAGCCCGACCAGCCCTTAGCCCTGCTGCAGTCATTGGAAGCCTGGGCGAAATCCTGCGACCTGGCGGTGGAGCGCCACGAAGAGCCGCGGCAGCTGGCCCTTCTCAACCAACCGCAGTTGGCGATTCAACTCAGCGGCGCCGCCTTGACCAAGGAGGCCCTGCTGGCAGCCTTGGAGCAATTGGCGAACTGGCCCGCCACCAGCCGCGTCAGCCTGTTGCTGGCCAGCGACGGCCAGCGCAGCGCCCATCCCAGCGCAGCTCTGGAACCCCAACGGCGCCCCCTGATCGAACTGGGTGCCAAGGGTTCAGATATCTCAGCCCTGCGACTGGATTCCGAGCTGCTGCTCGAATGGAGTTAGACCTAAATGGAGCTAGGCAAGGGGCAATGCTTAGCCCTGGAAATCAATCCTGAATGGTCAGCTTGTTGATACGGCTGCCGCCCTTGAGTGCCATCACCACATCGAGGTTATCGGTGTGGCCAAAAACGGTGTGCACTCCATCCAGGTGAGGCTGGGCCCCATGGCAGATGTAAAACTGCGAGCCGCCGGTGTTTTTGCCGGCATGGGCCATGGCCAGGGTGCCGGCCTGGTGCTTCTGGCTGTTGATCTCACAGTTGATCTTGTAGCCAGGGCCGCCGGTACCAGCCACGCCGCGGGCACCCTCGCGGCTGTTGGGACAACCTCCCTGGGCCATGAAGCCCGGGATCACTCGATGGAAGGCCAAGCCGTCGTAGAAGCCTTCCCTGGCCAACTTCACGAAGTTGGCCACGGTGTTGGGTGCATCGGTATCGAACAGTTCCAACTCGATGCTGCCGGCATCGGTATCCATCACGGCCTTGGTCACTGCTGCTAGGGGCAAACGGCTCCCAGTATGCGCGTTGCCGTCCGGTAGAACTATTCCCGTTTCACCGGGAACGCCCCGTTCCGCCGCCGATGAGCTTTAGCCCCGGTCTCGACCTCAGCCAGGCCCGTCTCGGCGTTCTCGGTGGCAGCGGTCTCTATGCCATGGATGGCCTGGAGGATATCCAGGAGATCGTGGTGGACACCCCCTACGGCCCGACCTCAGACAGCCTCAGACTCGGTCGCCTGGGGGATCTGGAAGTTGTGTTTCTGGCCCGCCACGGCCGCCACCACAGCCTCTCCCCCACGGAGGTGCCCTACCAGGCGAACATCTGGGCCCTGCGCTCCTTGAACGTGCGCTGGATCCTGTCGGTGTCAGCCGTGGGCTCGCTGCAGCCCCAGCATGAGCCGCTGGACATGCTGGTGCCAGATCAATTCATCGACCGCACCCAGCAGCGGCCCCTGAGCTTTTTCGGCCAGGGTGCCGTGGCCCACGTCACCCTGGCCGATCCCTTCTGCCCGGTGCTGAGCAGGGTGCTGGCCGACGTGGGCGAGAGCTTGATGCCGGCTGATCGCAACCTGCATCGCGGCGGCACCTACCTCTGCATGGAGGGTCCGGCCTTTTCCACCCGCGCCGAATCCGAGCTCTACCGCAGTTGGGGCTGTGCCGTGATCGGCATGACCAACCACAGCGAAGCCCGGCTGGCCCGCGAAGCCGAGATCGCCTACACCACATTGGCGATGGTCACCGATTACGACTGCTGGCACCAGGACCACGAAGCGGTCACAGTGGAGATGGTGATCGAGAACCTGCGCAGGAACGCCGCCCTGGCCCAGACAATCGTGCGGGCCACCGCTGAACGGGTGGGCACCATCCGTCCCACCAGCAGCTCCCACCAGGCCCTGCGCAATGCCCTGATGACCCCTAAGGAGCAGGTGCCGGCCGAATGTCGCCGCCGCATCGACCTATTCACCAGCCCCTACTGGGGTGCCTATCAGGGCGAATAGACGGGGCAGATAGCCAGGGCTCAACGACAGCGCCAGGCTGAAGAGCATCCCTAGATGAAAGGGCTGATCCAGTCGCCCCGAAGCATCTCCCCGGAGCATCTCCCCAAAGATCGGTTGAGCCGCCTCCTGGGCCCGGTCAGCCGGTTCACCGGGGGCTAGAGCTTGGGATCGGCCGGCCTTTGCAGGGCCAGCAGGGTGGATCGCAGCGACGGCCCATGGCGCTCCAGGGCAGCGCGGGCAGCGCTTGGGTGCAGCTGGGTGGCGGCGATCAACAGGGCCAGCTTCACCGAGCCCGCCGCCTGGTCCAGCAACTCCCTGGCGGGCTGCCGCTCCAGCCCAGCCAGGTCCCGCAGGATGCGCAGGGCCCGATCCTCCAACTTGCTGTTGGTTACTGCCACATCCACCATGCGGTTGCCATGCACCTTGCCCAGCCGCACCATCACGCCGGTGGAGAGGATGTTGAGCGCCATCTTGGTGGCGGTGCCGGCCTTGAGACGGGTGGAACCGGTGAGCAGCTCCGCTCCGGTGAGCAGGCGAATGTCGATGGCGCAGGGCATCGGCGCTTGTTCGCTGGGTACGCAGGCCAGGGCGATGGTCAGGGCGCCAATGGCTTGAGCCTGGGCCAGAGCACCAATTACGTAGGGGGTGGTGCCCCCAGCGGCGATGCCCACCAGGCAGTCGCCCGGGCCAAAGCCGCGGGCTTGTAGATCGGCCCAGCCGGCCTCGGCCCGATCTTCCAATCCCTCCGAGCTGCGCAACAGGGCGGCGGGTCCGCCGGCCAGCACCCCCTGCACCTGCTCGGGGTCACTGCAGAAGGTGGGCGGGCATTCGGCCGCATCCAACACCCCGAGACGACCGGAGGTGCCAGCCCCTAGATAAAAGAGCCGGGCGCCGGCCGCCAGGCGCTCGGCGATGGCATCCACCGCTTGGGCGAGCTGGGCGGCGGCGGCGGCCACGGCCCGCTGGGGCTCCAGATCGTTGGCCACAAACAGGTCCACCAATTCGCCGGTAGCTAACTGGTCGAGCTGGGCGCTGAGGGGATTGGCCTGTTCGGTGAGCAGATGGCCGCGATCACCAGCGGCAACAGCCTGATCACCGACAACAGCCTGATCACCGACAACAGCCTGATCACCGACAACAGCCTTGGTCACAGCAAACCCTCCAACTGGCGCCTGAAAGCCTCCAGCTCCGGATCGCCAGAACTGATCTGTTCTGCTGGCCGCTCGGGCAAATTGGCGGCTGGCCCGGATGACTCCCGGGCGGTCCCGGCCCCGCCGCTGGCGGCCAACTGCTGCTCCTGCCAGTTGCTCACATCCATGTTGCGCTCAGGCGGAGCGATCAAAAGCCGATCCTCCTGGCTTTGGGGCAGGAAGCCAGAGGGCACTAATTGGGCCTGATAGCCGGCCTCGCGGCAAAACAATTCCATCTCCTCAAGGTCCAGAGCCTCCACGGTTGGCACGGGAAAGTCTTGGGCCTCCAACAGGCCGGCGTAGCGCTCGGCATCATCGCGGGCTTCGAACAGCAGCACCACGGTGTGACCGTTCAACTCTAGGGAGTGAATTCCCTCCTGGTCGCTGCCTGCGTCGAAGAGCAGCACATGCACAGCCACGGCAAACCCCAAACAACATGATCAATTCAGTGTGTCACCGCCACACCTGCCCATCAGCGGCCAACTGCCAACTGCCAACTGCCAACTGCCAGCCCCAAAGCAGGGGCCACCAACTGCCTGGCGATCAGCCCTATGCAGCGTCAGTCGGCTGGCTGGCGGTTTTTCAGGGCCGGCGGTCCTCGTCCTCGGCCAACTCCCGCAAGCGGCGGTAGAGGGCCCTCTCGTCGTCATCGAGCTGCTCGGGCACCACGATGCGCACCTCCACCAGCTGATCGCCGCAGCGATCACCCCACTGCAGGCCGCGACCACGCAGCCGCAGCAGGCGACCACTGGAAGAGGCCGGCGGTACCTGCAACTTGACCGCACCCGCCAGGGTTGGCACCACGGCACTGCAGCCCAAAACCGCATCGGCGGGCAGCAACTCCAGCTGGTAGTCAACGCGCAGCCCATCGATGCGCAGTCCCTCGGGCGTGCGTACTTGCAATTGCAAAAAATGGTCAGCGCCGCCGGGGGCGACCCCCGCCAGCCGCAGCCGCCAACCATCGCCGGCCAGGGGCGGCGTCCACACCTCAACGCAGGTGCCATCCGGCAGCTCCAACTCCACCTGGGCACCGCTCAAAGCCTGCTCTGGAGTGAGGCAGACGATGGTCTCCGCATCACTGGCCGCCATCACCGGCGGCGGCGGCGGCGGCGCGTGGGTGACCCCGGTAAATCCCGCAGCTGCCTCAGCAAAAGCTGCCTGCGCAAAGGCTGTCTCTGGATCGGCGGCCCTCCCTTTCAGGTCCCAGCCATGGCCATCTGAAGAGGGCCTGGGATCGGCGGGTTCAGAGGCGGTTTCAGCCCCTGGCTCCCCCAGGTCGCTGCTGCCGCCCCGCCGCCTTGGCCCAGCGCCAAACAGGGCATCGCAATAGTCCTCGAAGGCTGGGAAGCCGCTGGCAAATGGATCCAGTCCGGCGGCATCCGATCCGATTGCGCCGCTCTCCCAGGCCTGACGCCGCCTGGGATCGGAGAGCACCGCATAGGCCTCATTCACCTGCTTGAAGCGCTCCTCCGCCACCGGATCGCTGCCATTGAGATCCGGATGCCAGCGCCGGGCCTGGGCGCGAAAGGCTCGCTTCAATGCAGCGGCATCACCCCCGGGTTCAAGCCCAAGGATTGCCCAGTAATCGCTCTGATCGGTGGAGGGGGCCACGCCGCTCAAATATCACCCCAGGGATCGGGATCATTCCAGCCCCCCTGCCCCCCTGCCTGACTCCCTGCCTGACGCCCAGGCTGACGCCCAGAGGTCTCTCGCCTGGTCAGCTCGCGGCCAGGTCGCTCCTGGTCAAGGCGGCCCGCCTCATCCAACATTCGCCCGGCCTCCCTGGAGACAGCTCGATCCGGCCGATCGCGATCCAGCGAGGAACTATTTGATTGGTTCCTGTCCGCCCGATATCTGTCCGACTGAGGCCCATCCACCCGAGACCTGCCCTCTTGATATTCATTGGGCTGATAGTTATTGGGCTGATAGCTATTGGGTTGATAGTTATTGGGCTGATAGGCGGTTGCCCCGGAGGCTCGGTCACCGCTAAATCTATCGCTGGCATAGCTATCTCTCGGATCGATCGAGCCCCCCAGGCGGTCGCGAATGCCAGCTCTCCGGGCCGGCGGAGAGGCCCAGGGGTCGGGCGATGAGCGACCCCAGTCGTCCTCCCAGTCGTCATCGGAGAACAGCTCGTCCTTGAGCGTACCCAGGGTGTTCTTCAGACCCTGCAGGGGGTTGCTGTCCACCTTGCGCTCGCTGAGCAGGCGGCGATTGAGGCCGAACAGGGCCTCCTGGAGTTGGCTCACAGCCAGCTCCAGATCCCCGGGCTCCGACTGGCCGCTCTCCTCAAGCGGCAACAAATCCTGGAGATCCCGCAGGGCCATCTCCACGGCCCGCTGCTGGCGCTCGGCGCCATAGGGTCCCAGTTCCAAGGCGGCATCCCGCAGCCGCCGCTCGGCCTGGGCCACCAGGGTCTGGGCCCGATTGCGGCGATCGATGGCAATCCGTAGACGCCGATCCTCGGCGGCCTTCAGCTCAGCCTCCTCCAGCAACCTGGCGATTTCCTCCTCACCAAGGTTGGAACCGCCCTGGATGCTCACGGTTTGCTGACGGCCGGTGGTGCGATCGGTGGCGGACACCTGCAGCAGGCCGTTGGCATCGATATCGAAGGAAACCTGCACCTGGGGTACACCCCGGGGTGCAGGCGGGATACCCGAGAGGCGGAACCGGCCCAGCGACTTGTTGTCAGCGGCCATCTGGCGCTCCCCCTGGAGCACGTGGATTTCCACAGAGTTTTGATTGGACTCCGAAGTGCTGAACAGATCGCTCTTGCGAACGGGGATTGGCGTGTTGCGGGGTATCAACACCTTCATCACCCCGCCAATCGTCTCCAGCCCGAGCGAGAGGGGGGTGACGTCATTGAGCATCAAATCGCGAAGCTCGCCGGTGAGGATGCCGGCCTGCACGGCGGCGCCAATCGCCACCACCTCATCGGGATTGACGGCCTGACAGGGCTCGAGCGGGATCAAGGTGCGCACCAACTGCTTCACCATCGGCATGCGAGTGGAACCGCCCACCAAAACCACCTCGTCGATGTCCTCGGCCGCCAGGGCGGCATCTCGCAGCGCCCTTTGCACAGGTCGCAGCAGGCGATCCAACAGATCGGGGCAGAGGGCCTCAAAGCCGCCCCGCTCCAGGCTGGTCTCGATATGCAGGGGACCGGCCTCGGCCGTGGCGATGAAGGGCAGCGAGATCGGCGTGCTCTGCACGCCGCTCAATTCGATCTTGGCCTTTTCGGCCGCCTCGGTAAGCCGCTGCAGGGCCTGGCGATCGCGGCGTAGATCAATGGCGTGGCGCTGCTGGAAGCCATCGGCCAACCAGTCGACGATGCGGCGATCCCAATCGTTGCCGCCCAGCTGGGTGTCGCCGCTGGTGGCCTTCACATCGAACACGCCCTGGGCAATACGCAGCACGGAGACATCAAAGGTGCCACCACCGAGGTCGAACACCAGCACCCGCTTGACGGTGCTGCGGTCGAAGCCATAGGCCAGGGCGGCAGCGGTGGGTTCATTGATGATTCGCTCCACCGTCAGGCCGGCCAGTCGACCGGCGTCGCGGGTGGCCTGGCGCTGGGCGTCGTTGAAATAAGCGGGAACGGTGATCACCGCCGCCTCCACAGGCTCGCCCAGATAGGTGGCCGCGTCATCGCAAAGCTTGCGCAGGATGCTGGCCACCAGCTCCTCTGGGGCGTATTCGCGCTCGGTGGCCGGGCAGACGACACGCACGTTGCCCTGGGAGTTGGCGCGCACGGTGTAGGGCACCGAAAGGCTGCCCTCGTCCAGCTCCTCCCACTGGCGCCCCACAAAGCGCTTCAGATTTGAAAAACTGTTGCGGGGGTTGAGCACCAACTGCCGCCGCGCCAGCTGCCCCACCAGCAGCTCCTGATCCTTGCTGAAACCCACCACCGAAGGGGTGGTGCGACCGCCTTCGGCACTGGCAATCACCATGGGCCGACCGCCTTCTAGCACAGCCACCACTGAGTTGGTGGTGCCCAGGTCGATGCCAACTATTCGACCCATGGACGTCCACCCATAAATTGCCTTGACCGATCCAAGCGCTGCTGGCGCCCCAAAGTACTGGCCCCACAAAGGTTAATCCAGACTTAAACATCTACCGTGGATGGGTGCATAGATTAAAGCCTGGCCGTACGCCTTGGCGTTATCAGGCCATCAAGCTCTGAATTCCGCATGACGCCGGACATCCCGCCCGCCCTGCTCGCTGACCAGTTCACCCTCCGTCGGCGACCACCGAGCGAAAAGCTGGTGGACCTGGGCTTTCGCCAACTCACATTATGCCTGGCATCAGTGGTGGCGCTGTTGCTGCTCGGCATCTTCTTCACCGTGCTGCACGGTTCCGAGGAGGCTTTCCACAACTTTGGCTTCAGCTTCCTGACCACCTCTAGCTGGGATCCGGTCAACGAGCAATACGGTGCTCTTGTGGCCATTTACGGAACCCTGGTCAGCTCTCTGTTGGCCCTGGTGATCGCCGTACCACTGGGCCTGGGCACGGCAATCTTCATTACTGAAGATCTGATCCCCCTTTCCCTCAGGGAAGCCATCGGTTTGATGGTGGAACTTTTGGCGGCCATCCCCTCGGTTGTTCTAGGGCTATGGGCAATTTTCGTGATGGAACCGGCCATCAGGCCGGTCCTGGATCTGCTCAACCAGCTACTTGGCTGGACGCCATTCTTCAACACGGTGCCCCAGGGACCAGGCATGGCGCCGGCAATTTTAATTCTGGTGGTGATGGTGCTACCAATTATCACAGCCATTTCCCGCGATGCCCTCAACCAGGTGCCCCCGGAACTGCGCCAAGGGGCCTATGGAGTGGGCACAACCCGCTGGGGCGCCATCTTTAGCGTAATCCTCCCCTCAGCGGTCTCGGCAATTACCGGCGGGGTGATGCTTGCCCTAGGCAGAGCGATGGGCGAAACGATGGCCGTAACAATGATTATAGGCAATTCGCTAAATTTCAACCTTTCCCTGCTATCTCCTGGCAATACAATAGCCTCAATGCTGGCCAACCAGTTCGGGGAGGCAGATGGCATACAAGTTTCAGCCTTAATGTATGCCGCATTGATTCTGATGGTGCTTACTTTTGCGGTAAATGTCTTCGCTCAATGGATCGTAAGGCGCCTGAGCCTGCGTTATTAATTTAAAATTGAGCCAACAACCCCAACCATGTCTACCCCCTCTTACCTAAATCTTTCCAGCGATCAGCTTTTCGACCGCAGGCCGCTCACCAGGGACCCCTCCTTGCGCCGCAATAGAATAAATCAACTGTTCACATTAATTGCTGGCATCTTCGCTTCAATAGCAGTACTGCCATTATTTTTGGTGCTGGTTTATGTATTGATCCAGGGGGGCAAGCTTATCAGCCTTGGCCTGTTCACCCAGCTCCCTCCTGCCCCAGGCCTCACTGGAGGCGGTATTGGCAACGCCATAGTGGGCACAATCTTAGTCTCTGCAATCGCCTCTCTTTTGGCTATTCCAGTGGGAGTTGGCGGCGGGATCTATCTCTGCGAATACGCTAATCGAGGCTGGTTTGCCCAGTTTATACGCTTTGGCAATGATGTACTGGCTGGGGTCCCATCAATTATTTGTGGAGTTTTTGTCTATGGGGCAATCGTAGCTACTAGAGTGTTTTTTGATCAGAGTTACAGTGCGGCAGCTGGTGGCATTGCCCTGGCAGTTTTAATGCTGCCCACTGTAATAAAAACCACCGATGAGGGACTAAAGCTTGTACCCCAAGAGCTGCGCTGGGGAGCCTATGGCATAGGCGCCTCTAAATTTGTGACCATAATGAGAGTTACCCTGCCCGCCGCCTTCACCCCAATTGCTACGGGAATTGTTTTGGCCATCGCCCGAGCCGCAGGAGAAACAGCGCCATTAATATTCACTGCTCTATTTTCACCCTTTTGGCCAGAAGGTGTATTCAATCCGATTGCATCAATGTCAGTGCTTATATTCAATTTTGCCATCATGCCCTATGAGGCCCAGAACTCCCTGGCCTGGGCGGCTTCATTTGTGTTGGTTATGATGATACTGGCGGCAAATCTCTTGGCACGCTGGCTCAGTCGAATGGCCCGCTCCTGAGTTGGCAGTTCAAATCCAATCTTTCCCATCTCCTTCCCCCTCCTCCCAAAACCAATGACCACCAGCCTCCAGGAGCAGATGTCATCTAGAACCGCCCAGGCCGGCACTTGCATGTCGCTACAGGATGTAACTATTTCCTACGGAAAATTTGAAGCCGTAAAAAATGTCTTCATGGACATTCCTTGCGGCAAAGTTACTGCATTTATCGGGCCTTCTGGCTGTGGCAAGAGCACAGTTCTTCGTGCTCTCAACCGGATGAATGATTTGATCCCTGGGTGCGGCTTGAAGGGGAGGGTTGTTTTTGATGGCTATGACCTCTACGACAAGCGCATTGACCCTGTAGAGGTGCGCCGCCGAATCGGCATGGTGTTTCAAAAACCCAATCCCTTTCCGAAAACCATCTACGAAAATATTGCATTTGGTGCCAGAATCAATGGTTACAAGGGCGATATGGATGAATTAGTAGAGCGTTCCCTGCGCAAGGCGGCTGTCTGGGACGAATGCAAAGACAAACTCAAACAGAGTGGCTTAGCCCTCTCTGGTGGCCAACAGCAGCGCCTTTGCATTGCCCGCGCCATTGCCACTGAGCCAGAGGTGATCTTGATGGATGAACCCTGCTCAGCCCTCGATCCGATATCCACTTTGAAGATCGAAGAGACGATGCATGAGCTGAAGCGCAGCTACACGATAATCATCGTGACTCATAACATGCAACAGGCAGTACGAGTTTCTGACATGACCGCTTTCTTTAATGCTGAAGCGGTAGAAGGCGGCACCGGCAAAGTTGGCTACCTTGTTGAATATAATGATACAGAACAAATCTTTAATGCTCCCGGCCAGAAAGCCACTCAAGATTACGTAAGTGGTCGCTTCGGCTAATACGTAAGTGGCCGCTTCGGCTAATACGTAAGTGGCCGCTTCGGCCAAAGAGCAGCTCTAAATATCCTAGGCATCCCTATTCACTTGGTCTTAGAAGCACGGCAGCAGCCAAGTGGCTCAATACTCTCGCAACCCTATAAGCACGGCAACAGCCGGCTAGCTCTATGCTCTCGTGATGCTATATAAGCACCACATTAACCTAGTAGCCCCTGTTTTCGAGATTTAAAAAGCATTGCAGCATCCGAGTAGCCACCTATTTTCGAGGTTGTAGAAGCACTGGATCGCATTGGTCCACATTAGCACAATCTTATAAACACTACAAAAGTCGTGCTACTCCAATCCTTCTAGATCTTAGTAGTATCATAGCGGGCCGCGAGATTCATGTCTTGAAGGCGATGCATTGGACAAATTTATTATTCGTATATCTTTGGATAAATTTTTAAAGTTTATGGGGAGATGCTATGGACAATATTTCTTATTCCTATATTCTAAAATAGATTCTCAAAGCTCCTGGGGATCTGGATCTATTGTCAGGCTGATATTGGCACCCAATCCTTGCCGCAGGATCAGCTCTGACGGCAGAGGCAGCTCACTGCCTCCGGGCCCATGCAATAGCAACTGCCATCGACTCTTGCCGGCAACTCTGCTTACCGGAGCTGGCGCCGGGCCGATCAACAGCCAGCCAGCGGCAAGCACCTGGGGGCGAATCCGTTCCGCCAAGGTGGTGGCTGCGGTGGCGGTTGCGCTGGCGGTTGGTCCACTCAAGCGAAGTAGGCAAGCACGGCTGAAAGGCACCAGGGATCCCTGGCGTCGCAACTGCAATTCCTGCTCCAAAAATTGCTCATAGCGTCCATCAATTAGATGGCGGATCACCGGATGATCCGGGCTGTATGTCTGCACAAGCATCTCCCCAGGACGCTCTCCCCGGCCGGCACGGCCGGCCAATTGCATCAATAATTGCAGGCACTGTTCGCTGGCACGCAGATCTGGCCTATGCAATAAGCCATCTGCGGCCAGCACTGCTGCCAGGGTAACCCGGGGCAGATCGATACCCTTGGCCAACATCTGCGTACCAACCAATATATCTGCATCTCCGGCTGCGAATGGTTCAAGCAATCGACGATGGCCGTCGCGGCCACGGGTGGTGTCTCGATCAAAACGCAATAGCCGTAGGCCCTCCAATTCACTGGCCAACTGTTCGATCACCTTTTGGGTGCCGGCCCCAAACGGTTTGAATGCTTCCGAGCCGCAATGGTCGCAGCGCTTACTGGCTTCCGCTCTGTAATCGCACCAATGACATCGCAACCACTCGTGACCATCGCCACGGCGGTGAACGGTGAGGGACACATCGCAATGAGGACAGAGCACCACCTCCCCACAGCTGCGACAACTTAAAAAGGCTCGATAACCCCTGCGCGGCACCAGGATCACCGCCTGTTCACCGCGTTGCTGCAATCCCTCCAGTCGGCCCATCAGGGCGCGGCTGAGCAGCCGCCGATGGCCATCCGCCAGCTCGTGGCGCATATCCACCACCCGCACCTGGGGCAGGGGCCGGCCAGCGATCCGCTCTGGCAGACGCAGCAATTTGGTATAACCGGCCTTGCAGTCATGCCAGGTTTCCAGCGAAGGAGTGGCGCTGCCCAGCAGCAGCTTTGCACCGCTGCGCTCTGCCCTGAGCCTGGCGACACTGCGAGCGTGATAGCAGGGCATCGGGCTTTCCTGCTTATAGGAACTGTCGTGTTCTTCGTCGAGCACGATCAATCCCAAATCCGCCAGGGGCAGAAACACCGCTGAACGGGTACCCACCACCAACTGGGGGCAGTGGGAGTGGGGGCAGTGGGAGTTCGCCGTTTTCAGGCAGTGGCGCCAGCTACGGATGCGCTCCGCCTCAGCCACGCCGCTATGCCACTCCAACACCCCCTGGCCAAAACGGCTCCTGCAGCGGTCGAGGAGCTGAGGCACCAGGGCGATCTCCGGCGTGAGCAGCAGCACGCTGCGGCCCGAGGCCAAGCTGTGGGCGGCTGCCTGCAGGTAAACCTCGGTCTTGCCCGCACCGGTCACCCCCCAGAGCAGCAGGCTCTCGCCGGCGGCGGCGGCGGTGATTGCCGCCACCGCCTCGGCCTGGGGGCGGGTGAGTGGTTGGCCAACTTCTCCCTTGGCCAACACCGGTCCCGCAGGGCCACCCTCAGGTAGCGCCTGACGAACCACCAGACCTCGCCTCTCCAAACCCTTCACCACCGCCTGGTTGATCCCCTCCTGCTGGAACAGCTCTCGCATCGGTGCCTGGCCGCCTCGCGCTTTCAGCATCTCCAGCAGGGCCCTTTGGCGCTCCCCCAGCCGCTGGCAGGCGGCCTCACCAGGGGCTGGGTCCTGGATCAGGGCCAGCTGCCAGTGAATGCGTTGGCGAATCGCCTTGGGCTGACTACGGCTGCCCAGCCAACCTGGCGGCAAGGCACTGCGCAGGGTCTGGAAGCTGCTGGTGTGGCACTGCTGGGCCACCGCCTCGATCAGCTGGCGCCAGCTGGCGTCCACAGCCGCCGCTTCCAGCAGCACTTCAATTGGTCGGAGCGCCTCAGCGCTCAACCCTGGCGGCAGTTGGCCGGGCAGCCCCACCACCAGGCCGCTGTGGGGACGTCCATTCAGCCGCACCCGCACCAGATCCCCCACCCCCAGCTCCAGGCCCAGGGGGTTGGCGTAGGTGAATACCTGGCCCTCTCGGCCGGCCTCAACCCAAATATCAAGCCATGGCGGGCTGTCCAAGCTTGCAATGGTCACGTGCCATCCATAAAATGAGAGAGTTGGACAGTCCTTGGGCTGTTGTCGGAACGAGCGGCGTTCCGTACCAGCGGGAAGACCTGTAGAGAGTGCCTGGGTTCATCCCACCATGGCCTCCCGGTCTGAGACCACCCCTGACAACGCTGCTACGGCCCCGGCCCCGGCTACTTGTTTTTAACCCTTGGTTCCTGTCTCCCAGCCCACGTCAGCAAACCACCCACCCCTGGCCGCCCAGCCAGCCCCTAAACGGTCCAGCTCTAAACACCGGACGCTTAACCAATCCAAGGCCCGCCAGTCCATTGCCAGCTGGCCCCCAGCCAACTGGTCCACGGCTAGCTGGTTCCTAGCCAGCCGGTTCACAGCCAGCTGGTCCACGGATGTAGGGTCGCAATAGTGCGTATCGGCTTGGCACCTTTCCCTTGGCAGTCCATTCCCTTGGCAGTCTCAGTGTCTGCTGACTGAAAGACTGGACTGAGTTCATGGCGTTACTAACTCCGGTCATTGACTGAGATTTGTTTGCTTTTGTATCGATCCATTTCGGCCAAACCAAGCTTGGCTGATCGAGTCCTGCAGGCCCTCGGGCTTTTCAGGCATTCGTCCCAAGCTCCTCCATGCCATGGAAACGAAGCATGAGCGACACCTGCTTCAACAGCATCCCAATGCTGAAGCAGTTCAAAGCTGAAGCCAGCCAAGGCTGAAGCAGTCCAAAGCTGAAGCAGTCCAAAGCTGAAGCCAGCCAACCCCGAAGCCATCCAAAGCTGAACCATGAACTTAAATTTCTATCGCGGCAGCGGCTGGGCCAATCACCTTCGATCAAATCTAATGCTGATTTGAGCAAAATCCTGGCTGCTCATTTTGAGCACAGCTTAATCAGGCCTAGAAGCATCACTTTTCAGCTCACTATGTTTGTGATCTGAGTGCCTGATACCGCTTAATTGTTCTCTTTCGACTTTGTCGTCTCACTGCCTAATTCTTTCTCTCCATGAGCTCCCTCCTCGCCAACGCCAAGCCCAAGGCTGCCCCAGAAATCCTGATGGTGGCCAATGCTGCCGGCGAGGCTGTAGTAGTGAAGACTGTCACTCGCAAGCCCAGGCGTAAGCAAGACCCTGATTCCGACCCTGGTGCTGAAAATTCCACGACCACTACCAAGGGCAGCTCGGCCAATGATGGCGTAAAAAAAGCAACCAAGAGCAGTAAGCCAAAGGCTGTTAAAATAGTGGTCGTTGATGGTGAAACAGTCACCAATCAAGCCGAATTAGATGGCCAGTCCGCCACTATAAAAGCCGGAACCAAGAATTCAAGCACTAAAGCTAGTGGCACCAAAACCGCAACCACTAAGGCTGCTAGCACAAAAGCTACCAGTGCTAAAGCTACCAGCGCTAAAGCTACCGGTGCTAAAGCTACCAGCGCAAAGAGTTCCAGCAGCAAAACAGCGGCCACCAAAGGCACGGACAGTAAAACTGCAGCCAGTAAAACCGTTGGTGCCAAGGCTGACCCAACCAAAGCTGCAGGCGGCAAAACAGCTGCCGTTAGTTCCTCAGCCAAGTCAGCGGCTACTCCAAAACTAGCCACCACCAAGTCTGCCGCAGTCAAAGCAAGCGCCAAAACGGCAACTACCACCAAAACCGCAGCGCCCAAGGCTGCTGCAGCTAAGGCTGCTGCGGCTAAGGCTGCAGCAACTAAGGCAAAACCCTCAACCAAAGCACAGCCCCTCGATACCACAGTTGATCTAGATGCGGCCGCCGACGAGTTAATCGACGCCGCTGATCTCCCTGATCTTGAGTCTGATGATTCAGGCAAGGATGACAAGAAGGTTTTGGCCAGCATCAAGGTGGGGCCGAAGGGAGTTTATACAGAAGATTCGATTCGGGTTTATCTGCAAGAGATCGGTCGCATCCGTCTGCTGCGGCCCGATGAGGAAATTGAGCTGGCGCGCAAAATTGCCGACCTGCTCCAGCTGGAGGAATTGGCTGCCCAGTTCGAGTCCGATCACGGTCACTTCCCCGATACCAAAGAGTGGGCGGTCCTGGTGGACATGCCCCTGGTGAAGTTCCGGCGGCGCCTGATGCTTGGCAGAAGGGCCAAGGAAAAAATGGTCCAGTCGAACCTGCGACTAGTGGTATCTATTGCTAAAAAATATATGAACAGAGGCCTTTCCTTTCAGGATCTAATCCAAGAGGGAAGTCTTGGCCTAATCCGCGCAGCCGAAAAGTTTGACCACGAAAAGGGGTACAAATTTTCCACCTATGCCACCTGGTGGATCCGCCAGGCTATCACCCGGGCCATTGCAGACCAATCACGCACCATTCGCCTGCCGGTTCATCTATACGAAACCATATCCCGGATCAAGAAAACAACCAAAACCCTCTCCCAGGAATTTGGCCGCAAGCCCACGGAGGAGGAGATTGCCGAAAGCATGGAGATGACCATTGAAAAGCTTCGTTTCATCGCCAAGTCTGCTCAGCTACCTATTTCCCTAGAAACTCCGATTGGCAAAGAAGAAGACTCACGCCTTGGTGATTTTATCGAAGCCGATATCGAAAATCCCGAGCAGGATGTAGCCAAAAATCTGTTGCGCGAAGATCTTGAGGGAGTTCTGGCTACCCTCAGCCCTCGGGAGCGCGATGTGCTGAGGCTGCGTTACGGCCTTGATGATGGCCGCATGAAAACCCTGGAGGAGATTGGGCAAATCTTCGATGTCACTCGCGAACGCATCCGTCAAATTGAGGCCAAAGCGCTGCGCAAGCTCCGCCATCCCAACCGCAATGGCGTGCTGAAGGAGTACATAAAGTAAGCCTGCGAACTGAGCTGATCGGAGCTCCAGGCCAAATTGCGACCTGGGCAGGGGCGCCACCCAAGCCCAGGCGAGATCCACCAACACAAACCAAACTACAGATCCCCCTAATACAGCCCATTGCTATATAGATTTTCGCAGCGCTATTCTTCCTAATTCTATCTTTTGCAATGCATTCATCGTATTATTGTTATTTTATAATATTAATTTTTCGATGTTGCCCGATGCGATTCATTTATCAAAATTTTTTAAACCGATTCATTTAAATATGCCCGCCGTAATACTTTTACCTAACTTTTCCGATAGCTTTTATCCAAGCATAACTATCGCAACACCGCTATCGTAGCACTAATTCTTCCGATATTACTTGCTACAACAAATTTATTGCAAAATTCTCGCCTCAACACCATTAGTCCAATATTATTTATTCCATTGTCATCCCTGGGAAGATCGTCACCCATGAGGTGATTGATATATTTTAGCCCTCAGGACTGACTGGTTAGTACTATCACTTTCAATGCTGCTAATTTGCAGGCCGATTTCACCCCAGCCCCTGGCCTTGTCCTAACGCCCGCGGCCCCTGGTTCAAACCCAAGCATCCGGCTCTCAATCGTGTTGCCCAGCTTTAACGAGCGGGGCACTATTGAGCATGTGATTAGGCAGTTGTTGGTGCTACGCCAACTGTTTTTATTGGAGGTTTTAGTAGTCGACGACGACTCCCCCGATGGCACCGCAGAATTGGTGCGTCAAATAGCACGCCAGGAACCCTGTTTAAAGCTGATCCGCAGGGTGGGAAGGTCTGGGCTGGCGAGCGCCATCAAGGAGGGACTGCTCAATGCCACCGGTGATGTCGCCCTGGTTATGGACAGTGATGGCCAACACGAGCCAGCAGCAGTGCAGCAAGCCGTGACCACCTTGCTGGAGGGTAAGTGGGATCTAGTGGTTGGCAGCCGCTTCCATCCCGAGGCGGAGATTCAGGGGCTCAGCAACCGACGGGAGCTGGGCTCCTCCTGGGCAAATGCCAGCGCCCGCTTAAGTCTTCCAGGCGCCTATGCCGAGTTGAGTGATTACATGAGTGGCTTTTTTGCATTACAACTCGATCCCATACTGCCACTACTAAGGGCAGTAGATGTAAATGGATTTAAGTTTCTCTACGAACTGCTTGCGGTTAGCCGGGGACGACTGAGAGTAGTGGATATACCGCTTAATTTTCAGCCCCGCAGCTGTGGCAGTTCCAAGTTGGATTTGGCTATCTTCTGGGATTTTCTAATCTCCATACTTCATACCTATAGTCTACGGCTGGTGCCCCGCAGGGCGATCAGCTTTGCCCTGGTGGGGGCCAGTGGGGTGGTGGTGCAGTTGGTTGTCTGTCAATTACTAATGGCCTGGGCAGCCATGAGCTTCAGCCATGCCCTGCCCTTTGCTGTGGTGGTTTCCGCCAGTTCAAATTACTTAATCAACAACGCTCTCACCTTCCGCTTTCAACGCCTGCAAGGGGCTGCCCTGCTACGGGGCCTGTTCAAGTTCCTACTGGTTTCCTCCCTGCCGGTGCTGGCCAACGTGGGCCTGGCCTCCGCTTTTTATGACTTCGTGTCACGGGACGCCATCTGGGCCCAGCTGGCCGGAATCCTGGTGGTGTTCGTGTGGAACTATGCCGCCTCCAGCCGCCTGGTCTGGAACACGCCCTAGGGTTTGACGTCTGTCATCCAGAAGACATCGCTTTGGCTATACAGGACACGGATGCCTCCGACCCTTCCGTGACTGCCAGGGCCATGCTCGTCAACCAGGCCTCAGTTGAGCCGCAGACCATGGCAGCCCAGCCAGCACCGGGCGCCCTTGGCGGCCAAGGCGCTAACCCAGGGGGATTGGCGATTGCAGGGATCGGCACCTGGCCGCCAGCGGTGCTGGTGGGCTTTGCCCTGCTGGGCCTCTGCTGGCTGGCCTTGTTCAACGGGCTGGGAAGCCTGGGTCTGATGGATAAGACCGAGGCCCTGTTCGTGGAGGTGGCCCACCAGATGCTGCTGCGGGATGACTGGGTCACCCCGATCTGGAACGGCAGCCCTTTTTTCGATTACCCGGTCTGGGGCTACTGGATGGTGGCCCTCAGCTTTCGCTTGTTTGGCATCAGTGAATGGGCGGCACGGCTACCAGGGGCCTTGGCCGCCACTGCCGTGGTGTTGGCCAGTTTCGGACTGCTCTGGTGCCTGGTGCCTGCCAGCGCCCAAGACGGCAGCAAGCGCCTGGGCACCGGCCTAATCGGGGCCTGCCTGCTGGCCACCACACCAGGCTGGATCGGCTGGGGCCGCACAGCCACCACAGACATGTTCCTGGCCAGTGCGATCACCCTTGCCCTCTATGGGTTTGCGCTGGTGGAACTGGCTCCGCCCAGTTCGGCTGATCGGTGGCGGCAGCCCCTGGGTCGGGTTTGCCTGGCCGGCTTCTGTGGCATCGCCGTACTGGCCAAGGGACCGGTTGGTCTACTGCTGCCGGGATTGGTGATCGGCAGCTTCTTGAGCCTGAGGGGGGGCTGGCGGCGCTGGCTGGCGCCTGGACCGCTGGCGGCCATGGCCGCTCTGTTTTTTGGCATTTGTCTGCCCTGGTATTGGCTGGCCGCTGTGGTTAATGGCCAGGCCTTCCTGGGGGGCTTTCTCGGCTTCAGCAACCTGCAGCGCTTCACCTCGGTGCTCTATGCCCACCCGGGGCCCTTCTGGTTCTATCTCCCCTGGCTGCTAATGCTGGTTTTTCCCTGGTCGGCATTTCTGCCCTTGGCGATCGCTCGCAGCGGCTTTTGGCAGCCGAGCAATTGGCGTCGCCTCAAGGGCGGGGAAGCGCTGCCCCTTCTGCTGGTGATTTGGTTGGGGGTGATCCTGGCCTTCTTCTCCGCGGCCGCCACCAAATTACCCGGCTACATTCTGCCGGCCCTGCCAGCGACAACCCTTTTGGTGGCCTGGCTATTCACCGCGCCTGGAGCGGCACGCCAGGGCTGGCCCCTGAAGCTCTCGGGCGGTGTGGGAGCGGTGATCCTGGCCCTGGCGGCGACGGCGGTGGCCCTAGCCCCCGATCTGCTGGCCAGCGATCCCGCCTATCCGAAACTTGCCGCTGCCCTGCGCCAATCTGGCCTGCCCTTTGCCCTGGCAACAATCCTGGGCCTCACCGCCCTTGGCTGCTTCACGGTGCTGGGCCTGGACAAGCCAAAGCGGCTGTGGATAGTAAATCTGGCTGGTTTCATCACCCTGCTGGCGGTGGTGATCGCCCCGCTGGCAGACCTACTCAATCGCCAGCGTCAGCAACCTCTACAGGCGATTCAAATACAAGCCGGCCGTTTAATCCAGCCGGGTGAACCGCTTTGGGTGATCGGCACGCGCCGATACAGCACGTTGTTCTATGCAAAACGCCGGGCCGTGTTTCTCGGTGATGCCCCAGAGGCCCGTAAACAACTGGCCAGCGCCCCGGCTTCTGTGGGTGTCCAGCCCAGCACCAGATCGGTGCTGCTACTAGGTGATAGAGCAGAAATAGCCGGTTTTGGACCAGCTTCCGCCCAACTGCAACTGCTGGCCAAACGCGGCGAACAGGAGCTCTGGCGCCTGTCGCTCCAGTCACCGCAGCCAGGGGCTGGAGGCGCGAATTGATGGCGATGCCAGCTCCTTTCCGCCACCGTGACTGGCTGGTGCCCCTATCTGCCCTGGTGCTGGCATTTGCCCTGGGCGCGGCAGTGGCCAAGGGCGAGACACCGAACATCGACCAACAGATGCTGGCCTGGATTAGCGTTAATGTCAATGGAATTACTCGACTTGCCCTGACTGGCGTCTACAAGGCAAGCGGGGTAGCCGCAAGCTTTCTCCTTGTGTTGACAGCGATAATCTATCTGCTTGTATTGCGGCGCTGGCGGGATCTGATCATGCTGGCGATGGCCACTGGAGGTATACTTGTAATTGTAGATATGCTGCTAAAACCACATTTCGATCGGGCCCGCCCCCCTGAGGCCCTGATCTCACTTGAGGGCCATAGTTTTCCCAGCGGCCATGCCGCAGGTGGGATTGTTTTCTTTTTCGCCCTAGTGGCAATTCTCTCTGCGGGTCATCCCAAGCGCAGGCTTCCCCTGGCTTTGCTGGCCGTGATCTGGGTGGCGCTGGTGTGGTTCAGCACCCTGGTGGTGCGAGCCCACTGGCCCTCTGATCTGATTGCTGGCGGCGCGGTGGGGGTGGCTTGGCTGAGCCTTTGCCTGGCATGGTGGCGCAGTTCTACGCGAGTTTTAGTAGCCGATGGCCGCCCACCTTGCTGATCTGCGCGGCCTGCGCAGTGCCCCCGTCATCAATGCCGATCAGCGGCAAGCACTGATCGCTGAACTCAAGCCCCTGCTAGCCGCCTGCGAGTGGTTCACCATTGGCGTGATGGCCCCCAGCGGCATCACTGCCCTGCGGGCCCTGCGCAACTGCGAACAGGCCCTTGGCTGGCAACCATTGCAAGCGGATCCGGCCAGTGGCCTGGCCGAGGACATGCCGATGGGGGTGTTTCTCAAGGGCAACCAGGGCACGGGCCGCTATCAACTCAGGCCTGAGCAAGGTTTGGGAGAGGGGCTGCTGATCAGTGGCCACTGCGCCAGCGACCCCAGCGCCGAGGACACTTGGGGGCCGCTGCCCTTGGATTTGTTCTGCTCGTAGGCTGGGCGGCTGTGCCCGAACCACCTTCGCCCTCGATGGCCAAACTCCTGCGCATCGCCTCTCGCCGCAGCCAGCTGGCCATGGTGCAAACCCACTGGGTGCGCGATGAGCTGGTCAAGGCCAATCCAAATCTGGAGATCAGCATCGAGGCAATGGCCACCCAGGGGGACAAGATCCTCGATGTGGCCCTGGCCAAAATCGGCGACAAGGGCCTGTTCACCAAAGAATTGGAGGCCCAAATGCTGGTGGACCAGGCCGATATCGCGGTGCACAGCCTCAAGGACCTGCCCACCAACCTCCCCGAGGGCCTGATGCTGGGCTGCATCACCGAACGGGAGGATCCGGCCGACGCCCTGGTGGTGCACCAAAAGCACAAGGACAAAAACTTGGCCACCCTGCCGGAGGGCAGTGTGGTGGGCACAAGTTCCCTGCGTCGCCTGGCCCAACTGCGCCATCATTACCCTCAGCTCTGCTTCAAAGACGTGCGTGGCAATGTGATCACGCGGCTGGAAAAGCTCGACGCCGGCGAGTTCGACTGCCTGATCCTGGCCGCCGCCGGCCTGGGGCGCTTGGGCCTGGGCGATCGCATCCATGAGCTGATCGATGCCTCGATCTCCCTCCACGCCGTGGGCCAGGGAGCACTGGGCATCGAATGTCGCCAAGGCGATACCGCCGTGCTCGAACATATAAGGGTGCTGGAGCACCTGCCCACGGCCCGCCGCTGCCTGGCCGAGCGGGCCTTTTTGCGCGAATTGGAAGGCGGCTGTCAGGTGCCGATCGGCGTCAACAGCAGCTTCGCTGAGGCCGGTGACGATGCCAGCCATGGCAGCCAGGAGTTGATTCTCACCGGCATGGTGGCCAGCCTCGATGGCACCAAGCTGATTCGCGATCAGGCCCGAGGTGCCGCTGAGGATCCCGAGTCGATTGGCATTGCCCTGGCCTTGAAACTGCGCGAGCAGGGGGCCGGCGAGATCCTGGAGCAAATCTTTGCCGACGTCCGCCCCCAAGCCTGACCCCGACCTGCAGAGCGGCGGCGCTGGCCTCAATGGACAGCCAGAGGTAATTCAGCCGCCCATAGGCAAACAGGCGACGGCAGGAGTGCCTATGGACAGCGAACCCGGGGCCCTGCCATTCCAATGGAACCTGCTGGCCTGGGCCGCATTGGTGGGAGTGCTTACAGGTTTGGCGGTGGTGGCTTTCCACGATTTATTGGGATTTATCAATAACGGGCTTTTTGGTCCGTTTATTGAGTGGCTGCTGAAACTGGCGCGCGGCTCGAGCGCGAATTTGCCACCGCCGGTACTTCCTTTACCCCAGGTTCCCAGCCCTGCCGAAACCGGCACGCCACTGAATGCCTTGCTGCAGATCGGCCTAGGCGGGCTGGGTTTCTTACCGCCGCCGCCCACGATTCCCCAACCACCACCTGAAGTGGTGTTGGTATCTACCGCTTCCTTGCCCGACTGGTTGCGCCTATGGCCCGTGGTGGTGGTACCCACCCTGGGCGGCTATGCAATGGGTCTGCTGCGCCGCTATGGCGGGTCTCTTGGCCCTGGTTTGCCCAGCCTGATGGCCATGGCAGACGGGGCCATGCGGGCGGCGCCCAAATTGCCTCTGCAGAGACTGCTGGGGGCCTCCCTCAGCCTTGGCAGTGGCGCCTCCCTGGGGCCTGAGGGTCCCAGTGTGGAGAGTGGCGGCAATATTGGCCTGTGGGTGGCCCTGCGGGCTCGCCTCACTCCCGAGAGCCAGAAAACACTGGTGGCGGCTGGGGCAGCGGCGGGCTTGGCCGCTGGCTTCAAGGCCCCAATCGCCGGGGTGTTCTTTGCCTTTGAGGGCAGCTTCCGGGCTATCCCAGGCCGGCCCAGCCTGCGGGCGGTACTGGTGGCCGCTGTGGCCTCCACGCTGGTTACCCAGCTGATACTGGGCGAGCAGCCGATCCTGCGCTTACCCGCTTATGAAGTGCGATCGCCGCTGGAGCTGCCTCTCTATCTCGGCTTGGGGGTACTGGCCAGTTTGATGTCCTGGGGGCTGGTGAGCCTGCTTGCCCTGGGGCGCAGCGCTGCTATGCAAAACCTGATTCGCCGATTACCGCCAGGTTTTGCCACGGCATTTGGCGGCATGGCGGTGGGTCTGCTAGCCCTGGTCTTTCCCCAGGTACTGGGGGTTGGTTACGACACCATTGAGGCCCTGCTCGGCAGAGATGGAGGGCTACCCCTGCTCACATTGCTGATGCTGCTTATAGTTAAGTTACTGGCTACGGGCCTTAGCAATGCCACAGGATTTGTGGGGGGAGGCTTTGCTCCAGCTCTGTTTTTAGGGGCGGTGCTTGGCAACTGCTACGGTCAATTTCTAGGTGATAGTGGCTTGCATCTACCGGTGGCGGAACCACCCGCCTACGCCATGGTGGGCATGGCGGCCGTGCTGGCGGGCAGCGCCAGGGCACCACTCACCGCCATGCTGCTGCTATTTGAACTCACCCGCGACATTCGCATCGTGTTGCCGCTGATGGCGGCGGCAGGTTTAAGTGCCGCATTGGTAGAGCGTTGGCAGGGGCTAAATGACCCGGGCCTGCTGGGACCAGATCCCGTGGAGGAACAGCGCCGTCGGATCCTGGCAAATCTTGCCGTGGCTGAGGCCTTTGATGCAGAAGCCCCCTTGGTGTTACCGGCTGAAACCCCCGCCCAGGAGGCCCTTGCCCAGCTAGTTAATTCCCGCAGTCACTGCTTAATAGTGGCGGATGGACCCTGGGCAACAGGCCTAGTCACACTTACGGATTTACAAAGAGCCCTGGCAATTGACCTATCACAAAATGCTCAGATTCCCAGCAAGACTCCGCCGGATTCATCCCCAACGAATCAACCATTCTTCAATTCTCTATCAAACAATACTTCTAGCTCCCCTGCTTTTTCGAGCGTCGCCTTGAGTGATTGCCGCAGAGCTGACCTAGTTTGGCTGCCCCTGGAGGCTCAGCTACTACAATTAGAGGATCAACTCACACCAAATGGCCTGCGTCAATTACCTGTCTTTGATGTGCCAGGTCTACAGGTGGGAGCCCTGCCAGTGGGAATGCCAAACTCAGGCCTGCCCATAGACAAACTTCGGGGTTTGGCCAGCCGAGATGGCATGGCCCTCGCCCTGGCCAGAATCCAGGCGCAGCAACTGCCAAAAAAAGCAGAATCAGCCGATGATCAAAACTAGCCGATGATCAAAAATAACCGATAATCAACTAGCCGATAATCACAGCCAACCAATAATCATTGCGAATCAGCAATCAGGCTAGCCACCGTATAAAATCTTTGAGTAGATTGTTTCATGGAAGAATTCATGCCCAGGCCGGGGAAGCGCTGGAAAGCCAGACCCATAGCAAGTTTAGACCTGATACCACAAAGTTTCCCAGGTGGTAGGATCGACGAACTGGCGGCATTCCAGGGTCTGCTTAGTGGCACTATTCATACTCAATGAGGATATTTATATTGAGCTCGGAATTAATTGGCACCTCGAATAATCCCGAAATTTTACTGGCTTCGTGGTGCGACAAGCCCTGAGCCAGCAATTATTCTTGCCTTCATCGCAAGATGGAGATTGGAAATTTTCGAGGCGCCCTTGGGGTTTCCCGATTAATTCAACAGCCTGAAAATCAGTTTACCAGCTTGGGATCGATTACCTCCAGGTAGCGCTGTTCGCACTCCTGGATAATTTTTACAGCTTCATCCGCGTCAAAGAAGCCATTAACGCGGCAGCTGCCAGGCTTCTTAAGATCCTTGTAGTGCTCCCAGTAATACTGAGTTTCTTTAATCCAATGATCGCCCAGCTGGGTGTAACTGGTGATGTGATCCATGCGCTTATCATCGGCGAGCACGGCAATCACCTTGTCGTCGACTTCTCCGCCATCATCGAACTTCATGATCCCAATAATCCGGGCTTCCACAAGGGAGCCAGGCACCAGTGGTTCAGTGACCCCAACAATCTCAATATCCAGCGGATCGCCATCCTCATCCCAGGTACGGGGAATGCAGCCGTAGGCGAAGGGGTAGGCAAGCGAGGAGTATCCGACCCGATCCAACTTGAGCTGGCCAGTTTCGGTGATCAGTTCGTACTTATTGATTGTGTTGCTGTTGAGCTCCACAATGGCGTTGAGACGCAGCTCCTCTGCATCGGCAAAGGCCGGCAGCACATGCAGCAGATTGAGCATGATGCGGCTGGGAGCGTGGTCGATGTTTGCCATGCAGAGGCTGGAACAGGGCGCTGGCATCTTACGAAGCCGCTCCTTACAAAGCCCCATTGGCTGCTGGCTTGGCGGCGATCACGCAGAAGAAGGGATCCCCCTTGGCCCCCAGCCAGCCCAGGGGCGCTGGCGCAGGCGTGTCTGCGGCGATCACCCCGCTGATCGCCCAGCCCTGGGCCACCAGCACCTCCGCCACATAGGCCAGGTGGTCGCGGTCTGAGCCTTCACTCCAAATCAAGGGCGCCTTTGTAAAAAACATGCGGTTGCTGAAGGCCACCAACAGCTGACCGCCAGCTCTGGTGCAGCGAAACAGCTCTTCGGCCACCGGCTCTGGCTGCTGCAGATATTGCCAGCCGGCCACGATCAGGCTCACGTCAACACTTTCCCGGGGAAGCGGCAGGCGTGGATCGACGTTCAGGTTCTGCAGCCAATAGCGGTTGAGCCTGGGATTGGCTCGCAGTTCGGCTTCGTTGAGGCCATGGCCGATCACCTCCGCGTAACTGATTTGCTCCGGCAGATGGCTGACCCAGCTACTCATCAAATCCAACACCACGGAGCCAGGCGGAATCCGCTCGCGATAGAGCTCAGTCAGCCTCTTACGAAAGGCGGCATCGAGATGCTGCACGAAACGCGGCTCGGCATAAAACAGCTTGTCATCGGCGCTGTCCAGTTTTTGGCGTTGGTCGTCACTGAGCACCAGCTGGGCCATGGATCTGTTTCAACAGCCCGGCCAGCCTGGCAAACCAGACAACCTGGCAGCCAGGCCCCAGGCCAAAAACCACAGGGTGCATCAGCCGATCAGGCGATCTAGCTTTTGCTCCAGATAGGTGAGAAATGGTTCTGCCGTGAGGGTTGAACCAGTGACCAGCTCCACCAGTTGCTCAGCGTTGACGCTGCGGCCCAGGGGATAAACCCGCTCGGCCAGCCAGTTCACCAGCATCTGGTCTTCTCCGTTAGCCAGCCGGGCTTCGATCGGGCCCAGATCCGCTTCCATGGCCCCACTCAGCTGGGCGCTGATCAAGTGGCCGAGGGCGTAGGAGGGGAAATAACCAAATAGCCCTTCACTCCAATGCACATCTTGCAGGCATCCCTCGCCATCGTGGGCGGGGGTGATGCCCATCAACTCCCGCAGGCGTCGATTCCACTGCGACGGCAGCTCAGCCACCGGTAAGCCGCCCTCCAACAGGGCGATTTCCAGTTCATAGCGCAGCACGATATGCAGGCCATAGCTCACCTCATCGGCCTCCACTCGAATCAAGCTGGGCCTTACCGGGTTGAGATTGCGCCAAAAGCCCAGGGCGCCGCCCCAGGGATCACGGCCCAGGGCCTGGCGGAAGTGGGGATACCAGCGCTCGGCAAAGGCGGCGCTGCGGGCCAAGCGATTTTCATGAAACAAACTCTGGCTCTCATGCACGGCCATGGAGGTGGCCTCCCCCAGGGGCCAGGGGAACCAGTGTTCGCCGCTGCGGGGCAGGCCCTGCTCGTAGCGGGAATGCCCCCATTCGTGGGCGGTGGCCAGGAAGGCGGAAAAGGGCTGCCCCGGCACCAGGCGAGTGGTGATCCGGAAGTCGCTGGGGCCCAATGTGGTGGAGAAGGGATGGGGGGAGAGGGAGCGGGCGCAGCGCTCGGGGTTGTAACCCCAGCCATCCAGCAGCTCGCTACAGAGTCGCTCCTGGCTTTCATCGGCCAGGTCCCAGGCCTGGCTGGCCCCTGGGGGGATCGAGCTTGCCCGATCCAACAGCTGCGGCAGCCGCTGGCTGAGGGGGGCAAATAAAACCGCCAGTCTTTGCTTGCTGATATCCGGTTCAAAGCGCTGGGCCAGGGTTTCCCAGGCGCTGCGGGCTTGGCCGGCGGCGGCCTCCACCGGCGCCAGTTGGGCGGCCTGCTGTTGCCTCAGGGCCACCAACCGCTCCAATACCGGTGCAAACAGGCTGAAATCGGCCTGAGCCCTGGCCCTTTGCCACACCGCATAGCCCTCGGCCTGGGCGGTGGCCAGTTCCCCCACCAAGGCGGGATCGAGGCACTGCTGGCGTTGCAGCTCCTGGCGCAGCAATTGCAAATTGCGTCTGGTTTGGGGCGGGGCATCGCCGCTTAGCTCAGCCTCAGCTTCCGCCACCAGTTCGGCGTAGGCACTGCTGGATTGGCGGCCATGCAGCAGCTTGGCCAACAGCGCCAACTGCTCCCCTCGCCAGCTGGCACCACCGCTGGGCATGGCCGTGTTTTGGTCGTAGTAGAGCGAGCTCTGGATGCTGCCCAGCAGCTGGGTGGTGTGCAGGTGCTCGCGCAGGCGGCTGTGGGCCTTGGACATCTCAGGCCTCTTACCGGTTAAACGTCACAGCCAGGGAGCTTGCCAGGCTGAGCCTGCCTGGATAAGCAACAACTGCGACAGGCAGCTGCACCGCTCAGCAGGGCCAGGCGGCTGGGCCGCTCAGCTCAGCAGGGCCAGGATGGCGGGGCCAGCTAAATGGCAGGGCCAGCTAAGCGGCCCCAACTTTTCGCCATTCACTTCTTGCGGCAGTAGCCGCCTCCCACATTCATCCAGCCCTCCAGGCAGGCCTTGCCATGGGTGGGCTGCAGTGTGTAGTTGACAAGCCCCAAGGTGCTGCATTGGCCGTTGAGCTTATCCACATAGCCCATCGGGCAGATCGTGCCGATTTTGGGCACCTGACGCTGGGCCAGGGCAGGGGCAGTGGTGACCAGAGCGCCCACCAGCACAGGAAAAATCACCAGAAATGTACGCACTGAGTTGCCGCGATGGATTTACATATTCTAATTAATGCTGCCCCAACGGGAGCCCTTGACAACCCGAGCCACGGCCAATGAAACTCTGATTTAGCTAACGTTTTCAGATGGGGGGATCGCTGGACTGGCGGTTTTCCAGAGTCACCCAGGGTCGACTGCCCGCAGGCGATCCAGCTCCAGGAGCATCCATCCCGAAGGCAGTGCTTCCCGAAAGCAGTGCTTCCCGAAGGCAGTGCTTCCCGAAGCCCATCCATCCCAAAAGCCAGCTGTCCTGGAGCCCCCTGTCCTGAAGACCGTTGATCTACAGGGCAATCCCTCCTCAGGAAAATTCCAGCCTTAGCAAAGTTCTCTCTCCAAATGCTCCGCCAGAGTCAGCAGACCCTCAACTTCATCACCGTGGGCGAGGGCTTGCTGAATATCACGGCTGAGCTGAATCGGGCGCTGATCTCCAGCGGCATGCAACAGGGCCAGGCCTGTCTGCTCTGCCTGCACACCTCCTGCTCGCTCACGATCAATGAGAACTCAGATTCGCGGGTGCTCGCCGATCTCTCTGCCCACCTGCAGGCCCTGGTGCCAGAAGAGGGTTTCCGCTCGCTCAGCGGTCGCGGGCCGCTGCGGCCCTACCTGCACGACGACGAGGGGGCAGACGACATGCCCGCCCATATCCGCAGCTCGCTCACCAGCAGCAACCTCTGCCTGCCCTTCCAGGCCGGCAGGCTGGTGCTGGGCACCTGGCAGGCCATCTACCTGTGGGAGCATCGCTCCAGACCCCAGCGCCGCCAGCTCTGCCTGCAGTTGATCGGCGAGTGAAGGGTCGCCAGCCAGGCGCCAAAGCCGCCAGAGTTTGGTTGCGTGCAAATCAGTCTCGATGGACAGCGACAGCCCCAGCAAGCAGCAAATTGTCGCCAGCTCAAGTATCTGGGTGGCGGCCCTACTCAACCTGGTGCCCGGCCTGGGCAGTGGCTACCTGTACCAAAGGCGTTGGCGGGCCTATTGGATCACTGCCACCGTGTCGACAGCCTGGTTTGTCGCCGGCGCCCTGGCGGCCTGGGGGCTGGAAGCCCAGCCCCAGCTTGATCGCCTGCAGCAAAACCAACTGGTGGGCCTGCTGGGCCTGGTGCTGTTGGCGGTTGTGACGGCAGTGGAGGCCAGCCTGGCCGTGCAGCGGGCTCGTCGCAGCTGAGCTAATCCCAGTCCAAATCTGGGCTCAGGTTGGACACATACAGCTCAGCCCAGGATTAGGCCCCCATCGGCACCATGGGCGGCTCGGGCGCTGCGCAGATCTAGCAGCAGGTCTTCCAGACTGAGCCGGGCAAGCTCCCGCTCCATTGCCCGCTGCAGGCGATAAACCAGCAGTTGAGTCACCTGTTGGCTGGCCGGATCGCCCGCCGCCGTCTCGTTTTGCCCAGCAGCTTGTGCTGCAGCTTGTGCGGCAGTTTCCGCAGCCACCAGGGAGTTAGCCGGGTCGCTGGGGGGATGGGAGGGCATAAACAAACCAGGGGAAGCCAGCGGGCCCGGCATGGCCGCCACCGCCACCAGCACCTGGTTGAGGGCGATCTGGGGAGGAGGCAGGGCTAGCCGGTAGCCACCGAGTCGCCCGCGGCGGGCCTCCAACAGCCCCGCCCTGCGCAGGCGCAGCAACAACTGTTCCAACATCGGCGCCGGCAGGTTTTGCAACTCCGCCAGCTCCCGCACCGAACGCCAGCGTTGCGGTTCCAGGGCCAGTTCCAGCAGGGCCTGAATCGCCTGCAATCCCCGTCGCCGCAACATCGCTAGGGGCGGGGCACCGCCAGCGCCAGTCGTCGCAGCACCTGCTCCATGGTGTAGCCAAACAGGGCCGGATCGGGATTGCCCATGCCCAGATCCGCCAGGCCCAGTTCAGCCCAGCGGCGATCCAGGCGGCTCTCCAACTCCGCTGAATGATTTAGTGGTTCGCCCCAGGGATGGCGCTTTTCTGGCCCCAGCTTGGTGGTGGCATCGATGGCCAGCCTCCCCCCCAACCCCAGCCTTTCACTGGCGAAATCGAGGCTGTCAAAGGGGGTGTCTTCCAGCACAAATAGGTCGCGTTGGGGATCCACCTGGGCGCTGATCGCCCAGATCACCTGGCGAGGATCGCGAATATTAATTGCCTTATCAACAACAACTACAAACTTGGTGTAGGTAAATTGGGGTAGGGCGCTCCAGAAGGCCATCGCCGCCCGTTTCGCCTGCCCCGGATAGGCTTTATCGATAGCAATTATAGCCAATTTGTAGCTGAGTCCCTCCATCGGCAGGAAGAAATCAACGATTTCCGGGATCTGCTGCCGCAGGATTGGCGTATAGATACGGTTCAAGGCGATCGCCAGCATGGCGTCCTCCTTGGGCGGCCGACCGCTGAAGGTGGTGAAGTAAATCGGTTCGCGCCTTTGGGTGACGCATTGGATACGCACCAGCGGCGAAGCTTCCACGCCGCCGTAGAAGCCCATGTGATCCCCGAAGGGCCCGTCGTCGATCAGCTCTCCCGGGTTGATCGTGCCCTCCAGCACCAGTTCACTGTGGCTGGGTACCTCCAGGTTCACCGTCTTGCAACGGGCCAGCCGCACCCCCTCCCCCGCGTAGAGGCCAGCGAACAGCCACTCGCTGAGTTGCACCGGAATCGGCGTGGCAGCTGCCATCACCAGCAGCGGATGCACGCCGATGGCCACGGCGATCTCCAGGGGCACGCCCAGGGCTGCCGCCTTGCGCAGATGCCGGGCGCCCCCCCGCACGCTCAGCCAATGCACCGAGAGGGTATTGATCGATTGCTGCTGCAACCGGTACACGCCAACGTTGGGGGTGCCGGTTTCTGGATCCTTGGTGATCACCAGGCCCAGGGTGATGATGCGGCCGCCATCGCCTGGCCAGGGTCGCAGCAGGGGTAGCGCATCGAGATTCACCTGGTCGCCCTTGAACACCCGCTGGTGGCAGGGAGGAATCAGGTCCAGATCCGGCCGGGCCATCACCAGATCCCAGAGCACCCCGCCAAAGCGCTGCAATTCCGCCAGTCTCTTGGGCGGCCTGGGTTGCTGCAATAAAGCCAGTCGCTCCCCCAGGGCCTCCAGCTCCTCGGCCCGCTCCATGCCCATGCTCCAGAGCACCCGTTCCAAGGTGCCCAGCAGGTTGATCGCCACCGGCATCCGGGAGCCGATCACGTTTTCAAACAGCAGCGCCGGCCCGCCGAGGCCGAGCACCCGATCGGCGATCGCCGCCAACTCCAGATCGGGGTCCACCGCAGCGGTGATGCGGCGCAATTGGCCCCGCTGCTCCAACAGCTGGATAAATCCCCGCAGGTCGCGCCGGCTGCGTTTGCTGAAACCGGCCGATGCCATAACGAATCGCAGACTGTGCCTACTGTGGCGCACCCCTGCGCTCGACTGTCACCATGCGCATCTCCTATTTCCACAGTTCCGAGGCCGTGCCCGCCGTGATCGCCCCTGGCGAGGGCGGTCCCGACGCAGCGGTGGTGATCGACGTGCTGCGGGCCACCACCACGATTGCCTGGTCGCTGCAAAACGGCGCCGAGGCCATCCAGGCCTTCGCCGACCTGGCCTCCCTGGAACAGGCGGCGGCCGCCTGGCCCGAGCAGCAGCGGCTGCGGGCGGGCGAGCGGGGCGGCAAAAGGGTGGAGGGCTACGACCTGGGCAATTCCCCCCTGGCGGTGACGCCGGAGCTGGTGGGCGGCAAGCGCATCTTCATGAGCACCACCAATGGCACCCGCTCCCTGGCGGCGGTTCTGGCGGTGCCCCTGCTGCTCACGGCCTGCCTGGGCAATCGCACCGCCGTGGCCCGGCGCCTGGTGGCAGCCGGAGCTGAACGGGTTTGGATCGTCGGCAGCGGCTGGGAGGGCGATTACTCCCTGGAGGACAGCCTGGCGGCCGGGGCGGTGGTGTCGGCGGCCATGGAATTGGCGGTGGCACCCCACCTGCCGGTGAGCTGCGGCAATGACGAAGCCCTGGCGGCCCTGGCCCTGTGGCAGCAGTGGCGCCACGACACCGAAACCTGCCTAAGGGCCGCCAGCCACGGCCAAAGACTGATCGGCATCGGCAACCACGACGCCGATTTTGTCTGCTGCGCCGCCGTGGACAACCTCACGATCGTGCCAGTGCAGACCCAGCCCGGGGTGCTCCAAGCCAGCTAAGTAGCCCCGCCCGGCGTAGGCCCTCCAATTGCCCCCCCTGGCGGCAGGGGCAATTGGAGGGCCTACGCCGGGCGGATGGGGGTTTGGGCGTTTGGGCACATAGGCGGTTGGGCGGTTGGGCGTATGAGCAGATGGGTGGTTGGGCGTTTAGGCGTTTTGGCGTTTGGCCTGATGGACGTATGGGCGATTGGGCGGATGGGACGGTGAAAGGTGTTCTGGTGGCATTGCTTCGCTGGCGGCATTGGCGCCCTGGCGAGATTGGCCACCTGGCGGCAGGGGCCCCATGGCGGGAGGGGGGATTGGAGGGCCTCCCCCTACGATTTTGGGCGTGTGGGCGGATGGGCCGGTGAGCAGTGTTCTGGTGGCAGCGGTGCAACTCACCAGCACCCCCGACCCGGATATCAATTTCGCCGCAGCGGAGGAGCTGATTGAGCTGGCGGCCCGCCGCGGCGCCGAGCTGGTGGGACTGCCGGAAAATTTCGCCTTCATGGGCGCTGACCAGAGACGCCTGGAGCTGGCGGCGAGCCTGGCGGAACGCTGCAGCCAATTCCTGGTCACCATGGCCCGGCGCTACCAGGTGACCCTGCTGGGCGGGGGCTTTCCCGTACCGGCGGGCCAGGGCCACACCTTCAACCGGGCGGAACTGGTGAGCCAGGAGGGCCAGCTGCTGGCCCGCTACGACAAGATCCACCTGTTTGATGTGGATCTTCCCGATGGCATTACCTATCGGGAATCGTCCACTGTGACCCCGGGGGATCAGTTGCCTCCCGTGGCCGAGGTGAGCGGTTTGGGGCGGGTGGGCATCTCCATCTGCTACGACGTGCGCTTTCCCGAGCTCTATCGCCAGCTGGCCAGTGCTGGGGCAGACCTAATGATGGTGCCGGCGGCCTTCACCGCCTACACGGGCAAGGACCACTGGCAGGTGTTGCTGCAGGCCAGGGCGATCGAGAACACCGCCTATGTGATCGCTCCCGCCCAGACCGGCACCAACTACGACCGCCGCCACACCCATGGCCATGCCCTGGTGATCGATCCCTGGGGCACGGTGCTGGCCGATGCCGGCGTGGCACCCGGTCTGGCGATCGCCCCGATCGATCTGGCCCACCTGCAGCGGGTGCGCAACCAGATGCCCAGCCTGCAGCATCGCCGCCCGGCCCTGTTCTGAGCCACTGATGAGCTTGCGGGCCCGGTTGTTGCTGCCTCTGCTGCTGCTGGCCGATCTGGCCAGCCTGCGGCCAACCTGGGCATCAAGCTTGGCGGCCTGGCGGCTGACCAGCCAAGGGGTGCTGGAATTGCGCACCAGTGTGAATGTGAATCCGCTGGCCTTTTACGAGGCTGGGGCGGGTCAACGGGGGCCGCGGGTGTGGATTGACCTGCCCGGTGCGCCATCCCACAGCCGTTCAGTTAATGGCAACGGCGACCTGCGCCAGGTGCGCATCGGCCAGCCCGATGCCAGCACTACCCGATTGGTGTTGGAATTTGCCCCTGGGGTAAGGCTGGATCCCGGCGATTTGCGCCTGGTGGGCACAGCCCGAGACCGCTGGAAAATGGAATTTAAAGGGGTGGCCGCCGGCCTGATCGCCCAGGGTGAGGGCAGCATTGAGACTGCCAGCCTGCCCCTCGCCGCCAGACCCTGGTCCAGCGGCAGTGGCAACGCCAGCGGCAGTGGCAGTGGCAGTGGCAGTGGCAGTGGCAGCGGCAGCGGCAGCGGCAGTGGCAGCGGCAGCGGCAGTGCAAGTGTCAGCGGCAGCGCTAGTGGCAGTGGCATTGACAGCGCCAGCGGCTTTGGTAGCGGCAGCGGCATTGGCAGCAGCATTGACAGTGCCAGCGGCGGTGCCACTGGCACCGGCAGAGGGCTGGGCAGCTGGAGTCGGCGCCCTCCAGCCAGGCCAGCCCTGTTCCCCACGGCATCTGGCCCGCTTTCGGCCGAGGGGTTGCCCCTGGTGCCCCGCGGTCGCTTCAAGGTGGTGATCGACCCCGGCCACGGCGGCCCGGATCCTGGCGCCGTGGGCATCGCTGGTCTGCGAGAAACAGATGTGGTGCTGGATGTGAGCCTGCAGCTGGCGAGGCTGCTCCAATCCCGGGGGGTGGAGGTGCTGCTCACCCGCACCACCGAGGTGGATGTGGACCTGCCACCTCGGGTAGCCCTGGCCAATAGCAGCGGCGCCGATCTGTTTTTGAGCGTGCATGCCAACGCCTTGAGCATGGACCGGCCCGATGTCAATGGCATCGAGAGTTTTTACTTCGAGCCCGCCGGCAATCGCGCCAGAAGCCTGGCGGCAGCGGTTCAGCAACAGATGCTGGCGATTTCGCCCGGATCGCCGGATCGGGGGGTGCGCACCGCCAGGTTCTTCGTGATCCGGCGCACGGTGATGCCCTCCACCTTGGTGGAGATGGGCTTTGTCACCGGTTCCCTCGATGCCCCGCGATTGATGGATGCCAACTTCCGTCGTCAGATGGCCGTGGCCCTGGCCACCGGCGTACTGACCTATCTCCAGAACACTGCCCAGGGATTGCGATGACACTGCTGGTGGGTCTATTCGACAGCGGTCTTGGCGGTTTAACCGTGCTGCGGCAAGTGCATGCCCGCCATCCCCACACCCCTTGTCTTTACTTGGGCGACACCGCCAGGGTGCCCTATGGCCAGCGAACGGTGCAGGACATCCGCGCCATCGCCGCTGAAGTGGTGCACTGGCTGCGACTGCAGGGGGTAGGGGTGCTGGTGATGGCCTGCAACACCTCCAATGCCCTGGCCCTGGATGTGGCCGTGGCGGAGGCGGGCGTACCGGTGTTGGGGCTGATCGACAGCGTGGCCGCCAGCCTGGTGAGCGAGCGGGTGGGTGTGCTTTCCACGGCCGCGACGGCGGCCAGCGGTGCCTACCGGCGGGCCATCCACGCCACCTTGCCCCATGCCCAGGTGGTGGAGGTGGGCTGTCCAGCCTTTGTACCCCTGATAGAAGCCGGCAACCTGCAGGCGGCGGAGCTGGAGCAGGCTGCCCGGCAATACCTGGCGCCGATGCTTGCGGCGGCCGTGGACACGGTGGTGCTGGGCTGCAGCCACTACCCCCTGTTGCGGCCATTGCTCAGCTCCCTGCTGCCGCCGGAGGTGCAGCTGGTGGATCCAGCGGAGGCCGCCGTGCGGCGCCTCGGGCCGCTGCTGGCCAGCCTCGGGGATGCGCCCGAGATCGAACTGGGGGATGCGCCGATCCTCTCCTCCCTGCAGCGCACTCGCCTTTGTGTCACTGGCTGCCCCGACAGCTTTAGCCGGGCCGCCTCGGTCTGGCTGCCCGACTGTCCCCCGGTGGAGCGGGTGGACCTGCGTTTGGCGGATGGTGCCTTCTAGTATCTGGGCACGACGGAGGTGGTGTGGCAACTGTTGCTGAGCTGCTTCAGCCCGTCGAGGACGACCTGGATGTGTTGCTGGCCGACCTGCGCTCCCTGATCGGCGCAGGCCATCCGATTTTGCAAGCTGCGGCGGAACATCTGTTCGCCGCCGGGGGCAAGCGACTGCGGCCCGGCATCGTGCTGCTGCTCAGCCGTGCCATCGACCCAGCTGGTGAGCTGGGTCCGCGGCACCGGCGGCTGGCGGAGATCACCGAGATGATCCATACCGCATCCCTGGTGCATGACGACGTGGTGGACGAATCCTCCACCCGCCGCGGCGTAGATACGGTTCATAGTCGTTTCAATCATCGAGTAGCGGTACTCGCCGGCGACTTTCTATTTGCCCAAGCTAGCTGGCATTTAGCCAACCTAGACAACCTTGAGGTGGTTAAATTACTGAGTCGGGTAATCATGGACCTGGCCGATGGCGAGGTTCGCCAGAGCTTGTTTCGCTACGACACGGGCCAGAGCTTTGAAAGCTACCTTGATAAAAGCTATTGCAAAACCGCCTCGCTAATTGCCAATAGCGCCCGGGCCGCTGGCGTGCTCAGCGACCTTCCCGCCGAACAGCTAGACGACCTTTATAGCTTCGGGCGCCAGTTGGGCCTGGCCTTTCAGGTGGTAGATGACATTCTCGATTTCACCGGCAGCGATCAACAGCTCGGCAAGCCTGCCGCCAGTGACCTGGCCTCCGGCTACCTCACCGCTCCGGCCCTCTATGCCCTGGAGGAACGGCCAGCCCTGGCTGTGTTGATTGAACGGGAATTCAGTGAAGCTGGCGATTTAGAGCAGGCCCTTGAGCTGGTACGGGGCTGTGAGGCGATTCCCCGCTCCCGCGCCCTGGCGGAACAACTTTCCAGGGATGCCAGCAAGGCATTGAGCTGGCTGCCTGCCTCCGATCCGCGGGCGGCGCTGCGCAGCCTGCCCGACTTCGTGCTCAGCCGCCTGTATTAAAGCAGCCAATCCGTGTCAACTAATCTCTAAGGTGCGCCATAAAAAATTGCCCATTCGACTGCCGCAAGTTAGTCTCAGCTACTTTATAGCTAGCACTCTCTCGTATTGTAAAATCGTTTAGATGTGCGATTATTCGATTTATACCAAGCTCGACAATCTAGCCATCATAGCAACGGGCTTTAATCGCCAATTGGCATATCTTTAACAGATCAATCTTCATGCCTGTTGACTGGAGCGACGAAGCAGCCGAGGTCGAATTAGCCAACGCTACTTGGCAAACCCTGGAAAACCGCGATTTCGGCAATCCTACTATCCGAAAAACTTTGCCAGGCATCAGAATTTCATTGACAGCAACTCGGCTTATCTAAATTTTATCTTGATGACACCATGATGCAATACAACCAAATGTTGACACCACGATACCAAAACATAATCAATCAAAGCTAACCTGCCTTAGACTATCTAAAAAGCGCCAAGGCGCTCCGTATAAGCGTTCACGTTCAGACAAATCCAATTCGGGCGGTGCCAGCACATGCACCTTGCAACCTGCGGCCATGGCCGATTTAACCCCAGCTGGCGAATCCTCAAATGCCCAACAATCTCTGGGATCTACACCTAAACGACGGGCGGCCAATAGATAGGGATCTGGGTAGGGCTTGCCGAGCATTAACTCGGGATCATCGCCATAAATGCGAAGTTCTAAAAGCTCCAGCCAGGGGTGAGCCGCAGACTTTAGGGCTACAGCATCGGTGCCGCTGCTGGTGACCAGGGCCATGGCCAACTGCAACTGCCGACAGTTCGCCAATAATTCTGCCGCTCCCGGCATAGCTCTGGCCATTGGCAACAGCCGCCTCGCCAGCGGTTGTTGCACCGCCAACAGCTTATCGATAGTAGGCATGGGGCTCTGCTGACAACCATGATCAACAATCCAGCTCAACACCTGCTCAGCGCAATTTTGCCGCCGTCGGCCACGCAACTGGAACAATTGTTCGGTGCTCAACTGAATGCCGAACTGGGCAGCAGCCTGACGCCAAGCCTGACCATGTAGGGGCTCAGTGTCAATCAGAAGGCCGTCTAGATCAAACAGGCAGGCTGCCGGAAGCATGGCTTGAACGGTAGACAATTTTTTGTGAGCTTGCTGGGAACGGGCCATTTTTCAAGCTGCCCTGAGGAGACCATGAAAAACCACAGTCATGATCCAGGCAACCCTAATACCCCAATGGCTCTCGGCTAGCTTCTTAGCAGTAGGCACTTTCCAGAGCTATCCCGAATGGCCTAAGATTGATGCAAAATATTAGTGGCGTCGAGGTATGTCTCTGGGTGAATTCGGCAAAACTGACGCCGCCGCTTGGCTCTGGAGCAGATGTTTGGAGGGGGCCTAGACGGGGCTGCTGACCGCTGTCCACGGCCAGTTGCCGTTGCCAAAGTGGAATTTCTGCAAATTCTTCCCATCCTGCTGCTGGCAGCTGCGCTCTGGCCGGGCCTGGCTGGGCTTGAATGCAGGTGCCCCTGTCGCGCCTTTGGCGACCCGCATGACCCAGGCCAACGGCATGCCCAGTGCCACGATCGAATCGGTGTTGCACGAGCAGCGCAGCTTCGCGCCGCCGGCGGCCCTGGCCGCCACTGCCAAGATCGGCAGCCTCGAGGCCTACCGGGAGCTGGTGCGCCAGGCGGATGCCGATCCGGAAAAGTTTTGGGGAGAGCTAGCAGAGCGGGAATTGCACTGGTTTGAACCCTTTCATACGGTGTTGGACTGGAGTAATCCACCCTTCGCGCGCTGGTTTGAAGGGGGTCGCACCAACATCAGCAGCAATTGCCTGGATCGTCACCTGGAGGGCCCCCGCGCCGACAAGACAGCCTTGATCTGGGAGGGCGAACCGGGGGATTGCCGGCGATTCAGCTACCGCCAGCTGCATGGGGAAGTATGTAAGGCCGCCAATGCGCTCAAGGCCCTGGGCATTGGCAAGGGCGATCTGGTGGCTTTGTACATGCCGATGGTGCCCGAGGCCGCCATTGCAATGCTGGCCTGTGCTCGCATCGGCGCCCCCCATTCGGTGGTCTTTGGTGGCTTTTCCGCGGATGCTCTGCGGGATCGCCTGATCGACTGCCAAGCCAAGGCGGTGATCACCGCCGATGGGGGCTACCGCAAGGACAAGGCGGTGAGCCTTAAACCAGCGGTGGATGCCGCCCTCGCTGCCGGCAACGTCACCAGCCTGGAGCAGGTGCTGGTGGTGAAGCGCACCGGCCAGGATTGCCCGATGGTGGAGGGCCGCGACTACTGGTGGCATGAACTGGTGGATCACCAGAGCAGTGAATGCCCAGCAGAACAGATGGCCAGCGAAGACCGTCTATTCGTGCTCTACACCTCCGGCAGCACCGGTAAGCCCAAGGGGGTGGTTCACACTACCGCTGGTTACAACCTATGGGCCCACATCACCTTCCAGTGGATTTTTGACATCCAAGAAAACGATATTCACTGGTGCACAGCTGATGTCGGCTGGATCACTGGTCATAGCTATATCGTTTATGGCCCCCTCTCCAACGGGGCCACCACGGTGATGTATGAAGGCGCACCTAGACCAAGCAATCCAGGTGCCTTTTGGGAGCTGATCCAAAAGCACGGGGTGACGATCTTTTACACCGCGCCCACAGCGATAAGGGCTTTCATGAAAAACGGTCGCGAGGTGCCTGACCGCTACGACATGGGCAGTCTGCGCATACTGGGCAGCGTGGGGGAACCGATCAATCCAGAGGCCTGGATGTGGTATCGCGATGTGATTGGTCATGGGCGCTGCCCAATTGTCGATACCTGGTGGCAGACCGAAACTGGTGGGGTGATGATTAGTCCCCTGCCTGGTGCTACCCCCACCAAACCAGGATCGGCCACCTTGCCCCTGCCGGGAATCGCCGCTGACATTGTTGACCTGGAGGGGGTGTCCCAGGGGGTGGACGCCGGCGGTTATCTGGCGATCCGGCGCCCCTGGCCGGGAATGTTGCGCAACGTGCACGGCGATCCAGAGCGGTTCCGCAGCAGTTACTGGGAACACATCCGTCCAGCTGATGGCAGTTACATCTATTTCGCCGGCGATGGTGCCCGCCGCGATGCAGATGGCTACTTCTGGGTGATGGGTCGGGTGGACGACGTGATCAACGTGGCCGGCCATCGTCTGGGCACCATGGAAATTGAGAGTGCCCTGGTGAGCCATGACGCTGTGGCTGAGGCAGCCGTGGTGGGCAGGCCGGATGCCCTCAAGGGAGAGGCGATCGTGGCCTTTGTCACCCTGGAGACCGGCCGGATAGGAGATGAGGCCCTGATGGCGGAACTAAAGCAGCACGTGGGCGCCGAAATTGGCCCAATTGCCAGGCCGGATCAGATTCAATTCACCGATGCCCTGCCTAAAACCCGCAGTGGCAAAATCATGCGTCGCATTCTGCGCTCCCTGGCTGCTGGCGAGGAGATCAGCGGCGACACCAGCACCCTGGAGGATCGCTCGGTGCTAGACGCCCTGCGCATGTGAGCTGGATGGGCGATGATTTCGGCTTTACCGGTGGCCTGTTGGTTGCCGGCTAGCCTTGCAGCCATGGCCTGTCCCCATTGCGGTAGTTGGTCGGTGAAGTCTGATCGCAGCCTTGCCGGCAGATTGGTTTGCGGCGGCTGTGGGCGTCCCCTTGGCAGCGGGGGCGGCAAGGTTGGCAAAGGTAAAGCTCGCCAGGGAGCTAATTCTCGATCTCGCACCCCCAGGGGCGGAAATGCTCGCCGCCGCTCTGGGGGCAGCGGAATCTGGTGGCTGTGGCTAACCCTATTACTTGCCATCTCAGCTGGCCTGGCTTACCTCCAGGGTGCGCCCCCCTGGGCCCCTTCCTTTCCAGAAATACAAAGACGATTGCCCAAGAGCAGCGAAGCCTAGGTGGCCAAAAGCTTAATTCAGCAATTACAATTATCGAAAGGGGGCCCTGCGTCAGCAAAGTTGTCCACTAAGGCGTTTTCGAGACTTGCTTTCAGTACGCGCCTGGGTGGAAGGCTTTGCGGAATGGTACAACACTGAGAATCGCCACAGTGGCATCAAATACGTGACGCCAAATCAGCGGCATTGCGGCCAGGCGGATGCGATCCGTGCAATACGGCAGCAGACCTACAAGCAGGCTGTTCTGCTAAATCCCCAGCGCTGGCACAAGGGCTCTCGTGACTGGAAACAGCCTGAAGTCGTAGAAGTCAACCATCCTCGGCGCATGCAATCTAAAGCTGCCTGAGCCCAATAAACACAGGCCCCCGTGGCTGTCCGATGCCGCTCTGTAGGAGCGCCATCGGACAGCCACGATTAGGGGCCGGCCGCCTCAAACTCAGCTAGAGACCACAATCAAATGACACTCATTCCAAGATTACGGCCCCCCTAAAGCTCAAATTGATGTAAGATTCATAGAGATGCTTATTTCAAGCACCCCGAGCGTGCAACTTTCCTGATAGGTTCCTTTTCGCGGTGGTCTGCTCAACATCGGCCAACACGTGCTGCTGCGGGCCATCACCCCGGACCCAACCTGAATCCAAGCATTCACTGTGTTTTGGCGGTTTCTGGATTCCCGGAGTCTCCCTCGCGCTGGGATCGCTCCATCAACAGTTGTGGCTCTACGGCTTCCACTGCAGCCATGGACAGGAGGCGAGGAACACCGCCCAGGGCCTCGGCGATGCTGCCGGAGCGTGCCCGGAGCCAGGCGGCCTGAGGCGCATAATCGAGTTCCTTGATGATGGTGAAGCCTTCCTGCTCCAGCTCGGTGCGGTGCGCTGCCGCGGTTTCTGGTTCCTTGAAGCGGATGAAGATCTGACCCGTAGGAACAGCCAGGCCCCCCCCTTCTTTGGAGGCATAGACCGGACTGATGGCTTGCTTCGGTGCAAGGGGAGAGGGAGGGGTGCCCGTGAGAATGGCGATCCCCTCCGGCTCGAACACCAGCACGGCCCCGTCAACGGGAAGGGGCTTGCCATGCAGGGCGAAATAGCCTGGCTTCTGTTCCATCACCACCCCATTCGATGCCCCCACAGGGATCTGCTGCGGGAATCGGTGCAACAGCTCGCTCGCCAAGCTCATGTGAGGGGAACCAAGCCCCAACAACAAGATGATCAACCACAATTTTGGCAGGGAGCGGACCAGATTGAGCAGGACATAAACAATCAAAGCCACCCCGCTTGTCGTGGGTTCGCCTGACGAAACACGAAGACCTCCTTGGATTGTCCTGATCAGCAACAAAACTCCGCAGACCGGAGCAGGCGCTCTGGCCGCGGTCTGCTGCCGATGCAGGCAATGAGCAGACGCTGCAGCAAACCCTTCAGATTAAAACGGCGATTGAAGCGATAAGCG
>JBILLQ010000074.1:0-16513 GCA_044375975.1 Prochlorococcaceae cyanobacterium
ATTTTGGTATCATTAATCAAGTTGATTCCTATAATTATTACTCCTACGGTAACTTAGTTACAAATTATGGAGATATTTATCTTAACAATGCCAGTCAAATTATCAATAAATCAGATGCTACATATAACTTAACATCCGGCAGAATCAAACGAAATGTGCCATCTGACTATCAAGGAGCAGAGGCCAAATTTATCAACCAGGGTACGCTTAATAAAATAAATGCCAGCTATGCTGCATCTATTTATGTGAATCTGGAAAACTCAGGATTAATAAATATTGATGGCGGAACATTAAATCTATACGATGAATTAATCAACAATGGTACTGCAAATGTTAACGCAGGAGGTATTTATAACTCTGGACAAATAACGAATAATAATACTATTAACCTTAACGCAGGAGCGGCTTCCTTCGTCGGCGGAGGAACTAACAAAGGCAAGATGTATGTAGATATTGATGCAGCATTAACCCTGGGAGGAACATTTAACTTTGCTGCAGGCAGCCAGATTACAGGCCGAGGGAGTGTTACACTAAACGCAGGTCAATACAATTTAAATGTAAGCCAAACAACATTAAGCAATGATCTGACCTTTGTTTTTAATGGAGGTGCATTAAATTACACTGGCCTTTTAAGTTTAAAAAAATATGCATTTACCGGTAATGTGGGGCAACTGTTGCTCAATGCCAACAGTAATCTTAGCCTAGGATCAGGGAGCTGGAGCAGCGGCACTTTAATCGTTGATAACAAAACTCGTTTTGATGGCATATTAGACATCGGCTACGGAACTAAATATTTGTCAGGCATCTTGAATAATTTTGGTATCATTAATCAAGTTGATTCCTATAATTATTACTCCTACGGTAACTTAGTTACAAATTATGGAGATATTTATCTTAACAATGCCAGTCAAATTATCAATAAATCAGATGCTACATATAATATTATAGCCGGTAGAATTTCGCAAAATTCAACCAATGGCAGTACTGCTGTTGGGCAGTTCAATAACGAAGGAACCTTGAGAAAAATCAATGGAAGTTACAGTGCTTATATCGATGTAGCCCTTAACAACAGTGGAATTATTGAAACAGAAGCAGGGGGGCTTTTTGTTAGAAGTGATTTCAATAATTCAGGTACCATAAATGTACGAGGCGGGAACGCTAATTTTACAAGTGATTTTTATCAATCAAATGGCAGCATTACCCTACACAATGGGCGGTTGAGCTCTGCTAAATCTTTAAATATTCAGGGCGGACAAATCGGGGGTTACGGTATAATTACAGGCAACGTCAACAACTCAGGTTCAATTAATCCATTTGCAGAGGGGCCATTAGGATCGCAAACGAGTACATTGAATATTATTGGAAATTATTACGAAACCAATAATGCACGCATTGATATTCAAATTAGCGGGCGCAGTGCGGGAACAGGATTTGATGTTATCAATATTTCGGGTGCAGCCAGCTTTGACGGCACAATTAATGTTAGCTTAATTAATAACTTCATGCCGATACTTGGGGATAGTTTTAAGGTGATAAACTACGGATCTTACACTGGTAATAATAATCTTGATTTTACGGGGCTAATTTTAGGCAATGGTTTGCGCTTAAATCCCATTTTCAATGCCAAAGACTTAACTTTCGTTGTTGCTTCTAGTGCTGCTCCTGACGCCAAAAATGATGCATACGGTGTTAATCAAAATCAAACCTTAACTGTTAGTGCACTTCAAGGAGTTTTAGCTAATGATGTTCATCCAAATAATGATCCCCTTGCTATCGCACTAAAAACAGGCGCTAATAATGGCAAAGTTACATTGAATAGCAATGGTTCCTTTGTCTATACCCCCAATCCCGGATTCTTGGGCACTGATACTTTTACCTATAAAGCCACTGACAGCGACGGCGATTTTGATCTTGCTACTGTCACCATCAACGTTACTGCCCCCCCTTTCGATCAAGCACCCACTGTTGCCAAACCTATTTACGGGGTTTATGCTTTATTGAACTCCGCTAATACTGTAATTAATTTAAGTGATGTCTTTACGGATCCTGACGATGATGTTACGTTAATTACCAAGTCAATCTTGGCCAACAGCAATCAAGCCCTGGTCAATGCCAGTATAAATCACAACCTTTTAATATTAAGCTATCTACCCGGTCAAACTGGTCAAGCTAACATTACTATTCAAGCTCTGTCAGATGGGCAAACTGTCAACGAAACCTTCACTGTTTTTGTTCAACCAGATGGTGATCGTGCTCCGGTTGTGGCGAATCATATTCCAGCAAAGATTGTTCAAGTTAATGCTGCAAATAGTGTGATTGACATTAGCTCGGTCTTCGCTGATTCTGATAATGATAATTCGCTAATTACCAAGTCAATTAAGTCGGTTAGCAATCCAAGCTTGTTTGATGTAGTTAGTTTAGCTAATAATCAGCTAACTATTGATTACGCTGCGAATAAGTATGGCTCAGCTAACATTGTCATCCAAGCTGAATCAAATGGCAAGACAGTCACTGACGCATTTACGGTTTATGTACAAACTCCGGATGTAGATAATGCGCCTTTTGTTATGAATCCCTTAGCAGATTTTAAACGCAGGGTAAATGCGCCTACGGAAATTATTGACATAAGCACAGTTTTTGGCGATGTAGATAATAACCCAAATTCAATCATGAAAGCCCTGTTTGGCAATACTAATCCTAATTTAGTCAATGCTAGTATTAACGGTAATCAATTAAGGTTAGATTATAGTGACACGCTAGAAGGCAGTTCCGACATAACGATTTGGGGATTTTCCAATGGAAAACTGGCCCAAGAAACTTTTAATATTAATATTGCAAATCGTCTGCCGGTAATAAATAAGCCAATTGCCGATCAAAATGCTATTGAAGGAACAGATTTTAGTATTTTTATTGGCGATGTTTTTATTGATCCCGAGGGAAAAGCTCTAACATATAGCTTCGCAATGCCAAACTGGTTAAATTACAATCAATCAACTAAAATTTTGAGTGGTACACCTTTGAATTCCCATGTGGGAACCACCGTAATAACTGTTTCTGCCACTGACAATGATGGCATTATTGATGACCCCTATGCTTCCGTGAGCGATAGTTTTAATATCACTGTACTAGATCAACCTAATGGTACTTTTAGTATAGAAAAAGCAACCTACCAGTTTGATGAAACAGCAGGCAGCGCAGGCATTATTGTGCTACGCCATGATAGCTCTTTGGGGGAGGCTAGTGTTCAGTTAACAACTCAAAATATCACAGCAACAGCTCCTAATGACTATATTAATGCATCATATAATCTCACTTTTGCAGACGGTGAAACAAGTAAATCAGTAAATCTCACTATCAACAACGACAACTTGCGGGAGGGCGGCATCAATCGAATCCCTGAAACTTTTAGCATATTGCTGGGCAGCGTGTCTGGTGGCGCCAAGTTAGGAACTCAAAGTAGTTCAATTGTAAATATTATTGATGATGAGCCAGCTGCTACACCTCCAGTTGCCGTTAACGATACCAAAGAGGCCAAAGCTCTGCAGACCATTACAATTGATGTTTTGAACAACGATTATGATGATGATAACTATCGTCTACCTTTGGAATTATATCGTCTTAAGATAAATGAAATAGAGTATGATCCATATGTCATGCCTATTATCACCACAACACAGGGTGGTATTATTAGCATTTTCAATAATAATACTCCTGGTAATCGTGCCGACGACCAACTTTACTATACAGCTGCAGATGTTGATGCTGTCGATATATTTGCCTATAGCATTCGTGACGGTGAATTAGAAACAGATTTTGTTAGCAATCTCGCCACAGTCAATATTAATGTTACCCCTGAGATTCGCAATAAAACAAATGATTTTAATGTTACCATTAACGGTAACACAGTCAATTATGAAAAGGCCGAAGTGAAATCCTTTGCCAATCAAGACCAGAATGGAAGCTTTATGCTATACGAGCAAAACACTATTGATCTCGATGGCAACACATGGAAAGCGATTGCTTTAAAAGATTATGGCCAGGCTAATGGTTACGTCATTGGCGCTGACACCACCTTGACCTTTGATTTTAAAAGTAGTACAGTTGGAGAAATTCAAGGAATAGCTTGGGCGAAGGAAAATCTTTTTACTACTAATATTAAACCAGATAATGTAATCAATATTTATGGTTTTAATACCCGCTACGGCATTACTGATTTTGACTATACTGGAGCGGGGCAATGGCAAACCATCAGCGTCGACCTTAGTAATTATGACAATGATGTGATCAATTATTTGATTTTTGTCGGCGATGATGATGCCAACAATAAGGGGGATAGTCAGTTCCGTAATATTAATCTCAATCAAACCACTACTAATCGCCGCCCTACAGGCATAAATCTCAATACCAATGCTCTCTATTCTGAACAACCTATTGGTACCATTATAGGAACCCTAAGCACAATCGATCCCGATGCAAATGATCAGCATATATATACACTTGTTGGAGGTCAAGGCGATGATGACAACGCTCTCTTCAGCATTGAAAATAATCAACTAAAAACCAATTCAATCCTTAGTCGTCAGGCTAAGTTTAGCTATTCTATCCTTGTTCAGACCACGGACCTGGGAGGAACTAGTCTAACTAAATCATTTAATATTTCTCTCGTAGATCTACTTGTTTTTCCTGGCTTGCCGTCTACTCAGCTTGTGGAAGCCGGCGGCCTTGCCAATGGCGCCACTGGCACCAGCTCCGCCAGTATCGCCATCACCAAGATTGATCTGAATGGCGGCTCCATCTATGACACCACCTATCTCATCACCAATGGCTGGTCTCTCTCCTTTGACTCCACTTACATAAAGGTTGGCACCTACGGCACCGCTTCCTTTGATACCTCCACCGACGTTATTTCCTACAGTCTCAATAACAATATTACCGCCACCGAAGCGTTAACCGCAAATCAAGATGTTTCGGATTCCTTCGGGCAGATCAAGGTCATTGATGGCTCGATCACGGCACTTTCAGGCCCGATCTCCTTTGCAATCACCGGATCCAACGACAACCCCAGCCTGTCTTCCTTCAGCCCACCGGTTGAAACCACAGCCACCAACGTCCAAACAGAAATCAGCTTCGCTGAACTCGCCGCCAAGGGCAATCAAAATGATGTAGATGGCAGCGTTGTCGCCTTCCAGGTGGCTGCTGTAACCAGCGGCAGCCTCTTGATCGGCACCTCTGCAGCCAGCGCCACAGCCTGGGCCGCCGGCATCAACGACACCGTCAATGCCGATAACAACCTCTACTGGATTCCCCCCAGCGACCAGGGCGGCAACCCTGTCAATCCCCTGGCGATCGATGCTTTCACTCTTTTCGCTGTAGACGATTCCGGTGCTCTTTCCGCCTCACCCGTTACCGCCACGGTCAACGTGGTCTGCTTCCTGGCCGGCACTTTGATTTCCACCCCTGATGGCGAGCGACCGATTGAATCGCTCCAGCCCGGAGATCTGATCAACACCGCGGCAGGGCCCCGGCCGGCGCGCTTCATCAGCCGCACCACCCACTTCCCCATGCTGCTCGATGCCAACGACGTGCTGCCCATCCGCATCGCTGCCGGCGCCCTTGGCGAACTCGGCCCCTTGCGCGATCTCTATGTGAGCCCCGATCACGCCATCTTCATCAATGGCCACCTGCTGCATGCCTCCGTGCTGGTGAATGGCACCACCATCACCCACACCTCGCTCGCCCATTGGCAACAGCGCCATAACCAGCCGATCGAATACCTCAACATCGAGCTCGAACGGCACCAACTGATTACCGCAGAAGGCCTCGTCGTTGAATCCTTCGTTGACAACCAACCGCGCTGCGACTGGGGCAACTACACCGCCTACCTCAGCCTCTACCACCAGGAGTTGCCGATCCCAGAACTGCCCTTGCCCCGCGTTAAGTTCAAGCGCCAGCTACCCTCCGCCCTGCGCCACTTGCTGCAGCAGCTGGAGGGGCCTGCGCTCACAAACCCTATCTTGATTCACAGCCATCGTTCCTAGCCACATCATTCACAGCCATTAAGAATGGGAAGCTGCGCCATGGGCATGGGCACAATTGATGACCTCCTTGCCAACTGAGTCCTACGAGCTGATCCTGCAGGCCAGCGAGGCAGAGCAACTCGGCAACCTGGAGCAAGCTTTCAGGCAGCTTGAAGCCGCTGCGGCCGCCCTTATGGCGGCCAGGGTGCGGCTGCTGCATAAGCTCGGCCAGTCGTGGGCCGCCGCTCAAGGCCTAGACGATCTGCCGCAGGCAGATTCCCCATCCCTGGCGGCCCTGCTGGCCAAGGCAGAAGCCTGCCGCGCCGCTGGGGATGGGCCCGGGGCTCTGGCCAGCTATCGCCAGATGCTCGCCCTGGTGCCTGGCCATCCGGCCGCCCTGGGGGCGGAGTGGATCCTCAGCGTTGCCGAGGTTGCCCCTGCTGAGCCCCAGCCCTCCGCAGCCGAGGCTGCCATCGCTTTCAGCGTCGCAGATGCCATCGCGGCGGCCGAGCGGGCCTACGCCGCTGGCGACTTCCAGCTGGCGCTGGACCGGTTCGAGCAAGCCCTGGGCGCCCGTCCGGGCGACCCCAATCTGGAGGCCGCCATCGCCCGCTGTCTCCGGGAACAGGGCGAGATCAATCGGGCGGACCAGCTGCTGGGCGGCATCCTGGAACGCCATCCGCACCACTTCACCGCCCAGCTCGGGCGCGCTGAACTGCTGGTCCACTGCGGTGACCATGGCAAAGCTGTCCATTGGTATCGCCTGGCCTTAGAGCATCGGCCAGACGACATTCCTCTGTTGCGCACGCTGGCCTGGTGCCTGCTCAACGCCGGCCAACCCGAGGCCGCCACCGCACCACTGCAGACGGCGCTCCGGCTGGATCCCGACAACAGCCAGCTGCTCAGCTCCTTTATCGATCTCTGCCGCCGCCGCGGCGACCTGCCCCAGGCCCTGGCTGCCTCCAGCCGCCTCCTGGCCCTCGATTCGGCCTCGGCCTGGGACCGGCTCCGGCACGTGGCACTGCTGCGCCAGCTTCAACGTCCCAACGAAGCCCTGGCCTGCCTCGATTCGCTCGCCGCCGGCGACGACCAAAAGCTGCGGGCCCATGGCCTGCAGGTTCGTGGTGCGCTGTTGCGGCAGTTGGGCAAACCGCGGGAAAGTCTCACGGCCCTGCGGGAGGCGGTGCGTCTCGAGCCCAGCTGCCCCGACCACGCCGTGGAACTGGCCGGCCTGCTGGCTGAAATCGGTGCCTTCCAGGAGGGCCTCGAAAGCCTGCAGGAGAGCGAACGCCTCATCGCTGGCGAAGGGAGACTCCACTTCCAGCCCTGGCTCCAGCTCGCCAAGCTGATGCTCCACCGCGGAGCCGGCGACGACGAAACCGCCCTGGCGATCGCCGCTGGCCTGGTTGAGGATCCCCAGGCGGGCTTCCACGCCCGGGTGCAGCGGGCCGAGCTGCTCATGCGCTTGGGCGATGCCCAGGCAGAAGCGGCCACCCTCGGGCTGGCCCCTGTTGGGGCGGATCAGGAGCGCCAAGCCCTGCTCAGCCGCAGCCAGTGGCTCAAGTATTGCTATCGCTTTAACGAGGCAATCGCGGTTCTAGAGCCGCTGCTGACTGCAGAACCGCTGGATCTGCCGGCTGCGGACATGGCCTGTCTGTTGCTGGTGCTGTTGATGGAACTGGATGCAGCCCAGGAGCTGTTTTTCCGGATTCGCTCCACCAAGCAGGCCAGCGGGATCGATCACCTGGTCGCAACCGCCCAGCAGGGATTGCACCGCTGTTTGCTCGAAGAATTCCACACCAATCGACTGGCTACCGATCAGCTCCGCAGCCTCTGGCGCCTGCCCGCCAGCCAGCGCCTGGAGCCGGCGGCCCGGATGCTGGATCGGGAAATGAACTGCACCGCCACCGCCATCTCCCTGCTGATCTTTGCCCGTCAGGCTGGCCGTCTCGATGGCTGGAGCAAGGCTGCGCCGCTGGCGGGCGCTGGGGTGGAGACGGCGATTCCGCTACAGGTTGTGCAGTACTGGGATGTCAGCGCCATCCCCGATGGCGTGCGTTCCCTGATGCAGAGCTGGCCCCGGGCCAACCCCTCCTGCCGCCATCGGGTATTCGATCGCGCCCAGGCCGCCACCTTCCTCGAACAGCATGGTCCGCCGCTGGCGCGGCAGGCCTTCCAGGCGGCCCTGAGCCCGGTGCTGCAATCAAATCTGTTCAGCCTGGCGTTGCTGCTGGCTGAGGGCGGCATCTACGCTGCCGCCGCCGACCGCTGCCGCCACTCCCTCACACCCCTGCTGGGCGATGGCGTCAACCTCGTGCTCCACCAGGAGCAGATCGGCTCGATCGGCAATAACTTCATCGCCGCCGCCCCCGGCCATCCCTTGCTGGCGATGGCCCTGGAGATGGCCGCCACCAATGTGCTTGAGCAACAGGCCAGCAACCCCTGGTTCCTGAGTGGACCCGGCGTGCTCAGCCTCTGCTTCTGCCGCCTCTACGGCGGGGCCCTGGGCGGAGCCGCCACCGCGCCGCCGCCGGGCGTGCGCCTGATCAGCCAGAGCGAACTGAGCCGCCACATCAGCCTGCAGCTGCGGACGCCGGTGAAGCTGATCGATGGCAACTGGTGCGCCCCGCAGGCCGCCGCAGCGGGACACCAGCGGCTAATCCGTCGCCAACCGCGATGATCCTGGGCAGTGAATCCCGGGGGGGCAGTCTTAAGTGCAGATCGAAAATTTGTAGATATCCCTGGATTCCAAATATGAAAATCATTGCGAGAGTTGTTTCGACTCTTACCTGCAGGATCGAGATGGTGAATTTTTCGAGGTGTTCTTAGCTTTTGCCGCTAAATACTTGAGGAGTGAATTGCTTGGGATGCTGTTGCCAGCGATTCATTATGTCTTGTATGATCAGTTCCCGGATAATTACCTGCAGGCAAACGCTGAGGGGTAGCGCTAGTAGCAGGCCCAGGGGGCCAAACAAAACAGTAAGTAATAGCTGGGCGCTCAGGGTTAAACCGGGCAGCAGTTTCAGCTGATGCTGCATCACCGAGGGGGTGATTACATAGCTCTCCAGGTTCTGCACGCATACATAAAGTGCGAGCACCGCCACCGCCTTCCAGGGGGCATCCAACAGCGCCACCGACATCGGAAACACCGTGCTCAAGGTGGGACCAAGGTTTGGAATCACATTTAGCAATCCCGCCAGCAGGGCATTGGCCGCCACCAGCTTCACCCCCAATAGCGACAGGCCCAGGGCCGCCAGGCAGGCCACGCAAAGGGAACTGATCAGTACCCCCACCATCCAGCCACTCAGCGCTTCTCCACAGAGCAGCAACACCTGACGCAGCCTGCGGCGATAGAAGCTGGGGGCCAGCAGGATCGCCAGCTCCCGATAGGCACTGGGTTGTACCGCCACCATCAGGGCCACCGCGATCACGAAGAGCAACTGCAGCAGCGCCGTACCCAAATCACCGGCCAAACCCAGCAATTTCCAGGCCCCGCCCCCCAGCCCCGCCGTCAGCGACGGACTGGCAATGGTGTTTGGTTTAAGTAGCCCATTGCCCAGCCAGGTGAGGCTGGGATCGCTACTGCCATAGAGCAGTTGGCTGGCCTGGTCAATGCCGCCCCGCAGCAGCTCCAGCAAGGTGTGGGCCGCCGCCGGCAATTTCAGCAGCAGTTGCGAAAACTGATCCACAAAGGGCGGGATCACGGCGGTCGCCACCACCACCAGGGTGAGCAGCAGCAGCACCAGCGTGAGCAGCAGGGCCAGCGGCCGCGGGCAGCCCAGCCGCCGGCGCAGGCTGCCCACCAGGGTGCAGAGCGCCATCGCCAGCACCAGGGCCGCAAACAGCAGGATCAGGCTCTGGCGTAGATCCCAGAGCAGCACCAGGGCGGCCAACAGGGCCGCCAGCCCAAGCCATTGACCAAACTTCACCGGCTTCTGCTCGCTGCGGTTGTCTTCTATTGGCCTCAGTTGAGATTGGCCTCTGTTGAGCTCAGTTGTTTTCGGATTCGGCCTCTGCTTCGGCCTCTGCTTCCGACTCCTTGCCCGCGAAGCCCAGTTCATGGCTGTCGGCGTAGCGCTGGGCAAAGCGCATGAACCGCTCGAAATCGGCGGTGGTCTTCCAGGTGTAGGTGACCTCCAGGGCGCTGGCCTTGCCGTTCACGAAGCGGGCCTTCACCTCCCGGCTCACCATTTCGCCCTCCTCATCCACCATGAACATGCCGGCGATGTCGCCCAGGGCTTCCGGTGCCAGGGCTTCCGGTTCCTCAAACACGAACGTTGCCTGGCCGGTGCGGCCATCGCGGGAGCGGGTGAGCCGGATATCGGGCACAACTGGTTCATCCACACCGCGGAAGAACTGAATGGCAGCGCCCATGCCCATCGGAGCAAAAACCGATCCTAGGTAGCCGCGATCAGCAGTTCCGCCGCCTGTCGGTCGTCCAGGCCGGTCAAATCCAGCCGTGGCACTAGCGCCAAGCCTGCCTGGGCAGCAGCACTGGCCCCACCACTGGCATCGGCTCTGGAGCGCTGCAGCTCATGGTCGTAGCAGCGGTCGTAGTAGTCGAGCATCTGGGCGCAGGCCCCGGCCCAGTCCTGCAGGTCGATTGCCGCCAGGGCGGCCCTGGTGCGTTCCGGTCCCAGGCGGCGGCCAATGCGCTCGGTGGCCTGGCGCAGAGGCTCTTGGCCCAGGGCGCCGTACACCTTCACCAGTCGCTCGATGCGCTCCGCCAGGGGGCGGCAGATCTCCAAGGCCGGTGCGGCCTTCATCTGGCGCCATAACCCAGCGGGAATGCGGCAACGGCCCACCTGCACGCTCTCAGCTTCCAACCAGATCGCCTCGGCCTGCCGCTGTTGCCAAAGGGCCAGGGCCAGCCGGTTTTCGTAGTGCTCGCAACTGGGCTGGGGGGGCAGGCCGAGCCCTCCAAAACTGCTGCCGCGGTGATTTGCCAAACCCTCCAGATCCAACATCGCCACCCCCCGATCGGCCAGGGCATGGAGCAGATCGGTCTTGCCGGTGCCGGTGCGACCGGCCAGCAGCCGCAGGGGCCAGGCCAGTTCAAATTGACCCAGGGCCCAGCCCCGATAGCGCTTGTAGCCACCCTCCAGCAGCAGCGTCGGCAGTTCCAACACCCCCGCCAGCCAGGCGACGCTGCCGGAGCGCATGCCGCCGCGCCAGCAATGCAGCCGCAGCTGGGCCTGGCCATCCCAGCCCCGCAGCTGGGCGGTGAGCTCCTGACCCAGCCGCTCCAGCCGTGGCCCCACGTAGGCCAGCCCCAGCTGCACCGCCTCTGCCCGTCCCTGCTGCTTGTAGCTGGTGCCCACCGCCGCCCGCTCCTCGTTGCTGAACAGGGGCAGGTTGGTGGCGCCTGGGATGTGGCCGCGCTCGAATTCCAACGGGCTGCGCAAATCCAGGAGCGGGCCAGGGGCGCTCAAAAACGCCTCCACCGCCACCGCGGCGGCGCTAAAGCCCTTCATCGCCGCCGTCCCAGCTGGGAAAACCGCTGACCCCGCCGCCCTGTCATCGCCCCTGGCATGGATCTCTGCTGACATAGTGGGCCAACTCTGGCTAGCAAACAGGCTCGGCTCTCCATGCTCTCCGGTCCTCCGGTCACCGCCAGCGTTACGCCCGAGTCTTTGCTGGCCAACTTTCAAGCCAGTTCCGAGCGCCAGCGGCGCAGCCAGCTGGCGGGGCTGCAGCAAAGGGCCAGCGAGCTGGTGCCCCTGATCGCCGACCACGTGGGGGCCCTGGATGCCACTGGCGATGACTGGGCGGCTGGCTTTTTAATCCAGTTGCTGGTGAGCGCAGACCCCCAGCGCCGCGACCAGTTTCTAGAGCGCTACCCAGACGGCTGGCTGGCCACCACCAGCGCCCGAGGCATCGACTACGCCCCTCTGCAGCGGCTACTGATCCTGCAGGACTACGAGCAGGCGGATCGGCTCACCAGTGAGATCCTGCGCCAGCTGGCCGGAGCGGCCGCCGTAGCGCGCGGCTACGTCTATTACAGCGAGGTGCCGCCCATGCCCCCTGCGGATCTCGACAGCCTCGACCGCCTCTGGGTGTGTTTTTCCCGCGGTCGCTTTGGCTTTTCTGTGCAGGGCAGATTGCTAAACAGCCTCGCTGGTCGCTGGGATCGGCTCTGGCCCCGGCTGGCCTGGAAGGACGGCGGCCAGTGGACCCGCTATCCCAGTTCGTTTCAGTGGAGCATCGATGCCCCTGAGGGCCACATGCCCCTGGTGAACCAATTGCGCGGTGTGCGCCTGATGGATGCCCTGCTGCAGCACCCAGCCCTGCAGCGCCGTATCAAGGGCTGAACCGGCCCCTGGCTGCGGGGTAGGGTCAGAGCAGGCCGTGATCAAACCCGCAGATGGCGCTGCGCTGGTCTGACTTCATCACGCCATCCACCCTGCAGCTGGCACCGCTGATTGAGCTGCTGCTGGAGCCGGTGGCCCGGGGGCCGCTGAGGATGCAACTCAGGCTGGGGTTGCAGGAGGCCCTGGTCAATGCGGTGAACCACGGCAATGGCGGCGATCCGGCCAAGTTTTTGCGGATCAGGCGGATTGAAACGCCGCTCTGGTGGATCTGGCAGGTGCAGGATCAGGGGCCCGGCCTGGCGCCCCAGCAACGCCAGCTCCGCCTGCCAGCCCAACTGGATGCGCCAAGGGGGCGTGGCCTTTATTTAATTCACCACTGCTTTGATGACGTGCGCTGGAGTCCGAGAGGCAATCGGCTCCAATTAGCTATAAATCGTCAGCGACACCACTGCCTATTCACCGCTCAATCAGGGGCTGGCGAATTGGTACATCAAATTGGTACATCAAATTGGTAAATTAGTTTAGCGCTGGTGCGTTGGATTAGCGCTGGTGCGTTGGACAGCCGGGATCACTGAGTTCAGCCTTCAGCCAGCCCAGGCTGTTGGTTACCAGATCAATCGCCCGCTGGCGAGCCAAGGTCGGTTTGGCGGAGGCCGGGTCGTCGCCACTGAGCAGCTGCACCAGCGCGGCGCTGAGCTGCTCGGCGGCCCGGCGGGCGCGCTGGGTTTTGAGGGCATGCCAGTCGCGGTCGCCGATCGCCAGGCTGCGCTGCAGGGCCACCGCCTGGGCGAGGGCTTCCCCTGGCCAGCCGGCCTGGGTTTGGGCCCGGCTGAGGGGCCTGGAGCTGCTGGAGCTGTTGGGCTCAACCACAGGAATCAAACGTGATAGGCGATCATCTTGGCGTCAGCTGATCGGCATGGTGTGACGCGACGGGACAGCAGTGGCAATAAGCGGCAGCGCCATCAACCCGTGCGGCTGCTGCACAGGCTCGAGGGGCTCTTCCTCCAGGCCTCGCTCACAAGCCGCAGTAGCGGGGTGCAACAGCGACGCGAACGCCAGCGGTTGGCCCTGGCCCAGCGGTTACTGGATCCCCTGCCACCGGAACTAACCCAGCCGGGCCGCTCACACCTGCTCTTCTGGCGCTGTTTGCGCTGGGGGACGGTGGGCATGCTGGTGTGCCTATGGCTGAGGCCCTAGGCAGAACCTGCAAAACCGCCATTGCTGGGATCCCTCTGACACCCGAGCAGCTGGGATGCATCGGGGCAGCATGGGCCTTGGCTCGGATATCCCAGAGCTTCCCAGGAAACCCTCGATCAGCCCCACCTCTTTCAAAACAATCTGTGTGGTTCTTTGAGGACACCTCTTTTAATGGCATTTATTTTCAGGGCATTTATCTTCAGGGCACCTCGAAAATGCCATATCTCACCGATTTGATCATGCGAGGAGCCCGGCAGCGAATCGCCTGGCCCTGATGGGTAAGACGGATTGGCAATTTTTGAGGTGATCTCGAAAAATAACAAAATCAATTGCTGTCCCCCGATACCAGGAGCGTTGCAGTAACCGACCTGCCTCTGACTCGCGGGAGCCGAATGGGAATTTTCGAGGTGCCCTTAAATTGATAAATCTAAGCCTAAATAGCCTAGCTAATTAAGCTCAGCCTCTCCTGGGGAATACTGAGTAATATGGAATAATGTTATTCGTTGGTCAAAAAGAATTTACTTGCGAACCCCTTCGGCGTTGGTGTCGCTGTTGCTTTGGTGACCATGCAGGTGCTTTTCGCAGGCCATCGCAGCGCTCCCTAGGCCCATGACAGCGGCAACCAGGGCGATTGATAGAAAGCGTTTCAACTGAGCATGGCGGCAGATTTTATTATAGGACACCCCAGAAGCGACGCTCCGGTGGCATGCCAGGCGATCCTTAAATAGATGTTACTTTGCTGACATTCAACCCCGGTAAGCCTGCTGAGAAAGCCCAAGGCTGGTCTGCTCAGTATTCGAAAAGTTGATCATGGCTGAGCTGAACGGCAAGCGTGCGACTCAATAATTGCATATCCCATCGATCTAATACTTGAAAGACTATGCTATGAATTGGGTGGGCTGACTTGCGGCGGTTGAAGGGGCAATTGTTCGCAGTGCCAAAACATCAATTGCAGATCTAGCTTCAGTGCCAGCCCTTGAACAGCCTTCTGCTCCGACCCAAGCACCTGGCCCTGCTCCTGCTCCAGTTCAAGGCCTAGCTCAGTATTCAGCCGTGGCTCTGCTTCCCCGTTTCCTGGGAGCATGCCATAGGCTGTGCTTAGCAGCATCTAGAGCAGCATGAAAAAGCCCGGTTATTTGTACCAGCCTGTGGAAAAATTTGGTGAGGGTCTAACCACTAACCGACCCTGGAATGTTCAGGCCCTACAGGAGGTGGAACTGCTCAACGGCAGGGTGGCTATGCTCGGCTTTATGTTTGCCCTGGTCGGTGAGTTACTTACAGGCAGGGGGATACTGGGCCAACTGCTGTGGATAGCCGGCTGGTTTTTGGGCAGGGCATGAGTCTCCCAATTGTCCCGCTTCACCCAACTGATCAGGATCTATCTGGATCAGCTCCGCTATTGATATTTGATGGCGGCTGTCCCTTCTGTGCTCATTTCGCCCTGGCCAGTGAGTTGCGCAGCGGCATCTCAAACCTGGTGATAACCGATGGACGCCTCAACCATGATTTGCGTCTTGCCCTGGCGGAGCGAGGCTATCACCTAGCCAATGGAGCCATGCTCCTAGATGGTGGGCAGATTCTGCATGGATCAGCTGCGATCCAGTGGATCTGCCAGCGTATGAATACGAGTGATCCCCTGTTGAAGCTGCTGGCAAAGTTGCTGGCCAAGCCCCAGCGGGCCGATATGTTCTATCCCCTGCTGCTGCTGGCTCGGCGGCTAGCCCTTGCCCTGAAACGCCTGCCGGTGGACCCCGATAATTTTGATCGTTAGCATTGGCAAATCGCCAATTTATTTGCTGGCCTTATATTATTAGCAATAAAAAACCCCTGCTAAATAAGCAGGGGGTTAAAAATTAATTCTTAGAATTTAATTTTAGCCTCAGCCAGGCTGTTTAGCCTCAGCCAATAGCAGGAGCGGTCAGAGCCACGGGGGTGGACTGAGCTGCTGCCAGGTCGAGGGGGAAGTTGTGAGCATTCCGCTCGTGCATCACTTCCATGCCCAGGCCAGCGCGGTTGAGCACGTCTGCCCAAGTGTTGATCACGCGGCCTTGGCCGTCGAGGATCGACTGGTTGAAGTTGAAGCCGTTCAGGTTGAAGGCCATGGTGCTAACGCCCAGGGCGGTGAACCAGATGCCAACCACGGGCCAGGCGGCCAGGAAGAAGTGGAGCGAGCGGCTGTTGTTGAAGGAGGCGTATTGGAAGATCAGGCGACCGAAGTAACCGTGAGCAGCCACAATGTTGTAGGTCTCTTCTTCTTGACCAAACTTGTAACCGTAGTTCTGGGACTCAGCTTCGGTGGTTTCCCGAACGAGGCTAGAGGTAACCAGGGAACCGTGCATGGCGGAGAACAGGCTGCCACCGAACACACCGGCCACACCCAACATGTGGAAGGGGTGCATCAGGATATTGTGCTCAGCCTGGAACACCAACATATAATTGAAGGTGCCAGAGATGCCCAGGGGCATTGCGTCAGAGAAAGAACCCTGACCGAAGGGGTAGACCAGGAACACGGCGCTGGCGGCGGCCACAGGAGCGCTGTAGGCCACACAGATCCAGGGACGCATGCCAAGGCGATAGCTCAGTTCCCACTCACGACCCATGTAGGCATAGATGCCGATCAGGAAGTGGAACACCACCAGTTGGAAAGGACCACCGTTGTACAGCCACTCGTCGAGGCTGGCGGCTTCCCAGATGGGGTAGAAGTGCAGGCCGATGGCGTTGCTGGAAGGAACAACAGCACCAGAGATGATGTTGTTGCCATACATCAGGGAGCCGGCTACGGGCTCACGGATGCCGTCGATGTCGACGGGGGGCGCGGCGATGAAAGCCACGATGAAACAGATGGTGGCAGCCAGGAGGCAAGGGATCATCAGCACACCAAACCAGCCCACATAGAGGCGGTTGTTGGTGGAGGTGATCCACTCGCAGAATTGCTGCCAGCTGTTAGCGCCGGAGCGCTGCTGGAGAGTGGTGGTCATGAGAACGGGT
>JBILLQ010000003.1:0-111379 GCA_044375975.1 Prochlorococcaceae cyanobacterium
ACAAGCACTCATGGATTTAGCGATCTAGATAGGGGTAGATATTGCTTTATTTCGACCCGCCGCTTCTTGGGCGGTTTTTTTGTACCCGTAGGATTTCTGGGAATTAGTTATTTTTCGAGGTGCCCTAGATCTATTCAGTGCTTGCTGCCCTAGGTAGAGGTACTGACTTGTCTGACCAAGCAGCAGGTTCGCCTTAACCGGCAGCCTCAAGCCACCTAGCCTCAAAGCCTCTAGAGGGGCAACCATGGCGCCTGGACAGCCGCCGCAAACTGGGCGAGATCTGGAGCTGGAGCTGCGCCAGTGCCTGGTGGCGGCAGCCCGGCAGATGAATGCCTCGGGCATCAACCAGGGCACCTCGGGCAATCTCTCGGCACGCATCGAGGGCGGCCTGCTGATTACGCCCACCTCACTTCCCTACGAGCTGATGGGCCCAGAGGATCTGGTGGCGCTCGATTGGCAGGGTCAACCCCTGGCCAGCGCCGCCATGGCCGAGGGCCCCGGGCGGCGGCCTTCTTCCGAATGGCGCCTGCACGCAGATGTGCTGCGCCTGCGGCCGGAAATCCAGGCGGTGGTGCACTGCCACTCGATCCGGGCCACGGCCCTGGCCTGCCATGGTCGTGGCATCCCCAGCTTCCACTACATGGTGGCCGTGGCTGGCGGCGCCGATATTCGCTGCGCCGGCTATGCCACCTTCGGCACCGGGGAGCTTTCCCAGTTGGCGGTGCAGGCCCTGGAGGGCCGCCTGGCCTGCCTGCTCGGCCACCACGGCCAGGTGGCCCTGGGCACCAGTCTCGATCAGGCGCTGCGGGTGGCCATCGAGGTGGAAACCCTGGCGGCCATGTACCTGGAAGCCAGTCGGCTGGGGGAGCCGCCGCTACTCAGCCAGGAGGAGATGCGGCGGGTGCAGCAGCAGATGGGCAAGTTGCTGTATGGCTGCGGCCCAGCCACAGCCCCAGGCTGACCCAGAGAATCACCAAAGCCAGGCAAAACAGCGTCCAGGCCGGCAAACCCCAGCCATCGATCGCCAGCGGTGCGGCCACGGTAACGATGCCACCGGCGATGAAGGGCTGCAGCAGCAACTGTTTGATCGAGAAGGGGGTGAGGGCATCGCCCTGGTCCTGGGGATCCACCATGTTCAGCAGCAGTAGGCCACTGGCCGCCACGCCGGTGGCCTGGCCGAACTCCACCAGGCCCCGCTCAAACCAATTTGGCGGCAGGATGCGCGGCCCCAACAGCAGCACCACCGCCACGTTCCATAGCAAGCCCGCCACCGCCAGCACCGTGAGCGCCAGCCACTGTTCAGCCAGCAGCGACAGATCCAGGCAGGCGGTGGCGGCGGTGATCAAGAGGTCTGCGGCGAGGGTGCCGAGCCGGCCCTGCACCCTGGCTGCGGCCCAGTGGCCCTTGCCGCCGCGCTCCAGCAGCAACCGCACCAGCAGCGAACCCAGCAGGGCCAGGGGAAACACCGGCAGGCCGTCGATCACCAGCGCAAAGCCGCCCCCCCAGCGAGCCGCCAACTCCTGCAGGCCCCGCAGCATCAAAGTGCCCAGCAACACCGCTGCCCCGGCGAGGGCCAGGTTGACCAGCCACACCGCCGGGCCGTTATCGCCCTGGCCCAGGGAGGAATTTGTGGAGCCACCCCGGGAGGCCGTTGGGGATGCACCCGGGAATGCACTTTTGGCAGAATTTGATAATGCATCTGGGGAGATGCTGGGGGCCGCAGCTTGCGCAGCGGCTGGCGCCGGCTGGGCGATCGGCAGCGAACTGGCCAACAGCCAGCGGCGACTGCGCCCCAACAGCACCACCAGGGCCCCCACCAGGGTGGCGCTGAGCAGACCCACGGTGGCCATCGCCAGCCCCAGCGCCTCTCCACTGGCCAAGCCGAGCCGGGCGTAGCTGGGGCCCATGGCCGCGGCCGACCCATGGCCGCCCTCATAGGCCACCTCAATCAATGCGGCCATCACCGGTGGGGCGCCGATCAGCGGTTGCAGCACCAGCAACACCGCCAACCCTCCCACCATGAACTGGCCAAAGGCCAGGGTGAGGGCCAGCAGCAGCTGAGCCGTAACCGGCCGCCAGATGCTGCCAATCCGGGGCAGGGGTTTGCTCAACATCAAGGTGGCGAACACCAGGGTGAGCAGCGCCAGCGGCAGGTTGCTCCACCGCTCGATCACCGCCGGCGGCAGCAGCGGCAAGGGACCGCTCGGTGCCAACAGCAGGCCGATGGCGCCGGCCAGCAGGGCCTCTGGCACCCCCCAGCGCTTCAAGCCGATGGCGGCACCGATGGCGGTACCGATCAGCAGCAACACCGCCAACAGCCCGAGGGCCAGGGGCCATGGCTGCCAATCGGCCCCCAGTTGCTGCAGCAAAGCCGCTAGTTGCTCTAACCAAGAAATAATCACAGCCCGAAGTGGCGGGAGAAAAATGCCTCCGTTGCCTCCAACACCAAACTCTGCACCTCACCGCTGCGGAAGCCATGGCCCTCGCCGGCAAAGCGGTGCACCATCACCTCAATGCCGTTGGCCGCCAGCGCCGCCGCCATCTGGTCGGTCTGGGCGGGCGGCACCACCCGATCCTCCAGTCCTTGAAAGAAGATCACCGGGCAGCGGATGCGCTTGGCATGCAGCAGCGGAGAGCGGGCGGCGTAGCTGTCGCTAGCTGCCGGCCAGGGCCCCACCAGGCCATCGAGATAGTGGGCCTCAAAGCGGTGGGTATCGCGGCCCAGGGCGCTGAGGTCGGCCACGCCGTAGCGGCTGGCTCCAGCCCGGAAGCGATCGGTGAAACAGAGGGCCGCCAGGGCGGTGTAGCCCCCGGCGCTGCCGCCCTCGATGGCGATGCGCTCCGGCGAGGCGCAGCCGGCCCGCACCAGGGCCTCGGCGGCGGCGGCGCAGTCGGCCACATCGCCAACACCCCATTGGCCATCGAGCCGCTCGCGATACGCCCGACCAAACCCAGTGGAACCGCCGTAGTTCACGTCCACCACGCCCCAGCCCCTGCAGGTCCAGTACTGGATGGCGAGGCTCAAACCGCGTCGCGCCATGCCGGTGGGACCGCTGTGGCCCTTCACCAACAGGGGCGCCTGGGGATGGGCGCCGCCCAGGGGCGGATAGAACCAGGCGTGGGTGCGCTGGCCGCCATGGCCGGCAAACCAGAGCGGTTCGCCCACCGCGATCGCCTCGGGCGGCAGCGGGCAGGGGGCCACAGGGGTATGGCGCCACTGGCCACTACGAAGGTTTAGTTCCAGCAAACCCTGGGGGTTGGTGGGATTGCTGGCCACCGCCACCAGGCGCCCATCGGCAGCATTTAATTCGGCCAGATCGTCGTAGGGAATCCCCAATGGCCGCCACTCACCCGCCTCAATCAGCCCCAGCTCCCAGGCGCCATCGCGGCAGGCCGCAGCAATGAGATGCTCCCCGTCCCAGGCGGTGGTGCGCATGCCGTACACCCACTGGGGCATGGCAAATTCGGCCGCCATCGGCAGCAGGGGGCGCCAGGCACCGGTGGCGGTGTCGAGCTGTTGCAGGTTCCACCAGCCGGAGGCGTCGCTGGCCACCACCAGGGATTGGGGACCGATCCACAGGGGCTGAAATACCGAGCAGGCGGGCCCCTCCCCCGGCAGGGAGCCAGCCACCAGCCGGGGCCGCAGCAGCTCCCCCGCCGGGCCGAGGTCGGCCAACCAGAGGCTGCTGCACTGCCAAGGCATACAGGGCTGCTGCCACTCAATCCAGGCCAGCTGGGCGGCGTCGGGGCTGAGCACCGCATAACCACAGAAATCTGCGGGCCGATGCAGCGGTTCTGGCGGGCCGCCCGCCAGGGGCACGGCGACCAGCTGGTCGCGGCCCTCGCTCTCCAGCACCCCGATCCAGCGCTGGCGAGCCCGATCGATTAGGCCATCGGCAAAGGCCCAGGATCCCTCCTGCGCCGGCAGGGGCGTGAGCCGGCGGGGCTCGCCGATCGGCTTGCCACTGGCGGGATCGAGGGCCAGATGCCAAAGGCAGCGGTCGCCGTCGTGCACCCACACCAGGTCGGGGCCGGCCACCGCATAGCTGCCGCCGCCGTATTCGTGCACGCGAGTGCGCAGGTTCCAGGCGCCGGGGCTGAGTTCGATCGCCGTCTCGGGCGCCCCCGCCTCTGGTGGTCCCGCCTCTGGCGGTCCCGCGTCGGCCATCAGCAGGGTGGTGCGGCCCCGCTCCTGGGGCCGCTGTTCCAGCCAGAACAGCCGGCCGCCATCCAGCTTCGGCTCCTTGACGCTGGCGCTGCGACCGACAACCTGCTGGGCCGTGAGCCTCACGAGCTGCTGGGCCGTGAGCCTCACGGGCTGCTGGGCAGTGGAGCCCGCTGGCTCCTGGGCACTAGTGCCCGAGAGCTCCTGGTGATTGAGCCCATCGGGCTCCTGGTGATTGAGCCCATCGGGCTCCTTGTGATTGAGCCCGCAAAGCTGCCGATCCTCCACCACAGCTCTCCCAGGCTCCAGCCCTACACTTTTAACAACATTTCTAGGTGAGACCTTGACGCGCAGCTTCGCTCAGATGGCCCGTAGCGCCGAGCAGATGAGCCGCGGCGTGCAGGTGCCCAAACAGGTAATTGACAACCCTCCCCTCACCATCGCCACCCTGGGCAGCCAGGTGCTGCGCCAGCCGGCTCGGCGCATCAGCAAGGTGGATGAAGCGGTGCGGGAGCTGGCCCGCGACATGTTGCGCAGCATGTATGCCGCCAGCGGCATCGGCCTGGCCGCACCCCAGGTGGGCGTGCATAAGCAATTGCTGGTGATCGACCTGGATCCGGAGAACGCCGCCGCGCCGCCGATGGTGCTGATCAATCCGGAGATCACCAGCTTCGGGGCGGGCCTTGACACCTACGAGGAGGGCTGCCTCAGCATCCCGGGGGTGTATCTCGATGTGGTGCGTCCTTCCGTGGTGGAGGTGAGCTATCGCGATGAGATGGGTCGGCCCCAGAAGCTGCGCGCCGACAACCTGTTAGCCCGCTGCATCCAACACGAACTGGACCACCTCAATGGGGTGCTGTTCGTGGACCGGGTCACCGATGAGCTGAGCCTCAATGAAGGTCTGGAACAAAAGGGTTTCAAGCGCGCCGACGTTAACTCGATTCATTAACTCGATTAGTTAACTCGATTCGCTGATCTGCCCGGCAGCCAACCCTTGCCCAAAAGCGCTTGCCTAAAAGCCTGGCCCGCAAACCCTGGCCAGCTTGGCCAGCAAGGAGCGCTAGACAATATGGCCAACCGCCTAGCCCGGCTGGTGAACTCTTAGTTTTCAGCTTGCTCTGGTGCCCTGTTGCGATGCCGATGAAACCCCTGGCGGGGCTGTTCCTCGCCCTGGCCTGCGTACTCGGCATCGCCGCCACGGGCTCCGTGTTTGAACTGGCCTATGGCGAACCAGACCTGGGCTCGACGACCACCGGTTGGATCCTCGCTGGCAGCCTGCCTGGCACCGTGCTGGCTCTGGTGATCGCGATCCGGATCAACAAACCGGCCTAATCGGCCGCTGGCGTGGCCAGGGGCGGTGCATACGATTGCGCAACCCTTGTCTCCAGCCCCGTGTCGCCACTGTCGCCACTGATTGGTCGGCGCCAACTCCGGCACCTTGCCCTGGCCGCTGTGGCCAGCCTTGCCGTAGCGCCGCTGGCCAGCTTGGCTGCCAGCCCAGCCCTGTTCCAGGCCCTGGCTCTAGATCAAGGCCGCTTTGTGCTGGTGGCAGCCCCGATCGGTAACGGCAGCAAGGCCCAGCTGAACATCTACGAACAGGTCACCAACCGCCGCCCCTGCTTCTCCACCAGTGGTGCCAAGCCAGCCGTGGTGAACCCTTTGTTGGGCAGCTTTGACTTCACCGGCATCTGCGGGCGCTTCATCGACGCCAACGGCTATTCGCTGCGGGTGGGGGAAACTGATCTGGCCACCAGCTACCGGCTATCGGTGCGGCGGGAGGCCGGCGACAACCTGCTGATTGCCCTGCCCACCAAGGCGGGCGCCGGACCCGAAATGTTGGTGGCCCGCACCCATGGCGTTGGCAACGGCTTCCTGCAGCTGGTGTTTGAACCCGGCTGGCGGCTGATGCGCCGCGGCTTTGGCGGCCGTGCCCTGGGCCACGTGTACGTCTACCGCGATCTGCTGCCCAGCGCTGGGCGCTGAGGGTGCTGGGCGGCGCTGGGGGCGGGGAAGGGGGCAGCGATTGCTACACTCGATAGCTCGATGAGCTGTTCCGCGCTCTTTTCATGACCCAGGTCACAGTCGGCGAAAACGAAGGCATTGAATCGGCGCTGCGCCGCTTCAAGCGTCAGGTGTCCAAGGCGGGCATCTTCGCCGACCTGAAGCGGCTGCGGCACCACGAAACCCCCACCGAGAAGTACAAGCGCAAAGCCCAGCAGCGCCGCCGCCGCCGCTGAGCTCCAGCCCTGGCTGGCTCAGTCTCTTTGCTTAGAGGCAGGCTCAAGGGTTAGGGGAACTCTGGAAAAATGGTCATTTGTGACCAGCTGACACCTGAAACCTTTTAGCTATCAGTGCTTCACAGGGCGTAGTTCAGGTTGTTCAGAGCTTCCTTAGGTCCTGATCAACCACCTAGTTACCGATTAGCCACCTGGTCACCGATCAGCCACCTGGTCAAAGGAGCGATAGCTAAGCGCTTCGGCAATGGCGCCCATGCCGATCTCGCGGACGCCGTCGAGATCGGTGATCGTTTGGGCCACCCGCAACAGCCGCTCGGCAGAGCGGGCCGTCAGCCGCCGCTGGCCGATGGCCGCCTCCCAAAGCTGTAGGGCCTTGGCCTCGATATTGAGCAGGCGCTTCAGCTCCTTGGCGGGCAGTTCGGCATTGGCCAGGCCACCGGGATTGCGAGCCGCCATGGTGCAGCGAGCCGCTTTTACCCGAGCCGCCACCGCCGCCGTGCCCTCCACTGCAGCACCGCCCTCCCCTATCCCTGGCTGGCTACGGGTCAGGGCCGGGGGGGCGCAGCGCTGAAAAGGCGCACTCAACTCCGCTCCCGACAGCCGGCGCATCGCCACCTGCAGGTCGATGCGATCCAACAGCGGGCCTGATAGTCGACTCCAATAGCGGCGCCGCAGCCCCTCGCCGCAACTGCAGCTGGCCTCGGGTTCGCCATACCAGCCACAGGGACAGGGATTGGTGGCGGCAACCAGGGTGATCCGGCAGGGAAAGCGGCTGCGATGCCGCGCCCGGCTGATCCACACCTCGCCCTCCTCCAGGGGCTGGCGCAGCTGGTCGAGCACCTCGCGGCGAAATTCCGCCAGCTCATCGAGAAACAGCACGCCCCGGTGGGCCAAGACCAGCTCGCCGGGGCGGGGTATGGCGCCGCCGCCGATCAGGGCAGTGGCGGTGCAGCCATGGTGGGGGCTGCGAAACGGTCGCTCGCCGATCCAAGCGGCGCCAACGGCAGGCAGCCCGGCCACCGAATGGATGCCGGTGATCTCCAACAGCTCCTCCCGCGCCAAGGGCGGCAACAGGGCCGGCAAACGGCGGGCCAGCATCGTTTTGCCACTGCCGGGCGGCCCCACCAGCAGCAGATGGTGGCCACCGGCCGCGGCAATCTCCAGGGCCCGGCGGCCGTGGGCCTGGCCCCGCACATCGGCCAGATCCAGAGCGGTGCCAACTGCCACCGCAGCGGGCAGCGGCAGCGACACCCTTGGCCTGCCGCTGCCTCGCAGCAGCGCCAGCGCCTCCACCAGGCAGGCCGCTGGCCACACCAACAGCTGGTCCACCAGCGAGGCCTCCGCCCCATTGGCATCGGGTACCACCAGGGCCCTGGCCCCGGCAGCCCGGGCCGCCAGCGCCACCGGCAACACCCCCCGCACCGGCCGCAGGCTGCCGTCCAGGCCCAGCTCCCCCAGGCTCCACACCCCCGCGAGGGCCTGGGGGGACAGTTGACCGCTGGCCATCAGCAGCCCCAGGGCAATCGGCAGATCAAAGCTGGGGCCCTCCTTGCGCAGATGGGCTGGGGCCAAGTTCACCACCACCCGGGTGAGCGGCATCTTCAAACCGCTGTTGCGCAGCGCGGAACGCACCCTTTCGCGCGATTCCTGCACCGCCGCATCCCCCAGCCCCACCATCTGCAGGCCGGGCAGGCCGGGGGCGATATCCACCTCCACGGCCACCGGCGTGACCTCCAGCCCCAGCAAGGCCCCACTGCAGCACGATGCCAACATTTGGAGCCAGAACCACTGCCCTAGTAGTTCCCCGCCTGTCCCCCTGCACTATCGGAAGCAGCGATCCGATTCAGATACAGAGGGTAAACCAATCGGAGAAAACAATCATTGCCATGCTTTTGGCACCATGAAATCAATGAGTTTTGGTAATTCTCGCAGCGCCCTTATACCGCCGCCACAAGGGACTGAATGACTCGACATGATTGATCAACCAGATTCACTGGTCTTGACTCACTGAGCTTGCCGGACGCCCCGGGTGGCAAAACTGGAGCGGGTGCTGGCAACCCATCCCCCATCTCCATCCCCCACAACCATGACCAATCCCCATGACTGACAGCAACGACACGGTCTTCGGGCGCATCCTGCGCGGTGAAATTCCCTGTGACCAGGTGTATGCCGATGAATACTGCCTGGCATTCCGGGATCTGACCCCCCAGGCGCCGCTACATGTGTTGGTGATTCCCCGGGAGCATCTGATCAGCCTGGGCCAGGCCGAGCAGCGCCACGGCGAGCTGCTCGGTCACCTGCTGCTGGTGGCCGCCAAAGTGGCGCGCCAGGAAGGGTTTGACAGCTTCCGCACGGTGATCAACTCGGGGGCGGAAGCCGGTCAAACGGTGTTCCACCTGCACCTGCACGTACTGGGTGGGCGGTCGCTGGGCTGGCCCCCGGGTTGAGCCCACCCAACGGCTGGGCCAAAGAGCAGCAACAATGATTTGATGCGCTTCGCTTCATGACTCTCCTCAAGGCCTTCCGCAGTCAGCTGGGCAAGCTGCAGCGCCTGGCCCAGCCCTACTTCTTGCCCCTGGAGGACACCAGCGCCTGGCAGTTCCTACTGCTGCTGCTGGCCATGCTGGCGGTGGTGGTGGGCACCACTTTGCTGCTGCTCACCGCTGCGGTCCAGCTGTCGGGAGCGCTGGTGCCGGAATTGCGCAGCCGCTTCCTGCCCGGGGTGCCTGAACAACTGGCCGCCATCTGGGGGGGACCGATCGGAGCGGTGGTGGTGGCCCTCACCATTGCCGCATTGGGCTGCTTTGCAGCTTTTCGCAGCAAGTTACGCCAAGGACGCTGGCTGCCCTGGCTACTGCTGGGGGTGATCGTATTGCTGATCCTGGTGATCAACGGCATCAACGTGGGCATCAGCTACGTCGCCCGCAACGTTGACAACACCTTGGTGGCCTACAAGGCAGATGACTTCTGGAAGACGGTGGCGATCTACGCTTTCTGCCTGGTGCTCGCCCTGCCGATCAGAGCACTGCAAAGCTATTTAATCCCTAAACTTGGCCTGCTCTGGCGGGAGTGGCTGAGCGGTCGACTGTTAAGTCGCTACCTCACCAATCGAGCCTATTACATCCTTAATCCCAACGACGAATCCAGCGAGGAGATCGACAATCCAGACCAACGCATTTCCCAGGACGTCGGCAGCTTTACCACCACCAGCCTGTCTGTTGCCGTAGAAGTATTCGCCGCGCTACTAACCTTCTTTAGTTTCATCATCGTGCTCTGGGGCATTAGTTCTCAGCTGGCAATATGGCTGCTAATTTATTCTGTACTCGGCACGGCTGTGGTGATTTTTGCCAGCCGCAAGCTTGTGATATTGAACTATCAGCAGCTCAAGCTTGAGGCGGATTTCCGCTACGGACTCGTCCACATTCGCGACAACGCCGAATCGATCGCCTTTTACCGTGGCGAGCGCCAGGAATTTAGCGAGGCCGATCGTCGATTGAGTGGGGCTATTCGCAACTTCGATAGCCTGATCATCTGGCAGGCGCTAATCAGCGTGATTCAACGCTCCTACGACTACTTCTCTCGCTTCCTGCCCTGGCTGGTGATCGCACCAATCTACTTCGCCAAACAGGTTGACTTTGGTGTATTTGGCCAGGCAAGTATCGCCTTCTCCCAGGTGCTGTTCTCGGTGAGTTACATCGTGAACAACATCGATCAATTGGCCTCCTTCTCCGCCTCGATCAGCCGCCTCGAGGGCTTCCAGGCCAAGGTGGATGAGATCAGCAGCGCGGCCGGGCTGCTGGAAGGCGGCCATGGCAGCGCTGCCGAGGGCGCAGGTGCCATCGCTGGAGCTGGCATCTTGGTGAGCCATGTGGACCTGATGCCCCCCGGCAGCTCCCGCCTGCTGGTGCGAGATCTCAGCCTGGCGGTGAATGCCGGCGAGCGCCTGTTGGTGGTGGGCCCCAGCGGTTGCGGCAAGACCTCCTTCCTGCGCACGGTGAGTGGGCTATGGCCGCCCAGCTCGGGCTATGTGGAACGCCCACCGGAGGGAGAATTGTTGTTTATTCCCCAGAAGCCCTACATGCTGCTCGGCAGCCTGCGGGAGCAGCTCTGCTATCCCCTGGCGCCGGATCGCTTCAGCGATGAGCAATTGCGCCATGTACTGGAGCAGGTGATGCTGGCGGAACTGGTACAGCGCTATCCAGACCTGGACATAAAACAAGATTGGCCGCGGCTGCTTTCCCTGGGGGAACAGCAGCGCCTCGCTTTTGCACGGCTACTGCTGAGCTCCCCCCGCTTTGTGGTGCTGGATGAGGCCACCAGCGCCCTGGACGTGAACACCGAGCGACATCTCTACAAGCTGCTGGCCGAGCGAGAAATGGCCCTGGTGAGTGTGGGTCACCGGCCCACGCTCACCTCTTTCCATGAGCTGGTGCTCGAACTCGACGGCAACGGCGGTTGGCGACTGCTCCCTGCGGCCGGCTATGAAGTGGGCCGCAGCACCTAAAGCCATGCCAAACCCAGATCCCCAGCCCAAAACCAATGCTGAGCAACAGCCCAATGCTGAGCAACAGCCCAGTGCTGAGCAACAGCTGAAGGCCGGGCCACAGCCCAGTGGCCAAGCGGAGCCCTTGGGCCAACAACAACAACCAACCACCAGCGCCACCACCAATGACTCGCCAGCCTTTGGCTGGAGCGCCTACGCCGAAAGAATCAACGGTCGCTTCGCGATGCTGGGCTTTGTGGCCGTACTACTGATTGAAGCCCTCAGCGGCGACAACTTCCTCCACTGGGCAGGCCTGGTGCCCTGAGCTTGGTGATCTGAGCTTAGTGATCTGAGCTTAGTGATCTGAGCTTGGTGATCTTAACTTGGTGCCATTTCTCCTAGCTAGGGCAGGGGGATCAAATCCACCTGCCAGAGCCCGTTACGGCCCACCTGTACGGCCAATTCGCGGCCATCGGCCCGCAGGCTCAGCTGCTGCGGCACCCCCGGCGGCAGCATCGGAATCAGCTGCAGACTGGCCATGGAGCGGCGATAGAGCAGCAATTCGGTACGCCCCTCCAGCAACCGCACCAGGACCAGCCGCTCACCGCTGGCGTCTACGGCCACGCTCAGGGGCTGGGAATCGGCGCGATTGAGGTTGGGCAGAGGCACGGGCAACTGGCGTTGCAGATCGAGCAGCAACACCTGCTCACGGCCACCGCGGCCCACGATCAGAGCCAGCCATTGATCCGAGAGGGCCGGCTCCCGGCTGCTACCAACCTGCTGCAACTGGCGGTTGAGGCCCGGCAACGGCATGGGCATGCTGGCGCCACAGCCAGCCAGCAGCAGGCCCAAGCCAGCCAGAACGGCCGACGAAGCCAAGGGGATGTTCATCGCGGAATGTTCATAACTGATCTGGAGCTGCAAACCATTCAGGAGCAACCCATAATTCTGCAGCTAAACATGATTCCAGCGCGGCCCATGATTCCACCACGGCCAATAATTCCACGGCCAACCATTTTTCCATGACTAACCATGATTCCGCTGCGGCCCATGGTTCCATTGCGGCCAATAACCTTGGTGCCGCCCATAGTTCTGCTGGCACCCAAAATTCCTTCGCCATCCATATACTGCTAAATCCCATAATCCCGCAGACCCCAATCATTCTGTAGGCCCCAATCCAGCATCAGCCCCCCGCAGGGGCTGCCCGGCAGGTAGATCGGCTTCCAGCAGCGCGCTGAGGTCGAACAGCTGCACCCGCTGCCCGCCGTTTTGCAGCAGCTGGATTGCCAGGCGCTGGCCATTGGGGGCCAGGCTCAAGCGCAAAGGCACTGGATTGCCGGGCAAAGGCAGCTGATGCAACCTGCCGGTAACCCTGTCAACAATCACGGCCAAGCGCTGATCACCGCGCTGAACCAGGGCTGCCACATAGCGACCATTCCAGCTCAGAGCGGGGGAACTGTGGGGTTCATGGCCCCGCAGCTGGGGTAGGGGCAGCAGCTGGCCATCCGGCAGCTGCTGCAGCAACAGGCTGGGTCGCCCCTGGCGCTCCCCGATCGTGGCCAGCAGTTTGCCGTTGCCACTGAGGGCCGGCTGCTGGCGATTGCCGCCGCTACCGAGCTCAGCAGCGGGGGCCTGGCGACGGTCCCACCAGCCAGACTGGCCAGCACAACCGCCCAAAAACATCGGCAGCAGCAAAATCGCCAGGCTGGCGGCGAACCAACGAGGCGTTTTGCCGCTGAGGTATCCCCCAGGCACACCAGGGCCAGGCAGCAGCAGGGGGTAGATCAGTCGTCGAAACGGGAGCTGTTATCGCGGGCACGCGCCTCACTAGCAGTTGGGCGCTCGATAGGGCCCGGGCCTGAGCGAGGGGCGGAGCTGGAGCCGGGGGCAGGGGGGGCTGGGCGGCTGCCCAGGGGCGAAAAACTGGCATCGCTGATGGCAGCGGCCCCAGGGGCAGGGGCGGATCGGGCCGTACCTGTGATCGGAGACCCCTGGGGCACGCCAGGGGATGCACTGCGGGAATCGCCAGTGCGGGAATCAACAGCTCGACCAGGGGCTGGCGCGGTTGCCGCTGGGCGAGGAGCACCGCTAAAGGCACTTTCGGGGCTGGTGGGGGCTGGCCGCCGGCTGGAGCGGGGCATGGCCTCAGCCGTAGAGCTGGCGCGACTACCGCTGCGGCTGTCGGCGGTGGCCTCCCGCTCCCTTCGACGACTGCCGAAATCGGCGCTGGGGTTGCGATTGGCGGCGCCGTAGCTGCGGGGACTGCCAGGGCGCCCAGCAATTCCCATATCCAGACCATCGACAGGCTGGTCTTCCCCTGCAGAACGATCCCGCCAGCCGTCGCGGTCAAGATCTTGAGAATCGCGGCGGCTGGCGGCCCGCTCGGGGATCGCAGCGCGGCTAGGGGGCCGGCTGGGCCGGTAAAAATCGTCCGGCTCCTCCTCATCGGGGCGGGAGCGGATGCGGCGCCGCAGCGGCTGGGGCTCGTCGAAGCGGTCGCGGTCATCGGCCCAGCCGCCACCACCCACGCGCGGACGCACCGGTTCGGGCCCGGGCTCCTCATCGTCGAAGTAGGAGGAACGCCTGGCCTGCTCGGTGGTCACCCCCCGCAGCCGCACGCTCTCGTAGGCGAAGAAAACGGTGGTACCAGCCAGCAGAAACTGGCCGAACTGCAGGATTGGATCGAGACGCCAGCCCTGGAAAAAGAGGATGCCGCCGCAAAGCAGGCCAACGGCGGCAAAAAAAACGTCGTAGTCGCGGGCTAGCGCAGGCTTGAAGCTGCGCATGAAATAGAGCAGGGCGCCGCCGACGGCCAGCACAATGCCGACGATGCTGGCCCAATTGAGGCTGGCATTGACCATAGACGTCTCACCCGGGCGTCTCACCCGTCAGGCTGCGTAATCACCACTGTAGGCAGTGCTGCCGTAAACCAGTGCTGCCGGGGCAAGCATGGTGGGGCCTTAGGAGCTGGGGCCAGCGCCAGTGGAGGCAGGCCCCAGCGACTCAAGAGCGGCGATCCACCCGGTCGTTCTGACTGATCAGGATCAGGGCCAGGGTGATCGGTACCACCACGATCGCGGCGCCCCAGGCGAGGCTGCTCAGGAAGTTGGAGAGAGAAGGGGTCATCGGGCTCGCGTCTCGAACTGGAGGCGGTGGTTTGATCCTAGGCAGTCACCGTCGCTGCCTAGGCTGAAGTCGCCCCTGCTTAGAGCTTTGTGACGGGCCTGTTCAGCGGAGGCGTCCTGGGGATCGCCCATTTGGCCCTCAGTGCGCTGCTGGCGGTGTGGACACTGCTGTTTCTGTTTCGCATCGTGCTCACCTGGTATCCCCAAGTGGACCTGACCAGGGGCCCGATGCGTCTGATCGGTGCGCCGACCGAACCCCTGCTGGCTCCCACCCGTCGACTGATCCAGCCGATCGGCGGCGTCGACGTCACCCCGGTGGTTTGGGTGGGCCTGATCAGCCTGGGGCGAGAAATCTTGGTGGGCCAGCAGGGCCTGCTCAGCCAGCTGTTGCAACACAGCCAGTTCTTGCAACACAGCCAACTGGCCCAAAGCAGCCACTTGGCGCTACTGGCCTAGGCAGCGTTCCGGCGCAGATAACTCACCGGGGCAATCATAAGAGAAAAGACCTATGGCTTACGGCTATGGTTTACATACAAGGGCATCTAGGGCACCTCGAAAAACCAAGTTTCATTGATAATATCCATTGATGCCGTGTCTAGAGAAGCGTTTTAGCAACTGGGCTGCCCCTCGTTCTGTTGAGCTAAATAGGCAGTTTTTCTAGAGACCCTCTAGAAAATTCCTGATCTCATCGCTCCCTTGAGCTGAAAAGCGTTGCGGAGACTGGCTGGTTCAAAACTCGCATGAGCAAAGTGGGCATTTTTTCGATGTGCCAATAAGCCACTTAACAATCAGCTAAAAACCCGAGCAAGCCCTATAGCGAACCCGAACCACGGCCAACCCAGCCCGGATGATTCAAAGGTTTCCAGGTGGCAGGTTCACCGCATGACAACTCTCCAGAACTTCCCAAAGGCCAAGGCGCCGCCATCAAAACCTTAGTAGCAAAATCATCAATGCGCCCTTAAATACGGCTTAACCAGAATAGAGCTTAACCAAAATATAATTTAATTAAAATATGGCTTAATTAAAATACAACTCACTTGCCGCCAGGGGGTGGCAGCATATCTTGCTCGACAAATTTAGTATGCACATCGCCGGCCAGGAACTCAGGGCGATCGAGCAATTGCAGGTGAAACTCGATCGTGGTGGGGATACCGGTAACGGCGCATTCAGACAGGGCACGCCGCAGACGCCTGAGGGCGTGGTCTCGATCAACGCCCCAAACAATCACCTTGCCAATCAAGGAGTCATAGAAGGGGGGGATTTCATAGCCCGTATACACATGGCTATCGATGCGCACCCCAGGCCCCCCAGGAGGCAGCCAGCCGGTGATGCGGCCCGGCGCCGGCCGGAAATTTTGACGGGGGTCTTCCGCGTTGATGCGCACCTCGATCGCATGGCCCTGGAGCCGAATTTGATCCTGAGTAACCGAGATCGGCAAACCGCCAGCGATGCGCAGTTGCTCGGCAATCAAATCGATGCCTGTCACCATCTCAGTGACCGGGTGCTCCACCTGAATGCGGGTGTTCATCTCCATGAAATAAAACCTGCCGGATCGGTCCACCAGGAACTCCACCGTGCCGGCGCCCTCGTAGTTGATCGTGCGAGCCGCCGCCACGGCCGCATCGCCCATCTGCCGGCGTAGCTCGGCATTGATGGCCACGCTGGGGGCCTCTTCCAACAGCTTTTGGTGGCGCCGCTGAATCGAGCAGTCGCGCTCCCCCAGGTGCACCACATTGCCGTGGCGATCGGCCAGCACCTGCACCTCCACGTGCCGGGGCCGATCGATGAATTTCTCCATGTACAGCCCAGGATTGCCAAAGGCTGCCTCCGCTTCCCCCTGGGCGGCCTTGAACAAACTTTCCAGCTGGTCCGGGCCCGGCACCAGGCGCATGCCACGGCCACCCCCGCCTGCGGTGGCCTTGATCATCACCGGGTAGCCCATCGCTTCCGCCAGTTCGGCCGCCTGCCGCACGTCCTCCAGCAGCCCTTCGCTGCCGGGAATGGTGGGCACCCCCACCCGCTGCATGGTGGCCTTGGCGGTGGACTTGTCCCCCATCGAGCGGATCGCCTCGGGGGAGGGGCCCACGAAGGTGATGCCGTGATCGCCGCACATTTCAGCGAAGCGGTCGTTCTCCGCCAGGAAGCCGTAGCCCGGATGGATGGCGTCAGCGCCACGGGAGGTGGCTGCCGCCAGAATGTTGGGAATATTTAAATAACTCTTGCTGCTGGGGGCCTCCCCCACGCAGACCGACTCATCAGCCAGCTGCACATGCAGGGCATTGCGGTCCACGGTGCTGTACACCGCCACGGTGGGGATGCCGAGCTCCCTGCAACTGCGCAGGATCCTCAGCGCGATCTCGCCGCGGTTGGCGATCAGGAGCTTGCGGATTGGCATCGCCGGACTTTATCAGCGCTCATCCGGCCAAACCCGCCCCAGGCGATTCGCTACAATCCTCCTTGAAGGCGATCCGCCTTCGCATCACATGCGGATGTGGTGGAATTGGTAGACACGCACGTTTGAGGGGCGTGTGGCTTCGGCCTTGCGAGTTCAAGTCTCGCCATCCGCACTGTCTTGCCAAGGCAAAATGAAAATTTTGTTTTTGCAAGACCAGCATTTTTTGCGTTAGCAAAACGACCACGGCACAAGATTTTTGAGCTGGCGCATGTCGTTATGAGCCCCCATAGGGCTCCTGCAGCAGCGATGAAGCCTTCTGGCCTCCAGCGCAGGTAATCCGCTGGAATGCTTCCAACCGCTGCCGAGGCCCAATTGACGCAGGAGGCGACCACTCCGGCATCCGCTCCGGCCCCGAACCCGGCCTCTAATTCGGCATCGGTGGCGCTGGTGCTGATGAGCAATGGCCCAGGCGAGATGGCCACCTGGGTGCATCCCCTGGCCCTGCGCCTGCATCGCGACCAACCGCTGCGTCCCCTGGTGGCCGCCGCACCGATCGGCCTGCGCCTGGTGTTGGTGCCCTGTCCCAACGCCACCGGCAAGGAGCACCTGCTGGCCGAGAGCTGGGGACTGTTTGAACAGATCAGCCAGGCACGCAATTTCTGGTGGCTGCTGCTGCAACCGCGGCGCTACGGCAGCTGGCCAGCCCAGGGGGTGGTGGTGTTCCTGGGGGGCGACCAATTTTGGAGCGTGCTGCTCTCGGCGCGGTTGGGCTATCGCCATCTCACCTATGCCGAATGGGTGGCCCGCTGGCCCCGCTGGAACGACCGCATCGCCGCCATGGGGCCCAGGGCCGCCGAGCGCCTGGCACCCCGCTGGCGCGGCCGCTGCACGGTGGTGGGCGACCTGATGGCCGATCTCTCCGCCGACGCCCGCAGCCAGACGCCCCTGCCGGCCGGGGAGTGGCTGGCGCTGCTGCCCGGTTCCAAACGGGCCAAATTGTTGGTGGGCATGCCGTTCCTGTTGGAGGTGGTGGATCGGCTAGCGCTGCTGCGCCCCGGCTGCAAATTCCTGCTGCCTGTGGCCCCCACCACCTCGGCGGCCGAACTTTGCAACTACGCCGCCCCCAGCAATCCCCTGTTCAGCTTTTACAGCTCCGGTCAACCACAATTGGTGGCGGGCAGCCTGCCGGGTGGAGAGGCGCTGCGCACCCCCGCCGGCAACACCATCGAGCTGCTGCTGGCCCATCCAGCCCATGGCGCTCTGGCCCAGTGCCAGCTGGCGCTGACCACCGTGGGGGCCAACACCGCCGAACTGGGCGCCCTGGGGGTGCCGATGGTGGTGCTGGTGCCCACCCAGCATCTGCAGCTGATGCAGGCCTGGGATGGCTGGCTGGGGCTACTGGCTCGCCTGCCGCTGCTGCGTCGTTTGCTGGGGGTGGCGCTGACGGCCTGGCGCATGCGCCACCGCGGCTTCCTGGCCTGGCCCAACATCGCCGCTGGCCGGGCGGTGGTGCCGGAGCGGGTGGGGGCGATCACCCCCGCCCAGATCGCCGCCGAAGCGGCCGACTGGCTGTCAAATCCCGAGCGCCTCGCCGGCATGCGGGCCGACCTGCAAAGCCTGCGGGGTCGCCCCGGTGCTGTGGCGGCCCTGGCCGAACAGGTGGAGCTGCTGCTGCCTGGCTTGCCCGCCGCCCCAGCAGGTGCCCCAACAGGTGCCCCAACAGGTGCCCCAGCAACGGCAAAGCCCGAGCGACAGCTGGATTTATGAACTAAACCGCATATGAACCAAACAGCTTATGAGCTAAACCGCAGCGAAAATGGCCGCCAAACCTCTAGCGATAACCAGACTTGCCAGCTGAGCGATAACCAGCCTTCGCGGCGAACGGAATAAATTCAGCAGCTGTGGGGTGAGATCCGCCCCCAATAGCTACTGCTTAAGCGCTACTGCTTAAGCTATACGGATTAGGCGCTACGCCTTAATCACGACCGCTTAATCACGACCGCTTAAGCGCGACTGCTTAAGCGCTACTGCCTAAGCGCTACTGCCTAGTATTCAGTTACTGTCCCCCTTCCCCTGGATCCCTCCAGCTGCCCACCATGACCGATCCAACCAAGCTCCAGGCCAGCGAGCCCCACTGCAGCGGGCCTAGCCCCCAGCAGAGCGATGAGCAATGGCGCACAAAGCTCACGCCCGAGCAATACGCGGTAGCCCGCAAGGGGGGCACCGAACGGGCCTTCACCGGCATCTACTGGGATAACAAGGCCAGCGGTATGTATCGCTGCGTCTGCTGCGACAACGAGCTATTCAGCTCCGATACCAAGTTTGAATCGGGCACTGGCTGGCCCAGTTTTTGGGATGGGGCCCAACCCGGCGCCATCAGCCGCCACGACGATCGCAGCCATGGCATGGTGCGCTCGGAAATCCGCTGCAGCCGCTGCGATGCCCATCTGGGCCACGTTTTTAACGATGGCCCGGCACCGACGGGGCTGCGCTATTGCGTGAATTCAGCCTCGCTAAACTTTCAGCCAAACTGAATCCATCGCTGCGACGCTGGATAAGACAATCAATATGGGTTGATATAAGGGCACCTCGAAAAATTGGCCCTGGCGTGGCCTCAGGCTCCATCTATTCCAGTTGCCGCAATGGGTCTCACTGGTTGGCCCGCGCGGATCCCGAATTTTTCAAGGTGCCCATAAGCGAGGGCTCCCCTCGTCAATCATAGCCATGCTTAATTATCTTGGCCTATGCATGCCTATGCAAGCCCATGGGGGTCATTACAAAACTCGAATACCAATAGATCACATCATCAGCCCGCATCGACCGAACTCATGCTCCCGCCAGAGCGGCGCCCCGCTGGCCTCTCTTCGTCAACAAATCAGTGCCTCCAGCCCTCGAGTCAGTCGCAATACAAATTATTCGCAATACAAATTGTTCACAATAGCACTACCCGCATCCCTAACACGCTTTTCCCGCATTTAGAATTTTTAACAATAATTACACTCACGCGTCAAGGGCCACAATAATTACACTTACGTGTCAAGAGCCACAGCAATTATACCCATGCGCTAATCGCCACAATAAATACATCTATTCACCAAGGTCTACATTAGCAATGCTTATGTAACAAGCGCCACGGCAACTGCGGCTATGTGCTAAGCGCTACAAAAGCTAGTTCTGTATTAATAATATAGTTATGATCAAAATAAACGTGTAGCTCCAGTGGATATCAATTGCGCAGCTCCTTCAACTCTGCTCCAGGCCTGGCGGCTCAGGCTCAGCGAGTGGTCGATCGACGGCTCCTTGAGCGCCGCCGGCCAGACGGCCCTGGGGCTCTCCGGAGAACCCGAGGCGCTCCAGGAGTTGATCAGTGAATGGGCAGCAGGGGATTTCAAGGCCTTGCCACCCATCGAGGTGCTCGACGGTGCCGTGATGCCCGGGGCGGCGGGGGCCTACGCAATCAGCACGGGCACTATCTATCTCAACGGCGATTGGCTGCAACTTGCCAGCGAAGAAGAGGGGATCGCTGTGCTGAGCGAGGAACTCGGCCACCATTTAGATGGTTTGCTCAACACCGAGGCAACCCCCGGCGATGAGGGTGAGCAATTCTCCTTGCTACTGCGCCAGATGGACATTTCACCCGAGCAGCTCACGGCTCTGGGCGCCGAGGACGACCACACCAGCCTTTTGATTGATGGTGCCTGGATCGCGGTGGAACAGTCCGCCATCAGCACACCTCAGCTGCCCGATGCGTCTTCACTGACGTACGTAAATATAAGTGGACTCGAAACCAGTGTGATCGAGAGTGATCGCAATGTTTCTATTACGTTCATTCGTTCTGGTTTACTAACTGAAGATGTACTAATCACCTATGGGGTTGTAGGTGCCACGGCGACCGACGGCGCCGACTTCGTCGCTGGAGGCGGCACAGTGTTTATACCTGCTGGCGTCAGCCAAGTCAGCATCAGTGTAAGCATCCTTAATGACACACTTGCAGAGGAAACTGAATCACTGTCCGTTTCCATTATCAATGCAGAAGGTGCTTCAATTTTGGCTCCACGCACCCATCAGATCTCAATTCTTGATGATGAGAACGTGGCTCCGCCACTACCTCCAGAACCTCCGCTTGTCTCTCAATATCGCTTTGAGATGATCCCGGTGACCCGTTCACTTATCAAGCCTATCGCCTGCAGCCTCCTGCCTGGAAATACTTCCATTGCGCTAGTTGCAGAGAAAGCAGGACTTATTAAAAGCGTCAACTTAGTCACAGGTCAAACACAAACACTGCTGGATCTGACCGAAATAGTGAACTCCAAGGGGGATCGCGGCGTTATGGGGATGGCCCTGCATCCGGATATAGATAATAATCCATATATTTATCTTTCCGCTATTGTCGATCCGCCCGATACAGCGTCAGCCCAGGGAAATGCCGGCGCCGATGGCGCTGGCAACCGCTATTCTCAAGTGCTTCGCTATCGGCTTGACCTTGCGGGTAGTTCCCCGAGCATTGACCATGACAGTGCCACCATTATTGTCGGCGCTGGAGGCGATAGCCTTGCCGACATAAGTGGCGCAGGTCAGGAGGATTTTACAAATCCCAACTATGCCGATTGGCTGGCTTCTGATCGGCTCACAAATCCTACCGATCGAGTAGTTGATGGATATAAGCAGGATTATTGGAAGGTCGACAGCCTCTCACACGCTGGAGGAGGCCTTTTGTTTGGCCCCGATGGCATGCTTTATGTGACCACAGGCGATGGAGGATCATTTAATTATGCCGATCCCCACCTAATTGACGTTCAATCGCTTGACAGTCTTTCTGGCAAAGTGCTTCGAGTAGATCCACTTACGGGTCTTGGTCTTGCGGACAATCCCTTTGCTTCTGGTGCTGAATTACTGAGTGACAACCGCGCCAAGATCTGGCAGCTCGGGCTAAGGAATCCCTTCACTGCAACGTTCGGGCCAGGTGGATTGCTTTACCTGGCGGATGTGGGCTGGACTTCCTGGGAGGAAATTAATCTCGGAGGGCCAGGGGCAAACTTCGGATGGCCCTATTTTGAAGGTGGGCTAAATGGTCAAAACCTCACGACGCCAAAACACCGCGATCGTCCAGATGCGCAAGTTTTCTACTCTGCAGTAAATGACGGCAATATCACTATTACCCCACCCCTACAAGCCTTTAGCCATATAGCAAATGACCCCGGCTACCAGCTGCAGTGCGTCATTATTAATGGCACAATTCCCGATGCTGCCCCTCCTGAACTTGCCGGCAAACTGCTATTTAGCGACTATGTCACTGGAAACTTTTTTGCAGTTGATACACTAGGCGACAATAATGTGGAGTACTTATTTACCATTCCCGCTCCCACACTGCTGGTAACTCAAGCAAACACCGATGGGAGCTTTTTATACGTAAACCTCTTCAGCCAAGAGCTGGGTCGGCTCGATATAGTAGCTGCCAACAAGCTAGCACTCCTCTCCGTCACCGTTGAAGCCAATCAGCTCAGGCTTGAGTTCTCTGAAGCCGTGAGTATAGCCAGCCTATCCCCTGAGCAATTCACTGTTTTAGTAAATGGTTTGCCGCGAAAAGTTAACAGCATTCAGCCAGCAGAAACAGCCTCAAGCCTTCTGCTTACCATGGAGGGTCAGGCGGTTGACATCAATCAGGGTGTCTCAATAACCTACAACGACCTTACGCCTCAAGATGACACAACTGGCGTTGTACAAGATCTATACGGCCAGGACTTGTCTACTATCGCAGCGGCTGGATTTTCAGCTAATACATTCATCAGCGCGACCGACATATTTGCCATGTCGCCGAAATGGATGAACCTAACTTTGACGGGAGACGCCAGGACCGCCACCGGCAATTCCCTGCCAAATATTATTAAAGTTAGCCAGCAATCCAATATTGATAATTTTATTTATGGTGGACCTGGAAAAGTTGTTGATTCAATGGATGGGGCAGGTGGCTCCGATATCTATTTTATTGTAGATCAAATCGAGCACCAAGCTGCTGAAATCAACGACACCGGCACTAGCGGTACCGATGAACTGCGCTTTGCCGGCACCGTTACTGGCCAGATCCTCAAGGTCTTTGCTGGCGATATGGGCCTAGAACGCATCACCATCGGTACTGGCACTGACGCTACAGCAAATCTCTCAGACACCACGGCTCTCAACATCGACGCCTCGGCTGCCCCGAACGCGCTCACGATCACAGGCAATGCCGGTGCCAACAGATTGATCGGCACCGCGTTAAACGATACGCTGATCGGCAGCGCCGGCATCGATACCCTGATCGGCGGCGGCGGTGACGACACTTACATCGTTGATACCACCACCGATGTGATCTCAGAAGCCGCCAATGCTGGCCGCGACACCGTGGTCTCCAATGTCGGCTTCTCCCTGGCCACCATCGGCAATGTGGAGAACCTGATCCTCACCGGTTCAACGGCAATCAATGGAACTGGCAATGTTTTAAGTAACTTCATGACGGGCAATTCTGCTGTCAATAATCTCACTGGCGGTGCTGGCAATGACACCCTCAATGGCGGCGACGACATCGACACCCTGATCGGCGGCGGCGGTGACGACACCTACATCGTTGATACCACCACCGATGTGATCACAGAAGCCGCCAATGCTGGCCGCGACACCGTGGTCTCCAGCGTCAGCTTCTCCCTGGCTGCCATCGCCAATGTGGAGAACCTGAGCCTAACAGGTGCAACAGCAATCAATGGAACTGGCAACAGTTTAAATAACCTCATCATTGGTAATTCCGCTGCCAATAATCTCTTTGGTGATGTTGGCAATGACACCCTCAATGGCGACGACGGCATCGACACCCTGAGCGGTGGTGCCGGCAGTGACACCTACATCGTGGATAGCACCACCGATGTGATCACAGAGGAGGCCAATGCTGGCAGCGACACCGTGGCCTCCAGCGTCAGCTTCTCCCTGGCCGCCATCGCCAATGTGGAGAACCTAAGACTCACCGGTTCAACGGCAATCAATGGAACTGGCAACAGTTTAAATAATCTCATCACTGGCAATTTATCTGCCAATAATCTCTTTGGCGGTGCTGGCAATGACACCCTCAATGGCGGTGACGGCATCGACACACTGATCGGTGCCGACGGCAATGACACCTACGTCATGGATACCACTACCGATGTAATCACAGAGGAGGCCAATGCTGGCATCGACACCGTGGCCTCCAGCGTCAGCTTCTCCCTGGACGCCATTGCCAATGTGGAGAACCTGAGACTCACAGGTACAACGTTAATCAATGGAACCGGCAACAGTTTAAATAACCTCATCATTGGTAATTCCGCTGACAATAATCTCTCTGGCGATGCTGGCAATGACACCCTCAATGGCTTCGCCGGCATCGACACCCTGATCGGCGGTGACGGCAATGACACCTACGTAGTGGATACTACTAGCGATGTGATCACAGAGGAGACCAATGCTGGCAACGACACCGTAGCCTCCATCATCAGCTTCTCCCTGGACGCCATTGCCAATGTGGAGAATCTGATGCTCACGGGTACAATGGCAAGCAATGGAGCTGGCAACAGTTTAAATAACGTCATTAATGGCAATGTTGCTGACAATAATCTCTATGGCGATGCTGGTAATGACACCCTCAATGGCGGCGCCGGCATCGACACACTGATCGGCGGCGCCGGCAATGACACCTACATCGTGGATACCACTACCGATGCGATCATAGAGGAGGTCAATGATGGCAACGACACCGTGACCTCCAGCGTCAGCTTCTCACTGGATGCCATTGCCAATGTGGAGAATCTGAGCCTCACGGGTGCAACGGCAATCAATGGAATTGGCAATAGTTTGAATAACGTAATTACGGGCAATGCAGCTGCCAATAATCTCTCTGGCGATGCTGGCAATGACAGCCTCAATGGCGGCGTCGGCATCGACACCCTGGTAGGTGGCGCCGGCAATGACACCCTCTCGGGAGGCATCGGTGCTGACGTATTCCGGTTTGATTCACCTCTCAATGCCGGCACCAACTTAGACTCAATCACAGATTTCTCCGTTATTCAGCGAGATACGATCCAGCTTTCTATAGATATTTTCACCGCATTTACCGCCCCTGACACTCTTGCAGCATCGGCTTTCGTCATCGGAGCTGCGGCCACTACTGTCAATCAGCGCATCATCTACAACAGTGCCACCGGCATCCTCTCCTATGACAGCGATGGCATTGGAGCCATCAATGCCATTGACTTCGCCACACTCAGCGTGGGCCTGACGCTAACAAATAGCCACTTCTCTATCATTTGAGCATAGGCGTACGACCAGATAATCGATCCACGCCCAGAAGCAAATTCGAAACAAAAGGCCAGATCCGGTAAGCTGCTATTTAACTCTGCCATTGTGCCGGCACAGATTTTACCCTGGGGCCGGAACAGCAGATTAATCGTCTCATCAGCCACCAAATGGTTGATGAGACGCCTTGCAATATTGATCAAACAAACACAATTGACCCAGCAAAACTAAAATTCGTAGTGTTCTCACTAATCGGAGCAGGCCATATCTGCCTCCCAAAGCAGGCACAGCCTATTGAGGAATTACCAATCAGCAGAGATATTTTTCATGGTTATGGATAAGTCCAACCAATCAACAGGCAAGTTTTACCAGGGATCTTCAAAGCCAGCGTCGCGATCATCTCGCTGAAGGGGGGCTGGATCCTGTCGGGTAGCTGGCTCCTGGCGCCCTACCTGGGGCAGGGGTTCCACCTCCACATCCAAGGGGCCACTGTCGTGGCGACGCGGCGCGGGGCGGGCCTCCAGGGCACGGCCAGCTGCAGGGCTGGGCTGCGATGGGGATCTTTCGCCTCGATCGAGCTGGCGATCCTTGATCGGATCAAGGCCGCGGCCGGCTGGTCTATCCAGCTCACTGGGATCCTGATCCCAACGGTTTTGTAGCTGGGACTCGCGATTTGGCAGATCAAAATCTCGGCGACCAAGATCTCGAGGGTCGCGATCGCGGCCATAAGCATCGCCACCAGCTAGATCGCGGCTATCACTATCACGACCATAAGCATCGCGACCATAAGCATCACGACCACCAAGATCGCGACTAAAATTATCACCAACAGAAGTTTCGCGGCGGCCTAGATCGCGATCATAGGCATCGCGTTCATAAGCATCACGCCCAGAAGTATCGCGATCATAGGCATCGCGACGACCTGGATCTTCGGCCGCGGCATCGAAGCGGCCTGGATCGCGACCATAACGATCCCGACCATATAGGTCGCCACCACCTAGGTCATCACCACCAAGGTCACCACCGCCCAAATCGCCACTGCCCAGGTCGCCACTGCCCAGGTCACCACTACCTAAGCCGCGCCTATCTAGGTCACTCCTGCCTGGGGCGCTCCTATCTTGTTCTCGCCTGCCGAGGTCGCGCCTATCTAAATCGGACCTCGCTGGCTCGACTCTATCCAAATCCCGGCGATCAAAGTCCTGCCGATCGAAATCGCGGCGATCCAGGTCTCGGCGATCCACATCCCGGCGATCCGTATCTCGGCGATAGGAATCATCTCGATCTAGATCGAAGCGATCGCGCCCCGACTGATCCCTTTCTCTGTCTTGCCGCTCACCGCGATCGAGATCCTGGCGATCGAACTGGCCCCGGGGGCCAGCCACACCCCTGGGCTCCCGGCCTTCTGATCTGAACTCGGGCTCGTCTTCATCCAGGTAGAGGCGTTGGCGCAGGGGCTCGCGCTCGCGCCGCTCCTCCACCTCCACGTACTCCAGCTGCTCCTCTGGCACCACGGCCCGACTGGTGGCGGGCTGGATGCGGCGCTGTTCGCTGGTGGCGGCCTGGCCGGCGGCCAATTGGTTTTCCACGGGCACCATGCTGGAACGGAAGCGGTCGCGCTCCTCCTGCTCCCAGCTGGAGCCACCGATGCCAAGTTTTTCTAATAAACCGCTACTCAACTGCTTGAGCTTTTCGTCGGCCCCCTCATAAACAATGATTCGATCCGGGCCACTGCTCACCAGTTCCTGCACCGACAGCTCCCAGGTGCTCAACACCCCCTCGCCCAGCAGAGGCACGCCCAGGGCGCCAATCACCAGGCTGGCAAGCTCGCCGGTTTCAATATCAAAACTAAAGCCAAGAACCCGGCCCAATACATTGCCAGCTTCGGTAATCACCTGGCAATTGATCACCTTGCTATAGCGCTCCGGATTGAAGGCCTCCACCAGGGAATCGGCCGAATCCACCAAAATCACATCGCCCACCTGGCGAATCCGATCCAGGGGCATCCAGCGGGGCAGGCCCGGCAGAAAGCGGGTGAGCGGGTTGTCCCGCAGGCCGAGGGCCACCACCTCGCGCCGATCGATGTCCACCACCACTTCACCCACCACCCCCAGGCGGCGGCCCGTATCGCGGGTGATCACCTGGGTACCCATCAGCTCAGAGCGCAGCCAGAGCCGATCGCTAGGGGTGGCTGAACCGGGATCCGCAGCAGGGGGGATGGAGGAGGTCAAGTCGGCAGATCCTGGACGGGTCTAGGGAGAGGTGCAGGGCCCAGTCGATCCATTGTGGCGCAGGCCGTCACGATCAGCCCTTCAAGATCGAGCGGTCGCGATCAAGGGGTCGCGATCAGGCAGCCGGGGGCATGCCCACCACCTGGGTGTGGGCACCGCGGGCCTGGGTGACGCCGATGGTGCGGTTGGCGGCAGCTATCATCGGTCGCCGGTGGCTGACCACCAGGAACTGGGCGGCATCGGCCTGGGCGGCGATCAGCCCCGCCAGCCGCTCCACATTCACCCCATCGAGGAAGCTGTCCACCTCGTCTAGGGCATAGAAGGGGGAGGGGCGAAAGCGCTGCAGGGCAAACAGGAAGCTGAGGGCGGTGAGCGACTTCTCGCCGCCGCTCATCGCCGCCAGCCGCCGCACGGCCTTGCCCTTGGGATGGGCCACCAGGGTGAGCCCCCCCTCCAGGGGCGCCTCGGGGTTGTCCAGCTGCAGCTGCCCCTCCCCCTCCGAGAGCCCCGCGAAGATCTCGCGAAAGTGGCCATCCACGGCCACAAATGCCTCCATGAACGCCTCCTGGCGCAGGGTGGCCACGGTTTCGATCCGCAACAGCAGCTCCTGCCGCTCCTTGCTGAGCACTTCGAGGCGTTCATCCAGCTCCGCCAGCCGCTGCTCGAGCTGTTCCAGCTCCTCTAAGGCCAGCATGTTCACCGGTTCCAAGGCCTCCATCCGCTGCTGGATGGCGTGCAGATCCCGCTGCAGGGCCTCCAGGCCAGCGGCCCGCACCGGCTCTGGAATGGCGGGGGGTGGATCGGGCAGCTGGCGCTGGAGCTGCTCCAGCCGCTGCTGGCCGCTGCGCCGCTGCTCCTGCAGCCCCAGCAGTTCCTGGGCCAGCCGCTGCAGCTGCCACTGCTGTTGTTGCAACTGTTGACGCCGGTCGGCCAGCTGGGCTTCGGCGATATCCCGGGCGCGCCGCTGCTCGCCAAAACGGGTTTGCAGCTCCTGCTGGCGGCTCTCCAGGGCGGTGCGTTGCTGCTGGTCTTGCTGCTGCTGCTGTTTCCAGTGCTGCCGCTCAGCCACCAGCGCCTGCACCGCCGCCACCAGGCGCCGTTCATCGCCGTCGAGGGCCTGCAAGCCCGTGGTGCAACGCTCCAGCGCCAGGCTGCGCTCCCGCCGGGCGGCCAACAGGCCATCCCGCTGCTGGCGGGCGGCGGAGAGGGCGGCATCAGCGCCCTCCAACTCCCTTTGCAGGCCCTGCCAGCGGGCGACATCGCCCGAGCCGGCGGCCTGGGCTTCCGCCGCCTCCAGTTCCGCCAACCGGCTGAGCATCGGGGCGATCTGGGCCTCTAATTGCCCCTGGCGCGGGCCATCGACGTCGATCGCCGCCGCCAGGGCGTCGAGGCGCTCGGCCAGCTGTTGCTGGCGCTGCCGCTGGGGGGCCAGGGCCCTGGCGGCCGCCTTGTACTCCGCCTCCAGGGCGGCCCGGCGCTGCTGGCGCTGCAGCAGTGCCGGCCGCAGGGCCTCCAGCTGCTGGGCCTGCTCCGCCTCCCGCCGCCGACAGGCCACCAGGCTCTCGCCCAGCTCCAGCAGGCGCCGGCGCAACGGTTCGGCCTCGTCGCCCTCGGGGCTGCTGCCAAAGCTGAGCTGGCCACTGCGCTGCTGCAGGCTGCCGCCGGTCATGGCGCCGCTCTTCTCCAGCAGCTCCCCATCGAGGGTCACCGCTCGGCAGCGGCCCAGTTCGCGGCGGGCGCTGCTGAGATCGCCAAACACCAGGGTGTCGCCGAACACATAACGAAACACCTCGGCGTAGACCGGCTCGTGGCGCACCAGGTCCACGGCCCGCCCCACCAGGCCCCCGCCAGCGGCATTGGCGCCATAGGCATTGGCACCAGGGCCCACACCAGAACCGGGCGCTTCCCCCCGCCGCAGGGCCGCGGAGCTGGAGCCGGCACTGGTGGAGCCGGCGCTATAGCCACTGCCGCGGATCTTGTTCAGCGGCAAAAAAGTAAGCCGACCGGCGCGGCGGCTTTTGAGCAGCTCGATGGCGCGGGCGGCGATGCGGTCGTCGTCCACCACCACCTGGCCGAGGCGAGCGCCGGCCGCCACCTCCAGGGCCAAGCGGTGCTGCTCCTGCACCTCCCCCAGCTGGGCGACGGGGCCATGGATACCCTCCAGTCCGGCCTCCAGCAGCATCCGCAGGGCGCCGGTGCCACGGCTCTCCTGGATGGTTTCGCGGCGGCTATCGAGGCGGGCGATCTCCCGCTCCAGCTGGGCCTGCTCCTGCTCCAGGCGGCTGCGGGTGCGCTGCTGCAGGGCCAGGGCTGCCGCCAGCTCCTGGAGCCCGGCCTGCGCCTGGGCCAGGTCTACTTCCAGCTGCTGCCATTCCCGTTCGGCCTGCTGCGACTGCTCGGCGGCGCTGCGGCCGGCATTGGCTTCTCCGGCCTGTTCGGCGCTTAGTTCCAGTTGGCGCTGGCGGTTCTGGCGCAGGCGTTCCAGCAGTTGCTGCAATTCGGCCTGCAGCGGCGCCAGGCCCTCGCTGAGCTGCTGGCGCTGCTGGCTGCGCTGGCGCTGCTGCTCCAGCCAGCTGCCGCTGCGGTCGGCCACCTCCCCCAGGCGCCGGCGGGAGAAGTCGACGGCCGCCTCGGCATCGCGGCAGGCGGCCTCGGCAGCCTGCAGGGGCTGTTCGTCGTCGTTGGCCTGGAGCAGCTGCAGCTGCTGGCGCAGCTCGGCCTGCTGGCCGGCCAGCTGCTGGCGCTGACGCTGCAGGGCTTCTGCATCCAATTGGTGCTTTTCCGCCTGGCGGGCCAATTCGCGGGCCCTGGCCTCCAAACCGGCCAGTTCGGCCTGCACGGCCAGCAGCTGATCTTCCCCGAGGGCCTTCACCTCAGCTTGCAACTGTTCGAGCAGGGCGGCGGCGGCGGTGATTTCGCCTTCCTTCACCAGCAGCTCCGCCTGGCCCTGCTGTTGCTGCTGCTCGAGTGCCTGCTGGCGCTGGTCGAGCTGCCGCAGGGCCAGGGCGGCGGCCTCCCAGGCCAACAGCTGTTCCTGCAGGCGGCCTGTCTGGAGGCGCTGGCGCAGCTCCTGGTAGCTGCGGGCCTTGGCGCAGTCGCGCTCCAGTTTCTGGCGCGACACCAGCAGCTCCTGGCGCACGATGTCGCAGCGCTCCTGGCTTTCCTGCACCTCGCTGAGCTTGCCGCGGCTCTGCTCGATGCGGGTATCGAAGAGGGCCACCCCTGCCAGTTCATCGATGATGCCGCGGCGATCGCGGGAGCTCATCGAAACGATGCGGGTGACATCGCCCTGCATGACCACGTTGCTGCCCTCTGGATCCACCCGCAGGCGGCGCAGTTGACCCTGCAGCTGCTGCAGATTGCAGGGCACCCCGTCGGCGTTGAAGCTGCTGCTGTAGGTGCCCCCCGGCGCCACCCTTAGCCGGCGGCTGACGGTCCAGCTGCTCTGGCCGGGCTGGATCCAGGGACCCTGCTCCACCTGCTCCAGGCCCAATTCGGATGGATCGGGCTGCCAGTCGGCCAGGTCAAAGCGCACGCTGACCACGGTTTCGGCGGCGCGGCCCTGGCGGAGCATGGCGCTGTTGATCAGGTCTGGAAGCCGTTCGGCGCGCATGCCGCGGCTGGTGGCCAGGCCCAGGCAGAACAGCACCGCATCAAGGATGTTGCTCTTGCCCGAGCCATTGGGGCCGGTAACCACCGTGAAACCGGTGTCGAGCGGGATCGAGATCGAGCCGCCAAACGACTTGAAGTGGGTGAGCTCGACCTGATTGATGTGGACCAACAGGCCCATTCGCCAGTCATCACAAATGTAGCGGAGGCTGCCCACCACTCCAGGGAGTTCCTAGCCTGGGCTGAGCAAAGCGCGCGAAGCTAAATGGATCCCAATACCCGGCTGGATCCAGCGACAGGCCTGGATCCTGAAGCCCGCCAAAATCCCGATACCAGGCCTAATCCCGATATCGGGCTGGATCCGGAGCAACAGCTCAATCATGAACCCCGCCCAAATTCCGATACAAAACTGGCTGGCGAGACTGGGCTGCATGGCGAGACAGGGCTGCATAACGAGACAGGGCTGGGGGTCGATCCCCTCAGCCCGGCTGTCCCCTCTGTACTCAGCCCCAATCATCTAAGCCCCAACCAGTTGCGGCCCGATCCCCCCATCCCCGCGATGACCAGCCCAGCGATGACCAGCCCGGCAGCGACCCACCCCGAACGCCAGGTGCCCAAGCCGGAAGCGCCCGGCTGGCGGCAGCAGTCCGGGGGGGCTGGGGCGGCGCAGTTGCCGCTGGTGAACAGCTTCCGCGAGCGCTTCGAGGCGCTGCTGCCCCGCATCCAGGAGCAGTGGCCCAGCGTGGCCCGCCACAGCCTGGAGGCCAGCCGCGGCAGCCTGGAGGAGGTGGCGGCGGTGATCGCCAGCCAAACGGGCCGCACCGCCACGGTGGTGCAGGAACAGCTGCTGGAACTGCTGCAGGTGGCCGGCGAGCAGACCGCCCGCCTGGCCGATGGCCTCGAACCGCTGGAGCAGCAGCTGCAGCGCCTGCTAGACGAACTCGACGCCACCCTGCGGCCCCGGCTGGAGGCGCCGGTGCGTCAGCGGCCCCTGTTGGCCGTGGGTCTGGCCGCCGGCGTGGGCTTGCTGGTTGGCATGCTGCTCTCCTCCAGGCGGCGCTAGGCATGACTGAGTCGCAACCCCAGGGCCAGGGTCGCGGCCCCGGAATGGCTGGCCGGGTGACGGCCCTGGCCGCTTCGGTGATGGATCTGCACGTGCGCATCGCCCTGCGGGAAATCGACCGGGAAAAGCGGCGGCTGATTGGCGGCGGCCTGTTTTTGATCCTGGGGGGAGTATTGATGCTGCTGGCCCTGGTGGCGCTGCAGGCGGCCCTGGTGGTGTGGCTGGTGCAGGGCCAGGGCTGGCAGCTGGGCCAGGCACTGCTGGCGGTGGCGGCGCTGGATTTAACGGTGGCTGGCGCCAGCCTGCGGCTCGGCGGTCTGCTCACCAAGGGCCCCTACCTACCCCAAACCATCGAGGGCCTCAACCGCACCAGCCGCGCCCTGCTGGGCCGCTGAGCACAGAGCAGATCTTGGTGATCACCGGCATCACCTATTTCCCGCCGCCGTAGTTTCCAGCCCAGCCTCAAACCCCCATTGAAGAGCGACCACTGGTTCTACCGGGTGTTCCAGGCGTTGCCCGATCTAATCCGCTGGCTGCCGGCTAACGATGCTGATTCTGGCTCCGGCTTTGCTGACCAGGGCCTGGCGGCAGCGAACCAGGGACTGCTGGAAGCGGGAGAAGACAGTGTCTATCGCTTTTCGGCGCCAGAGCTAAAAGCCCTTAGCCACCGCCTTGATGGCCTGCTCTGGCCTAGGGATTCAGCATCTGGCTCCGAGGCTCTGCCGGTGGTGATCCTCGAGGTGCAGATGCACCCCAATCCGGTCTTTCACCACCGTTTAGCGGCCGAAACCTTCCGCTTTCTCCAGCAGCAGCCCCAGGTGCGCCACCTGCGGGTGGTGGTGCTCCTGGCCCATGGCCGGCTGAACCTGGGGCCAATGCAACCCGCCGCCCTCGGGCGCTTCCTCACAGAAGACGTGGCCTGGGTGGATCTAGAAGCACTCTGCCGCCGGCAAGACACAGATCCCCTGCTGGCGCTGCTCACCATCCCCCTGCGGCCGGAGCCAGAGCTGAGCAGTTGCTGCCAGGAAATCCTGGCGTTGCGACCAGAACTGCTGGAGTTGATTTTGCCTATGCTTGTGGAAAGATTCGCTGAGCTGAGCACCGAGCAGATCATGGTGATCACCGGCATCCCCCTGGACGACCTGCGCCACACCCGCGCTTTCCAGGAAATCCACAGCGAGGGCCGACAGGAGGGCCGACAGGAGGGCCGACAGGAAGGCCTTCAGGAAGGCCGACAGGAGGGCCAACGCCAGGAGGCCGCCGCCCTCACCCTGCGGCTACTCGAACGCCGCTGCGGGCCCCTTCTCCCCGCCACCAGGGCCGCCATCGAAGCGCTGGAGCTGGCACAGCTGGAGACCCTGGCAGAAGAGCTGCTGGACTTCAGCGGCGCGGCAGACCTGCTGCGCTGGCTGGAGCTGCAGCAGGGCTGAGGCGAGGCCAAGGCTCTGGCCAACCTGGCGGCGACTGCTGTGATTTTCAAACCACCGGATCCACACCAAACAATACTGAAGCCAAGCAGACTCTGGAAAGCGAAGAAGACTCTGGAAAATCACCATTTCGGCGACCCTTTCGCCCGAAAACCCACGCCACTTAACTTAAGTGCTCCATTGGCCTTGGGTAGTGCGGTTCCAGAGCTTCCCTGTTAAATCGAGGCGCCTACGGCGCCTTCCGCAACAAACCAACAGCCTTAAATCCAACAGCCAAGGGTTAAGAAAATCCAAGTGTTAAGGGATTAAGCGTTTAAGAGTTAAGAAAAACAGCCCTGGGGGAGGCAGACCACACGCAAACCGACGCCGTTGAAGACGCTGTCGGGCTGGTGATGGAGGCGGTAGGCAGAGCGGCAGTACCCGGGGAGGTCGCCCCAGGAGCCGCCGCGCAGCAGCCTATCGGCATAATCGTCATCTCTCTTGACATCGACATTATTTGCATCCGCGTCAACCCAAGCGCTCCCATCTAGCGGTGCTCCCTCATAATTGGCATGCCATTGATCGAGGCACCACTCCCACACATTGCCGTGCATATCCTGCAGACCCCAAGCATTAGCAGGAAACATGCCCACCGATGTAGTTTGCTGCCGATACTCGCCCTTTGGGCCATCGCCATATGTGTAATCTCCGTTGAAATTGGCAAGCTCAGAGCTGATCGTTCCGCCAAAGTGAAAAGGTGTGCTGCTGCCCGCCCGGCAGGCATATTCCCACTGAGCTTCGCTGGGTAAACTGTAATGACGGCCCGTGCGCTGGCTCAAACGATTGCAAAATTCGATGGCATCCTCCCAGCTCACACACTCCACAGGCCGTTGATCGGTGTTTAACTCACCAGCCAACAGACGAGCACTTCCGCCCTTGTCGCCATAGCCAGCCTGGAAACGGGAAGGATTTAGCGACAACTCCCTACCCCAGCTCTCCCCATCCTGGGGCTGCCAACCCGCCACCTCTCGCCACTGGGCCTGGGTGATTGGCGTTTGGCCCATAAAAAAACCCTCCAATTGCACCAGATGCAGAGGGCCTTCGTCGTCATAGCGAACTGGCTCTTGAGCTGGGGAACCCATCCAAAACCGGCCGGGCGGGATCCAGAGCATGGTGAGGGCTGGGGCATTTTCCAGCAAACCTTGCTGGGGGCCTTGCCCAGCTGAAGATTGCTTTGCCAATACCCCAGTACTTACTGCCTTACCACTGTCTGCCTTACCACTGTCTGCTTTGTGGCTAGTGGCATTGCCACTGGCTGCCTTGCGGCCAACTGTCTTGCCACTACCTGGCTTACCACTGGGAAGCGGCGATGGCGCCAACAGCTCTCGAAACCCCTGGGTTTGAGCGGGGTAGCGCAACAAAAAACGCTGCCGATGGGGGGTTTTGGTCATGGCGGCGAAAAGGGAGGCGCGAATCCAGCGGCGGCGGGCGCGGGGCCCTGGCGGAAGCCGAGGCCGAGGTGAGGAGCCGCTGGGGCACCCCCTGGCGCTGTGCGGATCAGCGAGCAAAGCTGGCCGATCACTGGAACGGGTCTGGACCCTTCTTGTACACCCGTTGGCATTTCTGGCAACAGTTCTGACGGTGAAGGGTGCTGGGGGAGGCAGACCACACGCAAACCGACGTTGTTGTTGACGTTGTCGGGCTGGTGATGGTTGCGGTAGGCAGAGCGGCAGTTCCCGGGGTGGTTGTTCCAGGAGCCGCCGCGCAGCAGCTGCGCGACCCGCCCGACCATAAGTTAGATGAAAACCCTGATTCGCGATCAGCAAAATCATCGATCCGCGTTCAGCCCAGCAAGCCTTCGCCGTAGGGCAGATTGCGAAACAAGCGGCGGCGCAGGCACCAGGTGTGGCCGTGGGCCAGGTGGGCATTCCAGCTCCGCAGGCTGGCCCTGGCGGTGGCGGAGGGCAGCTGGCCAGCCGCTAACGCCGCAGCTTGCAAGCGCAGGCGGCGGCGACCTTTACGCAGGTTGTGATTGCGCACCCGCACCAGGCCAGGCATCACAAAAAAACCCACAAAACTGGCGCCATCGCCGCAGCGGCGGATTTGGCTTTTGATCGGATGCAGCCGCAGGCGCAGGGCGGCCAGCTCCGCCTCCACCAGGCATCTGGCTTGCCGCAACGGCTCGGGGCTGTCGGCAAATAGGGCGAAATCATCCACGTAGCGCAGGTAGGCGCTGATGCCAGGCAGGGCGCTGAGGGTGTGATCGAGTTGGTTGAGGTGAAAGTTGGCGAGGAACTGACTGGTGAGGTTGCCGATCGGCAGGCCACGGGCACGCTCCAGGGGGGTGAGCAGGCTGTCGCCGGGGAAGACATCGAGAGCGGGGCCGATGCAAGCGCCATTGGCCAGGATCTGATCCAGCAGCCAAAGGGTGCCGGGGCAGCTGATGCGCTCCCGCAGCTGGGCGCGCAGCAGGGTGAGATCGAGGCTGGGGAAGTAGAGGCGAATGTCGGCGCTGAACACCCAGCGGTGGCGGGCGGCGGCGGCGATGAACTGGCGCAGGGCGCGATGGCTGCCGAAGCCGCGCCGATTGGCGAAACTGCCGGGGTGGAAACCCCGCTCGATCGGCGGCACGATCACGGCACAGAGGGCATGGTGCACCACCCGATCTCGGTAGGGGGCGGCGCTGATCAAGCGCGGTTTTGGATCGCGAATTGTGAAGCGGCGGTAGGGGCCGGGCTGGTAAGAAAAATTGCGCAATTGCTGCTGCAACAGTAGCAATTCGGCTTCCAGATTGGCATGAAAAGCCAGCACATCCGGCCGGTAGCGCTTACCGCGCTGGGCGCGGCGGGCGGCGGCGAGCAGATTGGCGAAGCTGGTGATACGGAAGAACAGCCGCCGCAGGGGTTTCACGCTGGTTAGCCGGGGGCGGATTGGCGTTGCTGGGAAAGCCAGCCGCTGAGTTGACGGCCGATGGCGGCGATCAGGCGGCTGGCGTGTTCGTAACGGCGCAGATCGATCAGGTTGAATTCATGCAGCAGGCGGGTTTGCAGCTGGATCAGGTGCAGGCGGCCGGCGAGGGGTTCGAGAATCGGCAGCCGCTCGCGCTGGAAGCGGGCCAGGGCCAGCTGCTCCATCAGCTCATAGAGATTGGCAATCAGCCGATCCCCCAGGCCAAAGCGGTGCTGGCGAGGTAAACAATGCAGGATTGGAATGAACCAGCGGATCAACTCCAAGGTGGCCTCCAGGATCGGTAACTCGGCGACACTGGGGTTGCTCGCTGGGGCGGCAGGAATGCTGGGTTCGCCTTGGAAGCCGGGGGTGGCATTGGCCATGGGGAGATGGTTACAAAAAATCGAGGCGCCTACGGCGCCATGCACCATAATCCAACAGCCTTAAATCCAACAGCCAAGGGTTAAGAAAATCCAAGCGTTAAGAGATAAAGAGTTTAAGAGTTAAGAAGAACAGCCCTGGGGGAGGCAGACCACACGCAAACCGACGAGGTTGCTGACGAGGTCGGGCAGGTGATGGAAGCGGGAGGCAGAGCGGCAGTACCCGGGGTGGTCGATCCAGGAGCCGCCGCGCAGCAGCTTGTCATTGAATTCTTCATCTTTCTTAATATTTGCCTGGTTGGCATCCGCGTCAACCCAAGCGCTCCCGTCTACCGGTGCTCCCTCATAGCTGGGGTGCCATTGATCCAGGCACCACTCCCACACATTACCATGCATATCCTGCAGGCCCCAATCATTAGCGGGAAAGGCATCAGCAGAAGTAATACTAGCAAGAGACTTCCCAACCGGCGTAGTCTGCCGCCGCCAATCTCCCTTTAAGCCACCAGCGTAAACCTCAGTGCCATCGAAATTAGCGAGTTCCGAGCTGAGAGTTTCTCCAAAATGAAACGGCGTGATGCTGCCAGCCCGGCAGGCATATTCCCACTGGGCTTCGCTAGGTAAACTGTAATGGCGGCCAGTGCGCTGGCTCAGGCGATTGCAGAATTCGATCGCATCCTCCCAGTTCACCTGCTCCACCGGCCGCTGATCGGTGTTTGCTTCTCCATCAAAAAGGCGAGCCTTTCCGCCCTTTTGATTATCGCCACCCCGGAAATGGGAAGGATTTGGCTTCAACTCCCTGCCCCAGCTTTCCCCATCCCAAGGCTGCCAACCGGCCACCTCTCGCCACTGGGCCTGGGTGATCGGCGTTTGGGCCATGAAAAAACTCTCCAGCTTCACCAGATGCTGGGGGCCTTCATCGTCATAACGCTCAGGCTCCTCAGGGGGAGAGCCCATCGGGAATTCCCCCTGAGGAATCTCCACCAGCGTGAGTGTCAGCGGATCGGCCGCTTCCGCAATGGCACCTGGGGGAAGATTTTTGCGCTGCAGGGGCTCATAAAAGGCCTGGGCACTACCTATAGAGCGATGGATCTCAATGACTGGCTTCTGGTTGGATTTTTTCTTGGTGCGATCTTCCGGCTTAGAAGTGATCGTTAGCTTGCCCGTTTCAAAGCTGATCGGCAACAGCTCCATTTCCTGGTAGCAGGCGGTGCTGAAACTGATCAGATCTGATGGGGGAATAGGTAATAATTTGGCGGTTTCGTATGGGAGATCTTCAAAGGTAAAGTGTTGCTTCGGCCAAGGCTCAGGGAAATCTTGATTGGTTCCAGCACTACTCCAACCCGCTTCGATATCATTCGCCAAGTCTTCATAAGATTGGCCCAATCCCCGCAAACAACTTGGAGCCACCGTGGCGAAAGCGGCCAGCAGCGCTTCAAAATTCTCGCCATTACTATCGCGAGGATTGCGCAGCAGCGCTTCGAATTTATCAGTACTGCGATTCAGGCTTTTGGCCACCTGCTCCTTCACGGCATCAAACACCTGGCGGGCCTCCCACACTCTCAAGCCGTCCCGCAACCGCAGCCTGAGGTCCTCATCCACGAGCTGCAGCAACTGCCGATCGATAGGCACCAGGGTCTGCTCCTGCTTGGCATTAGCCGCAGCAGGTTGATTGGGAATGGATAAATTTTTGAACAAACCACTGAGCAGCACCTCCGCCTGCTCCGCCGGACCGCTACCAGGCACCAATAAGTGCTGGACCAAACGCACCACCGGCAGTGTGATCACCGGCGCAAAAGTGAGCAACGCCAGCAGGCGCCGCGCCTTTCGGCTGGCCGTAAACAAAAACACCGCCAGCAAATCCTCTACCTCATCAGGCCCGAGAGCTTCCGAGGTGGCGGCAGGGCCATCGCTCTGAGTAGGGAGAGAGGCAGTGCCTTTGAGCTCTGGTGTTGGCAGGGGAAAGCGATAGGCCAGGGCACTGCCGCCCCGTGCGCCGCAGATCAAGTTCGCCCAAGCGCCCAGGGCGATGGGCTCCAGTTCCATCAACGGCAGGGTGAGGCAGCCTTTCGCCTGGGCGGCTCGCTGCTCCGCCGTGGCGATCTCCCAGTTATCAACAGGGATCCAACCAAGCTGGGGGTTGGGCTGAACGGATCGCCGAGCCCTCACCCAGCCAGCCTGCCGCTGAGCCAGGACAGTCCGCAGCCACATCCGCTGAGGCAACACCTGCAGCAGAGCCAGCGGCTGCGCAGCTGCCCAGTTTTGCAACAACTTGGCTAAAGAGCCGTCGTACCAAATCTCGTGCACGCCATCGCTCACCAACAACAACAGAGAGCGTTCAGTGCGCTGGCGCAACAGCCGCGGGGAACGGGGGCGACCGTTGATCGTTTTCAGTAGCGGCTTACCAGTGGCATCCAGGCCCAACTGCCAACAGCGCAGATCGCGCCAGCGCACGTCTTTGCCCAAGCGACGAGGCAGTTCCCGACGCAATCGCTGCCACAAAGCCATCGATGGCGTGCTGTCAAACAGCAAATCAAGGGATAGCCATGCCTGCCGCCGGGCCGTCAGCACCGGCTGCCAGGGGCCGTTTTCGATGCGAGCCCGAGCGATCTGCTCCACCGTGGCGGCCACATCCAGTTGACACCGGGGGCCCTGTTGCACCCATCGGTTCAACGGGGAAAGAGCGCGACGAAAACGGCGTGTATGCGGGAGCAGGCCCGGATCGGCCACGCCTACGGAAAGAGAATCGTGCGAAGAAGACTCCGGGCCAAACGCTGGCATTAACGGCACCTTCCTCTCGGGAGTAGGCTTAGTTAGGCTGGGATCATCTTCAATCGCAGAGTTGAGCAAAGCCGAGGGGCTCCGAGAACCCGTCAGCTGCTGGGCCTCCTGCTGCCCAAGATCAACAGACCCTAGCTGGGCTGATTTGTCTAGTAGGTACTTAGGTGAATCGAGGCTGGGATCGGGCTCCGGGGCATCGGCTGCAATTCGTTGCGCCATCCACAACAACTCGGCAATCTCCTGGGCACTCCAGTGGCGCTTACCGAGGTAATCCAGCACCCTTAGCCAAGGTTCTCTTGGGCACTCTTTCTCTGGCATCACTGATCCGTACCGCCTTCTAGATCAGCGTTGAGCGGTTGCAACAATACGTTTTCTAAACCCGTAATAATGCTATTAAAGCTTCGCCCAACATTGCCTTCACCCTTGGCACTGGTCTCCAGCAAAAAAGCGAAATTGAGCAACTGATCCATAGCCAAGTTATCGTCGCGCCCCCGAGCCTTTCTGGCGGCCTGTTCAAACGAATTCAAGGCTGTCTCCACTTGCTGCAGCTGGTCCTGCTGCTCTTGCTGCTCTTGATGCAGCTGGTCCTGCGGCTGGTCTTGGTGATCCTGATGCTGCTGCTTTTTTTTCTTGACCAGATGGCGGCGCACGATGAGCTCCAAGGTGGCGCGATCGAAGCTAAAATCGGGCATCGATATCCGCAAGCAGCGGCGATTGAAAGCCGCCGGAAAATCTCTTTCGCCGTTGCTACTCATCACCACCAGGGGAAACTCGTGGCATTGCACAACTCCACCTTTAATGGAGGCGGTAATCGGTTTACCCGCTGCATCTTCATCCCAGGTAGCCACCACACGAGCAGAACTCTGGCTGACATCGCCGCCTGCGGCTGTTTCCGCCCGTTGCAATTCCGGAATTGGGAAGCGGCCTTCTTCGAAGAGATTCAGCAGCTCATTAGCCAGGTTCAGATCGCCCTTATCAATCTCATCAATCAATAGCACCCGCGGCAGGTGGGCCGGCAGAAAAGCCGTACCCACTGGCCCGAGCCGGATGTAATTCTCCACCTGCGGTAGATCCGAATTGCTCTGCTTCGCGGGATTGCTTTGCTTCTCGAATTGCAGATCCTGGAGCCGCGCCAGCGGGTTGTAGGTGGCCAGCGCATCCGCCAGATTTGCACCAGGGGATACCGCCCATTCCAATACAGGCCCCAGTTTCAACCAGGCGGCTACAGCATAAGCGAGAGTTGTCTTACCTGATCCAGGCAGGCCGGTGATCAGCAGTGGTCGCCGCAAAGCCAGGGCGGCGTTCACCGCGAGTACCAGCTCACGGCAAGGATCGGTTTCCGGTAGCACAAAACTCTCTGCCCGCTCTATGGCGCGGGGATTAGGGCTATTTTTTTCATTCTCTTGCAGTTTTTTCCATCGATTCCAAGCCGCTGTTGCGTGGAATTTATTAAATTCATCCCAGTCCATGAACTTGCGCCAGGGAGGCGCCGGATCAGCAATGGAGTGTTCAGGCTGATCAGGATGCTTGGCCTGATCCGGCTGATCCGACTGGTCTGGCTGATCAACATGGGTTTCACCGCTAGCTTTAACCTCTTCAACAGCCTCCTCGACTTCGGCCGTTGATCCATCAGTGGCAATGGAAAAGGGGTTGCAGGATCCACGCGTGAGAGCGAAGCGTTGCCAGGTCATGGGAATGGAGACAAAGGGATGGAATTGGAGATGGAGGGCTGGATGGGGAAAGAATGGGCTAGCGGAGGGGAACCTTGGTATGCAGCGCTGGCATTTCCCGTGGCGAGAAGCGATGGTCTTCCCAGAAGAGGATTCCATTGCGAATGTAGCTACGGATACCCACCTCATCCCCTTGGCCATCGGGAAGACGTTTACGATTATAGCGATCAAATCGAGCGTGAAACTCACCATGAGTCCAGCCCAACAATGTATCTGCATGACAAGTGGCTTCTTTTGCGCTCTCGCCTTCAGCACTAGGCTCCGAAGATTGCTCACAATCAATAATATTATCTTTAATCCACATGAGTGGAATGCCGCTATTAAGAATATGCTGGATTCGCATTCGAAAGCGTTCAGAAGGTTCAGCACCTGCATTATTGTTCCAGCACAAAAAGAGGCTATGCCTATCCTCTAGTGGATCAATGCTTAAATCTTTTCTCAACCTTGGATCACAGATTTTGTCAAATTCAGCTACGCTTAACTTTTTTGAGATAGCCTGGGGCAATCCAAAAGCAATGGCATCGTTCGCAGCTTGAATGCTTTGCGGTAGATTATCATAAATTAAATTCCACTTCAGGTCTGACATTGGATTATCAGATGTCGACAAAGTATCAACTATTTCCTTGGATTTTTCTTGCAAGTTAGATTTTGAATAAGTTAGCTCCATAGGATTTTCATGACAACTCAACCTATAACGCGATGAACAGGAAAAAACCAAGGGGAGGCCATCATAACAAACCATATTCGCGGAAAGCTTTTCTCGAATTTTTGAGCACAAATCATATATATATTTATTCCAAAGAAGATCGTGAGGAAGAAAAATATTTACCAAGAGGATCGAATCTCCACTATTAGCATACTTCTTCTCCCTGATAATTTCCTCATAACATGGATAAATCTTAATTATTGTTTCAGCCAAACGATCAAGAGTGAGATTTTCATGTTCCCATTCGAGGCCTTGGTTATTATTACTAAATCCATCTGGATAATATTCTGATCCATCTGGCAATTTCAACATGATTGCTAGATCAAGCTTAAAACCACCAGAATTGGATGGATGGTAAGCACCATTGTGTTTCCTTGTAACAACAAGCAGTCGCCAGACTTGCTTTTCGCACTCAACTTCATCTATTTGATTATTTTTTACACAAAGTGGTTTGGATGACACAAGCTGCATTTCCGGAGATTTATCTACTTCTTCAAGTAATTCTTTGATTTGCAGGCATATCTTGTAGTAAGGCTGCTCGCTGGGTGATTTTGGCTTGGCAATTTCATTATGATTCCTAGGTATAAACTGCTTATCGCCAATGCCTGCCCAGCCAGAATCATCCTCAACAATCTTACCAAAAGACCCAATCATCCCCTTAGTCTCAATAAACGAAAAAGATTCGATCCCGTAATCCTCCTGAGATGCGCACCTCCACCATCTGTACAAGTTGTCAAGATCTTCACTATCTTGGCTAATTTCCTGGGCCCTTTCTTTGTCAGCCAACGGAATCATACTTCCATACGAGGCAGCATCAGTTCCTCGATGAGGAGTAGCTATAAAAAAAACTTTTGAAGTCAACCGAAGAATGGCGGCAGCAGTTGAGCCATCCTTGCCAATTTTATCTTTATTATTATGACAATACAGCAGCATTTCCTTGATGACGTTACCTCCATCGCTATGCCCCACAAAGACAATACGCCTGCCTAGATTATGTTCGCCCAAGCCAACAAAACGATCAAGCAGATCTGGCGTCAATTCCTTTCTAGTCAACCCAGGCTGGAAACCCCAATGAAAAGAATCGTGTTTCAACGTCCAAACCCCAACAACATTTCTTAATTCAGGATCATCCAGCAGCCAGTAAAACATCGAATCACTCCTTCCTCCTTTTTTTGCTCCCCAACTTCGATGCGCATCCCCGCCATGTCCATGCACAAAAATTACATCAATCAATCGATTCTTGAGATGCTTAGTGTCACCAATAGGAATTAGCTCAGCCATAGTCAAAGTGAATGCGTTGTAGCCAGCCGATGGGGGGCTTTTATCAAAGAGAAGAAAGATTCTGAGCCTAAGCCGCTGCGGCAAGGCGGATCATAGGAATTAAACACTGATGGTCAAGCCGACAGCAATAAACTAGCATACTGAAACATACTTCCATCCTACCCGTCTCGGCCAGCCGAAAGCCCTGTGGATGCCCCAATCCAGACAAGCCACAAACCCCATGGCTTGATCCCAGCTCACCCGCTCCAAACAGCGATCATCCCAAACAACGCACCCGCCACCAATCTGGCCCCCCTGAGCTGCTGTGCCGATTTCCAGACCCCGCAGCTTATCGGGCAAGCACAACGCCCTCAAAGGCAGGGATTATTGCTCAACCCTCCCACCGCAACCATTAGACATGGATGGCTACCAGTCGCAAAACCCCTGCTAGCCCGATGGAGACTCCCATCCCTGGAGCAGTGATGTCCCCCCTGGAAAAACCTGTCCCAGTGGAGCGCTCAGCTGCGGAGAAGGCCCTGGTGCACCAGCTCGAGAAATTCAGAAGGCGTTTGAACTGGGGGGCCACGGCGTTGCAGTTGCTCACCGTGCTGATCGCCATGGGGGCCATCGTGCTGTCTTTGTTGGTGGCCGCCTATACCGGTTACGAGGGCAAGGGCGCCATTGGGGCAGAGCAGCTCAAACTGCTGGCTTTTCTTTCCGCCGTCTGCACGGCGATTTACACCGGCTTTCGGCTTCGCTCCAAGGCCGCAGACCTGCGCAGTGCCTTTCGACTGCTCACCACTGAGCTGATGCGCTACCAGATCGGCGCGATCACAGCCGAACAGCTGATTGACACCTATTCCAAAGCCGAAACCATGATCGGCCAAGTGGAAGTGGATGGGCTCGGCGACCGCCAGGGGCCGCCGCCAACAACAGCCAGCGGCTCCGCCAGGGAAGAAGTGGACCCCCCCGCCAGCCCATCAAGATGATTGCTCAGGCTTTCGCCATTGGGGCGCTCGCGGCACTGACAGCCCTACTGGTGCTGCTGCCCTCCTGGCCAATCCGCTGGCTGCTGCGGCCCCTGTTCCCCCAGGTGCTGTTCTGCGGATCGGGCCGGGCGCTGCAGCTGGCGATCACCATCGACGATGGCCCCAGCGGCCCCGGCAGTAGGCAGCTGCTGGAGTTACTAGACGAGCTGCAGGTGCCGGCCAGCTTCTTTTTGATCGGCAACCACCTCAAATTTGCCGGGCCCGATTTTGTACGTCAAGCCTTGGCCGCAGGCCATGGGATCGGCAACCATCTGGCGGAAGACGGTGTTTCGGCCCGTCTGCCCCTCGTACGGTTCATTGAGCAGTTGGATAGCACCGAGCGGGCATTGGGCCAGGCCGCAGCCCCCCTGCCTCTGCCCCAGCGCTGGTGCCGTCCAGGCGGCGGCTGGTTTCATCCGGCGATGCTGCGGGCGCTGGCGCAACGGGGTTACCGGCTGGTGCTGGGCTCCGTGTTCCCCTGGGACACCTTCCATCCGCCCCTGGCCTTCCTGCGCTGGTTTGTGCTTCGCAATGTCCATCCCGGCGCCATCCTGGTAATGCACGACCGGCCCGACACGATCGCCGCCACCCTGTCCACCCTGCGCTCTGTAATTCCAGAATTGCGGCGACGTGGCTACCGATTTGTGGGCCTTGAGGAACTGACGGCTACCATGCCAATCGGCACTCAAGCTAGAAATTCATAAACTCAAAATCGACTAGAAAAGATATTACAAATCCAACATTAATGAACCGACAGCGTTGCAAGGATGCGGGACTCCTGCTTAGCCGAAAAATCTCCGCAGTGACGGCGCAGCTGGCGCTAAGGAAGCCTAAGTTCACCAACCCGAGCCAGGCATAAGAATCGCTCAACGCCAGCGGGGCGGCTCGCTTCGCCTCCAGGCGCGGCAACGGTAGAAAGAGCCGCACAAATCGGGGCGCCTACGGCGCTCTCCACAACAAACCAACAGCCTTTAATCCAACAGCCAAGGGTTAAGAAAATCCAAGTGTTAAGGGATTAAGAGTTTAAGAGTTAAGAAGAACAGCCCTGGGGGAGGCAGACCACACGCAAACCGACGTGGCTGCCGACGTCGCCGGGCCGGAGATGGCTGCGGTAGGCCGAGCGGCAGTTCCCGGGGAGGCCGCCCCAGGCGCCGCCGCGCAGCAGCCTCTGAGCAAATTTGTCATCTTTATTAACATCAGACCGCTCGGCTTCCGCTTCCACCCATGCACTGCCATCTGTGGGTGCGCTCTCGTCATAGCGGGCATGCCATTGATCCAGGCACCACTCCCACACATTGCCATGCATATCCCGTAGGCCCCAGGCATTGGCTAGAAACCTGCCCACCGGCGTGGTCTGCCCCTGATACTTGCCCTTTGGGCCGTCCCCATAAAAATAATTGCCATCGTAATTAGCCAGCTCCGGGCTGATCGTTTCACCAAAATGAAACGGCGTGTCACTGCCCGCCCGGCAGGCATATTCCCACTGGGCTTCACTGGGTAAGCTGTAGTTTTGGCCCGTGCGCTGGCGCAGACGATTGCAAAATTCGATCGCATCCTCCCAGCTCACCTGCTCCACTGGCCGCTGATCAGTATTTGCTTCTCCATCAAATAGACGAGCCTCTCCGCCTTTTTGGTTATCGCCACCCCTGAACCTGGATGGATTTAGCTTCAACTCCCTCCCCCAGCTTTCCCCATCCCGAGGCTGCCAACCAGCCACCACCCGCCACTGGGCCTGGGTGATCGGCGTTTGGCCCATCAAGAACTCCCCAATCTCCACCCGATGTTGGGGGCCTTCGGCATCAATCCGCCCCTCCTCCCCCTGCGGCGAACCCATCAAAAAGCTGCCGGCCGGAATCTTCAGCATCGTGAGCTCCAGCCCATCGATCCGCTCCACAAAGGCCTGGCTGCGGCTACGCCAGCGCAGAATTTGAAGGGGTTCACCAAGCCGCTGACCCCTGGCACCGGCAACCCTAGACATACCAAAAATCCCAGCAGCAGCCGATCAATCCTATGCAAACAGAAGAATAAGTGGCAAGGGCAATTGCGGTGGCTTGAGGCAATTGCGCTGGCTTGCGGCGACTGAGTTAATCGATAGGCCAAGACTAGATGCCCGAGCCACCAACCAGGGGCCAGAGCCAAGGCCACCAGCGCCAGAGCCCTTACCCCACCTGTCGCCCTCAGCTCAAGCCAGCCCTGGGGGCACCGCCTGGCCGATCATGAAGAGAATCCGATTCAGCGTTTGGTGGAGCGATGTCGTCTGAGCTGCTCCGCGAAATCTTGCAGCGCAGCGGCGAACATCTACTGCTGGTGGCCCTGGCGGTAGCTCTGGCCCTGGCAATCGCCCTGCCGTTGGGGGTGCTGATCCAGGAAAGGCCCCGCCTGGCCCGGCTGGTGTTGGGTACCGCCAGTGTGGTGCAAACCATCCCCAGCTTGGCGATCTTTGGTCTGCTGTTGAGCGTGCCCTTGCTGGGGGGTATCGGCCCCACCCCCGCCCTGGTGGCCCTCACCCTCTACGCCCTGTTGCCGCTGCTGCGGGGTTTGGTGAGCGGCCTGAGTTTGGTGCCGCCGGGTATCAATGAAGCCGGCCGGGCCCTGGGCCTCAATCGCCGGCAGGTATTGCTGCATCTGCAATTCCCCCTGGCCATTCCCAGCCTGATGGCCGCCTTGCGGGTGGCCACCGTGATCTCGGTGGGGGTGGCCACCATCGCCGCGGCCATCGGCGCCGGTGGCCTGGGGGTGTTTATTTTTCGCGGCATCGCCACGGTGAACAACACTCTGTTGCTGGCCGGTGCTCTGCCGTCGGCGGCAATCGCCCTGGCCGCCGATGCCGCATTGGGGGCTCTGGAGAAGCGCCTCAGTTACCAATCCCAGGGAGGCACCCGCCAATGGCGCTGGCAGATGGGCTGGCCGATGAGCTGGCAGAAGCGGTTGGCGGCAGCTCTGCTGGTGGCGCTACTGCTGCTGCTGGCGATGCCCCTGGCCTGGCGTTGGGGGGCGCCGGGGGCCGAGACGGCCGCCACGGTGGTGATCGGAGCCAAGGGTTACACCGAACAGCTGATCCTGGGGGAGCTATTAGCCCAAGAGATAGAAGCCCAAACGCCTCTGCGAGTGAAGCGCGAGTTCAGCCTTGGCAGCACTTTCCTGGTGCATGAAGCCCTGCGGCGGGGTCGCATCGACGGCTACGTGGAGTACACCGGCACCGCCTGGTCGGCGATCCTGGGCCAGCCGCCCCTTGCGCCCCTGCCGCAGCAACAGCGAGCTGAACAGCGGGCGGAGCAGCGGGCGAAAGTGTGGCAAAACGCGCGCCAGCTCTATAGCGAACGCTACGGCTTACGCCTGTTCCCCTCGCTTGGCTTTGAGAACACATTCGCGATATTGATACGCCGCGCCGATGGCCAACGGCTGGGGCTGCGCACAATCAGCGACGCCGTGGCGCCGGCTCGGCAATGGACTGCCGCCTTTGGCTACGAGTTCCTCAACCGCGCCGATGGCTTCCCCGGCCTGGCCCAGCGTTACGGGCTGCGCTTCTCCAAGCCGCCCAGCGCCATGGATCTGGGCCTCACCTACCGGGCCCTGGCCGATGGCCGGGCCGACCTGATCGCCGGTGACAGCACCAACGGCCTGATTGCTGTACTCCAGCTACAACAATTAGAAGACGATCTCGGCTACTTCCCCCCCTACGACGCCGTGCCGGTGTTCCAGGAGGCCAGCCTGCGACGCCATCCGGAACTGATCGCAATTGTTGAGCAACTGGCGGGTCGTCTATCAGCCGCCACCATGCAAAAGCTCAACGCAGCGGTAGATCAGCAGCGCCAAACCCCGGAGCAAGTGGTGCGTCGCTGGCGGCAGGAGAGTGGGCTGGCAGCTGCCGTTCCCTTCCGCGTTCCCGCCCCCGACACTCCCTAGCGTTCAAACCGATCCCGGCTGTCCCAGGGGAGGCTGTCCCCAAGGGAGGTTGCCCCCAAGGGAGTCCGCCCCAGCGAAGATTGTCCCAATCACGGTTTTCCAGAGCTAACCTCAGCCGGCGGCGATTGGGCGCCAAGTTTTTGTTTCACCGCCAGTAAATATATGGCTATTTTTGAAGCATGCTCCGAATAGAAGAGCTGGACAAATTTTAATAGATCATCGGGGGTGCAGGGATTACCATTTCCGCCCAACCAGCCATGGAAGCGCTGATGCACCTCTTGGTCGAGGGCGATCAAATTATCGGGAGTTGCCGCCAGATCCTCGTAGTGCTTTCGGGAATAAATATGGTGCATTACTATCGTACATCTGCTATGCCTAGTTAGCTTGTTGCCTGTCACTTGACAGGTATAATTGTCTCGTCTTTTCGCGAAGGCTTTGGCTTGCTTGATTTTACGTTCCAACTCGGCTTGCCGCCTGGCCTCTGCGCTCTCAATTTCCTTCACCGTCTTATCGACAACAGCCGTTACCACCCCACACCAAAGCCGTCGATCCTTTGAGGTGAGTTTATCAGAAAGATCAGTGGCAATTTTGCTGAGGCCAGAAATCGAATAAAAAATCTTATTGTCTAAATCACAGAAATCTTCGTCTTTTTCTATTTTACCGGCGTCCCTCAGCCCCCTAAAGGATTGATTAAATCGGGCTGGGCTGGTGCCAAGAATTTTCACCGTATCGGCCTTGGACAGAAAACTGTGTTTAAATCGCCTAAATAGCGAAGAACTGTTTTGAATGATATGCCCCTTAACAAAAGATTCGCGAATTTTTTGCTTATGTCGAGTAATAAATTCCACAAAATTATCCCAGAATGAAGGCTGGGAGTTGGCGCGAATATATTCGGCGATCGCATGGGCACCCCGCAGGGAAAACAGGCGCTCTTGCAAGTTTATATTGACAAATCGAAAATGATCTCCCTCGATCAATTCCCACTCATCGTTGGGATCGGCATCAAAATATTGAATTATCTCATCGAGTTTCTGCCGGCTAATCTCCAGGCTTTTGGCCAGATCATCCTCTCCAAGGCAGAAGCCATAGGTTACTTTTGACATCTCAATCAAGGCTCCACGCTGATGCTGTCATACATGTTTTTGATCAGATCGAAGATCCTCGCATCTCCAGTTTCACCATTATCTGGATGGTAAATTCTGGATAGACGGTAGTAGGCATCCTTTTTTTGCTTCTGGGTTGCCGATGCTGGATCCAACTCCAAGACCCGCCATGGCCTGAAATACTGAAAGATATTTACACCATTTATACATCCATAGCCATCCTGCCATTCCTCCCCGGGCAGAAAGTCCACAAATTTACGATACAAAATCTTCCAGGCTTCGTTGCCGGTCATGGGCGGCAGATCCATACCCTCGGTCTCCATTTGGAATTTTGCACATTTACGCAGATTAACCGCAGTGGGCTTGCCAATTACGCGAAAATAATTGCACACAGCTTCCTTTAGCTGGGCAGCCGTGAGCGCCTTTGGCTTGGCTGGCTTGGCCGGCTTAGGAGATTTGGCAGGTTTGGGATCCTTCTTGCGATGGTTGGCAATCACATAAAAGGCAAACTCCTCCAGGGCCTGCTGGCTGATCTCAGCCCCCGCCAGGAGCTGGTCGATCTGGGTGAGAATCAGTTGATTCAGCTTTGCCGGAGCTGATCCACCAGCCCCACTACTGCTTTGTGCTGGCACGCTGCCGCAGCCTCTTGGCTTCAGATCGGGGCTTTCTAGCACAAAGTAAGCCCAGCGGAAGTTAGCTCAATATGAATTGTCACCACAGATCCGCCTGGGTCAAGTTAGGCTCTCCAACCACCCCTCTCCCCCCCACTCTTGCCCCTCCAGCCGAGAGCTGGTGAAAAGGCAAACACCAAACCAACGTCAGCTGCAACGCCAGCGGTGGCGTGGCGGCAACCACAGGAGCAACTGCAAGGCCAGCTGCGACACCAAACCAGCGCCAGCTACAGGCCGAGCGGTGGCACCAACCGCAGGAGCAGCTAAGGCAGCGGCCATGGCCGCAGCTGCACCATCAATTAAAACTGGCAGGATGCGGCAAGGGCTTAAGCAATGGATCTGTTCAATCGCCAGTGGAGCACCTACCGCCAGATCGTTGACCACGACCTGATGGAGCATCGGGCCCTCAGTGCCGAGCTGGCCAAAGCCCTGAACAGCTATTTGCAACAGAGACAGGCGAAGGCTGAGGCAGGGGCCATCAATGGGAACCCGAATCTCGCCATGGTGGACCTGGGTTGCGGCGATCTCGCTCTGCTGGCCCCCCTGTTGCGCCAACTGCCGCTGAGCTCCTACCTGGGGCTGGATCTATCGCCCCAGGTGCTTCCCCTGGCCCGCCAGGCCCTGGAGCCTGTGGCTTATAGCTGCCAATTTCAACAGCAAGACCTGATCGACTGGGTCAAAACTGAGCAGAGCGAACCGCCGGTGCAGCTACTCCATTCCAGCTACGCACTCCACCACCTCAGTGACGAGGCAAAGGGGGATTTCCTGCGCCAAGCGCGTCAAAAAATCAGCGGCGATGGCCTGTTTCTCTGGGCCGATGTATTCCGCAAACCTGGTGAATCACTAGCCAACTATTTGCAGCGCTACAGCCAGCGCATCAACTCCAGCTGGCAGGTGATCGAAGCCAGTCGCCGCGATGCAATAATCCACCACATCACCAATTTTGATTTGCCCGCCGATCCCGAGCAGATCGTGGCCATCGCCAACGCCTGCGGCTGGCAGTGGCAGTGGCTATGGCAGGGCAGCCATCAAGCGGAAGCCCTGGCAGCACTCACGCCAATTTGAATAAAAAACCCGGCTTCAGCCCAACAGGTCGGCGCCATCAGTGAGCTGGCAACACCACTGGGCTGGCAACATCAGTGAGCTGGCAAAACCAGTGGGCTGGCGGCACCAGTGAGCTGGCGGCACCAGTGGGCTAGCCCCCTAGCTGTGCTCCCGCAAAAAGCCAATCGTGCCCTGCAATTCCTCCGCGAAGCGATCAATCTCCTCCGGGGTGGTGGTGAAGCTGAGGCTGGCTCGGGCGGTGCCACTGAGGCCGTAATAGCGGTGCAGGGGCTGGGTGCAGTGGTGGCCACTGCGGATGCAGATGCCGGCCGAATCCAACAGCGCCGCGATGTCGTTGGCATGCAAACCCTCCACCGTGAAGGCCGCCAGGGCGCCGCGATGCGGTTGCTGCTCCGGCGTGGGGCCAAGGATGCGCAGACCCTCGATCGCCTGCAGGCGATCAAACAACTGGCGAATCAACCGCTGCTCCCAGGCCTGGATGCGCGCCAAGCCGATCCCATTTAGGTAATCGAGGGCGGCCCCCATGCCAATCGCCTCGCCGATCGCCGGTGTGCCGGCCTCAAATTTATGCGGCAGCTCCGCCCAGCTGCTGTGATCCAGATAAACGTCTTGGATCATTTCACCGCCGCCCAGGAAGGGGGGCATCGCCTCCAGCAGCGCCTCCCGCGCCCAGAGGAAACCCATGCCGGTGGGACCACACAATTTATGGGAACTGCCCACCAGGAAGTCGCAATCCAGCTGGGCCACATCGATGGGCAGATGCGGCAGGCTCTGGCAGGCATCCACCAGCAGCAAGGCACCCACCCGATGGGCTAATTGGGCAATCTCAGCGATTGGATTGAGGCAACCGAGGGTATTGCTCACCTGCACCAGGCTCACCAGCCGGGTGCGTTCATTCAGCTGGGCCTTCATATCGTCTAGATCCAGCTCACCGCTCTGGGTCAAGCCCACATGGCGCAACCGGCAGCCAGTGCGGGCGGCCAGCAACTGCCAGGGCACCAGATTGCTGTGGTGCTCCATCACCGAAAGCAGCACTTCATCGCCGGGCTTGAGATTCGCCTCCCCCCAGCTGCGCGCCACCAGGTTTATAGCCTCGCTGGCATTGCGGGTGAACACGATCTCCTGGGCGGAGGCCGCCCCCACAAAATTGGCCGTCTTCTGCCGCGCCGCCTCAAAGCCCTCAGTGGCCCGCGCACTCAACTGGTGGGCGCCGCGATGCACGTTGGCGTTGTCGTGGCTGTAGTAGTGCTGCAACGCCTGCAACACCTGGCGCGGCTTCTGGCTGGTGGCCGCATAGTCCAGATAGATCAGCGATTCCCCCAGGCAGGCGGTCTGGGCCAGCAGCGGGAAATCGGGCCGGGTGAGGGCCGCCAGGTTGTCGGCTGGGGCAGCGGCAGAGTTGATCGCGGTGGGGGAGGCGCTCACGGCTGAGGCTGGGACAGAGGCGACTGCTGGGACAGATGCGACTGGGGAAGAGGCAGCAACTGCTGCTGGGATTGGGGAGGCGCTCATCGATCAGGCCTCGGCCAGCAGGCGCTCTAGGGGATTCCAGCCTGCCGCGGCCGCTGGCAATTCGCGCAGCACCTCCTCGCAGAAGGCCCGTTTCAGCAGGGTGGCCGCCTGGCTGGCGGCGATGCCGCGGCTCTGCAAATAAAACAGTTCTTCCTGGCGCAGCCGGCTCACGGTGGCGCCATGGGCGCACTTCACGTCATCGGCAACGATTTCCAGCTCGGGCTTGGTATCCACCCGGGCTCGATCCGAAAGCAGCAGGCTGCGGCTCAGCTGGGCGGCATTGGTGCGCTGCGCCAACCGGGGCACCTTCACCGCCCCATTGAACACACTGCGACCCTGGCCATCGGCCAACACCTTGTGCAGTTGGTCCAGCTGGCCGTCGGGCCCATCAAAACGCACGGCGCTGTGGGTGTCGGCAATTTGACGGCCATCGCACACCTGCAGGCCCCGCAGCCTGGTGCTGGCAGCCCCCTGGCTCTGCACTATCCGGGGTTCAAAGCGCGCCAAACCCCAGCCACCCACGGCGCTGGTCAGCTCCAGTGCACTGGCGGGCTCCTGCAGCACCGCCCAATGGGCCAGCAGACAGGCCTGCGCTTCCCCCAGAGCCAAACAACCGGCCTTGAGGCGGGCACCGCCCCCCAGCTGCACCGCCGTCACCACACTCAGGGCCGCCGGCTCCAGGCCCGGACGCTCCAGGTCATCGGTGATCACCTGCAACAGCTCCAAACTGGCGCCGGGTTCCAGCACCAGCAGCAGCTGGGCGGGCCGCAGCCCACCGGCGGCACTGGCCGCCAAGTTCAACAGCAGCGGCTCGGCCACCGCCCCCCTCACCCTCAGGGCCAGCAGCGGCTCAGCCGCCCGCTGGGCCGCAGCCCTATTCAGGTCCACTGGCCAGTGGTCGCCGCCACCGCTGGCCTGCAGCAGCCGCAGCCACTGCTCCTCGGCGGCGGCCCCATCCAGCCGCTCCACGCCAGCCGGCAGCTGCGGTTCACTCCAGGCGCTACCCCCCTCGCTAGGGGCCAGCCTGGGAGCGATGGCCGTGAGCGGCTCCAAGGCCGTGAAACGCCAGTCCTCCTGGCGCCGCGTCGGCAGGGGCGAACCGGCCAATTCGGCCAGCCAGGGGGCCGCCGGTGCAGTTGCCCTGGGCATCAGGCCACCTCCACTGGTGTTGGCTGCCCCAGGTTCAGCTCTCCCGCGTTCAGCTCTCCTGGGCTGGTCTCCAGCTGGGCCAGGGCCTCGTCCACCCAGTCGTAGCCAATCCGCTCCAGCTCCAGGGCCAATTCCTTACCGCCGGTGCGCAGGATGCGGCCCGCCGCCATCACGTGCACGTAATCCGGCGTAATCAGATCCAGCAGGCGTTGGTAATGGGTAATCAACAAGGTGGCATTCGCCTCACCGGCCAGCTGGTTCACACCGCTGGCCACGATGCGCAGGGCGTCGATATCCAGGCCGGAATCGGTTTCATCGAGAATCGACACCAGCGGTTCGAGCAGAGCCATCTGCAAAATCTCGTTGCGCTTCTTCTCGCCACCACTGAAGCCTTCGTTCACCGAGCGATCCAGGAAGGCCGGATCCATCTGCACCAGCTGCATCCGCTCGCGCACCAGATCCTCAAAGGCAAAGGTATCTAGCTCCTCCTCGCCCCGCTGACCGCGGCGGGCATTGGTGGCCACCCGCAGAAACTCCAGATTGCTCACTCCGGGAATCTCCACCGGATATTGAAAACCAAGAAACAGGCCACTGCGGGCCCTGATTTCCGGATCCAGCTCCAGCAGGTTTTCACCGCGATAGGTAACCGAACCGCCGGTCACCTGATAGGCGGGATGGCCCGCCAACACCTTGGACAGGGTGCTCTTGCCACTGCCATTGCGACCCATCACCGCATGGATCTCCCCCTCCCTCAGGGTGAGGTGGACCCCATGCAGGATGGGCTGGTCGCCAACGCTGGCATGCAGGTCGCGAATCTCAAGTAGAACCGGTGCGTCGGGGCGAATCACAGCAGAGGGCGGGCGGATGGAAAAACGGGAATCAAACGGGAGATCACTAGCGGCCAAAGCGCCAAGCGCTGGGGCAGAAGAAAGGGGAAGGGGCTGGGGCTGGCACTGGGACTGGGGCTGGAGAATAGAAAGGGACTGGGGCTGGGGCTGCCAAGGCCGGGCTCGCGGGAGGGCGAGATCGCGGGAGTTGCTAGCCGAGGGAATGTTTCTAGCCCACTGGCCCACAGTTCAAGGCGCACTCAGTTCATCGGTAAACTTTTCGCTAGTAAATCAAGTCATCAGAAAAACTGTTCGCCAGCGACGTGTTCATTGGCAAACCGTTCATTGGTAAACTTTTCATTGGCAAACGGTTCAGATTTAAACAATTCGCCGGCAAGCAGGGCGCTGGTACACAGTTCACGGTTGCCTAGATCGGGGGGCTTGGCCGGGGCTGGTTCCACTATCCCACCGAACCCTCAAGCTTCAGGGCCAGCAGCTTGTCGGCCTCGGCGGCGAATTCCATCGGCAACTGGTTGAACACGTCGCGACAGAAGCCACTCACCATCATTGACACGGCCTCCTCCAGGCCGATACCTCGGCTCTGCAAATAGAAGAGCTGATCTGCGGAAATGCGAGAGGTGCTGGCTTCGTGCTCCACGGCCGCATCGGGCTGCTGGCAACGGATGTAGGGGTAGGTGTTGGCGGCGGCCTGATCGCCAATCAGCATCGAATCACACTGGCTGTAGTTCTTGGCTCCCACAGCCTTGGGACCAATCTGCACCAGCCCCCGATAGCTATTGGCTGAATGGCCGGCACAGATGCCCTTGCTCACGATTGTGGAGCGGCTGCGGGCCCCCAGATGCACCATCTTGCTGCCGGTATCCGCCTGCTGGCGGTTATTGGTGAGGGCTACGGAATAAAATTCACCCACCGAATCGTCCCCTTGCAACACACAGCCGGGATACTTCCAGGTGATCGCCGAGCCGGTTTCCACCTGGGTCCAGCTGATGCGGCTGCGGTGGCCGCGGCACTGGCCGCGCTTGGTAACAAAGTTGTAGATGCCGCCGACGCCGTTCTCATCGCCGGCATACCAGTTCTGCACGGTGGAATATTTGATCGAAGCATCATCTAGGGTCACCAGTTCCACCACCGCCGCATGCAGTTGGTTGGTGTCGAACATCGGCGCTGTGCAACCCTCTAGGTAACTCACCGAAGCCCCTTCTTCCGCCACTATCAAGGTGCGCTCAAACTGGCCGGTATCGCCGGAGTTGATGCGGAAGTAGGTGGATAATTCCATCGGGCACTCGACGCCCTTGGGAATGAACACGAACGAGCCATCGCTGAAAACGGCTGAATTAAGGGCGGCAAAGTAGTTATCATTGGCGGGAACCACCGTACCGATATATTTCTCCACCAGTTCGGGATGATCCTTCACCGCCTCACTGATGGAGCAGAAGATCACACCATGCTCCGCCAGCTTCTCACGATAGGTGGTGGCGATTGAAACACTATCAAATACAGCATCTACCGCGACATTGGAAAGCCGCTTTTGCTCACTCAAGGGTATGCCTAGCTTTTCAAACGTTTCGAGCAGCTTGGGATCCACCTCATCGAGGCTGGCTTTTTTCTCCTGCTGCTTGGGCGCCGCATAATAAACAATATTTTGATAATCAATTTTTGGATATCCCAAAGCCGCCCAGTCCGGCTCTTGCATCCGCAGCCAATTGCGGTAGGCCCGCAGCCGAAAATTGAGCAGAAAAGCCGGTTCTTTTTTCTTGGCGGAAATTAACCGCACCACATCTTCGCTGAGACCCTTGGCGATCTTTTCGGTTTCAATATCAGTGACGAAGCCGTACTTATACGGCTGCGCCACCAGGTCCCCAACGGTGGCAGTGCTAGTCATAAAACCCCTCAGCTAGCGGTTACTGCGTTGATCTCATCCATGGAAATGGTCTGCTGATCACCGCGGAAAGCATTGTCTTCCGTGAGAAACAGCATGCAATGGCACTCCTTGCGCTCCCGCATCGGCACACAGGGGCAGTTCCAAAAAGCCTGGGACACCTCGGCCTGCTTGTCCTCATAGTGCCGGCAGGGGCAGAGGGCACCGCCCAGTTCGTCCTTGTGGCGGGCCAGCCCCTGAAGCACCACCGCGGTGACGGAGGGGTCAACGCAAAAGTAGGTACCGGTGCGCTGGGCGTAGGTCTCGGCGAACCGGCGAATCACCTCCAAACTGTCAGGGGTTTTGTCCGCACCGGGTGCGACTGGTTGGGAGGCGTCGGTGTCAGCCATATCAGCCATGAAATAGGAGGAGTGGGAAGCGAGGCCTGGATGCGGGTGAGCGGATGGGAGGAGGCCAGCCACAGCAAGGAACCTAACCGGCGCAACCCCAGGGCCGAGCAACCCAGGGGGCGCAACGGTTGGGGAAGAAACGGCAAAGGGTCAAAAACCTGCCAGAGGAACCATTTGAAAACCAACCCTTCTCGATCCGAAACCGCTGCTGCCAAAGCCCGGGGATGCGGAACCATTGGTCACCGACACCCTTGGCAAGGAAACTTTCAGTCACGAAAAGCGGAGGGAAACGAAACGTTGGGCAACAAAACCTCGATCTGCGCCAGCCTCAGGCAGCCAAGCCCTGGGGTGGCAAGACCCTTCAGACGGCAAAACCCAAGCTGGCGAAAGCCCGAGGGTTACGAAACCCCTTGGTTTCCTTTTAACTGAGCCTAGGGCAAGACCCGGTGCAAGTGCGGCAAGAGCCATTGTGCCCGGACGGCTTGTTCGTTTGTAGTTGCGGCAACCGATGCTCACACCCAACCGATTGGCGTGGCATGGTGAGACATATCTCCTTGCGCTTGGCCACCAGTCGATGAGCGCTACCAGCATGGGCGCCACCGCTTTGGGCGCCAAAGCCCTGTCAGCCAATCCCCAGGCAGACAGGGCCCAGCCGGCCAAAGGTCAGGCTGATCACTATTTAGCCGCCCCCGGCCAGCCAGCGGCGGCTGGCCCTCAATCCCCAAGCCTGCCCACCCGAGACGCGGCCCTGGCCCTGCTGATTCGCCACGGGGCTGGCACGGCAGCCGAACTGGCCAACCGCTTGAGCGTTTCAGTGCAGGTGATGCGGCGCCATCTCCGCAGCCTGGAAGAAGAGGGCCTGGTGGAGGCCAGCCTGAGCGCCGATGGCCCCGGCAGGCCCAGCAACCGCTGGCAGCTCACCGGCAAGGGGCAAGCCCTGTTTCCCGATGGCAGCGAGCACTTCGCCCTGGGCCTGATGCAGTCCTTGGCCGGCAGCCTGCCGCCGGCGGCGGTGCAGGCCCTGCTGGAGCACCAAGCTCAACAAAAAGCCCTCGACTACCGCCGCCAGATCGGCAATGGCCCCCTGCAACTGCGCCTGGGGCGACTAGTGCAGCTGCGCCGCGGCGAGGGCTATGTGGCCGAGTGTGAACCCGACGGCGACAAGGCCTGGATCATCAGCGAGTACCACTGCTCGGTGATGCGCATCGCTGAGCAATTCCCCTGTGTTTGTGACCAGGAACTTCAACTGATCCGCCACACCTTTCCAGACTGCGCCGTGGAACGGGTGCACTGGCGCCTGGACAAGGGCCACTCCTGCGGCTTCCGCCTCACCCCCACCTACTCCAGCCAGCCAGCCTCCAGCCAGCCAGCCTCAAGCCAACCCGATTCCGGCCAATCCCCACCAGCCGCCACCGCCCTTGAGCCCTGACACCAACCCCGCAGTTAGCGGTTCGACGTCAAGCGCTGCGACCAGCTCAAATCCCAGCGCTACCGCCACCTCAACCGCCGGCGCGGAGGGCCCCCTAAACCCAGCGGAGCTGGCCGCCCTGGAAGCCGCCCCCTTACTGCCAAGCCGAGAACGGCATCAGCTGCGGCTACTGGCCCATGGCCTGCGCACCTTGCAGCAAATCGCCGACCGGCGGGCCGGCCCGCCGCCGCAGCTGGCCGCGATTCAGGCCTGGGCCCGCCAACAGCCCAGCATTGGCGACGACGAAACCTTTGTGAGCGCCTTCTCCATCCAGCTGCAAGTGGCGGGGCAGCGGCTCAGCCAGCTGGCCGGCGATCGCCCAGGCGGCGCCCTGGCCCTGGAGCTCAGCGAGCTGATCAACGCCGCCCAGCGGCAGAGCCAAGCACCCCAAACCTGAGGGGCGCCCGGGGCCCTGGTGGCGCCGGTTCAAATCGCCACCAGGGCGACACCGAGCACCGCCAGCAGCGCCGCAGCCAAGCCCAGCGCACCGGGGCGATCTCCCTCTAGGGGCGCCAGGGGCAGGGCCATTACCGGTCCTGTGGACAGCAAAGCCACCGCCATGCCGCCCTTGAGCTGGACCAGGGCCGTCTGCTGCAACACCAGGCCAGCACAGGTGCCCAACAGGGTGGCCAGCAGCAGCAGCGGCCAGCGCCTTTGGGCCGGCAATGGCCGCCTAGCAGCGGTGGGCAAGCGCCGCAGCATCGGCAACATCACCAGGGCCGCCGCCCCGAGCCGCAGCGTGGCCGATAGCAGCGGCGAGAACAGCCCCTCGCGCAGGGCCGCCCGAGACAGCAGCGCAGCGGCAACACCACAAAAGACGGCCGCCAGAGCCAACAAAATCCCCAATCCCTGCTGGCTATGCAGACCAGGGCCCATCGCTGCAGATGGGCCGGGCAAGCCCGTGGGCCCCCTGGAGCCAGGGGAGCGAATGGAATCAAGGGAGCCAGCTGCGGGAGCAGTGACGAGGCCAGTGCGGGGAGCAGTGGCGATGGCATCTGAGGGAGCAGTGGCAGGTGCCTGCCGCGGTGCCTGTCGCGGTGTCTGAGCGGCCACGAGCAATACGGCCAGGCTGATCAGACCAATCCCCAGCCACTGCCTGGGGGCAGGCACTTCCGCCAACAGCAGGGCAGCGCCGATGGCGCTCAGGGCCGGGCCGGCCGCATCGAAGGTGAGCGCCCTGCGGGTACCCAGCCGCCGCAGGGCCGCCAGGTAAAAGCTGTCGCCTAGGGCTATGCCCACTACGCCGCTGAGCAGCAACAGGGCCGCCGAAGCGGCCGCCCCAGAGCCTGCCGCCCCCCCGGCCCCTGCCGCCCCGATAGCCACCAGAGCCAGCAGCAGCGGCAGCTGCAGGGCCAGGGCCACCAGGTTCTTGAGCAGGTTGAGTTGGCCCGGTCCCAGGGAGGTGGGCAAGCGCCGCCAGAGGCTGCTGGCCAGGGTCCAGCAGAGAGCCGCCGCCAGGGCGGCAACCACGCCGATCAACTCACCTTTCACCGCTCACCCCCTCGCCAGTCACCAATCACAAGTCGCCAGTCACAAATCACCCATCACCAGTCGCTAGTCGCCAGTTGTTAGTAGCCAATCCTTAGTCGCCAGTCACTCCTCGCAGGTCACAGGTCACCCATCGCAGTTCACCACTCACGGTTCACCGTTCACCATTCACCGTTCGCCATTCACAGCTCACAGCTCACAGGGCAGAGCTCACAGTTCAAACCACGTCCAGGGCAGCGCCTTGCGATCATCGCGGCAATCCCCGCAGGCCGGCCGCCGTGAGCCAAAGCATCGCCGACGCCATCAGTTTCTTCCAGCTCAGTTGCGGCCGTTGGCGCTCCCAGCGCAGCAGTCACCACCTGCTGCACCGCCGCGCTGAAGCCGGTAGCTCCTACATCGAGGTGGTGGCACTGGCTGCCGACGACTCGCAGCTGATCGCCATCGCCGAGCTGCACGGCCAGGATCCCAGCAAGCTGGTGGGCGGCTGCCGCGTCACCTGGAACGCCTCGATGGCCTGGGACAGGGCCGGTGAGGCCCATGAGGGCAAGAGCGTCTTTGGCCTGATCCCCACCGACGAGCGCGGCCGCCAGGGCCTGTTGCTGCGCGATCGGGGCTATGCGGAGACGGCCCCGGTGGCCGGCCACTTCGCCATGGATGACCGCGATGAGCTGCTGCTGAGCACCGGCTACGAGACGATGAACAGCCTGGAGCGCTTCTGCTTCTGGGGCCCCAACGTGCGGCTGCGCACCAGCACGGTGGAGGGGCTTTCCAACACCGCCTCCTTCTGTGTCGAGACCCGGATACTCGAAACCGAAGCCCCAGCACCCCCTAAAGCCCCTGGGGCCCTTAGCGGCGCCCTGTCCCCGCTTGGTTGGTGAACCCCCAAGCCACCGCCCCAAAGCAATGCCCCTGCCCCAAAGAAACGCCCCTGGTAGAGCAGGGGGAGCAGCTTGGCCCCGGCTGGCGGGGTGACGGGCGCGGTGGCGGGAGGGGTTACGAACGTTACGGACTGTGAGGCCTATCCCGGCCCCTGGAGAAGCGCTCCGGGCTCACTTCTACTATCAATGACGACAGAATGCCGTAGTCGCGTGGCCCTGCCCCTCCTGCAATACGCGCCCACCACTCAGAACTCCCGCGTGAACCCTCTGCGGGTGGGTTCGGATGAGGATCCCAAGGCCGTCTCCCTTGACAAAGCGATCGATCGCGAAGACCAAAACTTCGTGATTGAATCGGCCTATCGCCAGATCTTCTTCCACGCCTTCAAAGTCGACCGCGACCACACCCTGGAATCCCAGCTGCGGAACGGTCAGATCACCGTGCGCGATTTCATTCGCTCACTCTGCCTGTCGGACACTTTCACCCGCAGCTTCTACAATCTCAACAACAACTACAAGGTGGCTCGTCACCTTGTAGAGAAACTGCTGGGGCGTAGCACCTACGGCAAAGCAGAGGAAATTGCCTGGTCTGCGGTTATTATGACCCGCGGCATCAAAGGGGCGGTTGATCAGATCCTCAACAGCCAAGAGTATCTGGAAAGCTTCGGCTACGACACCGTCCCCTATCACCGCAACCGGGTGGTGGGCAGCCGTGATCTGGGCGAAACCCCCTTCAACATCACCAGCCCCCGCTACGAAGCCTATTATCGCGGTATTTTTGGCTTCCCGCAGGTGATCTACACCGGCGTGGTCAAAAGCTACCCCGCCCGCGCCAAACAGCGCCGCGGCGGCTATCCCGAAGACTACTTGGATATGGTTCGCAGCCTTCCCGCCCCGCGGGCCACTGCAGCCGCCTCCGGCAGCGCTGGCATGGATTACCTCTCCAAGGTGCCCTACCGCAGCATCGGCCGCTGAGCTTGGTCTTGGAGTTAAGACCCTGAGCTGGGTCACCCAGTGCTGATCAGGGCGCAAGCCAACCCAGCTCCCCCAAGCGGCCTACCCGGCCGCTTTTTTGTTGGTCGCCGCCTGGACTCACTGACGAGATTATCGTCAGCATCTTCTGACCCCGGTCTGCGATCGGGCCTAGGGGGCTGCAAACTCGACCACAATGAAATCAAAAACAAGTTACAGCTGTGACTCAAACGCTCTCATTGTTGGCCCAGATGACCCTGCGGCAGCTGCGTAAGGTCGCCAGCGACCTGGGCGTTTCCCTTTACAGCCGCAAATCGAAGGAAGAGCTCGTAGCCGAGATCAGTGCCCGCAACGAGAACAACGAGCTCAGCCTGCTGGCCATCGAGGCCGAGATGAATCCCGCGCCTCGGCCAGGGGGATTCACCAATGTGGTGTTCCTGCCTCGGGATCCCCAATGGGCCTACGTGTTCTGGGAAATTTCCCCCGAAGATCGACAGGATGCCGAGGACGAGGGTGCATCCCAGCTATGCCTGAGGGTGGCTGATGTGACCGGCCTGGCTGGCGGTGCCGCCCATCCCCACACCATGCAGGAGGTGGTGGTCGATCGCTACGCCACCGAGTGGTACCTACCCGTTCCGCTCAGCGACCGCGACTATCGAGTTGAACTGGGCTTCCGCACCAGCAAAAGTGGCGGCTGGATCTCCCTGGCCTTCTCCTCGGTGGCCCGGGTACCGGCGGTGCACCCCAGCGAGCAAATCCTGGACCAATTTGTGCCCTTCTCCCTGGAAACCACCAGCCAGCCAGCCACCAGCACCGCCTTTAGCGCCGCTGCCCCAGCCCTTCTAGAGACTGACGACAGCCGCTTGCACGAGCGCCTCTATCAAACCGCCACCTCCCGTTGGCGCCGGCTGGGCCGGGGTTCAGAGGCCTTCCATGAGCTGGATCTGGACAATGCCGGTTTCGAATCCTCCGAACACCACGCCTCAGGAGCTGGCGTCTGGGCCAGTGGCCGCAGCGAATCTGGGGCCGGCGGAGTGCAAGCCCGCCAGCGCTCCTTCTGGTTGGTGGCAGACGCCGAACTGGTGGTTTATGGCGCCACAGATCCCGCAGCTCGGTTGCTGATCGGCGGAGAAGAAGTACCCCTCTCCAATGACGGCACCTTTCGCATCCAGGTGCCCTTCCGCGATGGCGAACAACTATATCCAATTGAGGCAATAGCTGCCGACGGAGTACAAAAGCGTGCCATTACAATGGAATTCCGACGCTCCACTCCCCAGGACCACAGCAATCCAGCTGACGAAGCGATCTCGGAATGGTTCTGATGGATACCCGACGCGCTCTGGTGGCCTTCACTCCGCTTCTGGGGGCTGTCAGCTTTCCTGTGGCAGTGCCCCTGGTGATGAAGCACCTGGGCATTCCGGCCGCAGTACTCACCGCCATGGTGTTGGGCTCCCTCTGGTTTGTGGCCATGCTGCGCACTTCCGAGATGCCCAGCCATTAGGTAAGTTCCAGGAAAACCGCTTGCTAAGTCCCGAAAAACCGCTATCTGAGTGACATTGATAAGAGTATCTTGAAAAACCCAGATTCTGCCGATCTCCCGACACGGAAACTGTTCCGCCGATTAACTTAACCCTGAATTGCGGGAACCGAATGGGGACACGTTATGACCGCAACATACCTCTTTAGACTTATGAGCAAACCCGATACAACTTATCCCTGCTGGCCCGAGAACACTAGTACCATTAATGCTGCAGGAGGAGCCTTGTGGCAACCCTGAAGCCAGCGACTGAATATTAATGCTCTGGATTTGGCATCACCAGCCAGCGCCAGCCGGCAAAGCAGCCTTGCAACAGCAGCCTGCCCTGCAACGCCAGCCTGCCGCGCTACGCATCTGTGCCGCTCTGATGCTCTTTCCCCTGGGGGGCTGTCAAGCGACTGCCCAGCTGGTGGGCAAGCCGCCGACGCCAGGGCCGCTGCCTCCCGGCATTGAGGTGGTGTTCAACCACAACCCCCTGCAGCATTACCACAGTCCCATCAGCGGCCAATGGCGAGCTGGCGACGATCTGGAAGCCTTCATCCTGCGGGGCATTAATTCCGCCCAGCGGGAAATATTGGTGGCAGTGCAGGAATTATCACTACCTAAAGTGGCCGAAGCATTGGCCCGCCGCCAGAGCGAAGGTATCACGGTGCGTGTAATTCTAGAGAACACCTACAGCAAGCCTTGGAGCCAAGAGCATGCCGCCGATCTCAGCCCCCACCAGCGACTACGCAACACCCAATTACAAAAACTGGGCTGGGGAGATGCGGTGGCAATTATGCAACAGGCCCGTGTGCCGATGATCGATGACACCGCAGATGGCAGCAAAGGTAGCGGCTTGATGCACCATAAATTCATGGTGATTGATCGGCGGGAAGTGATTACCGGTTCTACCAACTTCTCCCCCTCCTGCGTGCATGGCGACCCGGATGATCCCACTACCCTGGGCAACGTCAACCATCTACTGCGCTTCCAGAGCCCTGCCCTGGCTGAGTTGTTCGCCGCCGAATTCAACCGCATGTGGGGCGATGGCCCCGGCGGTGCGGCCGACAGTCAGTTTGGCTTAGGCAAGCAAGAAGGACCAATGCAGGTGGTGCAAATTGGCGAGACAACGATAGGAGTGCTGTTTGCGCCCCATCGCCGCCGCGATGACAATAACGGGCTGGCAGTAATCGACAACTTGCTGTCCGAAACCCATAGGAGCCTGGATATGGCCCTGTTTGTACTGTCCGAACAGCGGCTGGCGGATACGATGGCATCGCTACAGCAACAGGGAGTAAAGATTCGATTACTGGCCGATCCAGGTTTTGCCAATCGCTCCTTCAGCGAAGTGCTCGACCTGCTCGGCACGCGCATGCCCGATCGCCGCTGCATGCTAGAGGCGGGCAACAAACCCTGGCAGCAACCACTAGCTGGGGTAGGCACACCACGGCTGTCCAGAGGCGACAAATTGCATCACAAGTTAGCGATCATCGACGACGAGCGAGTGATCAGCGGCTCCTTCAACTGGAGCCCCAGCGCCTCCTTCCAAAACGACGAAACCCTGCTGGTGATCGATTCAGCTCTGCTCGCCCGCCACTTCAAGGCTGAAATCGACCAACTCTGGAAAACAGCCGAATTGGGCATTAGCCCCCGCCTGGCCAGAAAACAGCTACGCCAGCAACAAAAATGTGGCCGCGGCCAGCAGCGCAGCTAGGGCCGAGATAAATATACGAATAAAGAAGGCAACGATTTTTCAAAAAATTAAAATACGCTATATAACATATAAATGGCAAGCACTAGCCAAGGAAGCTGCATATAGTTTCCAGCCATAATCGATCCGAAGCGCCCATATCCCCCTTGGCAAAACGCCTGGCAACCACCTGGGGGACCCAGCCCAAGAAAAACTAGCACAGCACAGAAGAATCACTCGCGCAGCACATCAGCAGTAGAGCCAACATGTACGCAGAAAAATACTTAAGCTAAGAAAACATGTGTCACGACAGAGGCGTAAATAATGGAACGAGCTAACGCCAGGGCAAATGCGAGTAAGGATGCAGAAAATGGCAAAAAAATAGACGCAATCAAAGGGCTTAATACAAGCGCAGATTCAAGCGGCGATTCAGGATTAAACACAACTAAAACAGCCAACGGAAAGGGCAGCAGTAAATCATACAATCAAACCAGCGAAAATAGTTCACCCACGACAGGATGCGTTGAGGCCACGATAGGGGATGCCTGTTATCAGATTAAAGCCATTGATGGGATGAAAATACAAATACAAGCTAGCACTAATTCTTTCTCTCCCCAGAAGGGAGACTTTCTTCGCATCGGCATCCACTCCAAGCTACCCCAAGCACAAGGCAAGAGCACAGATGTGCGGCTCGAACTACTGGCCTGCGTCGTCACTGCAAACAGCCGGGAAAGCCAAACTATGGTTTGCCAAATTGAATCACCAACACCTTTAGACCAAATACTTCTACGGGAGCTGGCAGCATTTGTTAACCACCCAGCTCCAGAAGAGCATTCAGCACCACATCCCAAAGGCCGACAATCCGTCCGAAGCCAAGCAAATGAAATAATAAAAAAGCGTAAACTCACAAAAGGAATAACCCTATTTGGGGGCGGCATTATATTTTTAATCATCATTAAAGCCGCTTACAGCGCCTTGAGTACGATTCACATTGACAATGCCATTGTGGAAATTCCACCCAATCCAGTAGAAACAGCAGTCGACACTATAAACAGTAAAGATCGGGGCCAAATTGCAGAGATTTTTGTCCGTGAAGGCATGGCGGTAGCCCCTGGTCAAGCCCTATTCAGCACGCGTCACGATCCTAGCATTGATTTAGATCTGGTGGATCGCGCCGCCGCTAGAGACTTGGCGAATCTCAATGCCGAATTGCGGGATAACAGTAGCGAGATTTCTTCACTAGATCAACGCATAGCCATGGGAAAGCTGGATGCGGTATCGGCAAAGCCCGCGGAAATTCAAGCCAAAGCACTATACCAACAAGTGGTAATAGCCAAAAGCCGACTAGAAAGGAGGCGGGAGCTATGGCGCCAAGGAGCTATTAGCCAGGATATTTACGAAGAAGGCATCGGCAAGCTAAGTGACATGGAGTCCAAGCATATTGATGCGGTGCAATCCGTCCATCAGGCTCGAGCTCAATTGGGGCGTATGCCTGTACTTGAAAGTATTAGGCGGCAAAAATTACAGCAGCAGCAGAAACTACTGCTCGCCAAAAAAAAGCTCCAACAAGTCCAAGAATCGCAGTCAATTACTAGCCGTCAACATCCAGTACCAACCAGCGAACTATCCGAGTTCAATGCAAACCAGATGGGAGTGTATCGATCATCAGCGCGGGGCGTAGTGCTGCGCATCCTTAAATCTGGCGGCGAGAGCGTGCAGGAGAAAGAAACGGTGTTAGTGATTCAAAGAGATAAGATTCCGCCTACAATCATAGCAGAAGTCGCCCGGGACAAAGCCACACTTGTGAAAGAAGGCAATACAGGAAACGCAGAGATCCCATTCAGCAGACAACGCTATCCTGTTCGACTACCAAATAAGGCACTTGAGCCCAATGGCGCCGCCAAACTTAGGCTGCAGTTCTTAAATCTACAAGCTAATGATATCCGCCAAGTTGTCACCCTTGCTGGCATGCCAGTACGCGTCTCACTACCCAACCAACACAATATCTTGGAACAGCTCTGGCAGTGGCTTAGCCCAAGGAGCACCTGAAAATGCTGTTTACTTTCCTGCTCTGGGCAGCCCAAGTGCCCCCCCCTACAGCAGTGCCTCACCTATGGTGGGCTCAACGACTGGTTGCAGATATCAAGCCGGAAAATAATCGATATGGATCACGTCCAACTCAACTGGAATGGCGTGGCGCAAATGGTGCTACTACCACTATTAATCGCACAGTATGCTCCTCACTCATCACTGAACTACTGAAAAAAGCCTATAACTATGGCCCGGAAGCAATGAAGCGTTGGCTCGATACGTCCACGCCAAATGCGGCCCGCTATCATCAAGCCATTGCCTCTGCCAATCAATTCAGTCTCATTACTCAGATACATAAAATCAAACCAGGAGATATTATCGCAATTCGATACTCACGACTTGACAACAGCGGAGTGCAGGGATCGTCCAGCAGTGGTCACACAATGCTGGTGGCCAGCCCACCAATACCTCAGATCTACAGGGCTACGCAAAGAGACATGACTTTCGGGTCTACAAGCAAACAGTACAGAGTTTCGGTAATTGATTCTTCTCGATCTGGCCATGGGATGTTGGATACTCGCCTACTGCCAACTGGGGGCTGGGGTCAGGGGGGGGTAGGTCTAGGCACAATTATCCTGGAGGCCAACCCAAGGGGAAATATTCTCGGCTATCGCTGGAGCGATAGACTCGGATCGCCCTTGCGGCGGCAATCAGACCAGTCGCTTGTGGTGGGACGCTTCTGCGGACTAAACTGTGGATCACACCCACTAAGCAACGATGCTACTAATGATTAACAAAGCCACTAGCACTACCAAAAGCAGCAAAATCATCCAGGGCACAGCTCGTCTAGCACCATACAAGATGCAATCATTAGCATAAGACATCATCGCAATAACCACAAAAAGATGATTTCCTTGAAATGGCAATGATGTCAAACCAAAATGAATGAAAGCAATTTCTACTCCCCAAACATAAGCCATGCTATATAATAATGCCAAGACATATCGCTTCAATCCAATTATTAAGCTGCATCGCGCCAGCTGTACTATCGCAAAATAGACCAAAATACATCCTATTCCAAACATTAATGCGCTCAAAGGCTGCAGCAATAGGGCTGCAGCTATCGGAGCCACCATATAACCACCAGCCCGAAAATTTGTACGCTGATAAATCAAAAATCCCGCAACTAAACTAATTAAAAATAGAAGCACACGCCCGTGAAAACGAACCAAACTATAACTAGTGTAATAAGGACGCAATGTATTAAAATCCAGTCGGAACACAGTTGCACCTATAACTAAAAAAATCGCGGCAAGGCAAGCCGTAACCAAGGTAGTAATTACGATTCCCCGCCCCACAGGGGTCACGCCTTGACGATTAAAATTAAGCGCAATAACTCCAGGTATTAATGTACCAGACAAACTATCTATAGAGGTGGGTAAAATACCAGCCGCGATATAGGCAAGAGCAACTGGATAACTGAGTAGCACGGAAAGAGTCGCTAGTATATACATCTGAGTCCGGCGCTTGTAGTCCACTCGATCCAGCCAGTTTCGATAAATAAAATAGATAATAAATGACAATAGAACCACCGCTATAGCCCACAGGGGAGAAAGTAGCAGTAAAATTAACAAGAAGCCAGGCACAATAATGCCGCCAGGAATTATGCCAAAGCGGTCCTTGTAGGCCAGCGCACAGCAGCTGCCAATACTCAGGACTAATCTTTGGATTTCTGGTGTATTTAAGTCCACAAAAGAAGTTCAGTGTGATGAATAGGTAGCTAGGAGTAATTAGGGAAGCTCTGTCAAGCCCAATCCACGACCAACGAAGCACTAACGCCGCCAAGGTTTATGAATAGCAAGATCAAAGAAATAACGATTGCACGAGTCTCCCTAGTCAACCACTGAAGTTGAGAGCTGCAACAGATTGATGTGCTCCAGTAATCGTTCGGCTTGGACGGTATGAATATTCACAGTACCGATCAACAGTACCGGGCGCTGGCCGCCAGCAGCCAGCAATATCTCACTCAAAAGTTGCTCTCCGTCAGCATTGCATTGCTTGGTGGTATTACCAAGATTAAGCAACTTTATTTTCTGGGGGCTTAGTGCCTCATTCACCTCAGCTTCATAATCGCCGAAAGTCACTGTTAGCTCGAAGCCCAATTCGATGGATAACTCTGCAAATAGCCGCACTCGGGTGGGACGATCATGGCGATTATTTAAAATTACCACACGTTGATGATTAGGATGCTGCAGAAATAGTCGCTCACATAGATCCACGAAACTCTCTCGATCATTGACAGCAAAAAGATTAGCCCATACAATGGTTTGCGATCGTTGTCGAATATGCTGCAGTAGGAAAGCACCCGGATCGGGCTCGGCAGCCTGCATAGCCTGTAGAGCCATGCCACGGCTCAATCCCAATAAATCAGCTAATACAAAGCCAATTGCCACATTAGCCTCAATAGCAAAATGATTGAAATTTGCCAATTCACCTGCGAGAACAGTAGAACCATCAGCAATCAACAAGCGAGAGCATTTCTTGCTTGCCTCTTGGTATAAAATACTTAGCAAGGCCGGCTGCTGCTCGGCTGTTATGATAATTCCATCGTATGGTATAGTTCGAGATAGCGACATGGCAATTTCCTCGAGGGTCTCACCCATGTAGTCGGCGTGGTCATAGCGAACATTCGTAATTACCCCAATTTGAGATTTCATTACTATGTTCTCCAACCATTCTGCATACACCGGATTAACGGCCATGCATTCCATCACAACAGCATCTGCTTTCTGACGAAAAAAGTTGCGCAATAGTAAAACCTGTTCATTCACATTGGCAAAACCTTTACGACCAAAATCAAAATCTTTGCCGTTCGGCTGGAGTACCCGAGCTGCACTACCCGTAGTCTTCCCAAATGTGTGCAGCCCCGCCGCTCGAAAAATTGCGACTAGATAACGTGTAACCGTAGATTTACCTCGAATTCCATTAACATGTACACGCCAAGGAACATTGCCGCGAGCCAACTTAAATTGATAATAGGAATACACAGTCCAACCGGTGTACAAGTAAAGGCCGAAAAGGAAGAAAAGAAAAGTTGCCACTGAAGCACTAACGTATCAAGAACGAATCAAGATTATATCCAGGAGCCAGGCCAAAGCCCACTATTATGGAATACAGAAGCGCATTTACCCCATGAGCGAAGTAAATATACTGAATGAATCTCCGACTGGATAATCAGATAGGATAATAACAACGAGAGTTAACGGAAAATGATTAATTCACAGAGCGAAAATCTGTATCCTCAGGGGAAAAGACTCCCTGGCTTAAAATCTGACAATAACGAGAAAGGACCCAATGAAGTGAGATCAACAAACAATACCAAACAAACAAATTATGCGAAGCTGGCTCGCAATGCGAAGTCTGCCCATAATACAAAGCTAATCAATAACGTGAAGCTGATCTATAATGCGAAATTGGTCCTTAATTCGAAGCCGACCTATAATGCAACGCTGATTTACAATGCAACACTGATTTACAATGCGAAGCTGATTCATAATGCGATGCTGACTAATAAAATAAAGCCGGCCTATAATGCGAAGCTGACTGACAACGCGAAGTCGACCAATGGAGCAACGCTATTCAATAGCGCCAATGCCGGCAGTGACGAGATCCTAATCAAGGAAATACGACAAGTTTATGGCACCCATAATGTTCATACTTATGGCGATTTGCATATTCAGGATACCTCAAAAACCTGCCCATCTCTCCCCTACCAGTCAAGGCCTAGCCAGTCTTATCAATACCTCTCATACCGTATGAGGCCAGTGATATTCGCAATTCTTCGAGGTACTTCCAATAGCAACAAACATATTTGGGCGAGCAGTACGTTCACAAGAGCTGGCCCATTAACAAGAGCCAGCATATTAACCAAAATCAATCTAGCAATACCACCCAACAAATAGCCAGCACAAATTCGTTTAATGGCACAAAATCGCTCAAGAATACCTCGGATCATCGCAACGCAGAAGCCAGCCCAGGATCACCAGAGCCCGGGATCACCTGCCAGCAGAATTACTCCGCCAACAACAATTACAGCGCTGACCCTGCAAAAAATCAGCAGGTGGTCCGAACTGCTGGTGGCTGCTCTCAATGGCGCCAAGCCAATAGTTCTGATCAATTCTCTACTGTTATTTCTGTTAACAGCTTGCGGGCCAAAAGACACTGGACAAAGCAACAAAGGTTCGGATTTGCTGACGGGCATGGTGGTGGCCACTGATGGCAAACCAATAGCCGCAGCCACTGTGCAGGTGGGACGGTCACAAACCAAAAGCAATGCCGAGGGCTGGTTCAGCCTGCGGCTGCCAGTGGAGCCCCAGTGGTTGGCAGTGCATCACCCAGGATTTTTAAGCGAGGTGCGGGCGGTAAAACCTGGCTCGGCGTTGCTGGTGCGTCTAGCTGCCGATGACGGACGGACGCTGGTGGTTACGGCCGTTGGAGACGTAATGGCCGGTCGTCGCTTCTACGGCTCCAGCTTGCCTAATGTGGTGATACCACAATTGAGGCCACAATATGGCACCAAGCAACATCTAGCACTTCTCACCCAAGTGCTGCCAATGCTGCAGCATAGCGATCTTAACATCGCCAATCTGGAGACTCCCCTAATCCGGTCAGCACTAATTACCGAAGGAGGTGAGCGATCTACCCTACTACACGCAGGCAAAGATTATGCCTATGCCAGTTCACCAGCGCTGGCATCCGCCCTGCGCAGCGCTGGCTTTACAGTGCTCAGCCTAGCCAACAACCATCTCTACGACGCCCTTGATTCCGGGGTCGCCAGCACCTTGGACGGCTTGCGCTCAGCAGGCTTCAAGGATGGCGAAGGATTTTTTGGCGCTGGACTTAATGAGCAACAGGCCTGGCGCCCCGCCTTAGTGAATCGGCAGGGACAAACCATCGCCCTACTCGGATGCACCAGTATTAGTGGCTTCCAGCACGAGATCAGTTATGTGGTATCTAATAGCCAGCAAAAGGGCGGCGCCGCCCTGTGTGAGCCAAACCGTCTGTTTGCCGCAATCAAAGCCGCCAAAAGACACAGCAGTAGCGTGATCGTGATGATTCATGGTGGGAATGAATATCAGAGAGATCCCACTAGTAGCGTACAGCGGCTAATCACAGGAGCCAGGCAAGCAGGAGCCACCCTAATCCTCAATCATCATCCCCAGGTTCTAGGTGGATTCAAATGGGATGGACATTCATTCGTGGCCACATCTCTCGGTAGCTTTTTATTTGACCAAACAATCTGGTCCACCTTTGAATCTGCACTATTGAGGTTGTACCTACGCAACGGCAAATTAATACGGGTCACGGCTTTACCGCTGATGCTGCACCAATACCGCCCCCATGCCGTAGTTGGAGATCTGGCCAACTCCGTAGCGCGGGGCTTATCAGGGCGCCAACCTGGCCCCTGGCTTGTGGAAAGCGGATTGATCGAAGCCGACCTCCATGGTCATCGCCAACGGCACAGCGCCAGGATCTCGTTGCAAGCAGACCAAGACGGCGGCAGCCTCTGGCAACTGCCCAAGGGGGTGACGGCCAGTTGGGGAGGCGGAGCTGGCAGGGTGGAATGGGGGCGCGACTTGCTCTGGGTTGGATCCTTTGAAGACGAGTTGGTGGGGGCAGGCAGGCAGGTGGGAGCGCTTTGGGGCCCGGCAACGGCCGATAAACGCCCACAGCCGGATGCTGCCTATGCGGGCCAGCTAGGCATGCTGCTGCAGCGCAGCCCCGCCAATCGCTCGCCGGTGGTGCTTAGTCCACTGCATCGCATTCCAGTGCAGGCAGGCGATCAGCTCTCAATCATTGGCATGGCCCGGGGCAATCCCCAGGGTTCACCGCGGCTGCTGCTCAGCTGGTACAGCACTAGACGCGGCAGCGCCCAGGCCCGCCTGCCCTGGGAAATGCCGCGGCTTAATCCAAATAAATGGAACCCTTTCCGATTAGACGTGACCGTGCCAAAACGCACAGTAGCCCTTGGATTACATTTTCTATTAGACCCAATTCGGGTCAATAGAAACAAGATAAATCTAGGTAATATACGGATAATTCACTGGAACAAAGCCAGCAAAGCGACCGCTAACACCCAATATGACTGGATAAGGATAAAAGGTCGCAGTGATCTCGAATTGCAGGCGGAGTTTCTACCAGGAGCAGAGGCTTTTATCCCCGCGCCAACAGCAGAACCATGGCCCGCAGCCCAGACCAATTAGGGAAGCTCTGAAAAATCCGAGCCACCGACAATGGAGCCCCGATGCAGCAAAGCTTCTCGGCTGACAGGATCGCCTCAAAGTTGAAAATACAAACCATTAAATACCAAGAGAAAATATAGTATGGGGGAACCGCAGAGGCACCACCGGCTGGCTCCAGTCTGGGGCCAGCTCAAAAAAGGCTTTCCAGCCAAGCTAAGGAAGCTCTTAAAAACCGAGCCAAGCCCAATTGAGCCCTGATGCCACAATGGATTTTAGCCGGCTGGAGCGGAGAAATTGCGGTTGTTCAGAGCTTACCTAATGGCAAAAAAATCAAAAAGCAGCTAAAAAGCGCTGCTACTTGGCGACAATTAACTGCGGTACAGGGCTATTAGGTTAAGAAAATCATCGGCTTTATTTCTTGCCCGCCCAACCGTTGCCGGGTTGAGCACAGTGAGGGTCAACCTCCGTGCCGCTGGCTTCAGGCGGCGTCGCGATGCCCGATCATTTTTCCCCTTCGCGGCGGCGCCTGAGCGGCCTGGCGCTGGCCTTCGCCCTACTGGCCCCCGGCCTGGTGAACCCCCTGGCCGCCGCAGCCGAAACGGTGCTGGAGCGGGCGGCCCGCACCGGCGTGATCACCATGGGCGGCCGCACCGATCTGGCCCCCTTCTCCTTTCTCGATGGCAGCAAAGCGGTCACGGGCTTCTCGATTGACGTGGCCCGGCTGATCGAGGCGGAGGCAACCGCCTACCTGGGCAAGCCAGTGAAACTGGAGTTCCAGCTGGTGAACGACCCCGCCACCCTGTTCCGCCAGGTGAGCCGCGGTGAAACCGACCTGGCCTGCGGCGCCCAATTCACCTGGGAGCGGGAGATGTTTGTGGATTTCTCGCTGCCCTACAGCCTCTCCGGCATCCGGGTGCTGAGTAGAGATGGGCGCATTGATGGCTCGCCCCAGAGCCTGGTGGGCAAGCGCATCGGCGTGCTGGCTGGCGGCCTCGGCGACACCACCATCGCCGACCTGCAGCCCAAGGCACTGCGCCAACCCTTCCCCGGCCTTAACGAAGCGGTGGCGGCCCTGCAGGCAGGCAAGCTGGACGCCGTGGCCGGCGATTCACTGCTGTTGATGGCAATCCGCAAGCTCAAGGGCAAACAGAGCCTGGAGCTACGGCCCGAACAGCCCCTGGCCCGCTATGCGGTGGGTTGCATCATGCCGGAAAATAATTCCACCTTCCGCAATCTGGTAAACATAGCCATTGCCAGGCTGCTGCAGAGTTACCTCAACGACGATCCGGCCGCCGTGGCCATCGTCAATCGCTGGTTCGGCCCGCAGGGGATGCTCGAGCTGCCCACCCCGATGATCAAGGCCTATTTCGCAGCCGTAATGCTCAACTATGAGCAGATCCAGGTTGCCTCTCCCTCCTCCGCCAAATAGCAGCAGATCCATGTCGATTAATACCCGCTCCGGCCTGTTCGCCTTCCTGATGGTGCTGGCCACCCTGCAGATCCCCGCCGGCCAGGCCAGTGCTGGCGCCGGCGCCGAGGCCCCTGGCAACCCAGCCAGCGCCGGTTCGATCACCGGTTCGATCACCGGTTCAATCGAGGCGCGCCTGCAGCGCATCTCGGCCGCCCTGAGGGAACAGGGCCTACAGGGCGGTATGGACGCCACTGCCCCTGGGGCAGACCTGCGCCTGGCCGCCGGCTTCGTCAATGGTGGCCGTGGCGGCTGGGGTAACAGCCGCTATGGCGGCTTTGGCAATGCCCATCCCTACTACGGCGGTGGTGTCGGCTTCCTGAACGGCAACGGCGGTTTCCGCAACGGTGGTTTCCGCAATGGCGGCTTCCTCAATGGCGGCGGCTTTCGCAATGGCGGATTTGTGAATTGGTAGGGCCGGCAGAGGAGCGGACCATGGGGGAGATGCAAGCCGACGGTGAGGCCAACTACGGGCCGATCAGCCTGCTGGTGGTCCAGGCCACCCCCTACTGCAACCTGGACTGCGACTACTGCTACCTGCCAGATCGCGACAACCGCGCCCGCCTAAAGCCAGAGTTGTTAGATCCGATCCTGGATCGGCTGCTCAGCAGCCCCTTCGTCGACGGCGACTTCACCCTGCTCTGGCATGCCGGGGAGCCATTGGCACTGCCAGTGAGCTTCTATGACGAAGCCAGCCGCCGCATCCAGGCGGCGCTGGAGCGTCATCCCGAGCGGGATATCGCCATCCACCAGTCGATCCAGACCAACGGCACGCTGATCGATCAGCAGTGGTGTGAGTGCTTCCAGCGCCACCAGATCAGCGTGGGGGTGAGCCTGGACGGACCCGCGTTTGTCCACGATGCCCACCGCCGCACCCGCACCGGCCTGGGCAGCCATGCCGCCACGATGCGGGGCATTGGCTGGCTGCGCCGCTACGGACTGCCCTTCCATGTGATCAGCGTGCTGGGGGAGCTGGGCCTCGATCACGCCGACAGCATCTTCCAGTTCTTCCTGGAGCAGGGCATCCACGACGTGGGCTTCAACATGGAAGAAACAGAAGGCATCAATCGCGCCTCCAGCCTGCAGGGAATTGAATGCGAAAGGCGCTTCAAGGCCTTCATGCAACGCTTCTGGGAGCTGACCAGGGCCACGGGCGGACAGTTCGTACTGCGGGAGTTCGAGAGCGTCTACTCACTGGCCTATGCCGATGCTCGGCTCAAGCAAACCGACATGAACAAACCGTTCGTGATCGTGAGCGTGGATCACCAGGGTAACTTCTCCACCTTTGACCCGGAATTACTAGCTGTTCACACCGAAGAATATGGTGATTTCGTGCTCGGCAACGTGCAAACCGATAGCCTAGAATCGGTTATTGCCACGGAAAAATTCCAACGCATCCAGCGGGACATGGCAGCTGGCGTGGCCCGCTGTCGCGAAAGCTGCGACTACTTCGGCCTATGCGGTGGCGGCGCCGGCAGCAATAAATATTGGGAAAATGGCAGCTTTAACTCCACCGAAACCCAGGCCTGCCGCTACCGGGTAAAGCTAGTGGCAGACGTGGTGCTAGCCGGACTGGAAGAAGCCCTGTCCCTGACAGCGTAAAAGCCAACGAAAAAGCCAATGAAAAAACAGGTCAAACTAAATAAAAGCCAACAAAAAGGAAGCGAACAAAGGCGGTAAAGAAGCGGCTGTGCGGCCAGCCCCAGCCGCGGATCCAGATATTGATGCGGAGAGCCTACGATCAGCCCAAGCCCAGAGCTCGCGCCATGGAGTCCAATCCCACCTCCGTCCAGCACGCACCCACCCTGGATGCGATCCAGCTGATGCTGCGTGATTTGCACACCCGCCACGAGGAGATTCGCCACAAGGCGGCCTTCCGGGGCTGCACCCGAGAGCTGTTGGAAGTGCAGCAGGAACTGGTCGACTACCTGCTCGCCAAAAAGAGCAACCTGATGGGCCAGGAAGCCTCGGGCAGTGCCCCGAAGCGGAACTACAACTCTTTTGTCTGAGCCACCGGTTTGTTTGAGCCGCTGGCTTGCCTGAGCTACTGGTTTGTCTCAGCCGCTTGATCTGATCCTTCCCCCGTTCAACGCCATTCTTTCCTGAGCTTTCATGCGAGTAGTGGTGGTGGGAGCCGGGCCGGCGGGGGCATCCCTGGCCCTGGCCTTGAGTCGGACTGGCATCGCCACCACGCTGGTGGAAGCGGCCAACAACTTCAATCGGGAGTTGCGCGGTGAGGCCCTGATGCCCTCGGGCCTGGAGGCCCTTGAGGCCCTGGACTTGGCGCCCATTGCCGCTGGCGTGCCCCAGAGGGCCCTGGCCGGCTGGGCCGTGGCCGTGCAGGGCCGTCTGCTGTTCGAACTGAATGAACCGCTCGGGGCCAGCGACGAACCGGCCTGCACCCTGGTCAACCAAACAGCCTGGCTGGAGCGACTGCTGTGCCCCGCAGCCAGGCCGAGCTCGCTAACGCTGCTCACTGGCCAGCCGGTGAAGCAGCTATTGCGCCACGACAGCAGCGCAGCCCGCATCTCGGGCGTGATCCTGGCCACAGGCGAGCAGCTCCAGGCCGATCTGGTGGTGGCCTGCGATGGCCGAGCCTCCCCACTAAGGCGCCAGGCAGGCCTGGCACTAATCGGCCAGGACAGCCCCATCGATGTGCTCTGGTTTCGCTACGCGGAAACGCCCACAACGCCGCCCCTGGCCGGCCGCTTCTACACCCTGGTGGGCGACGAGGGGATCGGCAGCCTGTTTTGCAGCGCCAGCGGTCGGGTTCAGCTGGGCTGGGTGATCGATCATCGAGCGCCCACCCCGGTGCGCAGTGCCGCTGAATGGAGCGCCAGGCTGGCCAGCCAGGCCCCGACGCCGCTGGCCAGCTGGCTACTGGCAAATGCGGCTTGCTTAAGCGGTCCGGTGCGGCTGAGCGTGCAGGTGGGCATGGCCGAACGCTGGTGGCAACCAGGTCTGCTGCTGCTGGGCGATGCGGCCCACCCGATGAGCCCGGTGCGGGCCCAGGGGATCAATGGGGCCCTGCGGGATGCGGCAGTGGCGGCTCGGCAGCTGATCGAGCTGGCGCAACCCCTGGCCCTGGGCGCCACCCCTTCGCCTACAGCGATCGACGCCAGGCTGGCCGCCATCGAAGCTGAGCGGCGGCCAGAGGTGAGCCAGCTGCAGATCCTGCAGGCAGAAGAAATGCGTCGCGGCGAATTGCTGCGCCAATCGCCAGCCCTGCGCTGCCTGCTGGCGGCCACGGCGCCCCTGCTGGGGGGGCTGATCGGCCGGCGCTGGCGCAGCCAACAGTTACAGCTCAGGCAGGGGATCAATCGCCTGACGGTGCGGCCATGATGGGGCTCCATGCACTGCCTGATGCCATGGGCCGCCTCCGCCGCCTCGCCCACCTCTGTTACTGCGGCATGGTCACTGGGGGCATGGTCACTGGGGGCATGGTCACTGGGGGCCTGCTCGCTGGCGGCCTGGCTATGCCCACCGCGCTGCGGGCCGCCCCCAAAGAGTTCAGCTATCCCAGCGCTGATCAATGGCGCCAGCTACAGCTCACCGTGCTGGAATGCGGCCGCGAGAACACAGCCGCTAGCTGCGATCTGGCCCGCAACACCGCCGACCCGCTGCTGGATCACCCCCAGCTGCCGGCCACCTGCAAAGACACCCTCTGGACGATTCGCGACCAGGCGGTGGTGGCGTCCAGCAATAGCTACGCCCGCCGCGAACAGCTCAACAAGGCCGCCAGTGAGTTGATACCGCTATGCCGCGAACGAATCGGCAGCCCGGCTAAGAACAACAAGCCAGACCAGGGCGGCAAAACCAATAGCCTGATCAAATTCTGATCCCAGGTCATTAACAAGCCCAAGCGATCTCCAGGAGCAATTTCCTAAGCGAAATACAGATTTTTTGAAATGACATAAAAATAAACTGATTTACCCAGACAACTCCCTGGTCTGACTTGATGGCTTGGGACTATCTAAACTGTTTGGATCTGGCTGGAGGGTCTGTGTATCGGCCCTGCTGGGGCGCCGTTTTCGCCAAGCTTCTCGGCGATCGCTCTGGGGCGCAGCGGAACTTTCTGGCCGATCAAGCAAGTAAATGCGCCTACCCTCAAGCGGGTTGGGCAAGGATGGCGAGTGCCGTGGCGTCCATGGTGGCCAGTCGCCAATCACTACTCACCACCGCCCGCTCGGCCAATGCGCAGAGGGGAGTTTGGCGTGCCTCGGCCTCACAACTGGCGGAGAGGGCCAACAGCGCCCCGGTGAGCTTGCCCCGCAAGCAAGCCTCAGCGCCCCTGCGCTCCAAAACGGCCCTGGCGGCCAGGCGACTGCGCTCCACCGCCTCGGGATAGGGGACGGGAGTTACACCGCCCATCACCGCCGCCAGCCCAGCGGAGTGACAGCCAACTGCCAGCAACAGCGCAAGCAAGCCGATCTGGAGAGACCTCGAGGTAAATCGCTTCAGAATGACCGCAACTAGCCCTGGAAAGACCATAATTCGATAAGTTCGATAAGTTCGATAAGATTTAAGCGCCCGGGGATTAGCCAACAAGATGGGATAAATTTCATCATACCTAAAAGCTAGACAATCTCCAGGTTTCTGCCAGCGGTGATCCAACAGCGGATCTGCTGTCAGATGGCTGGGACAACCCCAGGACCGCCGTCCAGAAGTGGCCGTAGCCAAGAAGCGGCGATCCCCGCAGGGCGGCACGGATAACCTGGCGCGGCACGCCGGCAACGATCCGTGAGCGTTCAGCACATCAGCCTTGCCCAGCCCTTCAGCGACCAGAAGCCTGGCACCTCTGGGCTGCGCAAGAGCTCTAGCCAATTTGCCACCCCCCACTACCTCGAAAGCTTTATCGAGGCCACCCTGCGCACCATCCCCGGCGTCGCCGGCGGCACCCTGGTGGTGGGCGGAGACGGCCGCTATGGCAACAGCCAGGCCATTGGCGTCATCTGCCGCATGGCCGCGGCCCATGGGCTGGCACGGGTAATCACCACCACCGGCGGCATCCTCTCCACCCCCGCCGCCTCACATCTGATCCGCAGCCACGGCGCCATCGCCGGCATCATTCTTTCGGCTAGCCACAATCCTGGTGGTCCCGACGGCGACTTCGGCGTCAAGGTGAACGGCGCCAACGGCGGTCCGGCACCGGAGTCGATCACCGACGCCATCTACGCCGAGACCACCCGCCTCGAGGGTTACCGCATCGAGGCGGATGCCTCGCCGCTCAACCTCTCCGCCTGCGGCGAGCAGCGGCTGGGGGAACTGCTGGTGCAGGTGATCGACGGGGTGGAGGACTACGTGGCACTGATGCAGCGCCTGTTCGATTTCGATCAAATCGGAGCCCTGTTACGCAGCGATTTCCCGATCGCCTTCGACGCGATGCACGCCGTCACTGGTCCCTATGCCAGCCGCCTATTGGAAGGGCTGCTGGGGGCGCCAGCCGGCACCGTTCGCAATGGCATCCCCCTGGAGGATTTTGGCGGCGGCCACCCCGACCCCAACCTCACCTATGCCCATGAGCTGGCCAGCCTGCTGCTCGATGGCGATCACTACAGTTTTGGGGCCGCCTGCGACGGCGACGGCGATCGCAACATGATCGTGGGCCGAGGCTGCTTTGTGAACCCCAGCGACAGCCTGGCGGTGCTTACCGCCAACGCCCGCTTGGCCCCTGGCTATGCCGATGGCCTGGCCGGCGTCGCCCGCTCGATGCCCACCAGTGCCGCCACAGACGTGGTGGCCCAACAGTTGGGTATTCCCTGCTACGAGACACCGACGGGGTGGAAATTTTTCGGAAACCTGCTGGATGCAGGCCGCATCACCCTTTGCGGTGAGGAGAGTTTTGGCACCGGTAGCAACCACATTCGCGAGAAAGATGGCCTCTGGGCTGTGCTGTTCTGGCTGCAGATTCTGGCTGTACGCAAGTGCTCTGTCGCCGAAATCATGGCCGAGCATTGGAACCGCTTTGGCCGCCACTACTATTCGCGCCACGACTACGAAGCGATCCCCAGCGAGGCGGCCCACGGCCTCTACAACCGGCTCAAGGCAATGCAGCCCAGCCTGGTGGGCCAGGCCTTTGCCGGCCGCCAAATCGCCACCGCCGACGACTTCGCCTACACCGACCCGGTGGACGGCTCGCTCACCACTGGCCAGGGCCTGCGGCTACTTCTCGATGACGGCAGCCGAGTGGTGCTGCGCCTCTCGGGCACCGGCACCCAGGGGGCCACATTAAGGGTGTATCTGGAAAGCTATGTGCCCGCCAGTGGCGACCTGCACCAGGATCCCCAGACCGCCCTGGCCAGCTTGATAACGGCAATCGATCAGCTGGCTGAGATCCGCAGCCGCACCGGCATGGGCCAGCCCACGGTGATCACCTGATCCAGGCAATTTGATCCGGCCCGCCTCAGCTTGGCTGGGGCCCGCCCTTTTAATCAGTCCCGCCCTCAGCTTTGGTGGGGGCCGTCCTGGTCCCCCAGCCGGATAAGGCGGATCTGGCGCATGGTTTCACCCCATGCGCCACAAAATCCAGCTCCGAACAATACAAGCAATACCCCATGCGGCGGAAATGGGGTGAAAGGTTGACCAGGCACCTGGGCTGCTCGGTTGAGCAGGAGCAACACCACCAGGGCCATCAGGGTGCAAAGCACCGCCGAAAAAACGATGCGCCGATTATCTCGGCGTAACTGACGACGGGGACTATAGCCAGGGGGCTTGGGAAGCGGCATCGATCAAGACTCGGCGGGTTCAGGCAGTACGGGCTCAAGCAGTACGGGCTCCGTTTGCTTGCTGGCCGGAAACCAGGCCGACTCCAAATTCTTCATCAATACATAAAACGCGGGCACCACGAAAAGACTAGTCACAGTAGCCACCAACAGACCACCAAAGATCACTGAACCGATCGAACGCTGGCTCATGGCGCCAGCACCATGGGCCACCACCAGCGGAAAGAAACCAGACAAAGCCGCTGACGCCGTCATCAGGATGGGGCGCAGCCTAGATTCAGCCGCGCCCTTAACAGCCTCTGGAGCCGACAAGCCGGCCTCCATTCGCTGATTGGCCAAATCAACGATTAAGATGCCATTCTTAGCAGCTAATCCGATTAGGGTTACCAGTCCGACCTGGGCATATACATTATTAACTTGATGCATAAGCACCAGAAAAAATAGTGCCCCCAGCATGGCCAAGGGAACAGTCATTAGAATAATCATTGGATCGATATAGCTGCCATACTGGGCCGAAAGCACCAGATAAACAACTATAATTCCCAGGGCAAATACCAGGGCAGCCAGGGAGCCGGCGGCCACTTCAGATCTACTCAAGGCAGACCAGGCAAAACCGACATTGGCGAAGCTAACTTTGTTGAATGCGGCCTGCAAAGAATCGATGGCCTGACCACTACTCTTTCCAAGGTTTTCAACTCCCTGAATCAAGACTGTGCGATACAAATTATAGTGACTAATAATCGGGGGAGCGCTATCAAGCTTGACTTTTACCAAATTAGCCAGGGAGATAAGCTCGCCACTGGTGTTAGGCACATAGAGATTATCCAGGTCCTGAACTATGTCTCTTTCAGCCCCTTCCGCCTGCACATAAACTTGACGATACTGGCCATTTTCGTAGGTTTAATTTACAAAAGTTCCGCCATTAAACGCACCCAATACCTGCATCGCACTGCCGAAGTCAACATTCATAGAAGCCATGCGATCACGATCGGGAATCAGACGCCAAACCGGGGCATCACTAAGATACTGGGTATAAAGATTAAAGAAATTTCCCGAGGCCAAGGCATTTTTGATCAGCTTCCAGGACATATTATATAGATCTGTAGGGCTATATCCCCCATTGCTGAGATCATTGAATTGGAAAGAAAGACCGCCTTGGGCACTGAAGCCAGGCACAGCAGCGGGCGGAGCCGCAAGCACCTTGGCCCCAGTGATAGCCTCAAAAGACTTATTCATCCGTTTGATTATTGCCCCTGCGGATTGTTCCGGAGAACTCCGCTCATCGATTGGCTTAAGCCCGAAGAAGAAAATACCTTGATTTAGGGCACCACCATTAAAGCCCAAACCGCCAATCATCTCGCCACTGACCACATCTTCTTCAGCCGCAACAATCTTTCTGGCCTGAGATGCCACTTCCATCGTGGCCTCAAGTGATGACTGAGGTGGCAATTGAATGATGCCAAGACCATAACCCTGATCCTCTGTGGGCACAAAACCGGTGGGGATGGCCATGAACGCCAGACCGGCGAGCACCACCCCCCCCAACAACACGGCCACCACGATCCTGCGTAGACGGATCACCTGGGTAAGCAGACCGGAATAGGCCTGGGCAAACCTCTCAAACAGCCGATTGAACCCCCGGAATATCGGCTGTAAAAATGTACCCACGACTCCCCCCAGTAGCCCAAATCCAAGGCACCAGGGCCAACCACCAAACAAGTACCCGTAGCCAGCCCCGAAGCAAGCGCCAATCAAAGTCCAAGCAATTCCTTTGGGCTCAGTCTTGCCACCTCCCAGCAGCAGGGCAGACTGCAAGGGCTTACCGCTAATGGCATTAAACGTGCTAACAACAATTGAAAATACAATTGTGAGGGCAAACTGACGATAGATCACCCCAGTGGCACCTGGGAAGAATGTGACTGGCACGAACACCGCCAGCAGCACCAAAGCCGTAGCCAAGATTGCTCCAGTAAGCTCCTTCATAGCGTTAGAGGCAGCAGCGAATGGACGCTCACCTGCTTCAATCCTGGCCGACACAGCCTCTACCACTACAATCGCATCATCAACGACCAGACCGGTGGCAAGGATGATGCCAAGCAAAGTAAGTTCGTTAATAGAAAAACCAAATATTTTGACGAAAACCAGCGCTCCAAGCAGGGCAATAGGCAAGGCCAGGGCAGGCACCATGGTGGCCTTCCAGTCCTGCAGAAACAGAAAGATAATCAATAAAACCAGCACAATTGCATCGCGCAGGGCATCGATGGCACCCCAGATCGAAGCATTGATGAAGTCAGTTTGATCAAAAACCTTCTCCAAAACAACCCCAGGAGGAAGGGTTTTCTCAAAGTTTTTGAGCACGACATCAACCTGCCTGGCCGTATCTATGGCATTGCTCCCAGGTAGCTGAATAACGCCAAATCCCACACAAGGATAGCCGGTTCTAGCATTTACCGCAGCTTGATTAAAGTTTTGGAAAGCATATTCCGCCCTGCCTACATCCCCCAGCCTGATCAAGCCGCCATCGGGTCCCTTGTCAGCACCTTGTCCACCTGGGCCACTGGCCAGGATGAGATTTTCAAATTCTTCTACAGACTTGAGATTTCCCTGCACCAATACTGGATAGGTGGTTCGGTTTTTTGCCGTGGAAGGCGGGCCACCAATGGAGCCACCAACAACTATTTGATTCTGGGAGCTAAGGGCATCAGTTACAGCCTGCACTGACAAATTAAAACGGGCTAACTTCTGGGGATCCACCCAAAGCCTATAGGCCGGATTACTACTGCCAAACACCGTCACCTGGCCCACCCCGGGAGAACGAGTCAAGGGGTAGGCCAGATTGAGCTGGTACAAGCCATTCAGATAATTGCGATCAAACTGTCCCTGGGTAGAGGTGAGGTTATAAACCTGCAAATAACTACTGGCAGTCTGCTGAACCGTCACCCCTTGCTTGTTAACGCTAGAGGGCAGCTGGGCCGAAGCCGTGTTAACACGGTTAAGAACATTAACCTGATCAATGTCCGGATCAGTATTTGCCTTGAAGAAGACATTTATCTGACTTGCACCTTCACTGGTACTAAACGAGGTGATGTAATCCATCCCCGGAGAACCATTGATCTGCTGTTCAATGGGGCCGGTGACGGCACTTTCCACTGTCAGTGCATCAGCACCTGGCAGATTTGCACTTACCTGAATTGTAGGTGGTGCAATATTCGGCAAATTCTCAATTGGCAGCAGCGGTAAAGCGATCAAACCCGCAAGTAAAATCAAGATGCTGCACACCGTGCTGAGCACGGGGCGGCGAATAAATGTATCTGAAAGGCTCATCGATCAGCCAGCGTTGTGCTTAAAGGTTGCACGGAAAGACCGCTACGCAACTGGGCCAAATTACCGAGCACAATCTGGTCGGCTGTGCTTAGTCCCTGTAGCACAGGATAGGTTTCGCCCTGCATCCTGCCAAGAGTCACAGGCACTTGAATTGCCACCGGCAGATTTGGGTTTGGCTTGGGATCTGGACTTCTACCAAGCCGTCTGGTGGCTTCATCCACACTCACGGCCAGAAACACAAAGGGCTTACCTGCCTGCATAAGCACGGCCTGCTGGGGAATCATCAACTTCTGTTGCCTAGAAAAGACGAGTGTTGCGCTAACCCGTTGATTGTTGCGCAGGGCAGCATCTGGATTGTAAAAAACGGCCTTAACAAGCAAAGTTTGCCGCTGTTTATCAAGGGCGGGAGCTACAAAATTGACAGTGCCAGTGGCCACAGAACGCTTTGGATCTGGGCCGCGTAGAATTACCTGAAGCCCTGGCACTACCCGATCGGATAGCTCACCGGGCACATCCAACCGCACCCAAAGCTTGCTGTTGTCCACCACACTGGCCACCACAGAGCCCGCCTGAATCACATCGCCAACTTTGTAATTTAGATTGCCTACGTATCCAGGGATCGGCGCCACCACATTTTTGTAGGCGAGGGTAGCAGAGGAAGCGTTAAGCTTGTCACTACTCTGAATCGCCTGAGTGACATAAAAGTCACGATCTTTGGTGGAAACAGCCCCCTGCTGGTTCAGGAAGATATACCGCTCTGCGTTGACGCGGTCCTTGCGGAACTCGGCAGCATCAGCATTCACGCTGGCCTGTTGCTGTATCTGATCCAGCACGAACAGCAGTTGACCGGGACGCACCTGCTGCCCCTCATACACTGGCATTTTTACAATGCGTCCTCCGATTTCGGGAGCCAAGCGCACTTCGCGAATGGCCTCAAGAGTGCTCTGATAATCGGCCGAATCCAAACTTATCTCGGGCTTTGGAGTCACCAGCATCACCTGCGGCGGCGGCGGCGATGGCAGCTGTCTTTGACTGCAACCAGCCAAGCTGGCACCCGTCAAAAGGCCCAGGAAGCTTGGCGTGATCTGAAGCAGACGACGCACATTTTTAAACACATACCCAGTCAAGATAACAGAAACGCGCAAACAGCAGTGAACTGCCATGGACAGCGAACTGGACCGGGAACTGGACAGCGAACTGGCAATTAATCCAACCTGACCGGCTGGCCATGGCGCAGGTTGAGCACGCCGCTGGTGATCACCGCCTCGCCCCTGGCCAGACCGCTGAGCAAGGGGTAGCGAGTGCCCTGCAGGGGCCCCAGTCGCACGGGGGTCTGCAGGGCAAAACGGCTGGAGGCAGGCAGTTGGCGCAATGCCGCCAGGGGAGCCTTGCCCGGTTGACGCTCCAGGGAAGCCAAACTGCCAATTCGATAGACAAAAGCCTGCCCAGCCAGGCTGGTTACCGCGGTGAACGGCACCGACGCCAGCAAACCCTGCTCGAACACCAGCCGGGTGCGCGCCCGCATCCCTGCCCGCAAGCGGCCGTTAGCATTGGCAAAGGCGGCCTTCACCAGCAATACCTGGCTGTCAGTATTCACACCCGGATCGGCACTCAGCACCGCCCCCCGGGCCAACTCCCCACCGGCGGCATCGAACAACTGCACCCTCTGGCCCGGCCGCAGCCGATCCGCCAGGTTGGCTGGCAGATCGATGCGGGCCAGCAGCCGATCGTTGCGCAACAAGGTGCCGATCGGACTGCCGGCTTGAACCACGTCCCCGGGCTTGAGCCGCAAATCCCCCAACGTGCCATCGATCGGGGCCCGCAGTTCCTTGAAGCCCAGGTCGGCCCGGCGGGCCACCAGGGCTTCTCGGGCGGCGATGTAAGTCTGCCGGTATTGGTCGCGGTCGATGGCGCTGGCGGCACCCTGACGCACGAGTGACGCATAGCGTTCAAAATTGAGCTGGCTGGTCTGCATCTGGGCCTGCAAGCTGGCCACCTCGGCCCGCTGCTGGGTCTGATCGAGCACCAGCAGCAATTGCCCCCGCCGCACCCGTTCCCCCTGCTGCACCAGCAGCCGCTGCACCCGCCCGCCCGCCTGGGCGGCCAACTGGACGGTGGCTGCCGCCTCCAGGGTGCTGAGGGTATCCACCCCCTCCGAAAAGGGGGTCTCGGCAATCACCTCGGTAACCACCCTGGCGGTGGGCCGCTCCGGCGGCTTGGACCCACAGGCCACCAGCAGCAGAGCAGGCAGCAGCAGGGAAGCTAAGCGGTGCATCGCCGGAGCGTATCGCCACAGGGCCGATGATGGCGACTACCTCTTGAGCCGCCGGTGCCACTGCCGACGGTGAAAGTGTCGGGGGTGCCACTGCCGGAGGCTGCCTTGGGCGACCTGTTTAGCCACCAGCGAGAGGTCAACCTGGCGCAGCTGGCGCCCCTGGCCGAGCGGCTCAGGCCCAGGTGTTTGGAGGATTTCGTCGGTCAAGAGGCGATCCTCGGCCCAGGCCGGCTGCTAAGGCGGGCCATCGCCGCCGACCGGGTCGGCAATCTGATCCTGCATGGCCCACCAGGCGTGGGCAAGACCACCCTGGCGCGGATCATCGCCGCCTCCACCAGATCCCACTTCAGCAGCCTCAATGCCGTGCTGGCGGGGATCAAGGATCTGCGGGCCGCCGTGGAGGCAGCCCAGCAAAGGCTGGAGCGCCATGGACTGCGCTCCACCCTGTTCATCGATGAAGTGCATCGCTTCAACAGCGCCCAGCAGGATGCGCTGCTGCCCTGGGTGGAAAACGGCACCCTGACCCTGATCGGCGCCACCACTGAAAACCCCTTCTTTGAAGTGAACAAGGCGCTGCTCAGTCGCTCACGCCTGTTTCGCATGCAGCCGCTGGAACCGGCCCAGCTGCGGGCCCTGCTGCAGCGGGCCCTCACCGATGGCGAGCGGGGCTACGGCGATCGCCAGGTGGCGATCACCCCAGAGGCGGCCGATCACCTGGTGGATGTAGCCAGTGGCGATGCCCGCAGCCTGCTCAATGCCCTGGAGCTGGCGGTGGAAACCACCGAGCCCAACAGCGATGGGCTGATTCAAATCAATCTGAGCATCGCCGAGGAGTCGATCCAACAGCGGGCGGTGCTCTACGACAAGCAGGGCGACGCCCACTTCGACACGATCAGCGCTTTTATCAAGTCGCTGCGGGGCAGTGATCCGGATGCGGCCCTTTTCTGGCTGGCACGGATGGTGGAGGCCGGTGAAAATCCTCGCTTTATATTTCGTCGCCTGCTGATCGCCGCCGGGGAAGACATCGGCCTGGCCGATCCCCAGGCCATGGTGGTGGTGGAAGCCTGCGCGGCGGCGTTTGAACGGGTGGGTCTGCCGGAGGGCCTCTACCCCCTAGCCCAAGCCAGCCTCTACCTGGCAAGCGCCGAGAAGAGCAACAGCCTGCTGGGGGTTTTTGATGCCCTGCGGCAGGTACGCAACAGCAATGGCCAACAGGTGCCGCCCCACCTGCGCGATGCCAACCGGGATGGCAAGGCCTTCGGCGATGGGGTGGGCTATCGCTACCCCCATGCCTATGCCGACCACTGGGTGGCCCAGCAGTACCTGCCCAAGACGCTGCAGGGTGAGGTTTTCTGGCAACCGGGCAGCCTGGGCTGGGAAGGGGCCCAGCGCCAACGGCTACAACTGCGCCGCGCCGCCCAGCTGGCAGCGGCGGCCGAAACCGAGCTGGAGCACTGCGAGCTGATCAGTGCCGGGCCCGCCGATGGCCCCCTGGACCTCTGGCTAAGGCGCCAGGCTGCGGCGGAGGGGGAGCGGCTAGATCGGTTGCGCCGCCGCTTTTGGCAGGGTGCCCAGTGGCAAAGGCACCAGCGAGTATTGGTACTGGGGGCCCGATCGCTGCTCTGGGCCCTCGATCCGCTGGCCGCCACTCCAGAGGGGCAGGTGTTGGTGGCCGTGGAAAGCGACGCCGATCGCCAGCGACTAGAGGCCCAGCTGCAGCTGCTCGACAGCCTGCGCCGGCCGAGCATCCTGCTCTGCCAACCGGAGCAGCCAGCCCTGTTGGCAGCGGCGCTTGAGGGGCCGGTGGAATGGGTGGCGGGCCGACAGCCGTTCCGCGGCCTGGCCCCAGCCGCCATCGAAGCCTGGATCACCTGCCTAGATGCGCGGCTGGCTGGCCAGGGGCACTGGCGACTGTTGTTCAGCGTGCCGCAGCTGGGCCCAGCTGGCGGCCTGCTGGCCCTTGGCCAACTGCGGGATGGGGCATTAGCTGCCCTGCTTCAAGAGCTGGCCAACCTGGAACAACAGGCCCTCGCCCTGGAATTCGCACCGGCCATCCACTGCCAAAGCTGCCTGGAAGCTCGACATTGGCGCCTGGATCGCGAGCGCTGGCAGGAGGCTTTGACCATGGAGATAACCCCAACTCGAATTGAGCGCTGGCTCGCCGAGGGCAGTTCCTGGCGGCGCCAACTGGAATCAGTGGCCAATCGCCGCCTCAGCCAGGGCGAACTGCAGCAACTACAAAGAGGATTTGAGGCCAACCTGGCCCAGTCTTTACCACAACAACTGGAACACCTGCTGGTCACCAGCAGGCGTGGCCCCCAGGCCCCCTCAATGGGGGCCGCCAAGCAGACCCAGCAAGAGGGGTAACAGCAACCACTAGGGGTAACAGCAACCACTTCAGCTCACCTAAGACAACTCACCAAAGACCGCGAACCGGCTGTTGTGGCATGGGCTGCGCAGGACGGGCCTGGGCCACCGGCTCGAGCACCTGGTTGGCCTGAATGCAGGCCGGCAGGAATACGTACCAAGAGAACAGCGAAGTGCACTGGCCGGTGCCCGGCTTACAAGTGCCTTGGTCACAGACGTTCTGGGCACCGGTATAGGTACCGCAAGTGTCGGCCAGGCGCATATTAGTAGGCAGTTTGGCCATGATCGTGGCGGAGGAGATTTGTCCGTCAGCCGCATCGGCCATGATCGCCGAGCGCAGGGCCTGAACAGAGGTGCTAGTCATGCCCCAATAGGGGAAATAGCTAGTAGTTTGATTCTTGAGAAATTTCACCCCCGCATCGGAATAGAGGAAGCGGGACACACCCATCAGATCAACGCTATAGGTCTTTATCATCCCTTGGCGCACTTCTTCGGAAGTCCAACCGGAGCGGTACAGCCCCCCTTCAAGGCCGCGATCGGTGATCGATCCTGAGCTGAAGAAGGTATCCATGGCCTGCTGGTCAGTAGACCAAACTGCACCACCAGTGTTCCACCGCACGGGCAGATCGCCAACTTTGTCGGATACCATGCCTGAAGTATTCATCTGCGGGGGTGGACCGCCAACAAAGTCGAATGCCAAAGCAGGCGCCAGAGCGGAAACGGTCAAAGCGCCGCCCGCCGCTATACCCGCCAAAAGAATCCTGATCGCGCCTGTCACTGGCAACCTACTCAGCAGAGAGTTATCCAGCATAGACGTGGCTGGCAGAGACATGACTGGCCGATGCTTAGCAGATGGAGATTTGATCGCCAGAGAGTTGATCATGGATGAAGAGTAGCCGGTTCAATGAGGAATCTAGCCAGCTACAATGCCTCCGCACGATCCATCAAATTTTCGCAGCGAGTTTGATGCATTAAGGGAACATGCAGCTAGTCGACCAACTTCGTCCAGCCCCAGCGAGCTAAAAACCAGCCAACAGCGCTCTTGCATTAGTCGCCACCCTCCAGAGCCTGCATAAATGAAACACATCTGCCCAGTAGGCGCTGCTTACATCAGCACTGATTTAAGTAAACTGCATAATTGGGAAACTGCATAATTGGGAAACTGCATAATTGGGAAACCGCATAATTGGGGCGGTGATTCCGGCTGCCTGGCATGATTCCGGTTGCCTGGTTTGGTAGCGCCATGGCCCGAGGGGGATTGGGAGCATGGATTAGGAGCATGGATTAGGAGCAAGGATTGGAAGCACACCATGGCTCCCAGCGGACCACCTAGGCTCAAGACACTTTTACCCATGCTCCATGGCCCTGCAGATCGGAGATGCCGCCCCAGACTTCAGCCTGCCCGACCAGGACGGCCAAATGGTTAACCTCGCCGACCTGGTCGGCCAGCGAGTGGTGATTTATTTTTATCCCAAAGATGACACGCCTGGCTGCACCAAGGAGGCCTGCAATTTTCGTGATCAGTGGAATTCCTTCAAGCAGCATGGCATCCAGGTGATTGGCATCAGCAAGGACAATGCCGCCAGCCATACCAAGTTCATCGCCAAGTTCAGCCTCCCCTTCCCGCTGCTCACCGACGCCGATCCCTGTGCCGTGGCCACCAGCTACGGCAGCTACGGCTTAAAGAAAATGATGGGTCGCGAATATATGGGAATGATGCGCCACACCTTCGTGATCGATACCGAAGGCAATATAGAAAAAATCTATACCAAGGTTAAATCTGAAACCATGGCCGACGACATCATCAAGGATCTGGGCCTGGCTTAAGGCTCGCCAAGGCAAGACTCGCCAGGGCATCCAGGGCCAGATTCGGGGCCAACCGCCAAGAGCGGCGCGACGCTCTCAGCAACGGTGCCAACAGGGGGCCATCGCCGCCGGTGAGCCAAAGAGTCCATTCATCAACACATTTAACAACACATTTATCATCATCTCTATTATCATCTCTATCAGAATTACTTACATGCGATTCTGAGGGAGTGAATGCTCTTTCTTCGGCCGCGGCATTGATGGCGGCGGCCAAGCCCCGCAGCACGCCGGCCTCCATCGCCGCCACCGTGGCCCGGGGCCAGGGATCTGGATCCAGAACCAATCGCCTGGGGGGAGGGGGCAGACTGGCGGTGCCGGCGTTCAGAGCCCGCAACTGCAGGCCGGCGCCAGCCATTAACCGGCCGCCAACAAACTGTCCGCGGCGATCCACGCAGGTGAAGCTCAAGACCGTGCCCGCATCGGCCACCAGCACCGCCGATCCGGCAGCGGCGCTGCGCCAGGCCTGCCAGCCCACCAGTGCCCTGTCTACGCCAAGCCAGGGAGGCAGACCGGCCAGGGGCACATCCTGAAGGGTCAGGCGGCGGCTTGGATCCAGGCCAGCCTGCGGGGGCACCGGGCCCACTGCCGCCCAGCCGAGCAGCTGGCGGTCCGCCCAGGCCTGCAGCCGCGCCAGGCCAGCCGCTGGGCTCTCATCGACGTATTCACGAATGCCTGGGGCGGCCTGGCAGGCCCAGTGCCAGCGGCTGTTGCCAATCAGCAGCCAGCAGTTCAGATGCCCTCGCCCATCAGGCCGGGCAAGTGAATGCCGCACTCCTGCTTGAGCCCGCCAAAGCGGGTGGCACGACCGCTGGCTTCCAAGCCATCTGGGCCGCTGGAGTGCCAGTCCCCCACAGTTGAATAACCCTTCTCAAATAGAGGGTGCTGGGGCAGGTCATGATCCTGCATGTAGTAAAAAATATCCTTATTTGTCCAATTCAGCAGCGGTCGCAGCGACCAGCGCTGGCGCACCGCCTCAAGGTGCCGCATGCCCTGGCGGTGTTCTGTCTGCTGAAGCCGCACGCCACTAGCCCAGCAGGCCACCTGCAGCTCCTCCAGCAGCTGATCGAGGGGTTCCACCTTGCGGATGTGGTTGTAGAGCTCCAGGTCTTCCAATCGACCTGTGTTCCACAACTGGCCCCGCAATGCCTCCATCCGCGCCGGGCTGCAGCTGGCCTGGGCCACGTGCAGATCCAGCTCCAATCGATCGCTCAACTGCTCGGCGTAGCGGTAGGTCTCGGGGGGTAGGTAGCCCGTATCCACCCAGATCACAGGCAGCGCAGAGCCGAAACGCCTGGCCATCTCACTGGCCATATGCAGCAATACCGCCGCCTGAATGCCGAAGCTTGTGGTCATTGCAAAGCGCTCGCCAAAGCGAGTCCTGGCCCAGATCAAGCGCTCCTGGGGGCTCATCGGCTCCAGCTCAGCGCAAGCGACCGCCTGGTCGAGGGCGCAATCGTTGCGATCCTTGGGCAGAGTGGGTAAAAGCGCTGTCGCCATCAAGCCATCATTACCTGCTGCCGCCAGCTTCTGGGAAGGGGGCCAGCCCATCTGGTTAGGGTTCGTAGAGGTGAAGCGGTGACAACAGGCGTGTCAAAACCTGTGGTAATCGCCGGTGGTGGCTTCGGAGGTCTCTATACGGCCCTGGCTCTGGCCAGCAAGCGCCACCACCCGCCGATTCTGTTGATCGAACCGGGCGAGCGCTTCCTGTTCCTGCCCCTGCTCTACGAGCTGCTCAGCGGCGAGCTGCGCAGCTGGGAAATTTGCCCCCGCTACGACGCCCTGCTCGCCGGCCGTGGTGTGGCCTGGCTGCGAGATCGGGTCACGGCGGTCGACGCCAACAGCCACCAGGTGCATACGGCCAGCGGCCGCAGCCTCCAGTTCAGCCAGCTGGTGCTGGCCACCGGGGGGGGGAATGAAACCTTCGGGGTGCCCGGGGCCCAGGAGCATGGCCTGTTCTTCCGCACCCTGGCAGATGTGGAGCGCCTAGATCAGCTGATCGAAGCTTTGCGGCAGCGACGAGGCGCCCAACAGCGCATTGCCATCGTCGGTGCCGGCCCCACGGGGGTGGAACTGGCCTGCAAGCTGGCCGATCTGCTGGCCGGCGCCGCCACGGTGGCCCTGATCGAGCAGGGGCCCACCGCCCTGCCCCAGGCGCGGGCCTTCAACCGGGAGCAGGCCCTGGCGGCCCTGCAACGGCGCAATGTGCTGCTGCACACCGCCACGGCGGTGCTGGCGGTGGAGGCCGGCCAACTACAGCTGGCGGGGGGGCAAACCCTGGCGGTGGATGCCACCATCTGGACCGCTGGGCTGCGCCTACAGCCGCCGCCGATCAACCCGGCCGCCGCCAGCGACCGCCGCGGCCGCCTCTGGGTCACTCCAGAACTACGACTGCTCCACAGCACCGATGTCTATGCCGTCGGCGATGTGGCGGCCCTGGCCCCCCAAGCCGGCGACCAGGATGGCGACGATGCGGTTCAGCCCCTGCCCACCACGGCCCAGGTCGCCTTCCAGCAGGCCGAGTGCCTGGCCAACAACCTGATGCGCGCCGCCGCCGGCGAGCCCCAGGAACCGTTCCGCTTCCAGGATCTCGGCGAGATGCTCAGCCTTGGCATCGGCGAGGCCAGCGTCACTGGCCAAGGTCTCACCCTGGCCGGCAAACCAGCCTTCCTGCTGCGTCGCCTCGCCTATCTCACCCGCCTGCCCGGCAGGCCCCACCAGCTCAAGGTGGCGGCCGGCTGGCTGGCCGACTGGGGCCGATGAAGGCGCCCCGGGCCCTGCTGCTCGATGCCATGGGCACCCTGATCGGCTTGCGCCGTTCGGTGGGCTGCAGCTATGCCGAGCTGGCCGCCGACTTTGGCCTCACCCTGGAGCCGGCGGCGATCGATCGGGTGTTTCCCCGCATCTACCGACAGGCGCCACCCCTGGCCTTTCCAGGCCTGGAGGGCAAGCAATTGCGCCAGGCGGAGCTGGATTGGTGGGGGGCCCGCATCGGCGCCTGCCTGGCCGCCACTGGCCAAGTCAAGGCTGACGAGCTACCTGCCGGGCTGGTGGAAAGCCTGTTCGAGCGATTCGCCGACGCGGCCCTCTGGCAGGTGTTTCCGGAGGTGCCGGCCTGTCTGGAGCGTTGGCGCAGCCGCCCCCTGAAGTTGGCGGTGGTGAGCAACTTCGACAGCCGACTGCCGGCTCTGCTGGCCGACCTGGGGCTGGCCGAGGCCCTGGATGCCCTGGTGATTTCCAGCCAGGTGGGAGCGGCCAAGCCCGATCCAGTGCCCTTCCAGCGGGCCCTCGAGATCCTGCGGCTGGAAGCCCACCAGGTGTGGCACGTGGGGGACAGCCCGGAAGATGAGCTGGGCGCCCAGGCCGCCGGCATCCGCTGCCTGATGGTGCGCCGCCCTTGAAGCAGGGCACCCTGGCTGGACATACCGCGGGGCTGCGCCCCTCCCAGCGAAGACGGCTGGAGCAGCTGTGCCATCGCCGCCATCCCCTCGATGGGGCCGCAGATCTGCTCACCCTGCAGCGCCTCGGGGCCGAAAGTCGCGAGCTGGAACTACCACTCACCCTGGTGGTGGATGGCCGCGGCCTGGCCCGCCTGCTGTGGGTGGGCCCCCTGGAGCAGTCGGGCCAACTGCTGGAAAAGCTGCCCGGCTCCCAGCGGCGCCAGGGCAGCGATTGGCGGCTGCTGAGCTGCTGTGGTCGCAGCAAGCAACTGCAACCCGGCCGGCAGGAGGGGATCGTGGGTCTGGATCTGGCCCCCCATTTCTGGCTGCGCTTCGCCGACCAGGCCCAGCCGGGCGGCAATTGGCCAGCCCAACTGCTGAGGGCGGCGGCCTCGGCGGCAGATCCTTGGCAGCTGCTGGAGCAGGGGGACCTGGCCGGGCTCTGCGATCGCGATCTACTCAGCCTGGTCGCCGCTCCAGCCACCGCCAGCCCCGGCAGCGGTGTCACAGGCAGCAGTGGCCCCGGCAGCAGTGGCACCGATCGAGCAGCCATCGGGCCAGGGGGCGGCAGCGATCAAGGGCAGCGCCAAAGCTCAGCGCCTGGCGTGGAGCGGGTGCTGCTGCTTGCCCTCACGCCCGGGGATCGCCAGGCGGCCCAGCGTCTGATCGGCGAGCTGGAGGGGTTGGTGCGCAGTGCCGGCGCCGAACCGGTGGGCGTGGTGGAACAGCGCCGCAGCCTGATCTCGCCCCAGACGATCTGGGGCGAGGGCAAACTCAGCGATGCGGCACTGGAGGCCAGGCGCCTGGGCGCCACGCTGGTGGTCACGGACCGGGAACTCACCCCAGTGCAGGCCCGCAACCTGGAGCGGCTACTGGATTTGCCGGTGAGTGATCGCAGCGAACTGATCCTCGACATCTTTGCCCAGCGGGCCGCCAGCGCCGCCGGCAGGCTGCAAGTGGAGCTGGCTCAACTGCGCTATCGCCTGCCTCGGCTCAGCGGCCGGGGCCTGAGCCTGTCCCGCCAGGGCGGCGGTATCGGCACCCGCGGTCCAGGGGAAACCCAGCTGGAAAAAGATCGCCGCGCCATCGCCCGCCGCATCGAGCGGCTGCAACGCGACGCCCGTCAGCTGGGCGAACATCGCGAACGACTGCGGCGGGGTCGCCAGGGCCTGCGGCGGTTTGCCCTGGTGGGCTACACCAACGCCGGCAAGAGCTCCCTGCTCAACGCCCTCACCCGCAGCGGCGGCGGCGCGCCGGTGTTGGTCGCCAACAAGCTGTTTGCCACCCTGGATCCCACCACCCGGCGGCTGGATTTGCCCGATCCCCGGGGGGGGCCATGCGAAACGGCGCTGATCACCGACACGGTGGGATTCATCCGCGACCTGCCGCCGCCACTGGTGGAAGCTTTCCGTTCCACTTTGGAAGAAACCCTGGAGGCCGATGGGCTGCTGATCGTGGTGGATCTGGCCGATCCGGCCTGGCCCGAGCAATGGCGCACCGTGCACGCCATTCTCGACGATCTGGGCACCAGCACGCCGCGACGGCTGGTGGGCAACCAGATCGACCGCTGCCCCGCCGCGGAACTGGAGCGGGCTCGCAGCCTGGAGCCAGACGCTTTATTTGCCTCGGCCACCGACGGGCTTGGCTTACAGCACCTGCGCCAAGCACTGCGGCACTGGCCAGTTGAGTCGGCGGCTTGACAACACGGCTGCTAAATACAATGGCTGCTAAATACAATGGCTGCTAAATACAACAACAGCGAAATGCAACGGCCGGGAAAAACAATGGCTGGGAAAAACAATGGCTGGGAAAAACAATGGCCGCGGAAAACCACGTCACTGGGGTGGGGAATCCAGCCAAGCCCAGCTGAACTGAGATTAGAAGCCAGCACCCCAGGGGCCAGCGGCGAAAACCCATTCCCGACGCGTTTACCGAGCTATGCTCGGTAGCGAACGATTGGGCTGCTCAGCCCCTCTGTTCGCAATCCTGTCTTAACCCCCTTTCCCCCAGACCCATGGCAGCCCTGCAGCTCGGTGACACTGTTCCAGATTTCACCCAGGAATCCCAATTGGGTCCGATCAACCTCTACGACTTCGCCGCTGACAGCTGGGTGGTGCTGTTTTCCCATCCCGCCGACTACACCCCTGTCTGCACCACCGAGCTGGGTGAAGTGGCGCGGCTGCGGGCCGAATGGGACAAGCGCAACGTCAAGACGATCGCCTTGAGTGTCGATTCGGCCGAGAGCCACAAGGGCTGGATTGGCGACATCAATGAAACCCAGGCCACTACAGTGAATTATCCAATTCTTGCCGATCAGGACAAGACCGTAGCAGAACTTTACGGAATGATCCATCCGAATTCGCTAAACAACCTCACGGTGCGGTCGGTGTTCGTGATCGACCCCAACAAAAAGCTGCGCCTGCAGATCACCTACCCCGCCAGCACCGGCCGTAACTTCGATGAAATCCTGCGGGTAATCGACTCCCTGCAGCTCACCGATTCCCACTCCGTAGCCACGCCAGTGAACTGGAAGGACGGCGAGGACTGTGTGGTGGTGCCCTCCATCCCCACCGATCAGGCCAGGATCAAGTTCCCCAAGGGCGTCACTGAAATCAAGCCCTACCTGCGCCTAACTCCCCAGCCCAACAAGTGATCTGGGCCGCCAAACCGGGGGCGCGGTCGCGGCCCCCCTGGTGGCGAACCCCACCCAGCCTGAGTGCGCCCCCGATGTCGGTGTTGGGGCTGATGAGCGGCACCAGCGCCGACGGCGTCGACGCGGTGCTCGCCGAGTTCTCGGGCCCAGCCCGGCGCCCCCAATGGCGCATCCTCAATAGCGCCAGCCTGGCCTACCCCACCAAGCTGCGTCAGCAGCTGGTGGCCATCGGCCAGGGCCAAGCCAGCAGTGCCGCTGCCCTGCTGGAGTTGGCGGAAGCGGTCACGGAGGCCCAGGCCGCCGCCGCCCAGGCCTGCGACCCCCTGGGCCTGGCCCAGCTGGTGGGCTGCCACGGCCAAACCATCTGGCACCGTCCCCCCTGCGGCGCTGGCCAGCCCCATGACCAGACCCATAGCCAGAGCCGCCGAGGCGCCAGTTGGCAGCTATTGCAGGCGCCGCTACTGGCCAGCCTGCTGCAGAAGCCGGTGGTGTTCGACTTTCGAGCGGCCGATTTGGCATTGGGGGGCCAGGGAGCGCCACTGGTGCCCCCCTGCGATGAAGCCCTGCTGGGCCGCATCGGCGGCTGGCGGGCCCTGCTCAACCTGGGGGGGATCGCCAATCTCACCCTGCTGCCGCCGGCCCGGGGCCCGGATCGACAACAGCCGGTGCGGGGCTGGGACTGCGGGCCGGCCAACAGCCTGCTGGATCTGGCGGTGCAGCGCTTCAGCGGCGGCAAACTGCTCTGGGACGCCGAGGGGGCCTGGGCCCGCCGCGGCCAGATCGATGAGCAGTTGATCGAGCACTGGCTGCAGGCCCCCTACTTCCAGCAGGCTCCACCCAAGTCCACCGGCCGGGAACTATTTGGTGCCAGCGACCTGGAAACCCGCCTGGCCGACCTCAGCCGCAGGGCCGCCAGCCGCGGCCTTGATCTCGATGCCGCGGATGCCCTGGCCACCCTGACGGCCTTCAGTGCCGCTGTGGTAGCCCAGGACCTCCAGGGCGGCCCCAAGCCGCTGGAACTATTGGTGGCTGGCGGGGGTGCCCGCAACCAGCTGCTGATGGACCAGTTGCAAAAGCGTTGCCGCGGCACGGCCGTGCGATCCCTGGCTGAACTGGGTATTGACGAGGCGCAGCGCGAGGCCCTGGCCTTCGCCCTGCTGGCCTGGTGGCACCTGCTGGGGCAGCCTGGTTCGGCCCCGACCGTAACCGGAGCTTCCCGGCCGTCTTTGCTGGGGGTTTGCGCAAAACCCTGACTGCCCCTACTGCCCCAGGCCTGGTTCCAGGCAGCGGCCCCGCCAGCGGCGTAACGGCCGGCAACAAGCGCAAGGGCAAAGGCGACAACCGCGCCTGTGCACCCATAGGTTCAACCCAGTCGGTTCGTGCCCATGACCGCCACCAACCCAGGCGAGGGCGGCAATGCCATGGCCCTCTACGGCCGCATCAGCGCCGAGCAGGAGCTGAGCCAATCCCTGTTTCGCCAGGCCCTGCAGGATCCGAAGGGGGCTCTGGAGCGCATTGTGCAGCTGGGCCGTGATTGGGAACTACCCGTCACGGCTGAGGAGATCAAGGCCCACCTCGGCTCCCTTGACGATGGCGCCAGCAAGCAATGGCTGCTCAAAGCCCGCGGCGGCCTCTGAGCGGCGCTGGGGCCCTGGACGATTCAAGCCACCGCCGCCGGCCCAACTAAAGAACAGCCAGTAACTAACGATCGCCAGACCGGCTGCCACCACAAGGGCCGTCAGCTGCTCAAGGCGTTTGATCATGGCGGCGGCGGCAGGGCGAATTCAGTCTGGCGGAGGCCGGTAGGGCAAGTCCGGCCAGCCCCCGCGGGGCGATTCTGGCGGCGGCTGGCCGGGCGTGCTTTTTGGCGGCCCGCCGGGGATGATGCAGGGTGGCTAGCTTCGAAACCGCAGCCGCGCCGTCCTAACCACCCTCCCCTCCCCGTGCTCCGCCTCGAACGCATCGGCAAGATCTATCCCACCGGAGAGGTGCTGCGGGACGTCACCTGGGAGGTAAAACCAGGGGATCGCGTCGGTTTGGTGGGCGTCAACGGTGCCGGCAAATCCACCCAGCTGCGCCTGATTGCCGGCTTGGAGGAGCCCAGCAGTGGCCAGGTAGTGACCCAGGGGAACCCCCGCATCGCCTACCTGCAACAGGAGTTCGATGTCGACCCCAGCCGCAGCGTCCGCCAGGAACTGTTTCAAGCCTTTGGCGAGGCGGCGCTGGTACTAAATCGCCAACGAGAGGTGGAGGCGGAACTGGGGGGCGAAAAAGCCGCCAACGACCCGGAACACCTGGAGGTTCTGATCCACGAACTTGGAAGCCTGCATGAGCGCTTCGAGGCGCTGCATGGCTACGAGCTCGATGCCCGGATCGACAAACTACTGCCCAGCATTGGCTTCAGCGTGGAGGGGGCCGAACAACTGGTGGCCGACTATTCCGGCGGCTGGCAGATGCGCATCGCCCTTGGCAAAATTCTGCTGCAAGATCCGGATTTATTGCTACTAGATGAGCCCACCAACCACCTGGACCTCGAAACAATTCAATGGCTAGAAAATTACCTGATTGATCAGACTGCCGCCCTGGTAGTAATCAGCCATGACCGCACCTTTTTAGATAGGGTCTGCACCCAGATAGTCGAAACAGAGCGGGGTATTTCTCGCACCTATCTAGGCAACTATAGCCAACACCTGGAGCAAAAACTGCTAGAACGCGAGGCCAGCCAGGCCGCATTTGATCGCCAGCAGAAGGAATTATCCTCCCAACAAGCCTATATCGATCGCTTCCGGGCCAGCGCCACCCGATCCACCCAGGCCAAGAGCAGGGAGAAGCTACTGGATAAGGTGGAGCGGATCGAGGCACCCATTGAGAGCCTTACGGGACCAAAATTCCGCTTCCCAGAAGCGCCACGCTCCGGCCGCATCGTGGCCGAAATTGGCGATCTCAGCCACACCTATGGGGAAAAGATTCTATTTTTAGGCGCCAAACTAGAGGTGGAGCGAGGCGAAAGAATTGCCTTTGTTGGCCCAAATGGAGCCGGCAAATCCACCCTATTACGTCTGATTATGGGGATGGAGAAACCCGATGATGGCCATGCCACGATCGGCGAACACAACGTGGTAGCTGGCTACTTTGAGCAGAACCAAGCCGAAGCCCTAGATCTGGAAAAAACCGTTATCGACACGATATTTGAAACCGTTCCCGACTGGACCCAAACTCAGGTGCGCTCCCTGTTGGGCAGCTTCTGTTTCTCCAACGACAGCGTCTTTAAACAAGCGGGCAAACTCTCTGGAGGAGAGAAGGCCAGACTCGCCCTGGCTTTGATGCTGCTGCGACCCTGCAACCTGCTGTTGCTGGATGAGCCCACCAACCACTTGGACATTCCGGCCAAGCAGATGCTGGAAGATGCCTTGATCGAATACGAGGGGGCCGCGCTATTAGTAAGCCACGACCGCACCTTCATCGCCCGGGTAGCCAACCGCATCGTGGAACTGCGCGATGGCGAACTGGTGCTATATCGAGGCGACTACGCCTACTACCTGGCCAAGAAACAGGAGGAAGTAGACCAGGCCCTGGCCGCAGCCGCCCAGGTTGAGCGGCAGCAGAAGCAGGCCAGTACCAGGGCCAAAAACAACGAAAAGCTGGCTCAGAAACGCCAGGCCAAGTCCGAAGCTCGCCAAGCCAAGAGCTGAACTCAAGCGGAGCTCGTCCAAGCAACGCAGCTGCACCCAAGCCAGAACTAAACTTGCTGCCAGCCAAGGCTGGGGTAGCGCTGCCACCCAGATGCCGCCAGCAACTTATCCAGCTGCCGCCAGCCAGCTCAGCTCCCAGGGCCCACTCCACTTACCGAGGGACCCCCAGATCAGACCAGCCAACCAGGTGGCGCCAGCCCGTCTCAGCCTGGAAAGTTGACGCCGCCAAAGCCGCTGGGCTCCAGCCCCTGCCACACAACTTCATAGTGGCCTAGGCATACCCACTCATTTTTGAGACCAAAGTGAAACAAACGGCGTCAGTGTGCATAGGCTGACGTCACCATCCCCTAACGGAGCTCGGTCATGTCAAGCGGCTTCCAACCGTTCAGCACCCCTTTCAACAGCGGTTCATTCCATAGCGGCGGCTTCAGCGGCGACTCCTTCGCCAGCGGCAGTGGCCTTAGCGAGGCCGGCACTGGCCACCAGAGCCACTCCACCAGCGACGCGATGGAAACTTATTTCAGCTGCATCACCACCTGCTCCCTAGACGATGGGGAATGCGTGACACGCTGCGTCGAGGAGCTGCGCGAGCAGGCCTGAATCCGCCAGACAGGGCAGCCCAAGCCACGAAACCAACACGAAATCAGGGCAAGCGTTGCAACCGCTACGCAAGCCCTTGAAACAGTTTGTAGCATTGAGACTGATCAAAGCCCAATCGCGAAGTTCAGTCATGTCCGAACCGCTAGCCCTCAGTCTCGGCCAAAAATTTGAGCTAGAGCGCATGAGCCGCGCCATCGACGCCACGGCCGACCTGCAAACCCTGCAGGGAATCGCCAAGCAACTACTGCAGGCCTGGCATAGCCAGAAAGCCGCAACCCAGTGGGTGATGCGCCAGCAACTCGATGCTCCATCACGGTTCGCATCCGGATTTGGCCAGCAGTTTCCCAGCGAAGCCTGATCCAGCATCGGACAAGTGCACCTCTATCTGGCACTTCAGCCACCTGTTTAGTTTCACACAAATCCGACATCAGCCCATATCACCAATACAGCAGCCAAGCAGGCAAGTTCAAAACATTAGAATCCCTGTAAGCTCCACGAGCTTCACCGGGCAAAGATGGAACAGTCAGCTTCGTTGCCGTTATTGAGAAAATCAAATAAATTTTGAGCCAGAGAAAATCAGCCCCCACTTAAGTGATCAGTCAAAATCAATTCATCCGATTACGACGGCCACTGCGAATCGAACCACAACAAATCACATCACATTATTTACGCCAAGCCAGCACAACCCGCTCCAGCCAAGCTCACCAAACATAAAACACTTTTTTACAGCCAGAATGGGCATCCGGCTGTAAATTTTCAAGCAATTCCAAAAGGTTGCATGTCAAAAAATCGCAACCTATTTAATCACTCTGAACCTTGCGCCACAAATAGCTTGAGCTTATGTGAATTAAGGCCAAATGCGATAAGCCCATGCAAAGAAATGCATGGTCACGCCTTAGTTAGACGCTCGGAGAAGCTTTAAGATTGTGGATGTCCCAAGACTTCGTCAATCCCAAGCTAGTGCAAGCTTTAAGGAAGCTCTGAAAAATCCGATTCAAGGCCCATGGAGCCCTGATGCCGCAATGGCTATTCAGCTGGCTGGAGCGACAAAATCGCCCCTGGTCAGAGCATCACTAAGATTACACCAAATTCAAGCTTGTTCAAATTCTACGATTGTGCATGTTACAAGATTCCAAAATCTCTAAGCTTGTGACAAAATTTAACCGCCCATTTGGGCTGGGGTAACCTCCAATTGCAGTCTGCGATTATCCCTTTCCACAGTAAGTAGCAGCGGACGGCCCACCCCTGCCCGCTCCACGGCAGCGACTAAATCTGCTGGGGTTTGCACCAATTGCCCGGCCGCCGAGACCACCACATCCCCCTGCCGCATCCCTGCCCTAGCGGCTGGACCGTTCTGGACCAAAGAAACCACCCTTGCGCCAGCTCCAGTAGCTCCGCCTTCGGCCGCCTGCACAGTATCGAGAGCCAGGCCGATGAACGGATGACTGACCCGGCCAGAGGCGATCAATTGGGCTGATATCTCCCGCGCCCGGTTGATTGGGATGGCAAAGCCAAGGCCAGCTCCAGGCCCCGATCGCACCAGAGTATTGATGCCCACCACCTCGCCATTGGCATTGAGCAGGGGGCCGCCAGAATTTCCAGGGTTGATTGCCGCATCAGTCTGGATTAAATCCAGGCGCTTATCCATTATCCCCAGCTTGCTGGCATTGCGATTGAGGCTACTAATGATTCCCAGGGTCACGGTGTTATCAAGTCCGTAGGGATTGCCCACGGCAATTGCCCAGTCGCCCACGTGAACGGCATCGGAATTGCCCAGAACAGCCACGGGCCATGGGCCCGATCCCACCAGCCTCACCAGGGCCAAGTCGGTGATCCGATCGATGCCAACCACCCGAGCGGCCACCCGCCGGCCATCGGGCAGGCCCACCGTGACCCGCTCGCTCTTATCCACCACATGGGCGTTGGTGAGGATCAGGCCATCGGCCTGGAAAATCACGCCACTGCCCTGACCTCGCTCCGTGCGTTGGGAGGGGGGGGCCACTTGGGGCAGTGCAAAGAATTGACGGAACAGGGGGTCCGCCAGCAGGCCCCGGGGCAGAGCTCCCACGGCAGCTCCCGGCGCCATCACCTTGCGCTCCGTATCGATGGTGACCACTGCAGGCCCAGCGCGACGAACCGCGACGGCCACAAACGACTGGCTGGAGAGGAGCCCCGCCTTGGCCGTCTGGGCCCGGCTAGGGGGGGAGGAGCCCAGCAGCAGCGCCCCGCCTAACAGGGATCCAGCAGCGGCCGCGAGGCTGCCGATCAAACTGGCGGCAAGCACCGCCCTGGGCAGTCGCAGCCGGGTAAAGAACCGAGACAGGACAGGGGCAGCGGTCACCATGACACCGAATCCCTGGAAAGCAGTCTCTAAACCGTAGTCAGACCCAGGCACTAGGGGCGGGCATTCGCCCCGGGAACGGCCGTAAGCTGAATAAAGTTTTCTTACAAGAGATGGACACCAGTCGCCTGCTGCTGGCTTTTCTCGCCTTTGGCGCAGCCTGTACCACTCTCTGGGCCTGGCTGTTGGCTAGCGCCGCAGATCAACCGCAAAGCTCTTCAGCGGAGCAGCAGCGTGCCCCCCTGGCTTCGCCGCCAAGGCCCGAGGGGAGCAGGTCATGATGGTTCTACCATGGACAGTGGCCAGAATCCACTGCCCGGCGGCCTGGTCATGAACGCCCTGCTCTCCCAGATCTTTCCGCTGATCTACGGGCTGTGCTCTTTACTGCTGCTCTGGCAGGCCTTTCAGGTGATGCGCCGCGGCTTCTCGGCCGTGCCCAGGCCCGGAGATGTGATCGCCGGGGACCGCACCGGACGCCCCACCATTCATCCCGAACTGCTCGATGCCGAAGGTCGCATCACCAAGGAAAACCTGCTCACGGTGCGCTTCAGCGACCAAGCCAACGACCAGCAGGCTCAGGAGCCGCCCGCTGAATAGGCTCGCTGGTGTGACTCGTGAGATTGCAGGTGGAACAAAGGCCAGAACAGCGTGCGGTCGATCAGCGCACCAGGATTGTGGCCGCGGTCCTGCGCACGCTCAAACTGCCCCCCCGCTTTCGCCTCAAGCTGGTGAAGGAAGATCCGGTGCGCCTGGAGCTGAGCCTCACCCCCGCCTACGGCAAGGCGCCGATCCTGGTGGGCCTGGTGGAATCCCAGGATCTGGTGGCACGCCGCGATCGAGAGGGCCGCATCCCTCGCGATCTGCCGGGCACCTGGGATTGGACGGTGCGCCACGGCAAGGTGAGCACCGGCGGCTGGAATCCCTTTCTGAAAGAAGCCCTGCAGACGATTTTTGAAACGGGTCTGCCGGCGATCCTTTACGAAGAGACCACCGGTGAGGACTACCACCCCGTGGACGGCATGCGCCACGTGCGCTGAGGTCCCTGAGCTAATGACCCTGCACTGATTTCCCTGCACTGATGGCTCCCCTGCCGAGACCGCGGCAGCCACTGCCCATCGACAGCCTGCTGGCAGCCATCGGCGACGCCCTGGCCCCGCCAGGAGCCACCCTGGTTTTGCACGCCCCGCCGGGAGCTGGCAAGACCAGCCGCGTGCCCCTCTGGCTGCTGGAAAGCCTTGAGCCAGGCGGCAAGGGTCAAATCTGGATGCTGGAGCCGCGCCGCATCGCCGCCAAATCGGCGGCGATGCGGCTAGCTGCGGAACTGAACGAACCAGTGGGCCAGCGGGTGGGCTACAGCGTGAGGCTGGAATCGCGCGGCTCCAGCGCCACCCGCATCGAGGTGCTCACCACCGGCGTGTTTTTAAGGCGCTTGCAGGCGGACCCAGCGCTGGAGGGGGTGCGCTACCTGCTCTTCGATGAATTCCACGAGCGGGGCGCCGATACCGACCTGGCCCTGGCCCTGGTGCGCCAAGCTCGCTGTCTGCTGGCACCAGATCTGCGCATCGCCCTGATGTCGGCCACCCTGGCGGCCGCCCCCCTGGCCGCGGCCATCGAGGGAGCCCAGGTGCTCAGCAGCCAGGGGCGCAGCCATGCCGTGGCCATCAGCCACCAACCGGCGAGACCCATGGAGCGGCTGGAGCACCAGGTGCTGCGAGCCCTGGAGAGCCACTGGCTGGATCAGCGCGGTGCCGCCGGAGACACCGCCCTGGTGTTCCTGCCGGGCCAGCGGGAGATCCAGGCCTGTCTAAAGACCATTCAAGACACCAGCTGGGGTGGCTCGATCGAATCCACCCCCCTGCATGGAAACCTGCCGCTGGCGGCCCAGGGCCGGGCGATCAGCCCAGCCACCAGTCCGGCCGGCAAGGTGGTCCTGGCCACCAACCTGGCCGAGAGTTCGCTGACGATTGCCGGGGTAAACCTGGTGATCGACAGCGGCTTGACTCGCCGCAGCCGCTTCGATCCAACCACCGGCATGGCCGCTCTGGTGACCCTGCCCGCCAGCCAGGCCAGCGCCGACCAACGGGCCGGCCGGGCCGGACGCCTGGCACCTGGTCGCTGTATTCGCCTCTGGAGCCCGGCAGAGCAGCAACGCCGCCCCGGCTTTGATCCACCGGAACTACTGGAGGCGGATCCACTGCCGCTAGCACTACAGCTGGCCCAATGGGGGGATCCGCTTGGCGAGCAACTGGATTGGCTTGATCCGCCACCAAAGCGGGCCCTGGAGGAAGCCAGGCAGCTGCTCCTGCAACTAGGTGCCCTTAACGCCGAGGGGACACTGCTGCCCCACGGCCGTCAACTGGCCCAGCTTGGTCTGCACCCACGCCTGGGTCACCTGCTCCTACTCGCCCACGACCAGGGGCAATTGGAGCTGGGCTGTGAACTGGCCGCCCTGCTGAGCGAGCGAGATCCCCTGGAGAGCGAGCAGCTTGGCTGCGATCTGCTGCGGCGTCTGGATTGGCTGCGGGGCGACGGCCCAGACCGCAGACGCCAGAATTATCAACAAATAAAGGAGCAGCTGCGACGCCAGGTGCTGGCCAGTGCCCGCTTTGGTGGCGAATCTGATCCGGGCGCCAGGGCGGTCGATGGCGCCAGGGCCGACAGAGGGGCCGATGCTTCGCCTAACCAGCGGCACCAAAGCGAAGGGCTGCTGGCCGCGCTGCTGGTCGCCCAGGCCTATCCGGAGCGGTTGGCCCTGAATCGCGACGGCCAGGCCGGTCGGTTCTTGATGCGCAGCGGCCGCGGCGCCAAGCTTCACCCCAGCGATCCCCTAGCCCACTGCGAAGCGCTGGCGGTGGCCAGCGCCGATGGCCAGGCAACTGAGGCCAGGATTCAGCTGGCCCTGGCCCTGGGGCGCAGCGCTGTGCTGGAGCTGGCGGCAGCGGCAACAATCAGTCGCGAACGGCTGGCCAGCTGGGATAGCGCCGCCGGCCGGGTGCGCCGAGAAGAGCTGCTGCGGCTCGATGCACTGGTGCTGGAGCGGCGGGGTTGGAGTGGCCCTGCTCAGCCAGGGGATCAGGAGGCTGTGCAGGCGGCCCTGCTGGCTGGCCTGCGGGAACGGGGCCTGGCGGTGCTGCCCTGGACGCCGGAACGCCGCCAGCTCCAAGGCCGCCTGCAGCTGGCCCACCGTCAACTGGGAGCTCCCTGGCCTGCAAGTCAGTCCAAGGATCTGTTGCAGACGCTGAACCAGTGGTTGGCTCCCCATCTGGAGGGAATCGGCAGCCTTGATGAGTTGCAGCGCCTGGATCTGGACGAGGCCCTCTGGCGCCAGGCCCCCTGGGAGCAGCGACGGGAGCTGGATCGGTTGCTGCCGAGCCGGCTGAGCGTGCCATCGGGCCGCCAAGTGCACCTGGACTACGGCGGCGAGCGGCCGGTGCTGGCGGTGAAACTGCAGGAAATGTTCGGCCTGCGGCACACCCCCACCCTGCTGGATGGCCAGCTGGCGGTGACCGTGCACCTGCTCACCCCCGCTGGTCAACCGGCAGCCATCACCCAGGATCTGGGCGGCTTCTGGGATCACGGCTACGCCCAGGTACGCCGGGAACTGCGGGGGCGCTATCCAAAACACCCCTGGCCCGAAGATCCTCGCCAGGCAGTCGCCACAGCCTTCACCAAGGCCCGCCTGGCGCGGCAGGCACAAACGTAGAACCAATCCAAAAACCGCTCATCCCTGCAGTTCTGCTTGCATGTCGCCGAGCAAATAGCCAAAACCAAAATGGATCAGGCCCTCAACAATCCCCTCGCATCCCTGGGCCCTGGCCAGATAAGTGTGGGGCAAATCCGGTAATCGCATCTGCAGCGCCGGTTCTGCATTACCCACCATCACTCCCGCCAAGCCAGTTTGAAACATGGCCAAATCATTGAGGGTGTCACCGGCGGTCACCACCCGGTGCCGGTCCAGCTGCAACCAATCCAGTAGGGCCAGCAATGTGGAGCCCTTGTTAACTCCAGCCGGCAATACATCGAAATAGCGATCGTCAGAGATCAAACAGTCAACCCCGTGAGCCTCTATGCGAGCGATCAGAGCCGAGTCAAATGACTCGGGATCATAGGAAAAGGCCAGTCGCCGATCCACGCTGATCGGCTGGGGTGATAACCCAGGCACATCCACTAGTAGCTGGCTCAGCAATTCCGACTTGCCGGCCCAACGGGCCTCAATTGGCTCCATGGCTGGCGGCACCAGCGCCAAACTGACCCCGCAGGCCACCGTGCAGCCCACATCGCCGATCACCAGATGGGGAGCCGCCAGTCCATGGCTGGCATCCGTCGCCAGCACCCGGGCCACAGATTGCAGGTCGCGACCGGTGCAGAACACATGTAAAACCCGCTGCCGCTCCCTTGCCAGCCAGGCATAGAAGCGCCGTCGCCAGGCCAGCGAGCCCCCCAGCAGGGTGCCGTCGAGATCGGTCACCAACACCAGCTGGGGATCCTGGGGCAGCGGGGCCCCCAGGTGCTGTTCCAACTGCTGGCGTGAGACGGGCGACAGCACAGGGTGAAACCTTGAAAACAACAGATCAAAAGCCAAAGTCAAAGCCGCAGCCGCAGCCGCAGCCAAAGCCACAGCTGGGCCTGGGAGCCCCTGAAAAACCTAGACAGGCCAGAGAGGAAACCGCTGCGCAATGCCTCACGAGCATAAAAACGAGTAATTTTGCATCCATCCCTAGCAAAGACCTTCTGGGGAGACCATGGAAAATCGCTATTTCTGACTCCCTAGCACCTGATCACCCTTGCAGTACCATGACTACCTTAGCTCGTGGATTCCGAGCCACGGTTACCTTGGCCCATGAGCGCTGGTCTTTTAATGCTGGCCCATGGAGTTGGCCTATTGGTGCTGGCCTATTGGTGCTGGCCTATGGGTCTCCTGGCCCATGGATGCTGTCCCATAGATACTGGCTCATAAGCGCTGGCCGTTGGTCTCATGACCCATGGATGCTGGCCCATGACCCATGGATGCTGGCCCATGGCTGTCTTAGCCAATGAAAGCCTTCCAAGACCTACCTAATACTAGTCGGCTAATCCAAAAATCTAGAATAACCCTCGCCTGCCGAGCTTTACAACAGCATTATTGCCACACCTTTTGCCAAGGCAACACAGCTGAAGCAACTCTGCTGCTCCAGCTGAGGAAACTGATGCAGCTGCCGGGGGTCAACCGCAGCAACCTGGAGAGGCGCTGCCAACAGCTGTGGAAGCTAGGCTCCAGCCAAGGGGGGCAGGGCCCGGGGGCCAGGAGCGTTCCAGCTGACAAAATAAGAAACCTCGCCGGCAAGGAATGGCTCGCTACTTCGTCAAAAATCGCCGGGACGGTGCCCGGCTGCTCAGCTCGGCCCTGGTGATCACCGGCTCCGCCCTGTTCCGCCTCGATCACCCCATCGGCCAATTGCTGGCCCTGATGGGCGCCATGGTGTGCATCTACTGGTGGTTCTGCTACCGACAACTGCAACACTGATGGCCAGCGCAGCGCTGGATGGGCAGCTGGGCGCCAAGCTCCTGAACAGCTCGCTGGCCGGGCGGGATGGGGGTATGCCGCGCTACGACGTGACGGCCCTGAACCAATCCATCGCCAACCTGCTGGAACGGGGCTTTGCGCCGCGATTTCTGTTGGATGCCACCGTGAGCCGGCCCCAACTGAAGAAAGGCCATCTATGGCTCAGCTTGGTGGATCAGCAATCTTCTATCAATGGGGTGATCTGGGCCTCCCAAATTGCCAAATTGAGTTACCTGCCCCAAGACGGTGACGGGGTGGTGGTGGTGGGAAAGCTCAACTTCTGGGCCAACCGCGCCAACCTCAGCGTCCAGGTTTTGGACGTCCGCCCCAGTCTCAGCAGCGTGCTGCGGCAATTCGAACAGGTGAAGCAACGACTGGAACCCGAGGGACTATTCGAGCCGAGCCGCAAGTGCGCCCTGCCAGCGGCGGCCAGGGGAGTGGCACTGCTGACCAGTGTGCCCAGCTCGGCCCTGGCGGACATGTTGCGCACCGCCGCTGAACGCTGGCCTGGCACCCGTCTGCTGGTGGTGCCGATACCGGTGCAAGGCCAGGTGGAGCTACGCATCTGCCAAGCCCTGGAGGCCACCTGGCGCCGAGCCGGAGCCGAGGGCATCGAGGCAATAGTTCTTGCCCGAGGCGGCGGCAGCCGCGAAGACCTGGCGGTCTTCGACTCTGAGGCCCTGGCCCGACTCCTGGCCCGCTGCCCACTACCGGTGGTGACTGGCCTGGGCCATGAGGATGACATCACCATTGCCGATCTGGTGGCCGATTACCGCGCCGCCACCCCCACAGCCGCCATGGTTGCCCTACTCCCCGACCGCAGGGCGGCCCTGGCCAGCCTCAGGCAGGATCGCCAACAACTCGCCAGGCTGGTGTCACTGCGATTGGGCGCCGAGCGGCACCAACTGCGCCAGCTGCGGGAGCGGCTGCTGGCTGTGCATCCAGGGTTGCTGCTCGCCGCCAGGCGACGCGATTTGCAGCAGGCCCAGCGGCTGCTGCAAGCCCTTTCCCCCCAGCAATTGCTGGAACGGGGCTTCAGCCTGGTGCGCAATGGCCAGGGGCAGCTGGTGCGCTCAGTGACGCAGCTACAGCCAGGAGAGATGCTGGAAGTGCAATTAGCAGACGGCCGCGCGGAGACAGAACTGCGTCAGATTTATCCCACCATGCCAAGCCCAGGCTGAACCCATGGCCCCAAGCCGCAACCCCAATTTGCCTAGGGAGCCAGGCCCCGACGATCCAGCGGCGGCCAGCGACTCTGCAGCCGTAACGCCAGCCACCGCAGGAGCAGCCACCACAATCACAACCATCTCACCAACAGGCACTGCACCGGCGGCTGAGCTGCCCGCAGCCAAGGTGAGCCGAAGTAGATCTAAAGATCAGAGCCAATCCAGCCAGTTGAGGCCCAAACAAAGCAAGGCGAAAACCGAAAGCAAGACCAAACAAACAACTCCAGATCCCGAAACAGAGCAATCGATCGCCGCCGATCTGAGCTATGGCGAAGCCCGCATGGCCCTGGAGCTGACCCTGGCTCAACTCCAGGCCAGCGATCTCGACGTGGAATCAATGACTGGTCTGTTTAGTAGAGCCCAAAGTTACGCCGCCCGCTGCGAGACTCTGCTAATGCAGGTGGAACAAGAGGTGGCGCTATGGGACAGCGACAATCCCGAGCAAGCTCCACAGCCCTACCGACCGGCATGAAACCAATCATCCATTACCCCCAGCGATGAGCAGGTCCACCCAGCCTCTTTCACCCGCACACTCCCAGGAAACAATGCAGCGTCGTCGCCCCAGCTCAGCAGAGCTGATCTACCTTGCACTGGCAATAGCGGGGGCGGTGCTGCCCTGGCTGGCAAATCTCGACTTCATCCGCGAAACCAATGGAGCCTTTGACATCGGACGCTTTGTGGCGATGGCCTCGGCCAATCCAGCGGCGGCCTCCCTATCGCGAGACCTGGCCATAGGCGCCACGGCCGTAGTAATTTGGATGGTAAGGGAATCGAAACGTCTACAGATGCGTGGCCTTGGCTGGGTGTTACTCAGCTGTGTCACCCTAGCCTTTGCCTGCGGGGCGCCCCTATTTCTCTACCTAAGAGAACGACGTTTGGCTGAGCTGGATCTCGACGCCATTGCCAAGGCGATCCCCAATCCAGCAGACAGCCAAACAGAGGCCACCTGATCGCGATCGGCAGCGCCCTGGCCGCACTAAATAAACAACAAACGTCTAGACATTTGCAGGAAACAGGCACAAGAAATAACCTAAGTGCTCGATTTCCGCCCATACTCTCTTGGCCTTCTTGGCTCTAATCGCTGTCTCGCCTCTAAGTAGGTTGGCAAAAATTTTTCGAGGTTGGGCCGTCGACAATTTTGATGTATCATAGGATTTATTTCCGTATTGAGAGGTCCTTATGAGCGCGAGGCTTCGAGTTTTTCTGACTCCCGAGGAAG
>JBILLQ010000131.1:0-19087 GCA_044375975.1 Prochlorococcaceae cyanobacterium
CGCTCTCCCCTTTCGCTTCTCAACAGACCGCCCTGCAGCACGGCCCATAGCGGCAACAGTTCAACTGAGGCAACAGCCTACGCAGTCAACAGTTTTTAAGATGCAATGCGGGACCAGTTTTCTCTGTCGCCTGACAGAAATCACTGCCCCGCCACTGATCTGGAGCGTTAGGCCCTCCTCAAGCCCCGGAGAAGTGCTCGTTGCTGAGCAGCAGTTTCACCTCCGGTGCCCCCATCAGCTTCTCCAGGAACTTGCCCATCACGTTTTCGTTGAGGAGCCGATCCCGGTTCTTGGTGAATGTGGTCGGGTGCCAGATCGGATCGTCGGGACTCAGGCCTACAAACCAGCGGAACAGGAGGTTGTAGTGGAGCTGCTTAAGCAGCAGCCGCTCCGAGCGGATGCCATAGAACACCTGCAGCAACGAGGCCAACAGCAACTGCTCCGGCGACACTGAGGGGCGGCCTTCCGAGGCATACAGCTGACAGAGGGTGGGATTGAGTCGATCGAGGGCTTGATCGGCGAGCTTGCGGATCCGCCGTAGCGGATGGTTCGCCGGGATCTGCTCCTCGATCGAGACCTACGAGAACAGTGAGCTGCTGCGCTCCTGTTGACCTCGCATCACGACTGGAGCAGTTGCCCCATGTTCGCAGAGGTCACAGGATTTTCAGCGAACTCCTAAGCTTTCGCACCAGCTCGAACATCTGAAAAGGTCGACAATTCTTTCTACGCTACCCTACGGAGAACTGGACATGGCAATATCATTCTTTTTGCATTTTCAAGCAGCAACAAGATCTGGTTCCCAGTATATCATGCATTAAAGAGCGAGGTAGATGCTATTAATTTCCTTAGGGCCAGGGAAGAGCACAAATGCTTAGTCTGCCTGCGGTACGCCTGGCATGTGGTTCGGCCCGAGACCCAAGAAACAGTTGATGGTTGTTATCTGTCTGATCAATCCTGGCCAGGATTTTGCGCTCTGATTATCCTGGAGAGCATACTATGCGAGATGCCCCACGCCTTTGCTCGCATCCAGTGAAGTAGCGATGATGTATCTCTATAAGCCCTTTGCTTTAAATTGCCTTTGTACGAGCAGAGCCGAATTGGGGAGTAGAGCCGTTCCGGTCTGTTTCAGACACCAGTAGCAGCTTGACTAGGAATTTGACAGCTACAACGATGACCCCGCTCAGCACAAGTGTAGCGAACACATCATCGGGTCATTGATTGACAAACCGTCTCAACGCGGGGCGCAGTTGCTGCTTGGTCGATTTGACCCGATCGAACGACAGGCCGCTATGGCCTTCGCCACGGCCCGTCTGCTTGCCCACGCCGAGCCACACGAACACCCGGCCATCGTGCCACCGGGTGCGCTGGAAGCCTTGCGTAACCCGTACTCCAGCCCGTGGAACCTCTTCCTCATGCAGGAAATAGGGCTGTGCAGGCGTCTGATCCAATCCCTGGCGCATCAGCCCACTGCGCGGCTTGATCTTCTCCGGCGGGTTCGGATCGCCGATGATGATGCGCGGCATCGAAGCCCGCTGCAACTGGATCTCGCGGTTGCTGCCGTCGACATGGACAGGGATGAACGGAATCCAGTTTTCCGGAACGTCTTGCATCAAGTCGTATCGGATTGCCGCCGCCGCGTCGAGGATGGCTGGCACCACCAAGCCACCGTTGATCTCTCCGTCAAGTATGCCTTCGAGGCGTTTGGCAAGTTCGATGCCGGCCTCGCTGCCGCGAGCACTGAGTCCTGTCGCCAGCGGTATCCGGTGCTCAACCGCCCAGACCATGTTGGAAACCTCGTCGCGGATCAGGCCGACATCGTCAAGCGGGTCGCCATCATTGCGCTTCGGCACCGTGGGTAACATCACCAGCGTGGTATCGGCCGCCACATCTGAATTGCCCTTCACGGTAAGATTATACATCGCCCAGCGCTGCCAGTCTTCGTCAGCACCAGTACCGGATGCGCGCACCCAGGTGCGCTCGCCGAACACATTGGTAACCGCCAGGCCGGCAATTTTTGCCAGGGAGCCGACCGGCAGCTGAAACGGCACGATGAACCAGTCATTAGCGTAGATCAGACCGAATTCCATTAGCAACAGCTTGTTGATGTCGGTGGTATCCGGCTTGATGTCGCCGAAGCTGGTCTTGCTGTCCTCGAAGGTCCACCAGCGTGTATTCGGCATCCCTTCGAACTGCAGGTTAACGGGGAAGAACGAATTGGTGAACGACGCCCGTGGATCAGCCGGCGCTTGAGCCGCGCCGCCGTCGGAGAGGGATGGCGCCTGGGGTTCGATGTCCAGGCTGTACCAATCGAGCTGACCTTGATAGTATTCTTCGGCGACTAATCGTTTTTCGCCTGCGTCGATGGGTGCCGAAAGCGCAAACTGATACTCGAGCTGCGAGCCGATCCAGGCATTATTGGCGCCATCCTGGGGCTGGTGGAACAATCCCTCGTACCAGGCGAAGAACCGCGCTGCCAACTGATCCAGCGCCGGCTTGTCGGCGTCCGCCACGCCGATCCCGTCATAGGTGCGATGGCTGCTGTCGGCCTTCAAGTGGAAATACAGCTTTGCACCGTCCATCGCCCTGCCCGCCAAGGCCGAGACCGTCTGCCACACCGGGGGATGGGCGGTGATGAAGGCGTCCGAACGCGACGCTGGATCTGGCTCATCAATTCCATACTGCGCAACGAAAAGCGCCGCGAGCGAAACCAATCCCGCCGCCTTCAGCAGCTTGAGCCACTGCCGGCCCAGCGCCAACCTGATGTCCAGTGACAGGATATGGTCCTGTCCGAAGTAGTTGACCGGCCGCTGCTCGACCGTGGCCTCCAGCGGCGTTTCATTGTCGAAATCGCGGGCCTCGCCCTGCCCGGCACGAAAGCGGGTGATCCGGGTGGTATCGATGTGCACCTTCGCGAAAACCGGCGAGCCTGCGTCATCGCCACGGAATTCGCCGACCTGCCACTGCTTGCACAGCATCCACAACGGATCCCGCACCTCGGCGCGCAACGCCCGGAGGAAGTCTTCGCGGCGTGGACGGCCCTCAAGACGGTTCCACATCACCACCGTCGGCAGCAACCGCTCACGCTGCAGCACTAGGTCGATGTTCTCCAGGGCGATGAACTCGTTCATGGGCCTATTCCTCGGTCGCGGTGAATTGCACCGCGTTGTTGAATGCTAGGTTCAGCATTTGGAAAATCGGATAGCGGGTCACCGAAGACAATGTTGCCGGCAGGAAACGTGCATAGGCGGTGTCGTCCACATGGCGCGGCTCGACCGCGCGCTTGCGCGCCAAGTCCAGCGTCTCATGCAGCGTATCGACTAGATCCTGCCAGTCCCAGCTTCCGGTGAAGTCAGCGGGGAGTGCGAGCAGCAGGGTCTGGGGCGGCTCCGTGTTTGGCCTGTCGTAATGAAATGCGATGCCCGTCGTCTCCTCGGTCCGCGGGATCACCTCCGTCCATTCATCCACCAGCACCCCGCAGTGCAAGGGTGCCGTTGCATCGAACGGCGCGCCGTAGCCGTAATGCGCCGTGTACAAGAGCTTGTCCTCATCGATGACGAACGGTTCGCCTCCGGATTTCTTGTCCGGGAACTGCAGGGCTAGCCAGGCGTCATCTGCCCGCAATGGAAACTGTAACGGTTCGAGCGCCAGCGTGCTGCCTGTCAGCGCCTCCATGAGCTGCGTCGCGCTCTCGATGTGATGCAGCTTCTCGCGCACACGTGCGATGCCATACAGCCAGTCGTCGACCGGGAAATCGACATCCGCCTCGTCGTGCAAGAACTTGAGAAGTTCTGCCCGGTCGTCGTAGGCCGCCTGCCACTCGGCGGCATGGTCTGCGCCCAGTGTGAATTCGGGCAGGACCATGAAGTCGGCGCTGGTGAGTTTCCGCATTGCCTCGGTCAGCGCCTCGACCCGCTTAGCCGGCGAAGCGCCCGGGTCGGCCTTAAGCAAACCATTGGCAGCGGCCAGCCGCCGTTCGAGATCTTCCAGCAGGGACTGCGCCTTGGACCGCAACGTGCCGGCAAAGGCAATGATCGCCGCCTTAGGGGGGCCAAGATCGAAAGCCTCGGCATCGTGAAGGGCAATGGACGAAAGCCTTGCCTCGATGGCACGGTAAAGACCGCCTACGCCGGTGGCGGCAGGAAGAATGCCCGTCAGGACCGCGAGCGCCGCCACGAACGCCGGCCGCGTCGTGGTAGTGAGCGCATCGACAAGATCCTGCGGATCGCCAGACGATGGCGGCAGCAGGATCTCAGTGGAAATCAGCAGGGCTGCCTGCAGCAGCCAGGCGATCTGTTCCTCGTTGTTCATGGCCGGCGCCAGGCCTGGAAACTCCGCGATCTTCTGATCGAACGCGGCAAGCCGGGCCTGCCAGCGCCCGATCCGCGCCTCAAGCAGCGACGCGAGGTCGGCGAAGCCGCGCCGCCTCCAGTCCCAGGCAAAACCCAGGCCGGCACCGGGCAGTCCGAAGCGGCTGATGGCATCGGCCACCACGGAATAGTCCTCGATGAGGGCATCGATCTGGTCGATCGCATTGGCCTCGGCCACCGCCTCGTCCGGGTCATCGAGCAGCACGCCCGTAGCGCTCACATATGGCGCCAGAGCTTCGCGCTGTTTATCGAGCAGGTAATGCACCGCCGTCACCTTGACTGGCCGCACAGCCGCAACGGTCTCCTCTGTTTTCTTCGCCTCGTTGGGAAGGCGCACGTCGGTCGGCTTCAGCGGCCGCGATCGCAACAACAGCGCGTAGAGGTCGGCGAGCAGCGGACTCACTTCGAAAAAGGAGATCAGTCCTGGCTGCCGGTCGCGATAGCGGATGCGGATATCGGCGTCCGGCCGTAGTTGGAACTTCAGTACGACATGGTGGATGATGTGATCATCCAGCGCCTTGAGGTCCTGCCTGCCGTCGCGATTGAGGGTGAAAAGCAGGTCGATCGGCAGCAGGCCAAGTTCGGCGGCGGTGATCGTTTTGGAGGATTCCCTGGCCTGTGCATGATCGAAGAAGACCGCCTGGCAGTAGATCGTGTTCAACGGCGGCAGCTTTGACGCCAGCCAGGCGTTGATCGCCGGTTCACCCTTCGATCGCGGCGTCGTGTTGGAGGCATCGTCCGGATCGAGGCCCGCCGGCAGGTGAATGCCAACACGATGGGTCAGCACGATGCCGCTCCGCGGTGTCTGCACGACCTCCGGGATCGGCGGAAAGTTGCCTTTGGCATAGGCATCGAGCGTGCCCGCAGCACGGTCGTAGTTGCCGCGCACCACCTGGTAGACGCTTTCCGCCATTGCCAGGTCGGCGACCGCGTCGTTCAGGTCGACGATCTTCTGGACCTCGGCATTGATGGCTGCCAGTTTGGCGGCATCGCTGATCGCCGGCAGCTTGCTGCCAAGACCGAACGGATAGTTGCGGTTGGCGTCGGTCTGCGCCTCGACGTGCTCTACCAACCGCCGTCCGTCGACGACGTTGCGGGCCTCGATCTGCTCGATCGCCGTGTCGTCGCCGACGCGGGTCGTGGAGAAGCGGTCGGCGACGAGCGGGAACTGCTTGCGCAATTCGAAGATGATGGCGTCGAGAAACAGCCTAGGGCGGTCATGCAGGCCACGCTCGAGCCGATAGCCGAGCAAAGCCCCGATACTCTGGCCATTGCGCATCCCCTCGATCACGCCCATAGCCAAGCGTACCCGCTCGGACGTCAAGTTAATCGCCAACGAACCTGGATTGGCCGGCGTGGCATTGGCCAGATAACCGTTACGCAACACCGCTGCAGTCACGGCGTGATCGAGAGACGGCGCGTGGATATAGCCAAAGTTCTCCGAGTCCTCCGTCAACGGCTCCTGGTCCTCCTTGTTGAAGATGGCATCCAGCTCCGTTGGCAGATCGACAGGCGTGATAACGCTGCGATCCGGCCGCAGGTCCTCGAGCCAGCCATAGGCACCTAGATAGCAGCCTCGGCTGGCCGATGCGCGGCCTGCCGAAACATCATCGCCCTCCACAGGCATCGCTCGCATCAGTTCGAGCTGGACGTTCAGCAGGCCCAGCCACCACGCGTCCAGCCGGTAAGTGCAGCAATCGATGTGTTCGGCGAAAGCCCGTTCGAGGCGCGCCGTCGGCACGTCCACCAGCCGTTCGATGGCCTTGATCTGCGTGTTCAGATAGGGATTGCGCGTCTGCAGGATGGTCGGGATGAAGCGGCCGATGGTCAGTTGCGGCTGGTTGGTGATGAGCGGTTCTGTCTTGTACAGATATTGCCAGGGGCTGCCCGTGTCATGCTGCGCCTCTGCGATATGCATGAACTTGGGGGGCCGCCGCGCCGTGTTCGCCTGGGCCTGGCTCAGCAGGTTCGCATCCAGATGGAGTTGGATGCCGGTCCTGACATAGCCGATGTCCAGTGCGTGCCGCAGCATTAGGTACAAGAGCGCGGTCGGCGGGCGGTCATCAAGGAAATCGGCCTGGGCGCGCAACGTGTCGTGCGACTCGCGCGCCGCACGGATCAACCAGTCGAGATAGTTGCTTCCGTCGTCTCGATAGGCGCGGACCGGATCTGTCTCCGACAGCGGCACGTCATCAATCACCGGACCCTTCAGCAGATTGGCGGCCTCCAGGAACAGCTTGTTCAGGATGTCCGGTATCGCCTCGGCCTCGCCGGGCTGATGGCCAAGCGCCTTGAGCAAGAGGGTGCCGCTCTCGAAATATCCAAGCTCGATGAGCGCGGCGAGAAACTCCGAGCCATGGCGGGTCAGTTTGAGCCGGTTATAAAGTTGTTCGGTGCTCTCCGCGTAGCGTTGATAGTATTCGACCGAGGACGGGTGCAATCCAACCACGTCGAGCAGCGCCTGTTGCTGGTCAGCGCTCGGCTTGCCGACATAGGAGACGGTTGCTGCCAGCTCGGTCCACTGAACGTCGGCCTTCCTAATCAGGCCATACAACATGATAAGGAACCGCGCTTGGTCCGGGATGCCAACCTGCAGGCGATCGTCAGAAAGGAACTGGCGATTGATCCATGCCAGGCGCGAAAACGGCGCCGCCGTGAGGATGCCATACGGCTGCTTGCCCACACGCACCGCCGGGATGGTGCCGCGGCCAAGCACATAACGTGTGAACCATGCCCGTGTGCTGCGCACGGTTAAGTGATCGAACACCGGCTCCATCATGTCTTCCATGAAATAGCCAAGCGTTGCCGGCCATAGCGCCTGCTGCATGGCCCTGGCTTCGAGCTGATCAATCGCATGGTAGTTTGGCGAGATTTGTAGCACCTTGGCATCGATGCCGAGGCTGTCGGCCAGCCAGCGTCCATCTTTCCTGACCTGCCAATCCTCCGGATCGTCCAGGGGAGCCTCGCTGAAATAGTGCTCGTAGCTGAGATCGGCGTCTTCGCGCCAGCTGTAGCCGGAGGCCTCGTCCTCCACATTGTTTGTCGGAGCACCCTGCGGCAACAGGCTGAAGCCCTTGCGGCTGCGTTGGTGGTTGCCGATCAGGCGTTCCAGCTCGGCAGCACCGTCGACCGCATCCGAAGAGAGACGCACGCCGAGCACGAACAGGCGGTCGAATCCGGCACGGGCCTGAACATCATTGAGGTCGATGCGAAAGCCCATGCCGTTCGCCACTGCCTCATCGAAGTCCGTCATCCACCGCAGCGCTTCGGGGACCACCAGCTCGCCATCCTCGAGCCGCATCTGCTCGACCGGCGGTGCTGCCGGATTTGGCCCGATCGACAGCGACGGCGGGATCGGACGGCCGACCTGGAACAACGTCTGCTGATCGCCATTGAAACCCATTACCACAAGCCTCTCCGGCAAAACGGCCGTATCGGCGGCATGCATCCACGGCTGCTGCTGGCTGTCGATGGTGGCCGCATCCGGCATCTCGAGGAAGGCCACATTCACCACTGCCGGCGGTTCTGCCGTGGCGGCCGGCTGCGCCAGGTTTTGCGGCACATAGTTGGTAGCGATTGCCTCTGCGCGGCGATTGCCTAGTGCGGCCGCAAGCTCTGCGAAAGCGGCATCAAGCTCGCCCTGCACGTTGCCGGCGAGGAATACCCGCCGCCAATAGGCTTGTACTGCGGGTATCTCGGCCGGCGGCAGCGGCGCGTCGGTGACGATGACAAGCAAGTGCTCGCCGGGGGCGAGCACCGGTTCTTCGGCGGGATTCAGCGGCTTGAGCTGTTGGATGATCCAATAGGCGCGCCCTGCCCCGTGACTCTTGACCAGTGATTGCCAGGCCGCGCGCTTGCGCCCCGCGACGCCCCCGGCCTTCCAGATGTTGGTCCAATAGATCCTGGCATTGGCAATTTCGACCTCCGCCAGCACCTCCTCGAACGTGTCCACAGCGATGTCGTCAGGGTAGACACGCAACCAGAGCTGCGTACCGCCGCCATCGCCTGCGCTCTGCCGCTTGAACCGGGTTTCAAGGCGCAGCGGCATTAGCAGGATCGGGAACCGGTCATCCAGCCTTGCAACATTGTCGACTGGGTTGGTGAACTGGTCGAAAAGTTTGATCTGTTCTGCCAGCCCATCGAGGCGAACACGCTGGCGGGCTTCGAGCGACTTGATGGTGGCTCTGAGCTTGCGTTCTTTCGCCGCCAGCGTTGCCAATGCTTCCCTGGCAGGCTCATCGCGGCGACGGCTGATGGCGTCCCGTCTTCGCTTGAGCTTGCTGAGGCGTTCGCCGGCGACGAACAGCTCACGGCGCGCCGCAGCCAATTCGTTACGAGCCGTATTCAAGTCCTTTTGAGTCTGTTCGAATTCGGCCATGACAATGATCCCCCCTAAGATTCCGGCAGCATTTCAGACGCGTGCACGCCCACCAGTACCGGCGCCTGGAACAGAATGTAAGCGAGTTCCGCCGAAGTGACGCCAGTCGTCCAACTTAGGAGGTGATCTTCCTCCCATTGAGGTTCCTTTTCCTGTGCGGGGCCGGTTGGCGGGGCATTCGGCAAGCTGCGCTGCGGAGCCTTGGAAATCTTGATGAAGTCGCCATCGCTGACGCCGGGCACCACATCGCTCCACGCCAGATCGTTCCACACTTGGATTGGTCCTTCGCGGTCGATGTCGAGACCGAAGCGCGGTTCGCCGGGCCGTTCCTTAATCACGAAGAACCAGCCGGGCTGATCATCAACACTGTCATCGCCGCGCGCTTCGCCCTCGACCAGGTCGAAGCCTAAGAAATAAATGTCCGGGTTGACCTTGGCTTCATACAGCGGCGTCTTGATCGCGACGTCTGGATCGAACACCCGCTCCTTGGCCTTGTCCGGCATCGGGTCGGTCTCACTCTTGGGCTGCCACTTCGCCTTGTGCGCATAGATCACTGCGTTTGGATATTTTTTCAGCAGTTCTCCGCGGATCACCAGCACCAGTTCCTCCTCGTTGTCCCGCCCCTGTTCACGGTGGTCGTGGTCGCCGAGCTTGGATGCTTTGGGCCACAGGTGAAGCGGCGGGATGTCCTTGAGTTCCTCGCGCCGCGCCTCATTGTTGGAGGTGCTGCTCAGGAATGTGCTGACGTCCCAGAACTGGCGGAAGTAGCTGCCGCGCTGGTCGGTCGGGTATTCGCGCCACAGCAGTTCGCGCGCGAATTCATGGTTGAGGCCCACCATGTAGGATTCGATGAAACGCTGGTTGGTGTTGAGCAGCGTGATGGTGTTCTGTTCGATGAAGTTGAGGTTGGGCACGAACAGTTCGGTCGATCTGTCGACCAGCGGCTTGTACATCGGGATGTCAAACTCGGGATAGGCCATCGCCTCGGTGAATGTCTCGCCGATCAGCCCGATGATGTGCGGGGGAATCAAGATCTGTCCGAGCACGAAGCGTGGCACTGTCTTGCTCGGATCGAGTGCTGCCAAGGTGGCGCCGGCGATAGCCCCAATGTCGATCGGCTTGAGGGGCGGCTTGATGCCGGCGGCGCGGCCGTCCTGCACCGTTGCATAGATGTCTCGCAATGCGGCCTTGAATCGCTGGGCCTGCGTATTGTCGGAACCGCCCGGCGTCGCCGGGTTCGGAGGTTCGCCAGGGTAAAGGTGAGAGAGATCAAGCGCCGGCGTCAGTTCGAAATCGGAACTCTGCGGCAGGTCACTGACCAAGCCGGGAGTCTGGTTCTCTCCGGTGATCGAATCCGCCGCCGCCCCGACCGCCGCCAATTCACTTAGGCGGCGCCACAGATAGAAAAGACCGGCAGCCACCGCAGCCGCCAGCACCCATAGCAAGATGCCCGCACCGGCAAGGAGCAGCAGGATCAGCATCACCACTAGCAGCAGCAGCGGCGGCACGAAGCACAGCCAGGGATATTTTTTCAGCAGGTCGAGGATCTCGCCCGACAGGCCATCCGGACGCATCGCCTCGGCCACATCCTCGACCGTCTGAAGGTCCTTGGGCACCGTGTTGGGTGGCGCAGCGGTGATCTCCCCGGCGTTGATGCGCTCGACCAGCTGGTTGACATTTGAATCCGCGTCAAACCCTGCATAGCGGTGGAGTCGTGCATTCGGCCGCAGCATGCGGCGCAGCGATGCCGAAGTCACGGCACGCGTGACTGCACTTTGCTGCGCCTGGTGGAACACCGTGACCCCCTGGTTGATGATCCGCTTCTGCACCGGCGCGGTCAGCAGCATGATCCGGGCGTTGCCTTGCACCTTCATCGGCACAAGATGCTTTGCATACCAGACATGCGATGTGAGCTTGGCGAACTGTCCGAAGCGGATGCGGCGGTTGGCCTCCAGCACGCTGCCGACCTGGTCCCAGGCCGCGTCCATATAGGCCTCCTGGTTTGCCACCACGACGTCGGTGCCGAAACCGGCGGCACTGCGCCAGCACGGGTCGAGGTTCAGCTGATGGATCCAGTTGCGGTTGTTCGCAACGTCGCCACCGGCGGGGTCCTTCAGCAGCCGCGGGGTCAGGGCATGCCATCGGCCATAGATCGGCGGCGTGATCAGCGGATCAGGGTCATCGCGGATCGCTGGGTCAAGCGCGGTGTTCTGGTTGGCAGCCGCCGCCGCCTGCTGGGCGTAGTCGTCCGCCAGGTTGACGAACGCGGCGAGATCTTGCTGGAATTCGTGCGGATAGGGCTCGTCCCACTCCTCCCACTTCTTCAACGCCTGCTCGGCCTCGTCGCTGAGCGGCGCCAGCAGCGCCCCGCCAAGTTTCAAGACACCGTCAAGCTCTGGGTCGGTAATGCCAGCGACATTCGAGCCCGGCTGCTGCACGTCGATGTCGCGCCGCCCGACCCGCTCGTCGGCGGGTCGCGGCTCAAGTAATCGCACCAGGTATTCGAAATCGCCTTCCGATCCGGTTCGGAAGTACCAGCGGAAGTAATAAGGCATCAGGGTCGGCACATCGCGGCCGGCCCCCCAGGCCGAGAAGGTTGCGTGCGGCGCCGTGGCGGGATCGAGTCCCAATCCCGCCAGGCGGCCGGTCTCGAAGGTCGGCACCAGAAACGCGTGGTAGCCCGTATTCGGCGCCAGCTTGCGCGGACACAACAACCGCGAGTAGGCCCGGTCGGGCCGTTTCGCCAGCACAGCTTCTAATTGTGACAGGACTGCATCCACATTCGCCGCTTGGGGTGCGCTGCCGCTGCCCGCCAGGTTCTCGTTGATCTGGACATGAGCCCAGGCCCAGAGCTCCTCCGGCGGCGGAAAGACGCTCTCGAGCGGATTTGCCGTGATCTCGATGAAAGGCAGCGGCTTGCCGAGAATATTGCCACCTTCTTTGAACTCGTCTTCGGCAAGCGCAATCAGGGCAATCCATGGACGCAGGCGGCCACCCGCTGGTGCCGCTGGGGTATAGCGGTAAGGCAACTCCTCGTCATAGAACTCGATATGAGGCAGATAGTTGGGCTCGAAGTTGGTGATCCAGTCACCGGGCTCATGGCGGATCACCGCCGACGCCTCGATGCCGACGATGTCGCCCGGACCATAGAGCGCCACCTCGCGGGGCACCGCAGCCGAGACATCCCCGTCCGCGCCGCCCGTGCCCTTGAGGTTCAGGTTGGCCGTGATCGTCGCGCGGGACTTGACGCTGGCATCGAGATCGCCGGTCTGGATCCGGTTGGCGATGCCCTGGCGCAGCCATGGCAGGAATGTATAAGTGCCGATCTTGCCGCTCATGCCACCTCCTGCATTTCGGCAACCGGTATCACGTGCAACGTACCCCCTAGAGCCGGTGAACGTCCGATTTCTGCACGCATGAAATCCTGGGCCGCTGCTTGGCTGGCGAATGCCCCGCCAGCACCGTGGCCGGTGTTGTCGACGCTCGAGGCGACAACATATAGGGCCTCGTTGACCTTGATCTTCTGCGCCACCGGCTCCTTCTGCCGCTTGGTTTCGGTCGAGAGCACCGACCGGCTGGCGGCATTGCCCGCCAGCAAGTGCAGGAACAGGTCGAGGGCGAATCCGACGAAGCGCTTGATATGGCCCTTGAAGTCATTGTCGATGATGATTTCTTCATAGCGCACCACGCGCTTGACCGCCGAATGCGAGCGGATCTGCTTGCCGGTGACAGACAGCTCGACCCCGGCGTTCTGCTTCTCGTACGCCGGCGCGCTGAGCTTCTCCGCATCCCCAAGGTTACGGAATTGCGCGGTTGCGAAGGACTCGCGGGTGTCAGCCAGCTTGCCGATGTCGGCGTCGAGCAGTTCGATGGTGATACGCGACGCATCGCTCGGGCGCTGGTTGCCGATCTTGTCGAGCACGAGGTCGAGCGGCACGGCGCGCTGGCTGAACCTGAGGGTGCCGACGGGGTGCAGGATCAGGTCGCTGGTGGTCTCGATCTTCCGCAGCGAGACCAGCAGGCTGTTGGCTGGCGGGACTTGTGCCGTCCAGTTGTCAAGCTTGTTGAACTCGGCCACCAGCCGCGGCATCACCTCGATAGGCGGCAGCGTGGTACCCTCGCTTTCACCCCACGTATGGCTGAACGGCACGTCAATATCGAAGAACAGCAGCGAGATCGATCCTTCGCCCTCAATGTGCCACGGCGAGGTGCCTTCAAGCTCGCCGCGCATGTGCACGCTGAACAGGCCGATGCCGAATACCTTGACGTCGAGCGACGCCGAGATTGTGATGATGAAATAGAACGGCGAGAACTGGAACAGCGCATCGAACCCGAGGAACCCTGAGATGCCGAATTCGCTCAGCCCAAAGAACACTTCGACCTGGGCGCCGAATTGCACAGTATTCGATGTCACCGCGAAATAGCCTTCGACACGAATCCGCGCGAAGGCCTCGTTCAGGATGCTGATGGCAATCCGCTTGGGGCTTGGGAAAGGCAGTGGCGGCGGTTTGAACGAGGGATGAAAGCCGCCGACGCTGACCACGAAGTTTGCTTCATCCCCCCAGGCGATCAGCAGGCCCATCTCGCCCTCGAGCGTGATGAACAGCACCCGCGATTCGAACATCCCGGCAAAGAACCACAGGCGCTTCTTGTCGACCTCCAGAGCACCGATAAAATTCACCTGGATGACGATCAGTGCCGCATCTTCGTCCGGCAGCACCACCTTGAGCACCCCGAGGATCGCGATGTTCCCTGGCGGGATCTCGACGATGACGCCGATCGAGGCCGTGACCAGCGACGGCGTTCCCCAGCCCAGCTTGGCCATCGGCCCGATCAGGAAGCGGTCGGCCGATGGCGGGAAGAACTCGCGCAGGTCGCTGATGATGCGTGGCGCATTCTCGATGATGTTGTCGGGAAACATCACGCTCTCGATCGCGCCGGTGCGCACGCCATTGGCGATCAGCTCGAGCTGCATGGTGCGGTTCAACCCGAGCAATCCGCCGAGCGCGTTGAGGGTGAAGCCGAAACCGAGCTGGAACGGGGTGCCGAACTCCGCGCTGATGATGATCAGCAGCGAGAAGCCATCCGATCCATCCGGCATCCGCGTGGTGATGAGGCCGATGGCCTTGACCGTCAGGAATCCGCTGAACACAAGTTCCAGCGCACCGGCGTATTCACCCTTGTCGAAATCCAGATACAGGTAGCCGCCGCCCTTGACGATGCCGGCATAGATCGACAGGCCGACGCCGGTCGGCGGCTTGAAGCCGATGTCGATCTGCGCGAGCCCGGCGTTGCCGCCGCCTTCCGGGAAACTGATGTCGGCGGTAGCACCCATGCGGCTGACGCTGGCCTGCAGCGGCCCGAGGTTGGCGCCGAGGTCGACCGAGAACTCGATGGGGATGGCGCCGTCGTCGAACCCGCCGATCAGATAGACCCTCGGAATCTCGACCGGTCCAAGTGACAGGTGCGTCGGAATGGCTATCTCGATGGTGGCGCTGCCGGTGAACCGCAGTCCTTCGGCGGTGTCGTAGAATGCACCTAGATCGAAACCCGATTCGACGTTGATGCCGCCGATCAGGCTGGCGAGGAAACCGTCGGCCTGCGACCCATCGATCACCACCTTGCCCTGCTTGAGCTCGAGTTCCGCACCGAGCATCACGTTCGGTGACGGCGCGCCCGCCGAGGCGCTGAGCTTGATCGGCAGGCGTGCCGCGAACCGCTGCAGTTCCAGCCGGCTACCACCGGCTTGGCCAACCAGGATGATCGGTGAGGCATCGGCGTTCTCGGCCTTAACGCCCAGCGCCAAGTCGAGCAATGCGGCGGCGGTAGGCGGCTCGATGCGCAACCCTTGGGTCGGATGCACCAAGAATTCGATACCGCCCTCAAAGCGCGCCTTGGAGGTGACGGTGGCGGACCACGGGCCAGCTAGCGGCGTGCTGACGTCGAGATCCTTTTCAGCCGGAACCCGCAGCCGGACCTGCAATGCCGGCGCGGCACCGGGCACCACTTCCATGCGGAACAGCCAAGCCTCCAGCACCGCAGGCAGTCCCGGCGCCTTGATGATCAGCGCCTCCGCATCCGGCCGGTCGACCAGCTGCTTGATGCGGCTGAACAATTCAAGGCCGTCGAATCCCGCTTCGCCAAAGCCGTACAGGTCCTTGAGATGCTGCAGCGGATCCGAGAACAGCGGCGCGATGCGGTCGAAACGAACCTGCCTGAGGTGATGGGCGGCAAGGCTCGGGTCAGTCGGATCGGCGTTCACCAGCGTATCGTCGAACAGCCCCGCCAGTTCGAGCGCCCCCTTCACCGCCGGCTGGTTGTCCTCGACATAACTGATGAGCGCGAGATGCAGTAAACGGTCGGGCAGCTTCTCGGCCACGTCGTGCAACCGCGTCTTCTGCGCCGCGTTCAGACCGCCATTGCTCTGGATGACCATGTCGAGTGCGCTGCCGAGTTGTGTGAAGGCAGTGCCGGTCCGCACGATCAACTCGCCGAGGTTGACAATCGCTGCGATCAGCGCGTCGTCGTCGCTTGCCCCCGCGGCATCGATCAGCGTCGTCACTGCGGCTGGCAGTTGCGAGCAGGCCGTTGCCGAGGACTGCAGCGCCTGTGTAACGCCAGCGTCACTCAAGGGCAGCCGCAGGCCCAGCTGCGCCATCGTCTCCTCGGCCTGGTCGCTTTGTAGACGGTTGGCGAATGGAGTCAGAGCATCGCTGAGGATGCGGGCCAGCGCATCGAGGGCGGAGGGGCTGCTCATGACCGCTCTCCGAGGCTGAGGGCCTCGGCATCGAGGCTGGTCAAATCGGCTCCGGGCCACCGCAGCACGAAGTGGCGGTAGCGGGCGATGTCAGCCTTCAGCCGGGAACCGCCGAACCGGTCGAGGATCGGCAGGAACCGGTTGATCAGGGTGCCTACATCGCGGCTTGCAACCCTCTCCGGGAACAAGGATACCTGGCTTTGGTGGTTGTACAAAAGCTGGCGCACCAGCAGCGGACCGCCGTTGCGGCGCCATATCGCCCCGACGCGGCTGTTGTTGTTGATCAGGCGCAGGATCTCATCGACATGCTGGCTGACAAGCGCCGAGACCAGCATCAGTCCGGGCCGCGGACCATAGCTGGTACGCCATCCTGCCAGCCGCGAATAAATGGTGTGCGGCGTGTAGCCCCACTCCGTTTCATCCATAGAGATCGTCCCACCGCCGCCACCGCCACCGCCACCGAGGTTCGCGGCAGGCGGCACCTCTGCCAATGCCACTTGGGCATTCACCTTGCCAGCGCCCCAGATATTGCCCCACCGGATGCCGGGCAACGGGTCTATGAGCACTGGCGCCTCTGCGGCGGGAATGCCGTCGACCCGCGCCGAATGCTGGAGATGGCCGCGCACCTGCTCGAATGTCAGGTTGCGGTTCTTCTCGAAGATCAAGGCGACCAGCCCCGCGACATGCGGCGAGGCCATGCTGGTCCCCTCCTTGTCGACGACTTTTTGGTCGCAGCAGGAGGACGGCTCGTTCTTGTCGTCACGGCTGCGTGCCGCCGTCACCGACACGCCGACCGCAGCGATCGTCGGCTTGACTTCGCCGGAGGGTGTTCCGGGCGGATACGTCGCCGGGCCGCGCGACGAACTCGCCCGGATTTCGTTGTCCTCATAGCTGGCCACCGTGATGGCGTTGCGAGAACTTCCCGGTGAGCTGATCGTGTTGTTGCGACGCCGCACCGGCGGATCGCCGCTCTCCGAAGGCAGCCGGAAGTACGGATAGCCTTCGTCGTGATTTGACTGAAGCCAGATATCCCAGCTGGCCGCGGCACCCGAGGTGTTGGTCAGCATCAGCTGCCAGACCCCGTCACGATTTCGGCGATTGTTGGTGGCGCTAATGCTGATGGAGATTTCTTTCTTGTTTCCGTGCGAAGCGTTCCCCACAGTTGGCGAAGTGATGGTGATCTGCATGCCGCCGATGGTGAACGGCGAACCGGCCGCTCCCGGCGCAAACGCGCCTGTGGTATTGGTACCGGGAAAGGCCGTGCTGGCGGGCGCGGTGAGCTGCACAGTGATCGATGCAGCACCGTCGTACCACAAGCTGATGGGATCAGCCGCCGTCGAGTTGTCGGGCATGTAGAACGATACGGTCGTCGAAGCGCCGGGTTGTCCAGTCGGCTGCAGCGTGCCGCTGTCGTGGGTGTGGCCATATCCTTCATTGCCGGCAGCAGCCACGACAGCAAGCCCCGAGGGAACCGGATTGCCGGTCGGGCGCAGGATACGGTCGACGGAAATGTCATTGTAGTCATTGCCGTCGTGGGCGCCAAGATCGGAGCCGAAGCTGCAGTTGATCACCACCGGTTTGCCGCCGTGGCGCACGCCCGCCTGCGCGCACCAGCGCATTGCGTCGCGGGTGTCGCTGCTGCTGCCCGGCGGTAACGCGATTGCCTTGACGATCACCAGATCGGCAAGTGGTGCCACGCCGACATACCTTCCCGGCTTTGAACAGCGGTCGTCCTGGTTCCCATTGCCGGCCGCGATCCCCGCCACATGGGTGCCATGGCCATTGCTGTCGGCGCTGGCGAATGGCGGGCCGGCGGTAATCCCCGCGTTGATCTGCGCAGCGTTGTAAACCCGGCCGATCTGGTTGAAACCCGCCGGCGGCGCACTGCCGCCGGTGGTTGCCGATTGATCCCACAGTTCGAGGATCCGCGTCTGTCCGGCTGCCGTCCGGAACGATTCGTGGAAGATGTCGATGCCGGTATCGATCACTGCAATGATGACGCCAGCCCCCCGGCCCGAGAATCCCGGCGGAACCTTCCAGGGCACGCGCATCTCGCTGACCGATTGATCAAGCAGGGGCTTGGCGTTCGGCTGCATGGTGACGCGCAAGACGCCCGCCACCGCCGCCAGCCGCTCGAGGTTGCGGAACGCGATCTGACCGGTCACTTCGCCGTCCGCATCATGACCCGTGCTGAGCCCGGCGCGCCGCAAAGCCGCAATATCTCCGGCATATTCGACACTCACGGTCACCCGGCGATCCTCGAGGTCCGGCTGGATCGCCAACCGGGTCCGCCAGACGTCAAGCGCATGTCTTAGGGCGGGTTCGAGCTTGTCTAGATCGGGCATGCCTCTTGAGTCACGGGGCGGGCTGTATCTAATGCATCCGGTTATATGCTTGGTCTACAACATCTATTTTACTCTTCCCTAGGATATTTTCTGATTTGCTTGCCTGCAGCAATTCGCAAAGAGTGTCACAACTCCATTAAGCTGACAGCAACAGCCGCGACCGGGCACAGCCGCCTAGAAAGAATATACACATCTTCATGAAAACCGCCTTACCCATTCCGGGGCCGGGACGGCTTGCACCGAACATCAACCCTGCTGAACCCTTGACTGAAGCGTGAATCCCGGCTGCATCTTAGGCAGAGACTGCTTGTGATGGCACCCCACCGACTTGGATAACAGAAGCGGACTGGACCGCTACTCCGGTCAGCGTGCGGGCTGGATGTCTTGAGCTGTCCCCTCAGTGCCAGGCTCAACAGTAGGAGATTCAGGCACTCAGGCAAGAAAACGAGGAGCTGCGACACCAGCTCACCGCCCTGGCGACCGAGCTGGCCAGCCTGCGGGAGCGGATCGGCCGCAGCTCCCGTAACTCCTCCAAGCCGCCCTCCAGCGACGGGTTCAAGCCGCCTGAGCGGCGCAAGGGCAGTGGCCGCATGCGCGGTGGCCAGCCGGGCTATCCCGGATCCGAACCGGAGCTGCTGCCGATCCAGCGGGTAGATGATGTGGTGGAGCATGACCACGACGCCTGCCGCCGCCGCGGCACCTTGCTGCAGGGTGAGGACCCAGAGCCCCTGCGCCATCAGGTAATCGAGATTCCGCCGTCACGCCGGTGGTGATCGAGCACCGCCTGCACCGGTTGGTGTGCCCCTGCTGCTCTACCAGCACCTGCGCCGCGTTTCCGGCGGATTTGGAGGCAGTCCTTACGGCCCCAGGCTCAGTGCTCTGGTTGGCCTGTTGGGCAGTGCCTACCCGTTGAGTTTCAGCACGGAACGACGCGATCAGACTGAGCAAGCATGGCCTCTCCATGGCGGCTACAGCTCAGATCAGTTGGGATGTTGCTCTTGTCTGGAGTGATGATCGGGCTGACTATGGCGAAGTGAGGATGGTCGCACTGGCACCAATGGGAGATACTCTTCTATTTGTGGCCTTTGTAGATCGGGGGTCTGCGAGAAGGATTATTAAGTAGGTCGCCATAAATAAAACGACCTAGGTTACGGTTTGTAAAGTTAGTTAAACTGATAGGGGCCGGGCAAAATAGCCATTCTTGGCAGCTCTATTCTCAATACCCTGAACCACATGATAT
>JBILLQ010000065.1:0-18961 GCA_044375975.1 Prochlorococcaceae cyanobacterium
CGGCACGCGTCGCCGATGCCGCCGGTAACCAATCAGCCGCCAGCGATGCCTATACCGCCACGATCGATACCTACACCCCCGCCTACGCCGCCCCCAGCACCAATCCCTTCGGCCTGGGGGATGTGGGTTACAACGCCAAACCCAGCTTGGTGGATATCGATGGCGACGGCGATCTCGATGCCTTCATCGGCAACAGTGACGGTGACACCATCTTCTTCCGTAACACCGCCGCAGCCGACAGCAGCGACCCCGCCTACGAAGCCGCCGCCACCAATCCCTTCGACCTTGCGGATGTGGGCTCCTGGGCCAGCCCCAGCTTTGTGGACATCGATGGCGACGGCGATCTCGATGTTTTCATCGGCAACAGAGACGGTGACACCCGCTTCTTCCGCAACACCGCCGATTCCGGCAGCACCAACCCCGCTTACGCCGCCGCCTCCACCAATCCCTTTGGCCTGGGGGATGTGGGTTCCAACGCCAAACCCAGCTTGGTGGATATCGATGGCGACGGCGATCTGGATCTCTTCATTGGTGAGAGCGGAGAAGGCAGCAGAATCTTATTCTTCCGCAACACCGCCGCTGCCGACAGCACCGACCCCGCCTACGCCGCCCCCAGCATCAATCCTTTCGGCATTGAGAATGTGGGCTCCAACGCCAAACCCAGCTTGGTGGACATCGATGGCGACGGCGATCTCGATATCTTCATCGGCATTAACATAGGTTGTAACTTATCAAGCATCCTCTTCTTCCATAACACCGCCGCAGCCGGCAGCACCGACCCCGCCTACGATGCCCCCAGCACCAATCCCTTCGGCCTGGGGGATGTGGGCGGCTACGCCAGCCCCAGCGTGGTGGACATCGATGGCGACGGCGATCTCGATGCCTTCATCGGCGAGTACTACGGCAACACCCTCTTTTTCCGCAACACCGCCCCGATCATCACTGCGGCAGCGGTTACCGCCATTGCCGACGACGTCGGCATCTTCCAGGGAACGGTTGCTTCAGGTGCCACCACCGACGACAGCTCCCTAGCGATCAGCGGCACACTCTCCGCTGCCCTTGCTGCCGGTGACACCGTTCGCATTTACGATGGCAGCGAGTTCCTTGGCAACGCCACTGTCTCGGAGGATGGCACCACCTGGAGCTATGCCGATAGCCGCACGCTGAGCGATAACCAGATCGTCAGCTATACGGCCCAAGTTGCCGATGCCGCCGGTAACCAGTCGGCCGCCGGCAGCGCTTATATAGCCACCGTTGATACCGCCGCTCCTAACGCCGGTACCCTCAGCCTCGCCGATTACACCGACAGCGGCGCCTCTAGTGCCGACTTCATTTCCACTAGCAACAGCTTCTATCTTTCCCTCAGCGGCCAGGAAGACGGCGCCTCCGTTGACTATCAGGTGTCAGCCGATAGCGGCAGCAATTGGTCCACCACCTCCACGGAGCAGAGCGAGCTCAGCGATGGCGCTTATCAATTCCGCGCTGTGGTGAGCGATGCGGCAGGCAATATTTTCAATACCAACACCATTTCCCTCACCGTTGATACCGCCGCTCCTAGCGCTCCCGCCTTCTCTCTAGCCACTGACAGCGGCGCCAGCAACTCCGACGGCGTCACCAACGTCGGCACCGTGAGCGTCAGCGGCGTTGAAGAGAACGCCACCTGGGAATACAGCACCGACAGCGGCTCTAGCTGGACCACCGGTTCCGACAGCTCCTTCACCCTCGCGGCAGGCTCCTACGACATCGGTGCCATCCGCGTGCGGCAAACCGATCTCGCTGGTAACACCACCGTTAACCCGTCGCAGAATGACGCGGTGATCACCGTGGATCTCACCGCCCCCACCACCACGGTGGCGGTTACAGCCATCACCGACAACGTCGGCATCTTCACCGGCACTGTCGCCTCCGGCGCCACCACCGACGACACCTCCCTATCAATCAGCGGCACTCTCTCCGCTGCCCTGGCTGCCGGTGACACCGTTCGTATTTACGACCGCAGCGAGTTCCTTGGCAACGCCACTGTCTCCGAGGATGGCACCACCTGGAGCTATGCGGATAGTCGCTCCCTCTCCGATACCCAGAGTGTCAGCTATACCGCCCGCGTCGCCGATGCCGCGGGCAACCAGTCGGCCGCCGGCAGCGCCTACACCGCCACGGTGGATACCAGCGCCCCAGTTCCTGGCACACTCAACCTGACCAACTTCAGCGATAGTGGTAGCTCCGCCACCGATGGCATCACCACTGACGATAGCTTTAGCCTGGCCCTGAGTGGCCAGGAGGATGGCAGCACCTTTGTCTATCAGCGCAGTATTGATGATGGTATCACCTGGGCTGACACCATCGCCAGCCAAATCAACCTCGCCAATGGCAGCTATCAATTCCGTGTCCAAATAATAGATGCGGTGGGTAATCGGGCTTACAGCAATGGGCAATCGGTCACCGTTGACACCGCCCGGCCCACCGGCGGCCAGGGCAGCTACGCCACTGTCCCCAGCTACCGAGCCGCCAGCACCAATGTCTACGGGATTGCCGATGCGGGCTACTTCGCCAACCCCAGCTTTGCCGATATCGATGGCGATGGTGATTTGGATCTGTTCGTTGGCGAGCGCTACGGCAACACGCTGTTTTTACGCAATACCGCCAGCCTTGGTGCCAGCGCCCCCGCCTACGCTGCCGCCAGCACCAATCCCTTCGGCATTGCAGATGTCGGCTCCAACTCCAGCCTGGCCTTGGCGGATATCGATGCCGATGGTGATCTAGATCTCTTCATCGGCAACTTCGACGGCAACACGCTCTTCTTCCGTAACACCGCCAACCCTGGCGCCACCGCTCCCGCCTACTCTCCAGCGCAGACAAATCCCTTTGGCATTGCCAATGGCGGTGCCTACGCCAGCCCGGCCCTGCTGGATGCCGACGGCGATGGCGATCTAGATCTATTCATCGGCAACAGAAACGGCAACACGCTGTTTTTCCGCAATACAGCCGGCCTCGGCGCTACTAATCCCGCCTACGCCGCCGCCAGCACCAATCCCTTTGGCATTGGCGATGTGGGCGATTTGGCCAGCCCCAGCTTTGCTGATGCTGACGCCGATGGCGATCTGGATCTATTCATCGGCAACCAAGAAGGCAACACGCTCTTTTTCCGCAACACCGCCATCGCCGGTGCCACCGCTCCCGCCTACGCCGCCGCCAGCACCAATCCCTTTGGCATTAGCGATGTGGGCTTTGCCGCCCACCTGGCCCTGGCGGATACCGATGGCGATGGCGATCTCGATCTGTTCATCGGCAATAGCGCCGGCAACACGCTCTTTTTCGCTAACACCGCCGCCACACCCGTAGCACCGGTGACCTCCAGCACCGCCAATGGCAGTTATGGCATCGGCGCGGTAATCACCCTCACCGTCCAGTTCTCAGAGGCGCTGGTGGTTGACACCACCGGTGGCAGCCCCAGGCTGCAGTTGGAAACCGGCGTCATCGATCGCTATGCCACCTTTAGCGGCGGCAGCGGCACCAATACTCTTTCTTTCTCCTACACCGTTCAAGCTGGCGATAGCTCCGCCGATCTCGATCAACTCACCGCCAATGCCCTGGCACTCAATGGCGGCACGATCAAAGATGCCGCCGGCAACAACGCCAGCCTCAGCCTGGCGGCACCCGGTGCCACAGGTTCACTGGCGGCCAATGGGGCGCTGGTGATCAACACCATCGGAGCGATCACCGCCAGCATCGGCGCCGTAGCCGACAACGTCGGCTTGATTCAAGCCAACCTGGCCAATTATGCGGCCACAGACGACAACACCCCCACCATCACTGGCAGCATCTCCGCCTCCCTGAGCAGTGGCCAAAGCCTGCGCCTCTACAACGGATCCACCCTGCTGGGCAGCGCCAGCGTCAACAACACGGACCGCAGCTGGAGCTTCACTCCCACCACTGCTCTGGCCAACGGTTTTTATGCCGTCACCGCCCGCGTTGCCGATGCAGCGGGCAACCTCGCCGCCGCCAGCTCAGCCCAACGCTTCAGTATTGATTCCACATCTAATCAGCTAATTGGTACCGCCACTGCCAACACGCTCACGGCCAGCGGCAGCAAGGATCTAATCACAGGCCTGGGTGGTATCGATACGTTCAAATTCACTTCTCTAACCACATCAACCCTGGCCAGCTTTGATCGCATCACCGATTTCAGCATCGGCACCGATATCCTCGATGGCCCCACGGCGGTAGCCGCTGCAAACATCAACAAACTGGGAGCCGTATCTGCCCTAAATGCCACATCAATTTCCAGCCTGTTAACCAGCACCTCCTTCCTCGCCAACCGCGCTGCCAGCTTCTCCTATGCCGATCCCTCCGGCGTCTCCCGCAGCTTCATCGCCCTCAACAATGGCGCCGCTGGCTATCAATCCAGCACCGATGCGATTATTGAGATTACCGGCTATACGGGATCATTGAATGATCTACAGATTATGTAAACAATACCAAGCAACCCCCAGGCCGCAAGCTCCACGGGAGCTGCTACTAATTCGGCCCCACCGCCATCGGCAATAGGGGTTATCGGCCATTTTGCCTGGGCTTAATCACTTTAACTCCACTAAACTTGGCAGTTGCCATTTGCCCTCTAGCGCGGCGGATTTTGGACCATAAAGCCGGGCCACAAAGAAGAAGGGCCCCGCCGGAGCGGGCAGCCAGTTGGATGTTTTGCCGGGGCCAGGATTGGTATTTTGAATGTAGATCTCCAGGGATCCGTCGCTTCCCAGCTGCAGGCCAGCCGTGCGATCTCCGATTGAATAGCGCTGAATTGGATTGTCCACCAGCAGCCTTTGGGGCAGCTTATACATGGTGATTGACCAGAATTCACTCACCGGCGGCAGCTGGCCGGCGGGGAAGCGCAGCAGCCAGCGGCGGCGGCCATCGAGCACCTGGCCATCGGGCCCGGTCTGCTGGCTGGCGTAGAGGGCTTCGGCGCTGCTGTTGCCGTAGATCCCCAACATCGCCCCCATCGAGCGGTAGGTGAGGTAGTCGGGCCCCAGCTCCTGGCGGGTGCCAAAGAAGCCCCGGGAGCTGGACTGGGCAAGGGCTTTGGTCCGCAGCTGCTTGGCGGCGCTGGCGGCCCCTGCCGCGATGGCGGTGCGGATGGCAGGCTCCAGCCGGGCTGAATCAAAGGGCCGCCCGGGGCCGATGCCGATGCGGGAGAAGCGATCCATCATTGGCCGCTCTGAGGCCACGGTGGGCATGAACGGCAGCAGGGCGTTTAGATAGCTGATGAAGCCGATGCCCTCGGCCTTTTCCTGATCCCAGGCGGGCCAATTCACCGGTGGGGCGGGCCTGGGGGGCTGGCCGCCGATGAAGCGGGAAAGGGGAGTGAGCCTGTACTGGCTCTGTAATGCTTGCAGGGCCGGGATGTCGTTAGGGCCGTTTAATTGGGTGCGGGTGAGGGTGCCGATGAAGTTGGTTTCGGCGCGAAACACCTGGCTGATTCCCTTGGGCAGCTTGCCCCGCCAATGGGGACCGGCGAATAGATAATTGCTGGCTTCCCGGCCGGTGGCGCGAACGCCGGTGTAGGCGAAGTTATGGGTATAGAGATCGAACCACTGGTTCACGTAGTAGCGGGGAGCTGGCACCGCCGGTAAAGACAGCACTATCGGTTCGGCCCTTAGATCCAGCCAGGCCCAGGAATAGGGTGTATCGTTGTTGGGAGTGACGATATCCTGATCCGCCGGGGTGGCTGAACGGGCGTAGTGGCGAAACTGGTTGAAACCGCCCACATAGCCGGGAAACTTCTTGTTTTGGGTTTGGTTCCACAAGGTTTGATATCCCTGCAGGGGGGCATAGGCGTAGAGCCAGGCCTCCTGGGCGATGGCTTTGGCCTCATCGGGAGAGACGGTTTCTTTGCGGGGCTTGGTGGTGGTCTTGGTGGTGGTCTCGATGGCCGGAGAGTTCACCCCTGCCTGCGTTTGAAGGGGGGCCAGAAAGCTGCCCATCGCTACCAATCCTGTGGCCAGAGCGAAGCAGGAACGCCAAGAGATTGGCGATTTATGGAGGATTCGGTTCACGGCTTTAGGGGTTCGATGTCGTTGAGCTGCCAGCTCTTGGCGAAGTAGGCCTCGGTGGGGCCATAGAAGCGGAAGTAGGCGAACCAGCCCTTGCCGGGGATGGTTTGGATCCAATTGGCAGCGCCCGCCGGCCGCTGGGGAGCGAAGAAGACATCCACCGAGCCGTCGGCGTTGGTTGCCAATGCCGGTTTGCGGGAGCTGAGATCGGCGGCACCTTGACCGGTGATCACCGGTCCGCGGGTGAGGTTGTCGTAGAGGGTGATCGACCAGAACTGCTTCACTGGAGCGTTGGCGGGCACCCGCATCCGGTAGCTGCGGCCGCCGTCGAGCCACTGGCCCTTGGCGTCCTTGGAGGCTTCCAAATACACCTGCCCGAAGCCCACGATCCGCCCCTGCATCCCCACCGACATGGCGATCGCCTCGTAGAACCAGGAGCTGCGTTCGTCTAACTGCACGCGCCGCTTGTCGGCTGATTCCTGATCCAGATCGAACAGCACTGCGTACTCCCAGTGCTTGCCGGGGTACACCGTGGCGCCGGGGGTGCGCTTGTCGTAGGCGATGGTGCGGGCCATCAAATCGCCCAATTGGGCGGCCTGATCGAGGATCTTTGCCTGGCGGGCATCCGGTTTGAAGGGCTGACCGGCACCAATCCCCAGCGGCGCCAACATCCCGAAGATCATCCGGTCGCGGGGGGCCACCGGCTCGTTGGCATAGAGCTCGCTGAGTAGGCGCCAGTAGCTCAAGTTGGCGGGTTGAGCCGACTGCCAGGGGCGACCGCCCACTTCCTCATAGTTGGTGGCCGGCGGATTGGCCCGCTGGTTCCAGCTGTATAGGCGGTGCTGGCGCACGGTGGCTTCCGCCAGGGCCTTTTCGGGCGCCAGGCCCCGGGTGCCGAACCACACCTGGTTGCTGGGGGAGCGCAGGATTCGGTAGCCGGGAGCCGTCAGCTCCGCCGCGCCGGGGGGCAAAATTAAATATTTGCCGCCGGCGCCCTGATCAGGACCGGTCTGGCCCCCGTGTCGGTGATCGGCTGCTGCCAGATGTCGAGCACGCCGCCGGCGGTGAGCCCGGCCGGCACCTCCACCACCAGGGGCCCCTGGCGGGCCAGATCCCAGAAGCTGAAGGCGTAGAGGGTGGTGATGTTGGGGGTGAGCATCCCCGCCTTGTCTTTGAGGGTGCGGTAGAGCAATACGTCGCCGTTGCGCACGCCCATGGTTTTCGCCTGGGCGTCATAGAGAGCTTTGAAACCCACCGCCGGCAGGGCCCAGAGGTAGGCCTGGGTGGCCCGTTGGAAATCCAGCTCGTCGTAGAGCCGGCGGGCCGTCTGCTCGTTTGGATAACCATTAATCAGCTGGATATCGCCAAGCCCGCCAAGCTGCTGGCCAGCCAAGCCAGCCGGTTTGGCCTGCACCCTTTGCAGGCAAGCGCTAGAGGCAAGCACTGCGATCAGCGCCAGCTGGCCAATGGATTTGTGCATGGTTTTGGCTGCCCGCCCCCATGCTTGGGGACCAAAAAGGTGACCATCACATTAATGGTTTAAGCCCTGAAATCCATCCCTGCAACGATCTACTGCCAAGCGGCGTTGCAAACAGATACAGCAAATGCGCATTTTCAGGCGGATCGAAAATAGCAATGATTAGCTCGCCCCTGGCTCGCGGTGATGGGTTAGATGAATTGTCGAGCTGTTATTGAAGTTAGTGGTGGCTTGCAGTTGATGCTGTGGCTGATAGCTGCGCCGATTCCGATTCCGATTCCGCTCCCGCTTCCGGGCCCGGCGCCAGGCAGACGGCAGCGGCCTTCAGTTCTGGTTGGCCGGAGAGGGGGCAGCCCAGTTCGTGCATCAGCCGGTTGGCTTCGCAGGGATCGGCCTGGGCGGCGCCCCAGTGCATGGGCAAAAACACGGTGCCCGCTCGGATGCGCTCGCTCACCTGCACCCTGGCCGTCAGTTCCCCCCGGCGGGAGCGCACCAGCGCCAGGGCGCCATCGCTGAGGCCATAGCGCTCGGCATCTTGCGGATTCACCTCCAGCAGGGCCCGGGGGTGCTGCTTCATCAGCCGCGGCACCAGGGCCGTGCGGGTCATCGTGTGCCAATGGCCCAGGTAGCGGCCGGTGGTGAGCACCAAGGGATAGCTGGCATCCGGCGGTTCCGCCAGGCCCAGCGGTGCATCTGCGTGTAATTGGGCCCTGCCATCGGCGGTGGGGAAGCGGCCGTCGGCGTAGAGGCGGGGCAGGCCAGCGCCTGGGGCGCTGCCGGCCGGAAAGGGCCACTGCTGGGGGCCATCTTGTAGCAGCAGCTGATGGCTGAGGCCGCTGTGGTCGCATAGGCGGCCGGCGGTTAAAGCGGCGAATTCGGCATATACATCCGCCGCCGATCCATAGCTGAATTGTTGTTCAAATCCCAGCCGCCGCCCCAGCTCCGCAAAGATCTGCCAATCGGCCCGCGCCTCGCCGGGGGGCTGGCGGAAGGCGGGGCAGTAGCTCACCCGCCGCTCGGAGTTGGTCATCACACCCGCCTTTTCACTCCACTGGGCTGCCGGCAATAGGAGGTGGGCCACGGCGGCGGTTTCGGTGCCGGCATAGGCCTCGTTGAGCACCACCAGCGGGCAGCGGCTGGCGGCGGCCTTCACCCGATCCAGCGACGGCAGGCTCACCAGCGGATTGGTGGCCGCCACCCACCAGAGGGCCAGTTCGCCTCGTTCCATCGCTTCTATTTGCTGCCAGGTGCTCAATCCCTCCCGGGGGGAGATCGAACCGGCGGGGAATTGCCAGTGGCGCTCCACCTCCGCCCGGTGTTCGGCCACGCCCACCTGGCGATAACCCGGCAGCAGTTTGGCTAGGCCGCCGGCCTCCCGGCCGCCCATGGCATTGGGCTGGCCGGTGAGCGAAAAGGGACCGGCACCGGGCCTGCCTATGTGACCCGTCACCAGGTGCAGATTCACGATGCCGCTCACCGTGGCGCTGCCTTCTCGGCTCTGGTTCACCCCCATCGACCAGAGGGTCAGTACGGCGGAGCTCTCGGCCCAGAGGGCCGCCAGCCGCTCAATATCCGTCTGCTCCAGGCCACACACCTGGCTCACCTGCTCCGGCGTCCAGGCGGCCCAGAGCTCGGCCAGGGCTGGATAGCCGTTGGTGCAGCGCTCCACGTAGGTCTGGTTGATGGCGCCTTGGGCGATCAGCTGCTGGCCGATGCCATGGAGCAGGGCCAGGTCGGTGCCGGGGGCAATTTGGAGGTGTAGGTCGGCGGCATCGCTGGTGGCGGTGCGGCGGGGGTCGATTACGACAATCCGCAGCGACTGGGGCTGCTTGCGTTTGCGTTTGAGCAGGCGTTGAAATAGCACCGGATGGCATTCGGCCGTGTTGGTGCCCACCAGCACCACCAGTTCGGCGGCATCGAGATCCTCGTAGCAGCAGGGGGGGCCGTCGGAGCCGAGGCTGCGGCTGTAGCCCACCACGGCCGAACTCATGCACAGCCGGGAATTGGCATCGAAGTTATTGCTACCCAGGGCCCCCTTGAGCAGCTTGTTGGCGATGTAATAATCCTCGATCAAAAACTGGCCGGAGCCGTAGATGGCGATGGCATTGGCTCCGCGGGTCTCCAGGGCGGAGCGAATGCTGCCAACAATCAAAGAGAAGGCCTGCTCCCAGCTGATCGGCGCAAACGGCTGGTCGATGGAGCTGCGGTATTGGGGAGTGGTGAGGCGGTTGTGGGCCAGGGTGTCGCCCACGGTGGCCCCCTTAACGCACACCTGGCCGAGGGAGGAGGGGTGATGGCGATCGCCACGGGCCGTCCAGGTTTCGCCACCCGCCTGGGGCGGCTTGAGCTCCAGACCACAACCCACACCGCAGTAGGGGCACTGGGATCGGGGCAGGGCGCTGGCCCCCGGAGCAGACTCGCCGCCACTGGCCACAGGCAATTCTTCTGGCAAGACAGGTACTACTTTCGCCAAGGTAATGGTAATTCTGAAATAACAGCCACGGCTGCAGGCGCTATTGCTTCCGCCACCTTAGGCAAGGCTTGGATGCTTATGGGCAGGCCCGCACTAAATACTGCAATATTTGCACCAGTTAAATTATTCATTCTACCATTTTCTGTAGGGCAGGAATTTGCCATTCATGGTTACCTTAACCCGATCGCCCTTGGGGTCCTCCACCTTATCTACGTGCATGCTGAAATCAATTGCTGACATAATTCCATCGCCAAATTTCTCTTGAATCACATCCTTTAGCGGCATTCCGTATACCTGCAGTATTTCGTAGAAGCGATAGAGCAGCGGATCGGTGGGCAGGGTGGGATTCAGCGCCCCCTTAACTGGATAGGTGGTTAGTTCTGCGGCCAAGGCAGGATCCAGCTGCAGCATCTCCAGCAGCTGCTGGGCCTCTTCTGCCGAAGCGGTGGATTGACCATGCAGCAGGCTCGCCACCCACACCTCATCGCGTCCCATCGGTGCCCCCAACTCAGCGAAGCTGAGCCCCAGGCGCCGTTTGGCCTCCAGCAGAGTGGCGCTAAAGCTGGCGATGGCCATGGTGGCGGCTGGGTACGGGTGAAAGATGGAACCTAGGCAGCAGCCCCCGGCCAAAAGGCATCAACCGCTACCAAATCCAGGGGCCTGGAGCACTGATGCGGGCCTGCGCTGCTGCCTGCTCAGCGGCGGCGCCAGCCGGCGCATGGGCCGCGACAAGGCGCTGTTGCCCCATCCGGCCGGGGGCTGCTGGCTCGACCACAGCCTGCGCCAACTGGCGGCCCTGGGCGCGCCGCTCACCCTGCTCAGCGGCCATGCCAGCCACCTGAGCCGAGCCAGCCAACTGGCCGCCAGCCTGGCCGTGCCCCTGGAGCTGCTGCACGAACCGTCGCCGCCCCAGGGGCCTCTCATTGCCCTGGGGCGGCTGATGCGCCACCACCCAAACCAGCTGCTGCTGCTCTGCCCGGTGGATATGCCCGCCCTAGACCTCGCCACGCTTAGGCAACTTTTGCTGGCTGCCAGCTCTACAGATTCGAGCCAGCCAAGCCTTATTCATGTGGCTCACGACGGCAGTCAAGCGCAGCCATTGCTGGGGCTTTACCCCGCCGATGGGCGCCATCGACGCAGCTTGAAGGCCAGCCTGGCTGCTGGCGAACGCAGCCTGCAGCGCTGGTTGGCTCTGGTGGGTAGCCAGGCGGTGCCGCTGCGGGCGGGGCCGTTGCTAAATGCCAATCGACCGGGGGATCTGGATCAGTTCAATCGTGGGGATGGTTCGTAGCGGGGGGGGAGGCTATGCAGCTCTGGGCAGGGATCGGCTGATGCTGTTGCCCTAGGGCCGGTGAATTTACTGGGCCCCCGCGGTGGCAGGGCTGCCATTGTCTACACGCATGGGCTCAATCGTGGCTCAACTGTGGGCCGCTTGAGGTACGCTGCTCAGATGTCACTGTATAGCATGGTGAACATGTGGTTATCGGACCCGTGAACCAAGGTCATCTTGAGCTTGTCTGTCGCGAGACCGTATGCGAGATCAGGGCTATTAAAGACCTGCTGAGGCCAGTTCGCCGTGGCTCACGGAAAGAGATCGGACCTGGGGAGTGGTTCACGGAACCACCTAAGAAAGCGTTAGACTTATCGGCAAGACATACACGTCAGAAAGCAGCTAAGCTATGAAAGTCTTCCTCAGCTGGTCAGGGAACAGGAGCAAGGAAGTCGCGAACCTTCTTAGCGATTGGCTTAGTTGTGTTATTCAAGCCATTAGACCATGGATATCAACACGTGATTTGGATAGGGGTTCACTCTGGTTTGGAGAGATTAATGATCAACTTAAAGATACGACCGTAGGAATTATTTGCCTGACGCAAGAGAACAAGACACGACCATGGATCCTCTTTGAAGCTGGCGCCCTTGCAAAAGGTCTATCCACTTCCAGAGTGTGCACTTTATTGATTGATCTTGAGCCCAGGGATATAGAAGATCCGCTTGCTCAGTTTAACCACACACTTCCAACCAAAGAAAGTATTCACGCCTTGGTTAAGACGCTTAATAACGCACTTGGCGCAACTGGTCTTGATATGCGTGTTCTGGATCAGGTTTTTGAAACGTACTGGCAACAGTTTTCTGATCGCTTCGAAGCCATCCTGGAAGAAACGATATCAACTGAGCCTACTAAGCCAAGGCCAAAAGAAGATATGCTTGGAGAAATTCTTGAAAATACTAGGTTAATGAGTTCTCGCATCAGAAGACTTGAAGCAGAAATAGACAGAAATAATGATAGGAGGCTATTTGATCCCGACATTTCACCAGAAGATGCCTACGAGGCTATAGCTAAAATGGTAAGTGAGGGAATGCCTCCCGATATAATAGTTAAGCGGCTGAGCGGAAGAGTTCCGATCAGCGAGATTAGGAAGATGCTCATTGACTCTATAAAGCTTTCAAGTAGCAATGAGAAGGTCTAACATCAAGATGCAGAAGGCGGGATCTACGATTTTCTCCTATGCCGAAGTTTGTGCCCGCTTCTGATCTTGAGCGTGAGGAGGCATACTAAGAAGGTTCCAACGAAACAGGTGAGAGGCAAGTAGTATGGCGTGGTATTTAAGAAAGTCTGTGTCGGCAGGCCCGATTAGATTCAATCTTTCAAAGAGTGGTATTGGGGCATCCGTTGGTGTTACTGGATTTCGCATAGGTATACGGCCTTACGGCTCTTCATACGTGCATGCAGGTAGGCATGGATTGTATATGCGCGAGGAGCTTGGGGGGAATAGAGATGGGTTCCAGGCGGGGGCATGTCAGCTTGTCGAGCCATCGCCTACTCGAGTCTTTAATGCTGTAAGCACTCGTGATCTGCTTAATCCGGAAAGAAAAGAACTGATTGACCGGCTTAATAAGTCCTATAAAGAGTTCGGGTTTGATTATCTGGTATTCATGGTTGCGGCAGCAGCTTTCGGTTTGGCATTGATCAATTCCTGCCTGCTTGGAATGGTTATATCTAGTGGCGTAGGAGTCGTTTTGAGTATTGTCGTTTCGGTTTTAGAATCTCGCAGGCGAACAGTCAAGATCTTCTATCACTTTGAGTCCGATGACGCATCGCACTTTTTCAAGCTAGTACAAGCTGTCAACTATCTCGCCAAATGTAAGCGCTTGTGGGCATATGTCGACTCACGAAATTTGTCATCTACTCATGAGTCTAAGGTGAACGCTGGTGCTTCTAGCCTGGTCAATCGAGAGCCTGCGGTGGTTGGCACTGGAACGCCACCTTGGGTGGAAACCAATGTGAATATTCCAGTTCTCAAGGCCAGGGGCATCACCGCTTATTTTATGCCGGATTGCATTCTGATCTATGACGGCAACGGGGTGGGATCCATTGAGCATGCATCACTTATGTTTTCAACGAGTGTTGAACGCTTCATTGAAGATGGTGACGTTCCCTCGGATTCATATGTTGTTGATCACACTTGGAGGTTCGCCAATAAAGGGGGTGGCCCTGATCGAAGGTTTAAAAACAACAAACAAATTCCGATTTGTTTGTATGGTAAGCTCGAAATAAGCACATCCGCAGGCCTGCTGTGTCATTTGCAGACCTCGACAAGGGAGGCGCCGCAAAGCTTCTCAAGGCACTACTCCGCGTACTTGAAGACTATCGGTTGAGCCAGTGCAATTGCCGCCTAACAAATAAATACAGTGAACTTTCGGCAGCTAGTTTATGGCGTTAAGCATCGCAAACTGCAGCCACTTCCACTCCACGCGCCGACATCCCGCTCTCCAGATACCGTCGCACTCACAAGGGCGGCGCAAAACGCCCCGCCAAGTTGCTGGTCGGCTGCAGCGGCAGGCGGTTACGGCTTCCGCTACTACCGTCTGTGCGCTAGGCAAGCGCTGGACCTAAGTCCACATCTAGAGCATCTCTGCAGGTGCTGGACCACCTAACATTGCAAGCATGAGACCCCTCAGCGCCAATAACGTCGAGTCAGAACTCAGCTACGCGTACTTGCACGCGGTGGCTTCAGCGGCTGGCGCGGCCTGCTCTGTGACCACCCGTCATGAAGACAACTCCGGTGTTGACGCCAAGATCGTAGGTTGGGGACCGTTTCCGAACGGTGGATATCGGCATGAAGTGGACTTGAAGGTCCAACTAAAGGCTACTACGGCTACCCCCTCGACCGTCTCGAAATGTCTTTCCTATTTCCTCAGAGGAGTTCCTCAGTACGACGATCTTCGCTCAGCTGCGGTTTCTACGCCACGCATACTCGTTGTCCTTTTCCTGCCTAGCACCAACGCAAGCGATTGGATTTCGCACACGGACGACGCACTTTCTCTGCATAAATGCGCCTACTGGGTGAGTCTTAAAGGTGCTGCGCTGTCAACGAACGACAGTGGACAGACTGTCTACCTGCCTCTTTCCCAGCGATTTGACAAAGTGGGTTTGCTCGATTTATTTGCCAAGGTTTCCCGGCAGGAAGTACCCCTCTATCAGCCTCCTTCAGTATGAGCGCAATCTCCTCGCTGCCCGCTCCTACCGATCTTCGCGACTTTCTTAAGTCGCAGGGCTGGTCTTTGCTAGAAGAAGCAATAGCCGCTCGCCTGTATGTTCTAGAGAACAAAGACTTTCCCCGCAGGCAGCTGGTATTTCCGATGGATGTATCGGCGCCAGACTATGTGGACTCGGCCCAAAGCGTCCTGGAAAAGATTTCTGAGTTAAGTGGGAGTGCGATTACTAGATTGCTTCCAAGAATCAAGTTTTTTAGAGACGATGTGGTGCGCTTCCGTGTGCACTCGGGCAATGCAGGCACCACCTTGCCCCTAAGCTTCGCCTCAACTCTTATCTATAGCACTGAAAAGTTATTGCGCGCGAGCGCCTGCACGGTACTTCGCCCGCGCCCGTATCATCCACGCCTCACGTTGACAGAGGCGGCCCAGTTCGTTGATAAGGCTAGATTTGGCCAGACCGAATGTGGTAGCTACATTATTCAGGTGGCTTGCCAGCTTAACGGCATGGAGGCGCAGGGCGCGCTGGATCCAGATGGGCAGGTGCCATTTGTTCGACTGGTCACTGAGACGCTCAGTTGCGCCCTAGCGCAACTCGTGACCGCTATCGAAATGGATACTCTCGACCATTTTGTTGTGGAAGTACGAACTTCCCCAAGCCCTTTAGTGTCTTCAAATCTATGCGAAGCCCTTGTCGGAATGTACGACGAGGAGATTGATAATTCTTTGGATGTGAGCTTCGATTGGTCTGCGTTGCGACCGGCGACAAATGCTGCTGCGACTCTGATAAGGCTGCAGCGCGAGTATTTTTCAAGGATTGAAGAAGTTCGGAGAGAGCTAAAGCCTGTTGAAACAAGTGATGTTGAGACTTATATTGGTACGGTGGAACGTTTGGAGGGCGAAATGTCGTCCGATGGCCGACGCTCCGGCACTGTGGTACTGGCTCTATTGCCTCCAGGCGAAGGCGAGACCGTTCGTGCTCGAGCGATTCTTAACGCAGATGATTATGCAGTGGCCGACCGGGCTCACATGACCAGCGGAGCATACGTCCGCATAACGGGTCGCCTTAGGCCCGGAAGACAGCCGCGACAGATCACTGACATGGCGCGGTTTGAGCTTCTGCCTGGCAGCGAAACCGAGCAGTTGCAGCTACAGATATCAGGCTGAAATACAGCACGGTGGCTTTGCACCCTGAGTGAGGTTTAATGAACAGGGATAGATCATGCGTAGCCACAATCTTATCCGGTGGTTGGACTAGCCCTTTGTCGCTAGTGACAAGCTGAAGGCCAGCCTGGCCGACGGCGAACGCAGCCTGCAGCGCTGGTTGGCTCTGGTGGGTAGCCAGGTGGTGCGGCTGCCGGCGGGGCCGCTACTAGATGCCAATCGACTGGCTGATCTGATCTGGCCCGGTTCAATCGTGGTGAAGTTCTGTAGCAGGGGGGCCGCGGCCATGCAGACTTGGGCAAGGATCAGCTGATGCTGTTGCCCTAGGGCCCGGTGGGTGATCTGGAGAGAAACCCGCTGGAGCGCGGTCAGGGCATCACACGATTCGGGAATTACTGGGCCCCAGAGATGGGAGAACTGCCTTGGTCTACACACATGGGCTGAATCATGGGCTCGACTGTGATCGCTTAGGCTGTGCAACCCAGTGGACATTGTGTAGCATTCTGAACATGTGGGTCTCGGACCCGTGAACCACGGTTATCCTGAATTGGTTTGTCGCGAGACCTTATGTTAGATCATGGCTATTTCAGGCCTGCCGAGGCCATTTCGGCGTGGTTCGCGGAAAGAAGTGGCTTGCAGTCCCTGATTCATGGAACCACCCTAGAAAGCGTTAGATGCCGCGCGTGATACTGCGGCAAGTAACTAAAAACCCAAGATGCGCTACAGGCACATGTCGTCCACGAACACTACGCGATTTGATCTATCAGATTATCTGATTCACTTTTTCCGCAATCTGGATATATGTAGTCACAATACACCAGCCGTGCCTGAGTCCATGGGGTTTTCTAATATCAATGAAGACACGAAGTGGACCGCAATCTTCATGCTTAGGTGTGCTATCCGGCATCAACTTCTGTGGGCTACTTGGTCATATCGAGGGGGCGCAAGAACTATCTACGGAAGGTGCCCGGCTGTTTGTTTCACCGAGATGCCTTTAGCCGCTTTTTTAGAATCAGGTTCGGCCCGTGCGGCCAGAGGGGAAGCTATGAGTTCTTATGCCCTCGTCTTCAACAAAAAGGGCATGTACAATATGGGAGCCAACCCCGTTATCTACGGATTAGATAATCGCATGGCCTGCATCCCAAGCGGGAGAGATGGAAAAGAGAGAGTTATAGATGAGGCCCTGTTGCCACTGTGCGAGCAGTATCGATACGTCACGTATAACCCCTCTTCTAATGGGCCAATCGATTGGACACACGAGCGAGAATGGAGATGGCCGTATCGGGATTCTCGAGCTTCGTACGAGCAAAAAATGGAAGAAGATGGTATCGTTTCAGAACCAAGGGATATTCCCGGCTTGGATCTTACTTCGAGTCATTGCCATGGAATGGGCGTAGTCGTTCAAACAGATGAAGAAGCATACTGGATTGTATCTGATATTCTCTCTTTGACAGACCGCAAGCTGGTGAATCAGTGGCATTTCTCGTTCGTACTTGTTTCCTGCCGCCTTTTGCCCGCACAGCTAATGGAAACGGCGAGTCTACAATGCGCTATTTCGAATGCCGTTGTAGATCTCTCCCCATACTTTTCCTTGACTTCAGCCCAAGCACAGGAGATAGGTGATCGCTTCGCCGACCTTGTCTGGGAGGTTGAAAATGCTCAATTATCTGTAGAAGTCGGTGAATTTGGCGGAGCGTGGTTGTGGATTCTTGATAACACAAGTGATCTTGCGCGTGCGCTACTAAAAATTGGACGCCTGCGTGTATCAAAAGACGGCAGATATCTAGCCGAGCTAAGCGAGTTCAATGACGGACGATCACTGCGACAACGTGAGGATATGGTTCAAGCTTTGGCTGCCTCGGCAGAAAGAGAGTTTGGGATTGAATGCGGATACTTTTCTGTACTCAATTCTGATAACTTCGATGATATGCCTTTCTTCTGCGGCGACCACCTAGGCAATCGAATGTTTTACAACGTTTCCTGGTAGCCGCCAGCGGCATCTAGCAAGTCGTCCAATCGGACGCATTCCCGGTACCGCTTAACTACAACATTAGAAGCTCTTGATCAACATGTCAATAAGTCTCTTGCGCAATTTAGCGATCCAAGCTCTGCCATGGCCAAGATCCGGCCGTGTCCCTTTCCGTGGATTCTCGCGGTGATCTTCAGCCTTGCCTGGCGATTTTACTCGAGCTGCAGCGGCGTGGGCGTTTCATTTCCTTGATCTATAGTGTCAACTTCGAGGCGATTACAGGCAACTGCTGGCATCGAATCAGGGGCTGGATCTGATGCGGGGTAAGCTCGTAAAGCTGGCCTCCAGCCAGCTGCTGGAGGCGATGTTGACAACGGCCGAGGGGTGTCCGTTGATAGTACTGAGTTCGAAGCGTTATCCAGTCAGCAGGCCCATTTATGCCGGCTTCGGCAGCATGATTCACCGCGATCCCGCCGGGTTGCGATCGGTCTTAAGCGTGCTCAAGTTTCAGCCCTCAAAAAAGCTAAGCATCCATCAATTTAGCACCAGTTCCTGATTGAAGCACCGCTTCTTTGCGGCTGGCCGGTCGTCTTGTTTTTCGTGGCCATGTCAGGTTGCGTCTCCCCAGGCTTGCAGCTTGCCTACCCACTCGTCGAAAGCCGGGCACTTGGCTCGGATGGCGTCCATGCCAATGGATTCGGCGATTAGTGGACCATGCACCGTCTTGGAATAGACCCCTTCGAAGATGCGCTGGATGCGCTTGGAAGGCGCGGTCTCCGGGCTGTCGTTGATCTCTTCTGGGCTGGTAAATTCTTGGGCCACAGCTTCCAAGGCCCGCTTTGTTTCGTCATTCCAGCCATCTTCAACCCACTCAAATGCCTGAGGATCGGTGAAGAGTAGCCCCTCGAATTCGTACATCTGCACGTAAGGAAGTACGAAGCGCGGATGGTACCCCCTGGTGGAACTTGCAACGCCTGCAAGGATGGCGGCCTCCAGTTCGGTACGGCTGCGCGCCGCCCGGTCTTTAAAGCCATAGAAGTCCACCAAGGTCGTTATCCTGTCTGCTTCGCTGTAGTGGAGCGAGATCTTTTTGGCCAGTCGGCCCACAGTCACATTCCCGCCACGATGGCGTCCCGACTTGGCGCTCAAAATAGTGCCATAAGCGCTGACGCCACTGGGCCGCAGGTAGGGTTCTAGGCAGCGGTTGACGAACTCAACCTCGGTGAGCCCTTCACAGATGATGCAGACCCTGATCATTTGGGCTGTTCTCCACCTATCGCACTGTCCTTGTTGACCGGCTGGTTATCGCCCAGCCACGCAACTCCACCCGTGGCTTG
>JBILLQ010000066.1:0-18850 GCA_044375975.1 Prochlorococcaceae cyanobacterium
TGCCCTCGCTGCTGCCAGATCCCTGAACTGCTCAGCTCACGCCGCCACCAATTCCTTGCCCCCTCAGCGTTAAGCGATCAGGGGTGGATTGCTGCGGTGGGCGTCTCGCCCTCTGAACGGGTACGGTTGCTGAGCACCAAGGTGAACCGGGCCCCCTGGGAAGCCTTCGGCCCAGCCAACCCGGATCCGCTCAACAACCAGGTGCTGGAGCTCTACAACCTCAACAACGATTTCAGCCAAACCACCGACCTGGCTGCCCAGAACCCGCAGAAGGTGAAGGAGATGAAGGAGATGAAGGAGGCCTTCATCGCCGAGGCCAAGAAGTATCAGGTGTTCCCGCTGGATGCTTCGGTGGCGGCCCGCATCGTGGTGCCTCGGCCGAATATCACCGCCGGCCGCACCGAGTTCGTTTACACCCATCCGATGGTGGGGCTACCCCAGGGCGATTCGCCTGGCCTGCTTAACAGCTCCTACACCGTGAGTGCCGATATCAATGTGCCGGCCGGTGGTGCCGAGGGCATGCTGCTCACCTCGGGCGGCCGCTTCGGGGGCTACGGCTTCTATCTCAAGAACGGCAAGCCGGTGTGGCTCTGGAACATGGTGGATCTGGAGCGGCTCAAGTGGGAGGGGGCCGAGCCGCTCTCTCCTGGCAAGCACAAGCTTGAATTTGATTTCGTGTATCAAGGCAAGGGGGCGGGCACCCTGGCTTTCAACAACTTCAGCGGCGTCGGCGGCCCCGGTACCGGCAGCCTCAAGCTGGATGGCAAGGTAGTGGCCACTAAAACCATGGCCAAAACCCTGCCAATGATTTTGCAGTGGGATGAGAGCTTTGACATCGGCTCAGATACCCTCACCGGCGTCAATGACGCCGACTACCAGCCGCCGTTCCGGTTCACTGGAACGCTCAACAAGCTGTCGATCAAGCTAAATCGGCCCCAGCTGTCTGCTGAAGATACCAAGAGCCTTGAGGCGGCAATGCGCACCAAGGCGGTTAGCGAGTAGCAGCGAGTGAGCGGCACCACGCCGCCCCATTTGCCATGCAAAGATCGTCGCACCTGAAGTCTGCCCTGGCCTATGCTACGCGGCCAGGAGATCACACGATTAAACTTGCTTGGTATCATCTTCCTTGCGGTCAGGTGATGCCCGGCGTTGGCCTGGCCCCCTGCTCTGGTTAATAGCGTCGTCAAGTTGCTTTAATTTACCAGTAGTTGGATTTGGTGCTATTCTTCTCTGACTGGTTGCAATCGACAATGACTGCTTTGGACTCCGGCGCCAATGCCGATCAGATTCACAATAAGAATGAGCAAGTTCTAAGGCGGATCCTGGCCAAAGACATATTGTGGTTTAACGACGAAGCCGACGAACACAGAAGGATCTATCGCCATTGCGCATCCGCTGTCATTGCCCTTACGGCTGCAACTACAATAACTGCATCTCTTGGACTTGCTCTAGATAAGTACTATGGCCGGCCGATTCAATTTGCCGTAGTTGCCCTGACAGCAACAACCACCGCAGTGAGCGCATGGGCTGAGATGAGAAGAGCGCGTGAACTATGGCGCCATGAACGAGAAGTTGGTTATGCGTTAAAGGATATACTTCGCGACCTGGATTACAAGTCTGCGGCCGCTGAGATTGCCGATGATTATTTAGATGATTGCTTCAATCGGGCGTCTATTATAATTGGTTCAAGCTCTTCCAGATGGAGCGGGATCCATGAAAGGAGGCTCGAAGTGCCTAAAGATGGTGGCACCATGAGCTAGCTTATATGTTTTTTATTATGTGCTGACTGGGGAATGCCGAGATGCAGGCTTCATGGATATAAGCCCGGTCATGTCCAGCAATGCCATGCGCCAGCACCGCCACCGTAAAGCACTCCGGTGGTCGCTGTAGCTCCCTGAGTCCCGCTTCTGATCTGGAGTGTTACTCCTCCCCCCGCAATACAGCGCTTCCCTTGCTTGCTTCAAGCCACCACAATCTCCCACCACCAGCCGCATCAGCTTGACCTCGGGCATGCGGTTCCCGGCAGCCGGGATCAGCAAACCAGCCACCTGCCCCAGCTTCCAGCATTCGTTAGTTCAAACCGCTGGGATGGCTGCCGGGTTCTCGCAACAGCACGGCGATCACGGCGCTGGAATCCACCACCAGATCGATCGCAAGACAGGCGTCAGGAACAGAGGCCGTCATCGCCATAGCCAAGGATCTCGTTAGCCTGGTGATGGTCGAGCAGCGGCAGCGCCCACACCTGCTGCTCCAGCCAGCGCCTTATTTCCTCAGGGCTCGGGCGCTGCATTGGAGCCCCCCCCCTTCAGGCCGGCCGCCACGGCCTTGAGACGACGGTAGAGGCCATCGGGAACATGCCTAAGTACCAGGGTATTCATCGCCCTCCACCATCCTTAGCTAGCAAAATGCCAGCGCCGCTGCTCGGACGGTTTGGTTGCCGATTTTCAGCAAGCGAATCTGTGGGCACTGCCGCAAAACCTCTTGGCGGCACCTCTATTGCCTGCGCCACTGGTCCCCATCATTGATGCCTGCATTAATGATGGGGACCAGTGGGCTCTCCTTGCCATGGCCCAATCCCCCCTTGAATCCGCAACTCAGGCGATGGGCCCTGACCCCGCCTTGCTGCACCGCTGTGAACGGATGGCAGAGCTGCTGGTGCAAGCGGGCCGGGTGGTGCCAGCTCTGGTGAGGGATGGGGATGGTCAATTGCGGGCGCGCTGGTGGCCCCTGCCCGCCGCTGAAGACCGCCCCTGGCTGGAGGCCATGCTCCCGGCTGCCGACCTGGCCAGCCAACAGCAGCTGGCCGAGGCCCTCGCCGCCGCCGTGGATCGTTGCGTGCGGCAGCGGCTGCAGGCCGGAGCCCCAACCGCACCCATGCCCGCTAGCGGCTCGCGGCCATCCCAGCCCAGCGGCAATCTGCCGGACGCCTGGCTGGCGGCCCTGGCCCAGGAGGATTCGCTGCTGCCCGATGCCGCTGATCCGGGTGCCGCCGCCGATGCGGGTGCAGCAGCGGCCCTGCTCGATGGCCTGGGTGCCTGGGTGCGCCAGGGGGTGGCGGCCAGCGGCGATCTGCAGCTCTGCCTGCGCTGCCATGAACCGCCCGATGCTCGCCGTCGCCGCTGGCAGGTGGAGCTGCTGCTGCGGCCGGCGGCCGACCCCAGCCTGCTGGTGCCCCTGGCCGCCTTTTGGGCCGGTGAGAGTGGGTTTGCGGCCACTGCTTTTGAGGCGGTGTTGGGCCAGCTGGGCCTGCTCACCCGCCTGGCCCCCGAGCTGGCCCCCCTGCTGGAGCAGCAGGCCCCGGCGGCGCTGGAGCTGGATGAGGCGGCTTTGGTGCAGCTGGTGACCCAGCGCTCCTCCCTGCTGGCGGAAGCGGGCTTCTCCCTGCTGCTGCCCAGCGGCCTGCGCCAGGGCCAGCGGCTGGCTTTGCGGGCCCGCACCCTGGAAGCGCCCGCCGGCAAGCGGGGCAAGACGGCCCCGGCGGGGGGCGGCGCCGGCCTGAATTTGGCGGGGCTGTTCCAATTTGAGTGGCAGGCGGTGCTGGGCGATCGGCCCCTGAGCGCAGCGGAGCTGGCCAGCCTGGAGCGGGCGGCCGCCTTGAAGCGGCCGCTGGTGCGGTTGCGGGGCCAGTGGACCCTGGTGGATGCGGCGGCGGTCGCCGGCCTGCTGCGCCTGGCCGGCCAGCGCTCGGAGGCCAGCGGCACAGAGCTGCTGCGCAGTGCCCTGGGCCTTGGCAAATTGGAGCTGCCGCCGGAGCTGGAGCTGGCTGGGGTGGAGGCTGCCGGGCCGCTGGGCAGCCTGTTGGCGGGCGATCTGCACCAGCGCGCCGAGGCTCTACCCACCCCGGAGGCATTCAGGGGTGAGTTGCGCCCCTACCAGCAACGGGGCCTGGGCTGGCTGGTGTTTCTTGGCCGATTGGGGCTGGGGGCCTGCCTGGCGGATGACATGGGCCTGGGCAAGACCGCCCAGCTGATCGCATCCCTGCTGGCCGATCCGCTGCAGGCCCCCACCCTGGTGGTGGCGCCGGTGACGCTGCTGGGCAACTGGCGGCGGGAGCTGGAGCGATTCGCGCCCAACTTGGTGGTGGGGTTGCATCACGGCCCCCAGCGGCCGCGTACGGCGGCGACGCTGCGGCGGGCGGTGCAGGATCTCGGCCCCGGCGGTGTGCTGCTCACCAGCTATGGCGTGCTCAGTCGCGACGCCGCCGCCTTGGCGGGCCTGGGCTGGGGCCGGCTGGTGTTTGACGAGGCTCAGCAACTGAAAAATCCCTACACCGCCATGGCTCGGGCCGCCGCCGGCTTGGGCGGCGAGCGCCGGGTTGCTCTCACCGGCACGCCGATGGAAAACCGCCTCCATGAACTGTGGGCCCTGCTTAACTTGCTCAATCCAGGCCTGCTGGGCAGCCTGGCCCAGTTCCGCGAGCGCTTCTCCCTGCCGATCGAGCGCGACCAAGACGCAGCGGCGGCCGAGCGGCTGCGGGGCCTTACGGCCCCTTTTCTGCTGCGCCGCCTCAAGAGCGACCGCTCGATCCTGCCCGACCTGCCGGGCAAGATCGAGCAGACCGAGCTCTGCCAGCTGAGCGAGGAGCAGGCCACCCTCTACCAGGCGGTGGCCGATGAGCTTTTGGAGCAGGCGGAAGCCAGCGAGGGCATCGAACGCCAGGGCTTGGTGCTGGCGGGTCTTACGCGACTCAAGCAGGTGTGCAACCATCCCGCCCACTACCTCGCTGACGGCAGCGACCTGGCCGGCCGCTCCGGCAAGTTGGCCCGCTGTGAGGAACTTATTGACGCAATTCTGGAGGCCGGCGAAAAGCTGCTGCTGTTTACGCAGTACACGAGCTGGGGCGAGAGGTTGGCGGCCCACCTGGCCCGTCGCTGCGGCCGCGATCCCCTCTGGCTGCATGGCGGCCTGGGCCGCAGCCAGCGCGACCAGCTGGTGGCCCGTTTCGGTGAGGCGGATGGGCCGCCGGTATTTTTGCTGTCGCTCAAGGCCGGCGGCACGGGCTTGAATCTCACAGCCGCGTCGCATGTGATCCACTACGACCGCTGGTGGAATCCGGCGGTGGAAGATCAGGCCACCGACCGGGCCCATCGCCTCGGCCAGCTGCGTTGCGTGCATGTGCACAAGTTGGTGTGCGGCGGCACGGTCGAGGAGGGCATCGATGCCTTGATCCAGGGCAAACGGGAGCTGGCGGAGCGGGTGGTGGCTAGCGGCGAACAGGCCCTCAGCCGCCTCTCAACAGATGAATTGCGCGAGTTGATCCGGCTGCGGCCGTCGGAGGGGAGGCGATGACAGCTGAGGGTGGATCGGCCCGGAAGGGCCAGCGGCAACCACGTAAAGGCCAAGAACCCCTGGCCAGCCAGTGGTGGTCGCAACGGTTCACCGCAGTGCTGGAGGGCTATGGGCTGGGACCGCGGATGGAGCGGGGCCGGCGCTATGCCCGCGGCGGCCGGGTGACGGATTTGATCGTGAAGGCGGGCCGGTTGGAGGCCCGAGTGCAGGGTTCGCGAGCCACGCCCTACAAGGTGAGCCTGCGCAGCGAGGCGGCCAGCAAAGCCCAATGGCGCCAGTTGGAGCAGCTCTTCTCCACCCGGCTGGGCTGGGCCGCCCAAATGCTGGCCGGTGAGCTGCCCACCAACTTGGAGGCGGCCTTCTCAGAAGCCGGTGTGGCCCTGTTCCCGCGCCGCTGGGAAGACCTGCAGGTGCGTTGCGGCTGCCCGGATATTGCCGAACCCTGCAAACACATCGCCGCAGTGCTCTATGTGTTTGCCCACCAACTCGATGACGATCCCTGGCTGCTGCTGGCCTGGCACGGCCGCGATCGCCAGACGCTGCTGCAGGCGCTACAGCAGGGGGCTTCTGGGCAGGGGGGCAGCGGCAGAGCTGGGGGCGCCAAAGCTGGCGGCGAGGGGACTGGTTCAGAAGCTGAATCGTTACCGCCCTGGTGGCCAGCGGGATTGCGAGCAAGGCCCGATCTGCGTCTCCAGCCCCCTAATCCCCTGCCCCCCGATCCGCCCGAGCGGGCGTTGCAACGATTGGGGCCCCTGGAGCTACCCGGGGCGCCGCCGGATTTGCAGGAGCGTTTGGCGGAGTTTTATCGGCGGTTGGTGGCGGAGCCACCTACAGGAGCGGGGCCCTATTGACCTCTGCAGCCCAGTGGAAATTGTGTAGCGCACTGAACATGTGGTTATCGGACCCGTGAACCACGCTTATCTTGAGCTGGTCTTTCGCGAGACCGTATGCGGGATCATGGCTATCAAAGACCTGCCGAGGCCAGTTCGCCGTTGTTCACGGAACCAGCTAATAAAGCGTTAGCTTTGAATGAGCATTAGCAGTCGCCATGTCCGAGAGTTTGGATTTCTCGTAGAGCAAATAAGCGGGAAATTTTCTGGTGGCAGCATAACTCCACTGGAGGATCACTCAGATCGCACTCAGTGGCTCGAAGAAAGCTCAAATAGAGATGGTTATTACTATCCGCCGGAGGAGGTTCTTTACGTGCTTGATCCAGGAACCATGGAAAGGAAGCATAAGTTGCCTCGCTCAGGCCGCCCAGCTTTGCTTTATCCCCTTCCAGCATCACATCGTCTTTGCCTAACATCGCCACTCGATGCAACCAATGCAGTATCTTCCGACGACGCTCTGATTATTCATCTGCTTGCATATGTATATGGAAGGAGACTGCAGTTTGCGGACTGGAAATTCGATGGACGAGTACCCGTTCGATCACTGGGTGGCATTCACATCCGTCCAGAGACAACCCTAGACTTTCTTGGGCACAGCTACGAGTGGTGGCGATCCAACACTCTAGATATACGGAAGCGCTTGATTCATATTCTTTATGTGTTTACAAGGGGGAGAAGCCTAGAGTGGGAATGGGATGAGTTTATTCACCAGTACATGGTATTTGATGGTCTTTACAGGCTGCACTGCAAGTTGGATTCAGCGCCCCCAAAGAGAACTGTCCCTCATAAGCATCGAATTGGGTTCATGCTAGAGGCGTACGGCATTCCGAGCCCACCTAATTCGGACTTGGTGCAAAGGTTGTGCGATGTTCGCAATGATTTATTCCATGAGGCAGCGTGGGATGGGGAAACCATCTGCTTTGGGAATGTAGGTACGGATGCCTTTTCATTGCCCCGACATCTCGCAAGGCTGAACTCGCGTTTGATTTGCGGTATTCTGAACTATAGAAATGACTACTCGGTGTCAGCTTGGTGGGCAATGGGGAGTTTTTCCTTTGGTCGGGCGACGTGAAAGCTAACATCGCCATTCACCTGAGCCGCTCCGCAGGAGGCTTGTCAATTCCACCATGTCTGTGCGGCCAGGTGATGGCGAGCGTTGCGCGGACTGTATGATTGCCTATCTCAATGGAAAACCCTATGACACTGGAAGACCAGATTAAGAAACACTCTCGCGATGTTCAGACCGAGTCCTATTCGATGTCTGTAAGCGAGTTGATTTCGATGTACAAGGATGGGGAGTTAGAGCTTCACCCTGCCTTCCAGCGCTTTTTTCGTTGGACGCCTGAGCAAAAGTCTAGGCTAATAGAGTCGCTGTTACTGGGGATTCCCATTCCAGCAATCTTTGTTTCAGAGCGTGAAGACTCAAAATGGGATGTAATCGATGGCTTGCAGCGTATTTCATCAATTCTAGAAGTAGTGGGAGAGCTTAAGGATGAAAATGGACATGATCGGGAGATGCTACAACTTACTAAGACAAATTATCTTCCAGACTTGGAGGGTCGATTTTGGGAGCATGAAGATGATGACAAAGTGTTACCATCAAGTGCTCGAATAAAAATCAAGCGTGCTCGTCTTGATATTAACATTGTACGCAGCACAAGTGACGGCGATGTTAAGTACGAAGTCTTTCAGAGGCTAAATGCGGGCGGCTCTGCAGCATCTCACCAAGAAATAAGGAACTGCCTTCTTGTCATGGCAGACGTTTCTTACTATGAATGGCTTTCGCAGTTGGCAAAACTATCGCCCTTCCAAGATACACTGTCTCTTTCCGACAAAGCCATTGAAGAAGCATATGAAGTGGAACTGGCCTGTCGTCTATTGATTTTTGCCGAGAAGACTCCAGAAGAGTTACAGCAGATTGTCGAACTAAGCTCATATTTAAATAAGGAGGCCTTGAAGCTAGCAAGCGACTCGATACAAAGAAGAGGCCTGGTCGCCAGTCACTTTCGGAGCACATTCGAGTTTCTAGCAGAACTGTTTGGGGAGAATTCATTCAAACGCTATGATTCAGTCAAGGGTCGCTATCTTGGCCCCATGCTTGTTTCGATCTATGAAGTTGTAGCTGGTGGACTGCTATATCATTTGCTCAATGGAGGCGAACTTCCAGATAAAGGTGATTTCACCGAAAGACATAAAAACCTCTGGGCTAGCCTGTCTTCCAATGCATTCGTGGGTAGTGGTGTTCGGGCCTCCACTCGAATTCCAGAAACATCGAAATTCGGGCGGAACTGGATTCAGCAATGAAGCTACAAAACACCGAAATCCTTATTCAGTATTTAGCTGATAAACAACAAATCAGAAAACGAGAGCTTATTGCACTAAAAATGGATATACTAGGAGGCAAGTTAAATCCCAAGCCACAGTTTAAGCGCACTGCCATTGTATTGGCCTATGCCCATTGGGAGGGCTTTGTCAAAGAAGCGGCGCGAGCCTATGTAGACTTTGTTACCGCAAAGACCAGATCACTTTCTTCTCTAGCAAGCAACTTCAAGGCTCTTGCATGCCGCCAAGAGCTGCAGATTGCACAAGGCGCAACAAAGAAAATTGGCCCTCACTTAACCCTAGTAGATCTACTCACGCATGGAATAAGTAAATCGGTTAAAATAAGCTCAGAAAACGCTATCGATACCGAGTCCAATCTCAATGAAGAAATATTCTTGAACATATGCCAATGCATTGGAATTGATTTCGCTGCCTCATGGGCGCCGAGGGGGCCATTCATGAATGACTTGTTTCTAAGCAGATGTAAGATTGCTCATGGCGAGATGCTTGAGCCTGAGCTCGGATATGCAATAGAAGTCATAGATAATGTGATCACGTGGATTCAAGACTTTTCGACAGATATTGAGAATGCTGCGGTTTCGGGCTTGTATCTCGCTTCTGACCGTGCTGCACAACAACCCACTGCAACCGACGGGTCTTCGACCAATCATTCATGCTAATAATTCTTTTTCTGCATTGGCTGCTTCCCGCGGCTGAGCGGGGGCGTTGGATCAAGCCGCTACGCGGCAGATTCAACAGCCCAAAAACTCCCATTGCTTAACACTTTACTATTCTGATACTTCCACAGATGCAGTGTGCAGCCTCCAGAAAGGCTCACAAGACCTTCAAAGCCAAACCGCTTGAAGAGGAGCTACCCTCACACCGCGATCAGCTCAAGGCAAAATATACTCTTCATCGCAAAATCTATTCTTCGTCGATCCAAGGGGCCATTGATCAAGTACTTCTACTTGCCAGCCACAACATTCATGCGGACGTAAGGCCAGCCGAACGTGTGCTTTTGGGGTGGTGTGGCGGGCCTTGTCCGCCCGTGGGAAGCCTGAGGGCTGCCTGGCTCAGCCAGCCGGGTGGTCGTTGAACCAGGCCTGCAGGTCGTCAGGCTCTGTGAAATCGAGCAGGTCTTCCGCCAATTGCTCCAACTGCTGCAGGGTCAGGGAGGAGAGCCGCTCCCGGCTGCCCTCATCGAGGCTCCCGAAGCGGCGGCTGAGCTGGCGAATGGCCAGGGCAGCGGCTTCCTGCTGCCGACCGGCTTCCAGTCCTTCCTCGCGGCCTTGGTGACGGCCCTCCTGACGGCCTTCCTGTCTTCCCTCCTCCAGGATCTCCTGCACCGCGCGGGTGTGGCGCAATTCCTGCAGCGGCAACCCGGCGATCATCAGAATCTCTTCCTTGCTCAGCTTTGGAAATCGTTCGAACAGCATAGAGAAAACCACCGGCTCCAGATCCCGGCGGCTCGCCAGGATCCGCCGACAGCGCTCCGCCAGCTCCGGCTCAGAGCGCACCGGCAGGGTGAGCAGATCCACGGCTGCATCCAGGTTTTCCTGTTGGCCGAGCTCCTCCAGGCTCACCCAATGCACCTGCTCCAGGAAGCTCCGCAGTGGCTTCACTGGCCCGAGCTGGAGCCGCTGGTGCGGCGTGATCACCACCACCCGCCAGTGCTCGATGCGGGGGTGGAGCTGCAGGAAGCGGTAGGTCTGGGCCGCCAAGCGGTGGTGGAAGCCGATGTCTGCTCGCATCTGCACCTCCAGAAGCACCACCGGCAGCTCTTCTGAGCCCGTCTCGCTTCCCAGGGGCCAGAGCACGCCATCGAGCCGATGGCTGCCCGCTTTGAGCTCCGGTGCCGAGAAGCGGTACTGGCGGTCGAGCTCAAGGGGAACCGCACCGAGGGAGGCGTCGAGGCCTGGGGACGGCTCCGCCAGCCAACGGATCAGATCCGGTGCGGACTGGAACACCCCGTAGAACCAGCGGTCGGTGTTCAACGCGGGGGGGGGGGGCGGAGCTGCCGACAAGGTACCGGGCGCCAGGCCAGGCCCACCAAGTGCTGTCCCTAAGACGGGGCCGGGTGCGGGGCTCCAGCTCGAACGAGCAAACGATCCCGAAGGAGTCCCCAGCAATGGGTGGGCGCTTCCTGCCGCTTGAGGCGGCGCGGCTCCTCTCCCTGCGGCAGAGTGCTGAGGGAAGCCACACATCACCAGCTGCCTGCGGTGCCCAACTCCAAGGGACAGCCAACGGTCTACGTCTCCTCCACCTTCATCGACCTGGAGGGCCACCGCGCCGCGCTCAAGATCGCGCTGGAGAAGGTGCGCTACGACGTGGATTGCATGGAGAAATACACGGCTTTTGATCAGCGGCCGCTGGATCGCTGTCTGGCTGATGTGGCGGCGGCGGATGTTTATGTGTTGCTGATCGCCCACCGTTACGGCTACCGGCCGCCAGAGAACAATCCCCAGCGGCGATCTATCACCCAGCTCGAATACGAGCAGGCCAGCCGCCATGGCAAACCGCGCCTGGTCTTCACGGTGGATCGCCATCACCCCTGGCCGCCACCGTGGATCGATCGCAACGCCGACGCGGATGATCTGGCGGCCTTCCGGGCTGAGTTGGAGGCTTCCCATGGGGTGAATCGTTTCACCACGCCGGATCAACTCGCCAGCTTGGTGCTGCAGGCACTGCAAGCGCTCAGGCCGCCTTCCATGGAGGCAGCTTCACCGCCAGCACCCACCTACACCCCCGCCCACCTCCAGAGCTGGGTGGAGCGCCACCAGCCCCAGCTCTTTGCCGCCTTCCGGGGTCTGCCCTCGGTGCAGGCCCGCCAGGTGCATGTGCCGCTGGAGGTGTGCCTCATCCCGGCGGGCGCGGCGGCCACGGAGGGCCCACGGCTGCTGCAGCCGGAAGATTTGCAGCCCCTGCTGGAGGCGGCGGGCAGCCAGGTGCTGCTGCTCAGCGGCGATGGCGGCGCGGGCAAGACGAGCCTGGCCTTTGAGATCGCCCGCTGGTGGCTGGAGGGGAAACCAGGCGGAATGGTGCGCCTGCCGGTGTTGATCGAAACCGCCCTGGGGCTGCGGGAAACGCTGGTCGATCGTGTGCGGAGCTGGCTGCGCCACCAGCTCGCCAGCGCCACGGAGCAGGAGCTGGCGCCGAAGCTGGTGGAGGCCCTGCTGGCGGCCAAGCGGCTGATCCCGATCGTGGATCATCTCTCGGAGCTCACGCCCGCAGCCCGGGAGCAGCTTTTGGCGGCCCTGCCAGCGGGTTTGGTGCTCGTCACCAGCCGCAGTGATCACGATCGGTTTCCGGAGCGCCCCTTGAGCCGGATCGTGCCGCAACGGATCGCGGTGGAGCGCCTGCAGGCCTTTTTTCTCGATTACCTGCGCCGCAAGGGCCAGAGCGAGGCCCTCAGCGACGACGACCTGATGCCCGCCCAGGCGCAGCTCAAGCGGATCGTCGGCGACAAGCCGATCACGGTGCTGCTGGCCCAGATGTTTATCGATGACGTGATCGCCAACCGGGAGCAGGGCCTGCTGGCGGGCTCGGTGCCGGAACTGATGCTCAGCTATGTGCGGCGCCTGGATACGCCGGCCGATCCGGCCCTGCGGCGCCGGGCGGGTCTGGAGATCAGCGAGAAACTGGTGCAGCGGGCTTTGCGAGTGGTGGCCCTGGCCAGCCACCGCCAGGGTCCCGGCGGCCAGCCCCTGTTTCAGCCTCTGGAGTTCAGCGACGCCCTGGCCCGCCGCGCCCTGCTGGCCCAGGAGCCTGAGGGCCCGGGGTTGACGCGGCAGCAGGCGGAAGCGCTGCTGGGGTATTTGATCGAGCTGCGGCTGCTGTTGCAACCCGGTGCGGCGCTGGACCGGCTGCGCTTTCCGCTCGATCCACTGGCCGATCACCTGGCGGCGGCGGAGCAGTTCGAGCGGCTGGAAGCGCTGGCGCTGGAATCAGCGGAACCTGAGCAGGCTGCGGCGCCGTGGGAGGCGTTCCTGGCGGCGCTGGAACCCCGCCCGGCAGCCGAACGAGAGCGGATGCGGGGCTTCCTGCTGGCCCTGCGCGATGGGGCGATGGAAGCCCAGGGCCGGCGCGCTTTGGCGATGCCACCGCAGGTTCCCGACCGGCTAGCCGAGCTGGGCTTCCTGGATCCCGAGGGCGAGCGCTATCGGCTGGCGCTGCAACGGGCCCGCAAGTGGATGTGGGAGCTGGGGGTGCCGGTGGCCAGCGAACGCCGCGACGCCATCGCCAAGCTGGCGGCGATGGCGGCGGCCCCGGAGGATTCGCAGCGACGGGCGGCGCGGGATGTGGCCAGCCGACGGCTGGCGCGGCTGTTGGCGGAGCTGCTGAGCGAGCTGCAGGCGGAGCGGCGGCTGGAGCAACAGGAAGCCGCGGTGGTGCTGGGTCTGATCGGCACGGAGACGGGGATTGAGGCGCTGGAGGGTTTGGCCGGAGATGGGGCGCAGCCACCGGAGCTGCGCCGCGCGGCGCTGGAGGCCCTTGGGCTTTCGGCCAGGGATTGTCATGGTTCAGAGCGCTACAGCCTGCTTGAACGAATCGAAGCTTTTCTGGAAGAACAGCTGCGGGCTGACGCCCTGGATCTGCTGGTGGAGGGCGAGGCGGGCTGGGCGGAGCACGACCGACGCCTGCCGCTTCTGCAGGGAGCTTCCAGGGCGCTGCAGCTGGCGGCGTCTGTGGATCTGCCCCTGCTGGGCAGCGGCCCAGGCCGTGAGGTGCCGATGCTCACCCTCACCGCGCTGCAGGAGGGTGAGGCCCTGCGGATCCGCACCGAGCTGGTGACGCCAGCGGTGTGGAGGTTGCCGTTGCCGGGTGGTGAGCAGCTGGAGCTGGTGGTGGTGCCGGGGGGTGAGGCTGGGATTGGCTCCCCGGAAACGGAGCAGGGCCGCGATTGGTATGCCAACCAGCGCGATGGCTGCAAGGACCCCCAGACCCAGCGGCCTTTGAACGTGGAAGCCCAACGCACCGTGCAGCCGGAACGGTTTGCGCTGGCGCGCCACCCGATCACCCAGGCCCAGTGGCAAGCGGTGGCGATGTTGCCGCGGCTGGAGCGGGACCTGAACCCCACCCCCGGCAGCTACAAACCAGACGACCTCTGGGAACGCTTTGCCCAGCCAGGGGCGCTCCCGGTGGACAGCGTGAGCTGGTTCGATTGCCAGAAATGGCTGGGCCGTCTGAACCGCTGGCTTCTGGAGCAGTGGAGCGAGCTGGGGGGCCAGGGGGATTCCCCCCAATTGGCGCTGCCCGGGGAGGGCCAGTGGGAGGCGGCCTGCCGGGCCGGGGTGAACACACCCTTTCACTTTGGTGACACTCTCGACGCCAGCTGGGCCAACTACGACGGCGGTTACACCTACGGTTCAGGCCGCAAGGGGGTCTATCGGCAGAGGCCAGTGCCAGTTGGCTTCTTTGGTCTGGTGAACCGCTGGGGCCTGGCGGAGCTGCATGGGCAACTGTTCGAGTGGTGCGGTGACCAGTGGCATCCCGACCCGACGGGCGAGGGTTGGCCCAGCGCTGGCCAGCCTTGGGAAGGGGTGGATCCCACCCTGGAGGCCCTGGGAACGGCCCAGAAGGAGCTGAGGCTGCTGCGCGGCGGTTCCTGGTTCGTCGTTCCCCTCAATTGCCGCGCCGCCGACCGGCTCAGCAGCCTCCCGGCCAACGTCGACGCCATCATCGGCGTTCGCCCCTGCTGTCTCCTCCCCCCAGGCTTCCTTCTTGGTTCTTGAGCCCTCGGGCCCTTTGCCCTAGGGCTGTTTGGTTTTGCCCTGGCTGTTGGATTGGGGGCTGCCCGGCTGTTTGGCTGGAGGCTCTGGCGCCGTAGGCGCCTCGATTTTTTGGCTCACCACCGATGTTTGATCGTCTGCCGGAATGAGTGCCCCCAGCCGCGGCGAGCTGCCGATCATCCAGGCCACCATGGATCTGATCCAGTGGTTCGTGCCCCTGCTCAACCGTCTGCCCCGCGATCACCGCTTTGCCCTGGGCGATCGCCTCGTGAATGGCCTCTACGACCTGCTGGAGGGCCTGGTCGCCGCCCGCTACAGCACCGCCAAGCTGGAGCGCCTCGAACCCCTCAACGCCCGCCTCGATCTGCTGCGCCTGCAGATTCGCCTGCTGCACAGCTTCCAGCTGATCGATGAGCGCCGCTACGAGCATGTGGCCCGTCTGCTGGAAGAGGTGGGTCGACAGCTCGGTGGCTGGATCAGCCAACAGCGACGCCAGAACCAGACAGCCGCTCCCGCTTGAGCCTCGCCGGATGGCTAAATCACCGCCGCCGCTGCGCGATCTCTATCCCCGAATCACGGCCTTTCCCACCCTGCTGGCCGCCTTCCGCAAGGCGAGCAAGGGCAAGCGCTACCGCCCCGATGTGCTCGCCTTTGCCGACAACCTGGAGGCCGAACTCTTCCAGCTGCAGCACGAGCTGCGGAGCTTCACCTACGCCCCCGGCCCCTATCGGCAGTTCATGGTGCGCGAGCCCAAGCCCCGGCTGGTGAGCGCCGCCCCCTTTCGCGATCGGATCGTGCACCATGCCCTGATCGCGGTGATCGCGCCGCCGCTGGAGCGTCACTTCATCCCCACCAGCTACGCCAACCGCCGCGGCTACGGCACCCATCGCGCCCTGCGCCGCTTTGCCCGGGCCTGCCACGAACACCGCTGGATCCTTCAGGCCGACATCCGCCTCTACTTCCCCTCCATCGATCACCTCGCGCTGATCGCCCAGCTGGAGCGGCGGATCGCCTGCCCCGCCACCCTCTGGCTGCTCCGTTCCATCCTCGCCAACGGTGTAAGCGGTGGACCCGCCATTGATGGCTTCCTCGGCGACACCCTGCTCACGCCCCTTGAGCGCCCGCGAGGCCTGCCGATCGGCAACCTCACCAGCCAGTTTCTGGCGAATTTCCACCTTGATGCCCTCGATCACCGCCTGCGGGGATTACCCGGCGTCAGGGTCACCCTGCGCTATGTAGATGATCTGGCCCTGTTCGCCACTCAGCCGGAGCCTTTGCAGCAGGCCCTGGCCGTTCTGCAGGAAGACCTGGCTGGCCTGCGGCTGCGGCTGCATCCGAACAAGACTCACCTGCACCGCACCAGCATCGGTGCCAGTTTCGTGGGGTTTCTGCTGATCGGCGGTCGCATTCGCCTGCGCAATCACAGCCTGCTGCGCATTCGTCGGGGCCTGCGTCACTGCGATCGGGCCATCGCCCAGCGACGAATCAGCAGGCAAAAGGCCCGTGTCTCGGCGTTGAGCTGGAACGCCCACCTAGCCCATGGCCACACCGTTCGGCTGCGCCATCGTCTATTTGCTCCCTACGAATTTTGCGCCGGCCTGGCCCCAGCCTCGCCTGTACGGTGAGCTCTGAGGGCGGGTCGTCCAGCTGCTGCGCGGCGGTTCCTGGTTCAACGAACCCCACAATTGCCGCGCCGCCAACCGGAACAGCAACCACCCGGCCAACGTCAACACCAACAACGGCGTTCGCCCCTGCTGTCTCCTCCCCCCAGCACCCTTCACCGTCAGAGCCGTTGGAAGGGATTCCAGCGGGAGTGCACGAAGGGTCCAGACCCGCTCCGGTGATCGGCGATCCCGGCAGATCCGGCCTGAACCGTGCCTGCCGCCGCACGATCCGCACAACACCGGCCCACTGCCCCAGGCCCCACCGCCCCACGGCCTCAGACCTGGGTTGCCCGGTGGGCTTTCTCTCTTCTCTCTCTATCCACCCGTCATCGGCACCACCAGGACCGTTGGATAGGCCGGGTCAAACAGTTCGCAGTCCTGCACGACTACGGCGGGTCTGAGCTTGTTGGGCTCCGGGGGATGGGGGTCTCGAGATGGATCGTCTGGATCTCTGCGCCAGTCGACGGTGACGATCTGCCCAGCCTTTAGCTCCACGCTGGTCGTCAGCGGCTGAGGGGTTCAGGAGTGGCCCAGTCATCCATGAAGGCTTTGGCGTCCGCATCGGCCGCAATGTGGTCAGCCACGGACTTGCTCTGGGCCCGAATCCGAGCCTTCAAGGCCTCCATAGCGCTCGCCGTGCTGCTCAGCCGCACCACGCTTCTTCCCCCGCGTTCTCGTCTGCGGACGGAAAAGGGAGACTCGACATTTCCAATGGCTTGATCAGCTGGGGTCATGTCGGCAGCGGCTTTCGCCGACCGCAGGGAATTAATTCAACGTTAACTGCCTTCCTGGTGTCCCGCTGCTGCCAAACTGCAGACCCTGGGCTGCGCTGTCCCGCCTGGACGGCTGGCCTGGAACCAGGGGGATCGGCGGCCAAAACATCCGCCGCCAAAGCATCCGCCAGGATTAGCCCATGGCCCTGGCGCCCTCAGCCGCAAGCATCCCGTCGCAGCTAACTGCGGCGCCGCTGATGCTGCCCTGGGATCTGCGGCTGACGCCGGAGCAGTTCGAGCGGGTGTGCCAGGCCAATCCTGAGGCGGTGTTGGAGCTGGCAGCCGATGGACAACTTATCTCCCTTATACCAACCGGCGGCGAGACCGGCGCCAGATGCTTGCGTCTGGGCCAGAGGCTGTTGCTTTGGGCCGATGGGCCCGGTGCCGGTGCCTGGATCGCCTTCGACAGCTCCACCGGCTTCCGGCTTGCCGATGGCTCCGTATTCAGCCCCGATGGCTCCCTGATGCGCCTAGAGCGCTGGCAGGCCCTAACCCCCGCTCAACGTCGCGGCTTCCCTCCCCTCTGCCCCGATCTGGTGGTGGAATTTGCTAGCACCAGTGGTGCCAGTCCCAGCGACGAAGGCCCCCGAGGCATCACCGCCCTGCGCCACAAAATGGACATCTATCAAGCCAACGGCGCCAGCCTCGGCTGGTTGCTATTGCCCCACGAACGGGCCGTTGAGATCTGGCGGGCCGGCCAGCGGGGCCGGGCCGAACGGCTGGAGAACACCAGCTGGCTGGGGGGCGGCGAGCTGGCAGCGGGGCTGGCGCTAAACCTCCAGGAAATCTGGGCGATCTGAACTGGGGATTAGCTCCGATGCCACTAAGTGGCAAGCACTTCAATGACTAATTGGCAATTAATCAGCCGATCACCTCCTGGGGCAGAGCACTGTCGCAACTGTGTAGCAATGCAAACAGGTAGTTCTTGAGCCCATGAGCCATTGCTAGAAAGTGCTTCTTGCCGATAAGACCTATGTGGCGACAGGCTTTTAATGATCACCACATAGGCCTTCAATCGTGCTTATGGCTGGTCTGGTGATTCGAACTGTGTTTTGTATCATTCCGATAATGTGGTTATCGGACCCGCAAGCCAAGCGTAACCTTGGGTGGCCTTCGCCAAGGAGCGCTGCACCGCAATGGTTTTGCGGCTATCCAGCCCGATGCCGCAGCGTGGTTCTCGGAACCTCCCAATAATGAGTTGGGCAGCTCGCCGTCCTCCGAGGATTCCCGCTGCGGATCACGGAAGAGCTGTTATGATAAGTGGGTAGAGTTGTGAATCATTGATGAGCACCTCAGACTCCGCCAACAAAGACAGTCCATCTTTTAACATCTTCCAGGTTACCAATAATCCTTCCCCTCGGCGAACCGTTGCGTGGAGCATGAGGACGGGCAGGAGAATGAGGCCCAGATTCTCGCCCGAAAGTATTTGGTTTACCGCCAAGCAAGTTTCTCAAGAAGTTCACCTACCCGTTGAAGCAGTTTCAGAAGTACTAGAAAATGATTCCGCGTTTGTGCGGGCTGCAAACTTAGAAGCCGACAACAACGAACCCGTTTATGCGTCCAGAGTTACGTATAATAGAAAAGTTAGCCCTATTGGCAAGATTAGATCTGTACTCGTCAATAGAATTGTTGGCTAGTATATTGTTATGAGTGGGATTCCTCCTGTTAGTGCAGTCGATGCTTTTGGCTTCGCAGGTGGCGTCCTTGCAGGGGTCTACCAACTCGTACAAGTTAGCAAAGTTCCAATAAGTCAGCGGGTCGACAAGGGCGCGCTTTTTTACGTTATAAACTTTATCGCCCTCCCAATCATTGGTTCATTTATTGCCTTCCTTGCACGAACAAAGTGTGCAGAGATTGATCCGTTAATGGCAACATTCGCTGGCTACGCAGCTCCGTCTCTGCTGCAGAAATGGCAAAATGACAACCTACTCTTGTAGATGTTATGGTTTTGACTTATTCGCTTCGTGCTATTTAATTAGCAGACTGTCCAATATCAAGATTTAGAAGACGGGAGCGGTAGTCATAGGCTCTGCATAAGCATACACCCGCTTCTGATCTCCTGATCAGCAAGAAAGCTCCGCACGCCCTGGCAGCACCACCGCCCAGCCCTTAAAGTAGTACAGGTGATCTATGGCAGATTGGTCAGGTGCCCCAGAGCAGAGTCCAGTACCAGGAGGGGTTTT
>JBILLQ010000128.1:0-18734 GCA_044375975.1 Prochlorococcaceae cyanobacterium
GGGGGTGTGCACGTAGCTGAGATGCAGCTGCTCAGGGGAGGTGAGCACCCCCTTGGCCACCAGGTGGTTGCTGCTGAGCACCAGCGGGTAGTCGGCCAGATCGAGCTGCTCGATCGCCAGCGGCAACAGCGGCAGGTACTGCTGCACATGGCTGACGCCCCAGGGCAAACGCTGGATGAAGGAGGTGTGGATCGAGCGCCCCTCCAGCCAGCTGCCGGCACGGCTGCTCTCGCCGTCCACCAGCGCAAACAGCTGCACCTGAGCGCCCCGATCGGCGGCGAGGCGATCCATCTGCCTCACCACCAGCTCTGACCCGCCGGTGGAGCGCGGGGTGAACCACTCGTGCACCAGGGCCAGGCGCTCGGGGAGGCTTGCCATGTCTAGAACCGTAAGCGTTCATCACGAAAACTCTCAGCTCGTTGCCGAGACGGCGATCTGTCACGAAGCTGCCTGCACGAGTCGGGAGCCATGGCGATCCGCAAACTGCTGGAAGAGGCCCTTCTAGAGCCTGAAATTGGCAGCACCCCGTGCTTCCGCTGGCATGCCACGCCGGTCGGCATCGCTGCCCTTTGGTGCGCCGGCACCCCCCCATCCGCTCCTCCCTACGCCGAGGCGCTGCGGGAGGGGCTGGCGGTGGGTCTGGATCTGAGCCGGGAGGAACGGGAGTTCCACCAGCTCAATTCAGGCCTGGTGCTGCTGTTCCATTCCTGAGCTCCAGGGGGTGCCGTACACCAGGCGCCATTCGTGCAGCGTCCAGCTCACGCAGCCCTCGCGGATCAGCGGATCGCCGCTTACCAGCGCCTCGGCCTCGGCCATGTCCCGGGCCTGAAATAGCAACATGCCGCCGGCACCCTGGCCGTTCAGCCCGCGGCGATCGGCCCAGTAGCCACTGCTGGGCTGATGGCCGGCCTGGGAAAGCGTCTCCAGCCAGGCGAGATGGGCAGGCACCACCGCATCGAAGCGGGGCTTGTCCACAATGCCCTGCTCAAGTTTCACAAACCAGGGCACAGCCAGCCGACCAGGGCGGCCCCATGCTGGCGGCAAGCGGTGGCGGCCAGTGGTGGCGGCAAGCCCAGGGCATTGAGGCGCCAACGGCATGGGGCGCCAACGGCGTTTAGCCGCCAAAAGCTTTAGGGGTGAACAGCCTTTAAGCGGAAACGGCCAATGCCTGCTCCAGGTGGTTGGCCAGGCCCGCCGCGATCGCCTCCTTGCCCTGCAGTTTGGTCTCGCCGCCGCGGCTGACGATCCAGGCGCTCTGCTCCAGGCCCTGCACCTCCTCGCCCCGGTTGGCCACCACCACCTCAAAGCGCTGCAGCCGCTGGCGCGCCACCGCCAGCAGCTCCGCCTCCGATACCCCCTCCAAATACTTGAAAGTGACCATGTGCAAGCCCGGGTCGGCCAGGCGCACCAGATCGATCACCTTCTCGGTGGGCTCGAGGTTCAGCTGCAGCAGCTGGCTGCCGCTGCCAATTTTTCCAGCCACCACCTGGCTGGGCCGGTAGTCGGCCACCGCTGCGGAAAACACCCCCGCCTGGCAGCCCTCGGCCACCGCCGCCAGGGTGAAGCGCTTGTATTCGTCGTAGTTGGCGGCAATCGTGCAGGGCAGCCAGGTGGGCGGCCGCCAGCCGCCATCGCCGAGCACGAAGCGCACCTGGGCACCCCGCAGCACCAGCTCGGCCGTAATCGCCGCCCCCAGGCGGCCGCTGAAGCGATTCACCAGGCGCCGCACCGCATCGATCGCCACGGGGGTGGGGCCACCGGTCACCAGCAGCCGGCGGCCCCGCAGGCCACTGGTGGAGAGGGAGCGGCACACCGCCGCCACCAACAATTCGATATCGGGCAGGTTGTGCTTGCCATAGGCATCCCGCGGCGGGATGAAGGTCACCCCCAGCTCGGCCAGGGCCCGGCAATTGCGTTCCAGGATCGGCGTGTGCAGCGTGCCGTGCATGGTGGGAGCCAGCAGCACCTGGGTGAGGCCCTGGTCCAGGCGACCCAGGGCGGAGGCCAGCGCCGCGCTCACCACGGTGTCGGCGATGCCAGCGGCCAGCTTGGCAATTGTGTTGGCGGTGGCCGGAGCCACCAGCCAGGCATCGAAAGGCCGCCCATCCGAGAGGTGTTCGGCCCGCCAGGTGAGGGAGGTGATCAGGGGATTCAAGCTGGCCCACTCCAGCGCCTGGCGGCCCACGAAGTTGAGCGCCGCCTCCGTGCAGAAGGCCGTCACCTCAGCGCCGCGGCGCCGCAGGGCCCTGGCCAGCTCCGGGGTCTTGATGGCCGCTATGCCACCGCAGACCAGCAGGGCGACGCGTTTGCCCGCCAGGTGGTTGGAGAGCTGCGGCACCTCGTGGTCGCCGATCACAGCCGAGCTGGGGGGCGTGAACGGCCATTGCTCGAAAGTCATGCCAACGGCTCTGGGGGCGGGCGGTGAGTGCTGGCGGTGAGCGCGGACAGTGAAGTGAGTGCGGGCGGTGAGCGCGAAAGGTGGGGGCAACCAGCGCCGATCGAGCGCGGGCGAGCGCTAAGTGAAAGCGGGCCGGGCTAAGGCCCTGACCCACTGCCGCGGCTCAGAGGCCCCAGACAAGAACCTGCCCGATCAGATCGGTGACCGCTGAGCTGGCCGCAATCAGGCCGTCAGCAGCTGTTGCAGGGGCTGCCAGCGCAGGGCCCGGGAGCCGCCCATCTCCACCACCAGCTTGAGCCGGGGCTCGCGGCGGCAGAGGCTGAGCAGGGAGGCCAGCTCCGCTTCCGAGAGCACCTGACCCTCCAGCAGCCAGAGCAGGATCGGCGCTTCGCCCTCCAGCAGGGGGCCCAGCTGGGGCATCACCCGCTGCACCTCGCCCACCGCCGCACCCCGGCCAACGCTCTGGTGGCCCAGGTGGGGCGGGCGCACCCCGTGGCTTTGGAACAGGAAGGCCTCGGGATCGCCGAGGCCCCGGGCCGAGGTGAGCATGGCGCGGTAGCCAGCGGCCCGCAGGCGCCGCATCAGGCGGGTTTCGGCGCCCCCCTCCAGGGGGGCGAACAGGGCCAGAGCTCCGGACGCTTCCAGGTCGCGCCTGAATCCACGGCCGGAAAGCAGCAGGGGCATCGCTGGCTGACGTCGAGCTGCAGGGGAGTCTGGCAGCCCAGCTCGGCTCTTGGGGGTATGGGTGATGGGGTATGGTGTCTAAATGTGTAATTGACCTGCGCCCGTCCGCTAGCCGGGCCTCCAGGGCAAAACGCAAAGATCGCCAATAGTGACGATCTTTTGGGCCAGTACGGAACAGCTGCAGCTCTCGGTTCGCCAACAGCTCGGTTATCCGTCGGGAAACTGATTGAACGCTCCCTCTCTGCTCGCAGCAGCTCTGGAAACAGAAACCCTTCGAAACGAGCCCAGGTCCGGTTCCGCCAAGTCCCAGCCCCGTTGATTCAGACGCATCGACGTCTTGCTAGCTCCCTGGCTTTATCGCGGCCGCCGGATCTTCCGGCTTCGCTTGGCGTCCGGGACCGCAGACCATTTGCTTCTGGCTCAGCTTCGCCGGCTGCTTCCTGCCCTAGGCAGGCGTCACCGGTGGTCCAGCTAGCGTCGACCCCATCCCTATGTCCATCGGCATTCTTGGGAAGAAACTGGGCATGTCCCAGTTCTTCGATGCAGAGGGCAGGTCCATCCCGGTCACCGTGATCGAGGCTGGCCCTTGCCGCATCACCCAACTCAAAACCAACAACACCGACGGCTACACAGCTGTCCAGCTCGGCTTTGGCGAGACGCGCGAAAAGCTCGTCAACAAGCCCGCCCAGGGGCACCTGGCCAAATCGGGCGATGAACTGCTGCGCCACCTGAAGGAATATCGGGTGGACAGCGTCGAAGGCCTTGAGCTGGGCGGCTCCATCACCGTCTCCGCCTTTGAGGCGGGCCAGAAGGTCGATGTCAGCGGCGACACCATGGGCCGGGGCTTCTCGGGCTATCAGAAGCGCCACGGCTTTAGCCGCGGTCCGATGACCCACGGTTCCAAAAACCACCGCGAGCCCGGCTCCACCGGCGCCGGCACCACGCCAGGTCGGGTTTATCCGGGCAAGCGCATGGCCGGTCGCTACGGCGGCAAGCAGATCACCACCCGTGGTCTGGTGATCCTCAAGGTGGACAGCGAGCGCAACCTGCTCGTTGTCAAGGGCTCGGTACCCGGCAAGCCCGGTGCCCTGCTCAACATCCGCCCGGCTAACCGGGTGGGCAGCAAGGCGGGTAACTGAGGAGACGACCGATGGCTGATTGCGTAGTTCGCGACTGGCAGGGCAAAGAAGCCGGCAAGGCTGCCCTGGATCTGAAAGTCGCCAAAGAAAGTTCCGCCACCGACCTGGTGCATCGCGCCGTGTTGCGGCAGCTGGCCCATGCCCGCCAAGGCACCGCCAGCACGCTCACCCGCGCCGAGGTGGCCGGCGGTGGCCGCAAGCCCTACAAGCAAAAGGGCACCGGCCGGGCGCGGCAGGGTTCGATTCGCACCCCCCTGAGGCCCGGTGGTGGCGTGGTGTTCGGGCCTAAGCCCCGCACCTACAACCTGGCGATGAACCGCAAGGAGCGTCGCCTGGCCCTGCGCACCGCCCTGATGAGCCGCGTGGCGGACATCATCGTGGTGGAGGGTTTCGGAGCCGATCTCGACACCCCCAAAACCCAGGCGATCACCGCCGCTCTGGCCCGTCTCGGCATCGAGGCCGGCGCCAAGGTGCTGGTGATCCTCGACAACCCCTCCGAGGTGCTGCGCAAGTCGATGCGCAACCTGGAGAAGCTAAAGCTGATCGCCGCAGATCAGCTCAATGTGTTCGATCTGCTCAATGCCAGCCACCTGCTGGTGAGCAAAGAGGCACTCGCGAAGATTCAGGAGGTCTACGGAGATGACTGAGCGTTTTGCAGGTCGGTTGGCGGATGTGATCCGTCGGCCGCTGATCACAGAGAAGGCCACCCGGGCCATCGAACTGAATCAGTACACCTTTGAGGTGGATCATCGGGCTGCCAAGCCTGACATCAAAGCGGCGGTTGAATCGCTGTTCGACGTCAAAGTGGTTGGCATCAGCACGATGAATCCCCCCCGTCGCAGCCGTCGCGTCGGCCGCTTTTCCGGCAAGCGCGCCCAGGTGAAGAAAGCGGTGGTGCGCCTTGCTGAAGGCAATGCCATCCAGCTGTTCCCTGAGTCCTGAGGGATCTGAACCAACATGGCAATCCGTAACTACCGTCCCATCACCCCCGGCACCCGCACCCGCGTTGCCAGTGATTTCTCTGAAGTCACTGGTCGCGATCGCGAGCGCACCCTGGTGGTGGCCAAGCATCGCCGCAAGGGCCGCAACAACCGCGGTGTGATCACCTGCCGTCACCGCGGCGGCGGCCACAAGCGCCTCTATCGCATCGTCGACTTCCGTCGCGATAAGCACGGCGTGGTGGCCCGGGTGGCCGCCATCCACTACGACCCCCATCGCAACGCCCGCCTGGCCTTGCTCTTCTATGCCGATGGCGAGAAGCGCTACATCTTGGCTCCCGCCGGGATAATCATTGGCCAAACCGTGGTATCTGGGCCTGGTTCGCCGATCGAAACCGGCAACGCCCTGCCCCTGTCGGCGATTCCGCTCGGCTCCAGCGTCCACAACGTGGAGCTCTACGCCGGCCGAGGTGGCCAAATGGTGCGCACCGCCGGCGCCAGCGCCCAGGTGATGGCCAAAGAAGGCGACTACGTCGCCCTGAAGCTCCCCTCCACCGAGGTGCGCCTGGTGCGCCGCGAGTGCTACGCCACCCTCGGCGAAGTGGGCAACTCCGAAGTGCGCAACACCAGCCTCGGCAAGGCTGGCCGCAAACGCTGGCTGGGCCGTCGCCCGGAAGTGCGCGGTTCGGTGATGAACCCCTGCGATCACCCCCACGGTGGTGGCGAGGGTCGCGCTCCCATCGGCCGCTCCGGTCCGGTGACCCCCTGGGGCAAACCCGCCCTTGGCCTTAAAACCCGCAAGCGGAACAAGCCCAGCAATCGGTTCGTGCTTCGGAAACGTCGCCGCACCTCCAAACGGAGCCGTGGCGGACGCGATTCCTGATGCCTGTACTCGCCTTGTTCTCCGCTTAAACCGCCATGGGACGTTCACTCAAAAAAGGGCCATTTGTTGCCGACAGCCTGCTTCGCAAGGTTGAGAAGCAAAATGCCGCAGACGATAAGTCCGTCATCAAGACCTGGTCACGGGCTTCCACAATCCTGCCGATGATGATCGGCCATACCATTGCCGTACACAACGGCAAGGCCCACGTGCCGGTGTATGTCACCGAGCAAATGGTGGGTCACAAACTCGGGGAGTTTGCTCCCACCCGCACTTTCCGGGGCCACATCAAGGATAAGAAAGGAGGCCGTTAAACCATGGCAAACACCTCTTCCAACGAGGCCCGTGCCTACGGGCGCTACATCCGCGGCTCCGCCTCCAAAGTGCGTCGCGTTCTCGATCAGATCCGGGGCCGCAGCTATCGCGACGCCTTGATCATGCTCGAGTTCATGCCCTACCGCTCCACCGGCCCGATCACCAAGGTGCTGCGTTCCGCGGTGGCTAACGCCGAGCACAACCTGGGTCTGGATCCCTCCACCCTGGTGATCTGCCAGGCCAGCGCCGACATGGGCCCCGCCCTGAAGCGCTTCCGGCCCCGCGCCCAGGGTCGCGCCTACGCGATCAAGAAACAGACCTGCCACATCAGCATTGCTGTGGCCCCTTCCGCCTGAACCCCGAGGACACCGACCGATGGGACACAAGATCCATCCAACCGGGCTGCGCCTGGGGATTACCCAGGAGCACCGGTCACGCTGGTATGCCCCCAGCAAGACCTACCCGACCCTGCTTAAAGAAGACGATCAGATTCGCAAGTTCGTCCACAAGAAATATGGCGCCGCTGGCATCAGCGACGTGCTGATCGCCCGCAAGGCCGACCAGCTGGAGATCGAACTGAAAACCGCCCGCCCCGGCGTGCTGGTGGGCCGCCAAGGCAGCGGCATTGAAGAGCTGCGCAGCGGCATTCAAAAAACCCTTGGCGATGCCCATCGCCAGGTGCGCATCAACGTGGTGGAGGTGGAGCGGGTCGACGCTGACGCCTTCCTGCTGGCCGAATACATCGGTCAACAACTGGAAAAGCGCGTCGCCTTCCGCCGCGTCATGCGCATGACCGTGCAGCGGGCCCAGCGGGCTGGGGTGCTGGGTCTCAAGATTCAGGTGAGCGGCCGTCTCAATGGCGCCGAAATCGCCCGTACCGAGTGGACCCGCGAAGGTCGCGTGCCCCTGCACACCCTGCGTGCCGACATCGACTACGCCACCAAACTGGCCAGCACCACCTATGGGGTTCTGGGCATCAAGGTGTGGGTATTCAAAGGTGAAATCCTGCCCGGGCAGAAGGAACAGCTACCCGTGGGTGCTGCTCCGAAGCGGCGGACCAACCGGCGGCCCCAACAGTTCGAAGACCGCTCTAACGAAGAGTGAGCAGGAGGCCTAAATCATGCTGAGTCCCAAACGCGTCAAATTCCGCAAACAGCAGCGCGGCCGCATGCGTGGTGTCGCCACCCGGGGCAACACCATTGCCTTCGGCGATTTTGCCCTGCAGGCCCAGGAGTGCGGCTGGATCACCTCTCGTCAAATTGAGGCCAGCCGTCGTGCCATGTCCCGCTATGTGAAGCGGGGCGGCAAGATCTGGATTCGGATCTTCCCAGACAAACCGGTCACCATGCGTCCCGCCGAAACCCGCATGGGTTCCGGTAAGGGCAACCCGGAATTCTGGGTGGCGGTGATCAAGCCCGGTCGCATTCTGTTCGAGATGGGTGGTCCCGAGATCACCCCCGAAATCGCCCGCGAGGCGATGCGGCTTGCCCAGTACAAGCTGCCGATGAAGACCAAGTTCCTCACCCTGGCCGACCAAGTGGAAGCCGAAGCCCAGGCTTTGACCGATGCTTCGGCCTCGCTCGATGCTTCGGCCCTGCCTGATCCCTCGGCTGCCGCCGAGCCCGTCACCGTGGAGTCCTGACCATGGCCCGTCCCGAAATCGCCGAGGTGCGCAAGCTCAGCGGTGACCAAATTCTCGAACAGATCGATGCCACCCGGCGCGAACTGTTCGATCTGCGCTTCCAGCGGGCCACCCGCCGCCTGGAACAACCGCACCGCTTCAAGCAGGCCCGCATCAAGCTGGCCCAGCTGCTCACGGTGCGTGGGGAGCAACAGAGCTCCTCCTCCGCCTCCTGATCCCAACCTCCATTCCCATGGCACTCAAGGAACGGGTCGGCACCGTCGTCAGCGACAAGATGGACAAAACGGTGGTGGTGGCGGTGGAAAACCGCTTCCCTCACTCCATCTATCAGAAGACGGTCAGCCGCACCACCCGCTACAAGGTTCACGACGAAACCAACAGCTGCAAGGTGGGCGACCGGGTTCGCATCACCGAAACTCGGCCCCTCAGTCGCACCAAGCGCTGGCAGGTGGCTGAAGTGATCGCCACCACCGGTGCCGCCAAGGCCACCGGCGCCAACTGAGGAGGACCTACCGATGATTCAACAGGAAACCTATCTCAACGTCGCCGACAACAGCGGCGCCAAGCGCATCCAGTGCATCCGGGTGCTGGGCACCAACCGTCGCTACGCCCACGTGGGCGATGTGATCGTGGCAGCCGTCAAGGACGCCATGCCCAACATGGGGGTGAAGAAGTCGGATGTGGTCAAGGCGGTGGTGGTGCGCACCAAGGCCACCCTGCGTCGGGAAACGGGCAATTCGATCCGCTTCGACGACAACGCTGCGGTGATCCTGGGCAACGACAACAACCCCAAGGGCACCCGCGTCTTCGGTCCGGTCGCCCGGGAACTGCGGGAGCGCAACTTCACCAAGATTGTCTCCCTCGCTCCGGAGGTGATCTGAGATGGCCACCGCCACCCCCAAAGCCAAGACTGCGGTGCGCATCAAAATGCGCATCAAAAAAGGCGACACCGTTCAGGTGATCACCGGTAAGGACAAGGGCAAAACCGGCGAAGTGCTGCGCACCCTGCCCTACCAAAACCGGGTTGTAGTCCAGGGCATCAACCTGCGCACTCGCCATGTCAAGCCCACCCAGGAGGGCGAAACCGGCCGGATTCTCACCGAGGAAGCTTCGCTGCATGCCTCGAATGTGATGATCTATTCCACCGCCAAGCAGGTGGCCAGCCGGGTCGAGATTGTGGTCGATAAGGACGGCACCAAGAAGCGCCGCCTCAAAAAGACCGGCGAAATTCTGGACTGATTACCAAGATTGATTGCCCGGCTCCACCTCACTGGTTCAGCCATTCAATCAGCCTATTTATATATCAGCCTCTCAATCCCCCTGTCCGCCTTCTGACCCAGACCAGAAGCGCACTCCCCTCCCCCCGTCATGTCACTGAAACAGCGCTACCGGGAGACGATCCTGCCCAAGTTGCTCAAGGATCTGAACCTCTCCAACGTTCACGAAGCTCCCAAGGTGATCAAGGTCACCGTGAACCGGGGCCTCGGCGAAGCGGCGCAAAACGCCAAGGCTCTTGAAGCTTCGATTACGGAACTGGCCACGATCACCGGTCAAAAGGTGATGGTGACCCGCGCCAAAAAAGCCATTGCTGGCTTCAAGATCCGCCAGGGTATGCCGATTGGCGTTGCCGTCACCCTCCGGGGCGACCGCATGTATGCCTTCCTGGAGCGACTGATTCACCTCGCTCTTCCTCGCATTCGCGACTTCCGCGGCGTGAGCCCCAAGAGCTTCGACGGCCGGGGGAACTACACCCTGGGAATCCGCGAACAAATCATCTTCCCCGAGATCTCCTTCGATAAAATCGATGCTATCCGGGGTATGGACGTCACCATCGTGACCAGCGCCCGTAACGACGAAGAGGGCAGGGCCCTCCTCCGCGAGATGGGGATGCCGTTCCGCAGTAACTGAGCCCTCTTCCGGACACGACTATGGCCAATCACGATCCAATTTCCGACATGCTCACTCGCATCCGCAATGCGAGTGAGAAGCGCCACGAGACCACCAAGATTCCTGCATCTCGGCTCTGCCGCAGCATCGCCAACGTGCTGCAACAGGAAGGCTTCATCGCCGCCATCTCCGAGGAAGGTGCTGGCATTGAGCGTCAGCTAGTGCTGGAACTCAAATACAGCGGCAAGCATCGCAACCCCACCATCCGCTCGGTGCAGCGGGTGAGTAAGCCCGGTTTGCGCATCTACAAAAACACCCGCCAGCTACCCAAGGTTTTGGGCGGTCTAGGGGTGGCCATCATCTCCACCTCCAAGGGTGTGATGAGCGACCGTGACGCCCGTAAACAGGGCGTTGGCGGCGAAGTGCTCTGCTACGTCTATTGATCCTGGGAGATCGATCCATGTCTCGTATTGGTAAAGCCCCGATTGAGGTGCCCGATAAGGTCAGCGTCAGCCTGAACGGGCTGCACGTTACCGTTAAAGGTCCCAAGGGCGAACTCAGCCGCACCCTGCCTGAGGGTGTGGCGATCAGCCAGGAGGGCAACACCCTGTTGGTGACGCCCTCCAGCAGCCACCGCCGCTCCAGGGAGCGCCACGGCCTCTGCCGCACCCTGGTGGCAAACATGGTGCAGGGGGTGAGCCAGGGCTACACCCTCAAGCTGGAGATCGTTGGCGTGGGCTATCGCGCCAATGTTCAAGGCAAGAAACTGGTATTGAGCGCTGGCTACAGCCATCCCGTGGAGATGGACCCCCCAGAAGGCATCAGCTTTGCCGTGGAAGGCAACACCACCGTGCTTGTCTCCGGTGCCGACAAGGAGGTGGTGGGCAACGAAGCCGCCAAGGTGCGCGCCATTCGCCCGCCTGAGCCCTACAAGGGCAAGGGCATCAAATATGAGGGTGAGAAAATCCTGCGCAAGGCCGGTAAAACCGGTAAGACCGGCAAGAAATGAGGCCTGCCTGAGCGTCGTCATCCCGCCCTATCTCCATGTCTTTCATCCCCCGCAAACAGCAGGTTCAGAAGCGTCACCGCCGCCTGCGCCGCACCCTCAGTGGCACCGCCCTGCGCCCGCGTCTGGCCGTGTTCCGCTCCAACAACCACATCTACGTCCAGGTCATCGACGACGACGCCCAGAACACCCTCTGCGCCGCGTCCACCCTGGACAAGGATCTGCGCACCAGCCTCAACAACGGTTGCACTTGCGATGCTTCCATCGCCGTGGGTGAACTGGTCGCCAAGCGCGCCCTGGCCCAAGGCATCCAGCAGGTGGTCTTCGATCGCGGCGGCAACCTGTACCACGGTCGGGTGAAAGCCCTGGCCGAAGCCGCCCGGGAAGCGGGCCTTCAGTTCTGATCCTGCTCTCCTCACCATGACCGAAACCAACGACCAGATCCACGCCGCCGATATCCCAGGCGCCGCCGACGTTCCCGCCGCCGAAGGCCAGCAGGAGCGCCGCGGTGGCCGCGGTGATGCCCGTGGCGGCGACCGGGGCGGCGACCGCCGCGGCGGTGGCCGGGGCCGCGAAAACCGCCGCGGCCAAGAGCGCGACTCCGAATGGCAGGAGCGGGTGGTACAGATCCGCCGCGTCTCCAAGACCGTCAAGGGCGGTAAGAAGATGAGCTTCCGGGCCATCGTCGTGGTCGGCAACGAACGCGGCCAGGTGGGCGTCGGTGTCGGCAAGGCCGGTGATGTGATCGGAGCCGTGCGCAAGGGCGTTGCCGATGGCAAGAAGCACTTGGTCAAGGTGCCCCTCACCCGCACCAACTCCGTGCCCACCGAGAGCCGTGGCCAGGACGGTGCCGCCAGCGTGCTGATCCGCCCGGCCGCCCCCGGTACCGGTGTGATCGCGGGCGGTTCGATTCGCACGGTGCTGGAATTGGCCGGCATCAAAAACGTGCTCGCCAAGCGCCTGGGCTCCAAGACCCCCCTTAACAACGCCCGAGCCGCCATGGCAGCCCTGGCCGCCCTGCGCACCCATAAGGAGACCGCCAAGGAGCGGGGCATCTCCCTTGAGCAGATCTACTCCTGAGGCCTCGCCATGACCATCAACCTCCAAACCCTCAAGCCCAACGCCGGTGCCCGGCGCCGCAAAACCCGCAAGGGGCGCGGCATCGCCGCCGGCCAGGGTGCCAGCTGCGGCTTCGGCATGCGCGGCCAGAAGTCGCGTTCCGGCAGTCCCACCCGCCCCGGCTTCGAGGGGGGCCAGATGCCCCTCTACCGGCGTCTACCCAAGCTCAAGCACTTTGAGCTGGTGAACCCGAAGCACTTCTCCGTGATCAACGTGGGTCAACTGGCGGAGCTGGCGGCCGGCAGCAGCGTCAACCTCCAATCCCTGGTTGAGGCGGGCATCGTCACCAGCCCCAAGTATCCGCTCAAGGTGCTCGGCAACGGCGATCTGAGCGTCAAGCTCAGCGTTGAGGCCGCTGGCTTCACCGCCAGCGCCCGCGCCAAGATCGAGGCCGCTGGCGGCAGCTGCGAACTGATCTGAGCGCTCCGCTCGCGCTCGGCCCGCTCGCTCGGCCCTAAGGTCTGCACCGCCTGCTTGAGCCCCGTGCCCAGCAGGCGGTTTTTGTTTGTTTGTCCCCTCCACCCGCCACCGCCATGCTCGTCAGTCGGGGTCGCAACCCCAGCGCCGGCGAAATCCTCAGCCAGCTGATCCAATCGCAGAGCCTGCGTGATCGAGTGCTCACCAGCCTCGGTTTGCTGCTGCTGGTGCGCCTCGGGATCTACATCCCCATGCCCGGCATCGACCGGGTGGCCTTCCAGGATTTCCTGGGCCGGGGGGGACAGCTGATCGGCTTTCTCGACATCTTCACCGGCGGCGGCCTATCAACCCTGGGCATCTTCGCCCTGGGGATTCTGCCCTTCATCAACGCCTCGATCATCATTCAGTTGCTCACTGCGGCCCTGCCGCAACTGGAGGAGCTGCAAAAGAACGAGGGGGAGGCCGGTCGGCGCAAGATCGCCCAGATAACCCGCTTTGTGGCGCTGGGTTGGGGGATTTTGCAGAGCGTCGTCTTCGCGATGATCCTGAGGCCCTATGCCACTGCGGGCCTCTCTGAAACGGTGTTCGTGATCCAGACCGCCCTGGCCCTGGTCACGGGCTCGATGGTGGTGATGTGGATCTCGGAAGTGATCACCGAACGAGGCATCGGCCAGGGGGCCTCCCTGGTGATCTTTGTGAACATCGTGGCCACCCTGCCCAAGGCGCTCGGATCCACCATCGCCCTGGCCCAAACCGGCGATCGCCGCACCGTCGGCGGCATCGTCGTGCTGGTGCTGGTGTTCCTGGTGACGATCGTCGGGATCATCTTCGTGCAGGAGGGCAACCGCCGCATCCCGATCATCAGTGCCAAGCGCCAGGTGGGCGGCGCCAGTCTGCTTTCGGCACGCCAGAGCTACCTGCCGCTGAAGCTGAATGCCGGTGGCGTGATGCCAATAATCTTCGCCTCGGCGGTGGTGTTCCTGCCGCTCACGATCGCCAACATCAGCCGCAACCCCTGGCTGATTCGGGTGGCCAGCTCAATCAATCCCAACAGCAGCACCCCCTGGGTGTACGCGCTGCTGTTCTTCAGCCTGATTTGCGGCTTCTCCTTCTTCTACGCCTCGCTCACGGTCAACCCGGCCGACATCGCCACCAACCTCAAGCGCAGTGGTGTGGCGATTCCGGGCCTGCGCCCGGGATCGGCCACCGCCGCCTACCTGGGGGGGGTTCAGAACCGGCTAACCCTGCTGGGGGGGCTGTTCCTGGGGGCTGTGGCGATCATCCCCTCCGCCGTGGAGGGGGCCACCCAGGTGAGCACCTTTCAAGGTTTGGGGGCCACCTCGCTACTGATCCTGGTGGGGGTGGCGATCGACACCGCCAAACAAGTGCAGACCTACGTGATTTCCCAGCGCTACGAGGGCCTGGTGCGCCAGTAGTCGGCCACCCCAGCCCCGCCCCGCGCCCTGTCTTTGATCCCAAAGCCTGATCCGATTGCCATGAAGCAACGCCTGCTGTTCCTAGGTCCCCCCGGTGCCGGCAAGGGCACCCAAGCCGCCCAACTGGCCGCCAGCCATGGCCTGCTGCACCTGTCCACCGGCGACCTGCTGCGGGCCGAGGTGGCCGCGGGGTCTGCCCTGGGCCAGGAGGCGGAAGCTGTGATGGCCCGCGGCGAGTTGGTGAGCGATCAGCTGGTGTTAGCGATCGTGCGCAGCCGGTTGCTGGGCCACCAGGGGGGCTGGCTGCTCGACGGCTTTCCCCGCAACCTGGCCCAGGCCGAGGCTCTCGATCAACTGCTCGCTGAACTGGAGCAGCGGATCGAGCTGGTGGTGCTGATGCAACTAGATGACGAACTGCTGCTGCAGCGGCTGCTGGGCCGCGGTCGCCAGGACGACACCGAAGCCGTGATCAGGCATCGGCTGGAGGTCTACCGCCAGCAGACGGCCCCCCTGATCGCCCATTACCGGCAGCATCAGCTGCTGCAGTCCGTGGAGGCCGCCGGCGGCATCGCTGAGATCACCGACCGCATTGAGGCCCTGCTGGTCTGATCCCCAGCCACTCGTTTCCCACCTGAACGGTGGTTGACCGGTGTGGTAGGGTGCCTGTTTGCAAATTCGGAGAGCACAACGCCCATGAAGGTGCGTGCCTCGGTCAAAAAAATGTGTGACAAGTGCCGGGTGATTCGTCGCCATGGCCGGGTGATGGTGATCTGCACCAACCCCAAGCACAAACAGCGCCAGGGCTGATCAGCCCCCGCTCCCTTCAAGACCCCAAGCCTGGGGTCATGGCCCCGAATCAGGGGCCAACCCTGCCCTCTTGAACTCCCTTAATCCCTGTGGCTCGGATTGCCGGCGTCGATATCCCTCGCGATAAGCGAGTCGAGATCGCTCTCACCTATGTGTATGGGATCGGTCTTACCCGTGCCCAGAAGATCATCGCCAAGAGCGGCGTGAACCCGGACACCCGGGTCAAAGATCTCGACGACGCCGATGTGCAGAAGCTGCGCAGCGCCGCCGAGAGCTTCACCCTGGAGGGAGACCTGCGCCGCCAGGAGGGCATGGCCCTCAAGCGCCTCCAGGACATCGGTTGCCTGCGCGGTCGTCGCCATCGCCTCGGGCTGCCCGTGCGCGGTCAGCGCACCCGCACCAATGCCCGCACCCGTCGGGGCGCCCGCAAAACCGTGGCCGGCAAGAAGAAGTAGGGCTAAGGCCCACTGCTACGGCCAAAGCCAACTGCTACGGCCAAAGCCAACTGTTACGGCCAAAGCAAACTGCTACGGCCAAAGCCAACCGCAGGGCAGCCCCCGGCAGTCACTCTTAACGCCCAGGCCAGTTGCCTCAGCCAAGCCCAGCCCTGCCGCCCCAAGGGCGTCACCAGGGCGGCTCTCGCCAGTATCCCGATCACCTCCTGCCCCCGGCAGGCCCCTATCCATGGCCAAGCCCGCCAAGAAGACAGGCCCCAAAAAGGCCAAGCGCAACGTGCCCAACGGCGTTGCCCACATCCAAAGCACTTTCAACAACACGATCGTCTCGATCACCGACACCGCCGGTGAGGTGATCTCCTGGAGCTCCGCTGGTGCCAGCGGCTTCAAGGGAGCCCGCAAGGGCACGCCGTTCGCGGCCCAAACCGCAGCTGAGGCTGCTGGCCGCCGCGCCCTGGAGCAGGGCATGCGCCAGATCGAAGTGCTGGTGCGCGGTCCCGGTTCCGGTCGTGAAACCGCCATTCGCGCCCTGCAGGTGGCCGGTCTGGAGATCACCCTGATCCGCGACGTCACCCCCCTACCCCATAACGGCTGCCGCCGGCCCAAGCGCCGTCGCGTCTGAAGTCGTCTCCCGTCGCTGTCCCGTTCCCCGACTTTCAGACCGTGCTGCATTACCAAATCGATCGCATCGATAATCAGGTCGCCCCTGATCGCTCCCAGACCGGCACATTCCTGATCGGCCCGCTCGATCGGGGTCAGGCCACCACCCTGGGTAACGCCCTGCGTCGAGTGCTGATCGGCGGCCTTGAAGGCAGCGCCATCACGGCTGTGCGCATCGCCGGTGTCAACCACGAGTACGCCACCGTGCCCGGCGTGCGCGAAGACGTGCTGGATATCTTGCTTAATTGCAAGCAAATTTCAGTCAACAGCCGCAACCGCGAGCTGGAGATTGGCCGGCTGGTAGTAAACGGTCCCGCCACGGTTACCGCCGGCGACCTGCAGTTCTCATCTCAAGTGCAGGTGATCGATACAGGCCGCCTGATCGCCACCGTGGCCGATGGCCACAGTCTTGAGATGGAGGTGCATGTGGAGCGAGGCATCGGCTATCGCCCTGTCGATCGCCACAACGAAGACACCAGCGCCATCGACCTGCTCCAAATCGATGCGGTGTTCAAACCGGTGAAGCGGGTGAATTACACGGTGGATGAAACCGCCGTGGGCGAGGGCGGTTCGGCCCGGGAGCGGCTGCGGCTGGACATTGAGACCAACGGCAGCCTCAGCCCCGACGACGCCATGGCCCAGGCCGCCAACCAGCTGATCGCCCTGTTCCAGCCCCTGGCCAGCCTGAGCATGGCCGACGAGCCAGGCCACGACTCCGAACCCGCCGCCGAGGCCCAGATTCCCCTCGAAGAGCTGAATCTCTCGGTAAGGGCCTACAACTGCCTCAAGCGCGCCCAGGTGAACTCCGTCTCCGACCTGATGGGCTTCAGTTATGAAGACCTGCTGGAGATCAAAAACTTCGGTTCCAAGTCGGCTGACGAGGTAATCGAAGCCCTGGAGCGGATTGGCATCTCCCTGCCCCAGAGCCGCACCACCGCCTGAGCGGCCCTGCCGCGAGACCCCAAACCCCGATAGATCAGAGCCCCTTCAGAGCCCCTAACCATGCGACACCAGTGCCGAGTCCCCCAGCTGGGACGCCCTGCCGACCAACGCAAGGCCTTGCTGCGTGGCCTGACCACCCAACTGATCCGCGAAGGTCGGGTCACCACCACCAAGGCCCGGGCCAAGGCCCTGCGGGATGAGGCCGAGCGGATGATCACCCTGGCCAAGGAAGGCAGCCTCTCGTCCCGCCGCCGGGCCATCGGCTACATCTTCGACAAGCAGCTGGTGCACGCCCTGTTCGACAAGGCTCCCGAGCGCTACGGCGATCGCAATGGCGGTTACACCCGCATCATTCGCACCGTTCCCCGTCGCGGCGACAACGCCGAGATGGCGATTATTGAACTGGTCTGAGCGCGCTTGGCCCCTGGCCCCGCTCCCTTGGCCCCTGGCCCCTCTCCCTTGGAACCTAGCCCCCTGAACGGCCAGGCCTCCAGTGAGAGCCAGCGTTCTGGGGACAGCCAGGTTGCCAGGGAAGGCCAGATTGCGAGTGACAGCCTGCTTCCCAGTGAAAGCCTGGTTGCCAGTAACAGCCAAGTGTCCAGTGGCAGCCAGCCGCGGCTTCTCCAGCAGGAGCCGCGGCTTCGTCGCATCGCCCTATGCCTGCAATATGACGGCAGCTGCTTCAACGGCTGGCAGCGCCAGAGTCAGGCACCGAGTGTGCAGGCTCGGCTGGAGGCCGCGATCGCCGAGCTAGACCCCCAGCGACCCTGCCGCACCATGGCGGCCGGTCGTACCGACACCGGCGTGCATGCGGCGGGCCAGGTGGTTCATTTCGATGCCTGCGGCCCGATCCCAGCCCATCGCTGGCCGCGGGCCCTAAACGGCCGCCTGCCCGCCAGCATCCGGGTGCGGGCCGCCGTCGAGCAGCCCAGCGAATGGCACGCCTGCTTCTCGGCCAGCTACCGACGCTATCGCTACACGATTTATAACGGCCGCACCCCAAATCTGTTCCTGGCACCCTGGAGCTGGCACCGCTACCGCCAGCGCCTCGACCATGGCGCCATGGCCGCCGCCCTGGAGGCAATGCTGGGCCACCATGACTTCTCCGCCTTCCATCGGGCCGGCAGCCGCCGCGCCCACGCCCGCACCACCCTGCAAGAGGTGAGCCTTGAGCGCGACGGTGACCTGATTACCGCAGAACTGCAGGCCAGCGGTTTTCTCTACGGCATGGTGCGGCTGGTGATCGGACAGCTGGTGGCCGTCGGCGAGGGGCGCTTGGCCCCCCACGAATTCGAGGATCGCTGGCGCCAGCGGCAGCGGGCGGCGGTGAAGGAGGCGGCCCCACCCCAGGGCCTCTGTCTGCTGCGGGTGGGTTATCCCGAGCCGCTGTTCCCCCCCTGGGCCTGGTACGATTGTCAACCGCGGTATCGGTTATCGCATTGCGATTCCCCCGATCCCTGTCAGCGCTGACGCTGACTGCCCTGCTGCAGCCCAGCTTTGAGAGCTTCCGCTCTTAAGGCGATGGTTTTGAGGGCTTCAGTGCCAGCCGACATCCCCACAGCGGCCTCTTTGGGTCCCTGCCCTCCTAAATCCAGGCGTTGGCAGGCGAACCGGTAAGGTCGTTGTTACCAGACTTGCGCTAGCGCAGGTCAAGACCCATCCGCCGTGATGGGGAAACCCATCCGGCCAGCCGGTGCCTCACCAGGCGATATGAACAAGACTCCCCTCCCCTCAATCGAGACGCTCGAACGCCAGTGGTATCTGGTGGACGCCGAGAACCAAACCCTTGGCCGTCTGGCCAGCGAGGTGGCTCAGGTGCTGCGCGGCAAAAACAAGCCGACCTACACCCCGCACCTCGACACGGGTGACTTCGTGATCGTGATCAACGCCGACAAGATTCGGGTGAGCGGCAACAAGCCCACCCAGAAGCTCTATCGGCGTCACTCCGGTCGCCCGGGTGGCATGAAGACCGAAACCTTCGCCCACCTGCAGGCCCGCATCCCCGAGCG
>JBILLQ010000068.1:0-18663 GCA_044375975.1 Prochlorococcaceae cyanobacterium
AGGGTCTGGGCGTTCACCCCTGTGGAACGGGCGATTTCAGCCACGCTTTCACGGTTTGGTGGGCTCATCCGCTGGCGGATCTCAGCCCGCAGCTCGGGGTCGTAAGGCGATTGCATCAGTCATGGTTAGGCCCCCTGGTGGATCGGTCAGACAGGGCGGACAACATTGCTGGTAGTGGGGGATGCGCGTGGGGCATGGCCTCTACGGCGTGAGCGATCCGTTTGTGCAAGAGATCTGGCGGGAGCGGCTGTAGTCGTCGAGGCCCGGGGATCACGCTTCATAAATCAACCGCTTCGATGCCTCGATGTCGCGGCGCACACAGGGGTTGCGCGCGGCATCGGCCATCACCAGATCCACCGGCTTGCCTATAATCGAGGCCAGTTGCCGCTCCAGGCCGAAGTAAGCCAACAGCCATGGCGTGAGCCATCAGACCGCCCGCAGCGATCTGCAGAAACTAGCGGCCTGCGGGCTGTTGATTGCGGGCAAGGATGGGCGGCGAGAGATCTTGCGGGTGCCGCAGGATCTGGCGGCGCGGCTGCCGGCTTGATCTCGATCGGGAGGCTGAATCCGCAAGGCGGCACCAGGTCGTATTACAGTAACTTTAATTGTCGTACAGGCCAAAGCCTTTGTGAGCCATGCCCCTCACGGTCAGGTTGGATCCCGAGACAGAGCAATGCCTGATTGACCTCCAGGCCGAAACCGGCCAGGACCGAAGCTCCCTGATCCGCGAGCTGATCCGGGAATGCTGGCAGCAACGGCATCCCTCCCCGACAATCACCCAGCAGCTAGGCGGCCACCCAGGCAACTTTCTGGACACCCTGCCCCCCGGCAGCGCGGAGCACCTGCCGCGACGCCAGCTGCTGCAACAGCGGCTGCAGGCACGCCGGGCAGAGAGGCGCTGATGCGCAGAATCCTCGTGGATTCGGGCATCCTGCTGAGTTACTACCAACAGCGGGAGCCCCTGCATCAAGCAGTTGTGGCCTTCTTTGATCAGACCGCCGCGCAGCTGATCAGCTCACCGATCTGCATTGCTGAGGTGCTTTGGTTGCTGGGTGATCCTGGCGATCCGCGCGTGCTGGCAGCTCAGAACCACCTGCTTGGTGCCGTGAGCCGGGGCGGGATTGAGGCGATCAACCTCCTGCCGGAGGATTACGCCCGCATCATCGAACTGAACGAACGCTATGCCGATCTGCCGGGTGATTTTGCGGATCTCACCTTGGTGGCGCTCTCGGAAAGGCTGGATGTAAAGGAGATCCTCAGCCTCGATGGTGATTTTGATGTGTACCGGCGCTTCCGGCGCGAACCCTTCAAGCGCGTTTTGATCTGCTGAGCCCTCCAGATCCCTTGCCCCCGTTTGTGTTTCTTAGGAAGTTGACGCCTCTCCATCCCGACCATTTTCACCACCAGGGCTGCCTCCAGCCCCACGGCGGCCACCACCATGGAGCCCCAGCGCCACTTCCTCCCAGTAACGCTCAGCATTCAGCGCCAGCAGCCGGGCGAGCACGTCGTCGCGAACGGCATCGGGCCAGCGGTAACGCCAGGGCAGCTTGCGGCGGCCGGCCCCGGCGCCTGGTGCCAGTAGCGGCCGTTGCGGTTGCCCTGCCCGCCTTCGCGGCCTGCTTCGCCCCCTTGCTGTGCAGCCCCAGCGCCACTTCTTCTGCGTAGCGTTCGGCGTTGAGGGCGAGCAGGCGGGCGAGCACGTCATCCCGCACGGCATCGGGCCAGCGGTAACGCCAGGGGATTTTCATTCTTGCCTTTCACGGCGCCATAGGCGCGCAGCTGGGCTTCGAAGGCGCAGGCTTCATCGGGCTCCCAAAAGAACAGCTCGCCGCTGCCTGTGCGCTCCTGCAGCTCATCAGGTAGCTGGGCATCTTCTTCGAGATCGAGATAATCTATCCCGAAGCCGCAGTCGATCGGCACATCGCTCCAGCCGTAGGCAGCCAGTACTGCCTGATCCATCTCGCCGTGGAGGCGGCGCAGCTCCAGCAGGCCGCTGCTGGATTCGGATGGATCGTGGAAGCGGTTGTAGGTGCTGGTGAGACCTTCGTTGTTGGCCACCATCAACTCAGCGCGGAATTTTATGTAATGCTCGCCGATGGATTTTAGGCTTTGGCGGGTATCTGCGTGGGTGGGATAGGCGGCGGTGGAATTAAGCGAGGCGGCGTGGGAAGAATCTGAGGCGGCAAAATTGAACGGAGCGGGGCTGGAGATATAGGAGGCGGTGGAATCGAGGAGGGCGCTGGGGAAGGGAGAAGAAGTGGGCCACCAAATCGGCATTGCCGTGGCTTTCGGGGTGCAGTTGCTTGAACCAGTCGAGGATGCCATCAGGGCTGCCTTCGGCGATGGTGTTCTTGCCGGCAAAAGGCGGATTGCCCACGAACCCATCAAACCCACCGCGCTCGTCGCCGAACACTTCAGGGAACTCAAGATCCCAATGAAAGGGGCGTATGCCCCTGTCGCCTGATGCCAGCTGCTCGCGGATCTCTTGCACCGAATCCGCCAGGCCTTCGTCGCCGAAGGTGACGCTGAGCATGGCCAGCTACACCTCTTATTTGTCGGCTCGCTCCTTTGGTTTTGATCCGGCAAAGAAGGCTGCCACCATCAGATCGCCCGCTTTGCGCAACCCTTCGCTGGCCTTGATCTATTAATCAAGCAGCTTGCGCTTGAGGTCGTAGGCCTCGTCATTGCGGCTGTCGTTTGAGAAGCTTTCGCGCCGGGCCATACCCAGCTGGGCGAACACCTGATTCTGCTGATTGAGAAAACCGAGCTGCAGCTCCTGCATGGCTGTTTGTATATGCCGTACGCAGTAACCCACCAAAGAATCGCCGCATTTGAGGGCTTGGTCTACAAAGGTGAATGGTGCGTTCTTGCTGAGGCTCACCAGCCAGAGACTGAGGCGGGCCAGGTTCACCGCAAACGGGTTCTTATCCACCCCATACAGACAGCTCTGGGCGATCAGGCGGCGGGCATAGAGCAACGGTTCCTCGCCATGGGCTTGGCCACCGGGTTTGAGGGCCTCCGGCAGACCTTCGCGGTTCCAGGCCTGCTTCAGCAGCTCGGCCAGGTAGCGGCAGCTCTCCACCAGAAAGGCGCCCGAACCCATGGCGTGATCGCAAATTTTGAGGGCCAGGATCTGGGCTGCTGTGGGCTGCTGATCCGTGCAGCGCTCAAGCCAGGGCCGCTGCGGCGCCGCTCTTCGGTGGGTTGGAACACCAGGCTGCCGGCCGGCTGGGGCCCATCGAACAGGCTGCGGTCGATGCGGGGGGCGAGGGCCTCCAGCAACTCGGCTTCGCTGCTGCATCTTTCCTGAACGCGGGGGCCATCGCCGCCATCGCCCATGCCGCCGGATAGATCGCGGGCCAATCGGGAGCTGTGGCCTGAGGAGTGGATGGCCTCATGGGCCCAGGTGGCATAGAGGGCCGCCGCCGAATGGAAGGCCGCACGATCGGGCAGCGGCAGCGGCTTTTACTGAGCGGCTGGAGCGGGATCGGTAAACAACAGGCACGGGCGCACAAACGCAGGACCGCAAGCGCCAAGGCGGCCAGCTTCAAGGGCCGCTGGCCATAGGGTTGGGGGCGACGGCTCGGCCTGCCCTCCATGACCAGCCCCCCAGCTGCGGCGAGCACCGCACCAACGGAACCCTGGCGCCTGATCCGCTGGCGCATCCGCCAGCTGGCCTATCGGGAGCTTCTCGCACCCGGCGTGGAGCTAACCCTGATGCGGATTCCGGCCGGCAGCTTTCTGATGGGAGCAGCGGAGGAGAAGGAAGGCAGCCGCGACAATGAAAGGCCCTTGCACCGGGTGCAGGTGGGTGAGTTTCTGATGGGGCGCACGCCTGTGACCCAGGCCCAGTGGCGGGCGGTGGCGGAATGGGAGCCGAAGGAAGGGGAAAAGCCCTGGGGGATGGAGCTAGATCCGGATCCCTCCAGGTTCAAGGGCGCCAACCGACCGGTGGAGAAAGTGCGCTGGGCCGAGGCGCGGGAGTTTTGCCGGCGGCTAAGGCAACGCTTCGGCAAAAAGTATCACCTTCCCAGTGAGGCGCGATGGGAATATGCCTGCCGGGCTGACACCACAACACCCTTTCACTTCGGCGCTACGCTCACTACAGAGCTGGCGAATTACAACAGCACTTATAGTTACGGAGATGGGCCAAAGGGGGCGTATCGCCAGGAAACTGTTGAAGTTGCCAGTTTTCCCGGCAACGCTTGGGGCCTCCATGATATGCATGGCAATGTGTGGGAATGGTGCGCTGATCACTGGCATGACACCTATAATGGAGCTCCGGCAGATGGCAGCCCATGGATTAACGACAAATCCAATGATGTAAGACGTAGGCTGCTGCGCGGCGGCTCGTGGTTCGGCTACCCCGGGTTCTGCCGCTCGGCTTACCGCGACGACGTCCACCCGGACACCCGGCTCGACGATGTGGGGTTCCGCGTCTGTTGCCTCCCCCAGGACTTGCTTCTTTACACTTAAACTCTTTAGTTCTTTACATTTGGCTGTTTTTTGCTTTTTTTGAGAGCTAGTAAGGAACGCAAAACGCAAGGTTGGATCGAACAGCGCCGTAGGCGCTTAAAAAAATTTTACTTTCGCAGGTTGACACCCCCTAGCCCAAGCGCTGAGATCTAAAGCCCTTGCATCCATGGGCCTGGAGTTACTGAGGGAATCAAAAAATTCGGTGCATTAACCATCATCAAGTTCTGCTAGTGCCGAACACGCCTCGCCTGGCTGCAGGACGTGAGCCACAGCTAATCCGCGTAAAGCTGGTCCACGCAAAACTGATCTCGCTGGAGGGCGTAACGAAAGTCAGCATTTTCAGCTTCGCAGACTCCTGGGAGTACAGATGCAGTAAGATTGCGCCACCTCCCAAAACCAGCCAGCGGCAGCACTCCTGAGGCCAGCATGCCAAAACTTCTGTTTGTACATGGCACAGGAGTGCGTCTCGAAGGTTATCAGCAAACGCTGGGCGTCATCGCCAAAAAAGTTGGATCCCATGCGGAAGTAATTCCCTGCTACTGGGGAGACCTTGGCAGTTGCCTCAACGCCGCAGGCAAATCCATTCCCAAATACAATTCAGCCAGAGGCATCACTGATCTTGAGACGGATGCACTTGATCCAGATGCTTACCAGATTGAACTGTGGCGAACGCTGCTTTCTGATCCTCTCCATGAACTGAGCACACTGGCCTTGATGAAGCCCGGCACCAAGGCGCTCCCCTGGGAAGAAACAGAAGGAGCAAAGCTGATCCAGGTCGCTCGTCAGCTGGAACTGTCGGTTCGTCTCAAGGAGTTGTTGCTGGAGGGGGGAGTGGATCCGGCGGTTTTCGAACAAGCGATGCGGGCGGTGACCTGCTCCATACCCTTTCAAGAGGCACTGGAAGACGCAAATGAAGACCTGGCTGTATACCGCGCCGCGCTGGCAAGGGCCTGGATCGCTGCGGCGGCGAAGCTAGCCCAAGAAGTTACCCTGGAGGAAACGGGAGAATGGACATGGCCCGCCCTGCTATTGGATGGTGAGCTTCGCTCACAATTAGAGAGCCTGTTGGTTGACGCCCTGGGCGGTAAGGAGCGAGGAATCGGCTGCTGGGCTTTACAGCGACTGAGCCAGCCTTTGCGCTTGTGGCTGACCCAGGAGGGGGCGAATCGGCGTAAAGCGATCAGTGATGCCGCCTACCCCGTCGCAGGAGACATCCTGCTCTACCAGGCCCGCGGCGAGGCGATTCGAAACCGCATCCAAGAGCGCATCCTGGCTGCGGGTGGCCCGGTTCATGTCTTGGCCCACAGCCTGGGGGGTGTGGCATGTGTGGAGCTCCTCGCCATGCAAACCCTGCCGGTCCAACAGCTGATCACCGTGGGCTCCCAGGCGCCCTTTTTTTACGAGATCAATGCCTTGCGGTGCCTGACCTTTGGCGACCCCTTACCAGATTCCCTGCCATCCTGGCTCAACATCTACGACCTTAAGGACTTCCTGAGCTATGTTGGCGGCGATCTATTTCCAGGGCGGGTTGTTGACTACCTCGTCGACAACCGCCAGGCTTTCCCAGCCTCCCACAGCGCCTATTGGTGGAATCCAAAGGTCTGGGATGCCATCCTACCCACCCTGCGCCATTGAGCCGATTGCCTCCCACTCCCGCCAGCCCTGAGCACACCCACGCGGTGATCGTTGGTATCGAGAAGTATCGCGCCGATGATGGCTGGGATTTGGATGGTCCGCTGAATGACGCGCTAGCCATCCGTTCTTGGCTCCTGGCCAGTGGCGTTCCCGAGGACCAGCTTCATCTGCATGTATCAGCAGTCGATTGTAATCAATCCAAGCTTCAGGCTGCCGGGGTTAATCCCAAGGAAGCAACAAACCAGGCACTTCGACAAACATTTGACAATTTAAGAAACCTGCCAGCATCAAATGCAAGCCTATTGATCATTTATTGGGCGGGCCATGGAGTGATCAGCAATGATCGCCAGTGTCTCTTCCTATCTGAGGCCACAAACACAGACATGGCCAGCTATAATCTTGAAAATCTTCGTACTAGCTTTTCAACCCATATTTGTACTGGGTTTCCACAGCAGATCTTTCTCCTCGATACCTGCCGCTCTTTTCGGCACAAGTATGCCGACCACCCACCAACCCTTGATCTGCCAGTGGGAAACCCCACCAGGAGGAGGAGTCAATTCGTACTTTTCGCCAGCCAACTTGGGCAACCGGCAATCAACCTAGGCGAAGAGAAATGTGGCTACTTCACGAAGCTTTTCCTTGAAGAGCTACAAGGAGATTGCCAATCCACTAAATCAACCACACCATGGCCACCAAATATGGAGGCCATTGCTAATAAGATTCAAGAGATTTGCCGCCCACAGAAAGCAGAGCAGTCTGCTGGTGGGCAATATCCGACTTTCTACAAAGTGGATTGGGACGGTAATTGCAGCTATGATTCCCCGCCAACAGATACGGCGCCAGCAGCAGAGGAAGAGCTGACTGTGCTGGAGGCCATGGATCAACTTGCAAAACTGCTCGCAGAGCATCTTGGTAACCCAAATCAAAGGAACGATGTTATGCGCAGGATCCTGTATTGCGGTGAAACTGGAAAAGCCATCTACATTGGTGTCGAGCGCCGGCAGAACTCGATCGGCGACTACGAACAAATCCTTGACGAATGCAATAAATATTTAGATGGATTTGCTACGCTTGGGCGGATATGTTTACTAGCTTTGGGAAGTAAATCAGCCGCAGGGAAGATTAAAAAAGCTTTTCAGATCTTGCAGAAAGCCAAGGATCACGAGATGACTGCAAATGCCTAAAATATTCAACTCACAAGAAGATTTAGGAGAGGATTTAGGAGAGGACTTGCAAGAAAACTTAGTTAACTCATTGATATTGGCATTGGGTAATCGGAATCCAGAAAAAGTTTTAAACCAAATCATTCAGAATCTAAGAAAAGCCACAACAAGTGCCGAAGGCGAAACACTACGCGGTAGCGTAATAGTGGAAAATCATAAAATAACTAATATTCTTCGCGATGACTGCCTGGATCTAGTCATAGTATGTAGCGAACACCCCAATGGCCTCGATCTTCTAAGGTTATCCAGCATCAGATTTATTAGGAATAAAGAAAAACGCAAAAAGCTTGAAAAAGATCTAAAAAATTACGCCATTCAGCTGGATAATCAGCCGGCTTTCAACTCAGAAATTATACCTACTAATGCACTAATGGAAGCCGACTTGAGCTTTCTTGATTCTTTAATCGATGCAATTGATGAACAGATTGCAAGTGAAATAATTAGTCAAGTTGTCACGGAGATGGCACAACCAGGCAGGCCTCTTTCCCTGAGATCTACAGAGATTAACCTTGCACTCTTGGCGGCTAAAGAGCAAATAAAAGTCCATCTTAAACAGCTTTTAGCAAGCTGCCACCCCAGTGCGATAGAAGAATTCAAGCAACTGTTTGCAAAGGCAAATGCTGCTAGAAACGAAATAAATAAGGCTTCTTTTTTGCTCATTCAGATTGATTCGAAATTCTGCGAAAATCACAAATACCAGTTCCGGGCAGAACTCATGCTGGAAAGTTCCTCTGATCCCATCAGCTTAGATACTGATAATTTCATCGGCTTGGATGCTGACCGAGAACCTCACAGAAAGTGGCCAAAGGGTACGATGGAGATCTTCCCAAAACTCCTGGGCCAATGGCTCACTAATGCCAGAAAAATGTCGCAACATAATTTATATCTTGAAATTTTCCTTCCCCATAAGCTGCTCATGGAAAGCCCTCCCATGAAAATCGAAATACCCTTGGGTGGCGAATTGATACCAATGGATCTTTCCGAATGCGGAACTCCCTTTGTTCTGCGATCTCTAGATCGCATCCAGATGGCACAGCAAAGACAATTGGCAAGTCTGCGCAACAAGTGTGCAGACTTGCGTCGAGGAAACGCGATGCTTGACAAAGCTTCTCAACCATCTCAGTTAGAGCCAGGCCTCTTGAATACCCGTCTCAGAAGGAATGAAGTTGCTGGCCTATTGATGCTGCTTGATCTTTCTGCTGAAGCTGAAAAGCTATCTTACCTGTTCTGGTTGATCATCGATTCTCAAATACCGATCTGCGCATGGTGGAGAAACTTTCATGTAACAGACAAGGACACCGACACAGGGGAGACGGCAACATGTAGGCTGAAATACTTAGAACAATGCTTGTCTCTCATTGGTCCACAACCTGATGACAAGCAGGATCTCGTTGCACCTCAACACCTCCACGCCATGGAAATAGTGGCCAAGAGGCGACAATATTTATCAGGGGAAGAAGAATGCAGAGGATGGATCCCTCGCCTGATGCTCTTGATTGATCATCCTGAGCGTTGGCCGAAAGCCATTCTCTATGAACAGGAAATAGGCGGATCGATGCAGAGCCAAAATTAACATTTATTCATAGACACTTTTCTCAACAACTTTGCGTCATGTCTTCAACACCATCTTCATCATGGCCTCTCTTTCATCTCCCAGCAAATGCCGAGGAGAAGAAAGGCAAGCAATTGGCAAGCGAACCTGGAACATCTGGGCTGCAATCCAACAAGATCAACTTGGACGAGTTGGCAACAATCTATGCACACAATATTAAACGCTGGCCAGATGCCCCGCCTTGGCGAAGATTTATTGACAAGAATAATGTCCCCACCGAACTTGATAAAGAGAGATGGATTAACCTCTTACGCATCCAAAGGGCAGACATCGAGGCACAACGCCGCGGCGAGAGCTTTCGTCTTGGAGACGATTCCGATAGCGAACTGCTGCTCCAGGCCGTCAACGCCGCCATCCACCTGCGGCGGCCCCTGCTGTTGCGAGGCGAACCAGGCACAGGTAAAACCAGCTTGGCCTACGCATTAGCCCAGCGGCTCCAGCTTGGCCCGGTGCTGCACTGGCGCATTACGTCCAGAACGCGCCTTGTGGACGGGCTCTATCGCTACGACGCTCTGGGCATGCTTCAAGACCTGCAACGGGATGAATACCAGCTGCGGCGCCAGGCTCAGATGCAATCAAAGCCAGCCGATGGGCCCAAGGATAGGGCCAAAGATGGGGCCACAGATGGGCCTCCTTTTCCAGCGGAGCGCAGGCTGGATGACTACATCAGCCTTGGACCGGTGGGCACAGCATTTCTGCCCTCCCTACTACCTCGTGTGTTGCTAATTGATGAGATTGACAAAGCGGATCCCCAATTGCCCAACGAACTTTTGCATCTATTTGAAGAAGGCGAATTTGATATTCCAGAGTTGACACGTGAACGCCGACACCAGTATCAGCAGGGTCAACAGGACAAGGCATCTCAGCCTTGGAAGCTGGCAACGGCGGATCTTTTGGCAATGGATGACAATCCATCCGGTGCAATTTGTGAAGATCAGCGTATTGAGCCGATGCCCGTGGAGGTGAGGCGCGTTCCCGTGCGCTGCTGTCAGTTTCCCATCGTTGTGATGACGAGCAATGATGAAAGAGACTTTTCGCCCGCTTTCAAGCGCCGCTGCCTGCGCATCACCATGCCCTATCCAAATGCGGCTCTACTAAATACGATCCTGCGCTCCCACTTCAACAGCATCAGCGAAGACTTTTGGCCTTCCCACCAAGAGCAGATCGACAGCTTGATCGAAGACTTTAAGCAAAAGGGCAATCAGGACCGCCATGATCTCGCCACCGATCAACTATTGAATTATATTCATCTCTTCAGCGAGGATAAGCAGTTCCGCCCCTCGGACGAGGCCCTGGCCCAGCTCAAGCCCATCTTGCTGCGGCGTCTGGGCGCCAGCGATGACAGTTGAGGGCAACCGTGACGATCCCTCAGCCCCGGCACTCCTCCTCCCTCCCATCGTTCCTGCGCTTTCTGAGTCGTGAAGTTGAGCAGAACGGGCTGGATCCACTTGCCAAACAGGGGCCGGATCTGGATCCAGAGGCGATCGCCGATTTGATCTGGCTGGCGGTGAACCAACCCGCCATTGCGTTGGCGGCTAAACGCCGATCGGCTGATGATGACAGCAAGCCAGACCAACCCAAAAAGCGTTCCTCGGAACGGAACCAAACGGAAAGAGCAGAGCCTGCCGTAGTCACCCCATCTCCAAGTATCGGCCCATCCAACCTGGTGACCAACGTCCGCGAGCCAGGAAAGGCGCCGCGCGAGCTGGAGGCTCAGCTCCTGCCCGAGGCGAGCGTGCCTGGTTCTGAGCGGCTGCCGGTTTGGGTGAGGGATCCGTTCGAGCTGCTGAATCCGCAGCAATTGTTCGAAGCCATGCTGCCGGTGATGCAGGAGGTGCCTGGCGATCGCCCCGCGTGCCTGGATGAAGCGGCCACCTTGGATCACTATGTCCGCTGGCGACAGCTGATCCCTGTTTGGCAGCCAGATCAGCACTATCGCTTTGAGCTGACGCTGATTGTTGACCAGGGGTTTGCGATGCGGTTGTGGCAGCCCCTGCTCGACAACCTCGAACGACGCCTGAACGGCTTCCATGGGTTCCAAGGCATCAGGGTGCTGCCCTGGGCTGGCGGGGGGGAGGCTGGCGGGGGAAAGGCCGGCTGGGAAAAGGTGGCCAACCTGATCGAAGGGCAAGGCAGATCTTGCGAGGGGTTGGTGGCGTTGATTTCCGATTGCGCCGGCCCGAAATGGCGGGGTAAGGGGGGCATCGGCCCCGGGCCGGCCTTCAGCCTGCTGCTGCGCCTCGGTGCCAGCCGCCCTGTCGTGGTCTGGCAGGTGTTGCCCGATTGGATGTGGTCTCGCACCGCCCTGGGGCAAGGGGAGCCCGTTGCCCTGCGGCGCTCCAGCGAGGGCAACGCCTGGCCCTATCAACTGGCCCGCCCGCTGGAGACCCGCTGGCATGGCAAAGCGGATGTGCCGCCCTCGGTGCCGGTGTTTCATCTCACGATTGAGGGGTTGCGGGCCTGGGGTCGTCTTTTCGGGGGATCTCCCTTCATCGCCACCTCCGGGATCCTGCTGCCGGAGTCTCCCGTAAGCCTGCCCGGCACAGCCCAAACCGAACAACCCCCTGGCGATGGAACAAAGGCCGCAGAAGAGGAGGAGAAAGAGAATGAGAATGAGAATGAAGATGCGCTGATGCCCCTGCGGCGCTTCCAGCATCTGGCCTCGAACGACGCAAAACAGCTGTTGGCTTTGTTCGCTGCGGCGCCGGTACTCACCCTGCCGGTGATGCGATTGATTCAGGCCGCCATGCTGGAAGGCGCCGGCGCCGCAGCCATGTCGGAGGCGCTGCTGAGCGGCCTGCTGCGCCCTATCGCCCGCAACAATTCCATTGATCCAGAGTTGTTGCAGCTCACATTCACCGCTCCCATCCGCGCGGCTTTGCTCAGGCAGCAGTCGCCTGGCAAAACGCTTGAGGTGATCGAGGCCGTCACCGATTTCATCGCCCTCCACTGGAGCCAACAGGGCTGGGGATCCTTTCGCGCCTTTCTCACGGATCCAACAATCGCAGCTCCGTTTCAACAGGAGCAAACACAATATTTTGCCATGCTTGCGGCGGATATCATCGCCCAACTAGGAGGAGAATATACAACCTTTGCCGAGCGATTGCGTGGCGCCCAACGCAAGGATCCATTTCCCCGCAATCTGTTCAGCTTCGAGGAGCTGGAAGAGGAAACCGCACAGATTGCCAGGTTTCCTGAACTTGAGCAGTTCACGATCACCACCGCCTGCATAAACTCGGTGCAACTAAGGGTGTTTGAGTTCGAAACAGCCACGATTCAAGGCGCCAACATCACAAAGAAAAGGGGAAGCAACCGTGGTTATCGCGAGCCGCTAGCAAGTGGTGATGTTGAAGCCCGCAGGCATGCCTCCCCAGGCGGTCAGCTGGCCCCAGCAGCCACCCTCGAAATGCTCCACATCCCCGCCGGCCGCTTCACCATGGGCTCCCCCCCGGATGAACCGGAGCGCCACCAGGATGAAGGCCCTCAACACCAGGTAGAGCTGCGCGACTTCTTCCTCTCCCGCATTCCCATTACCCAAGCCCAATGGCTTGTGGTGTCCGGATGGCAGCCGCTACTAGGGGAAGAGCCCTGGCTACGCGAGCTGCACCCCGATCCGGTATCCAAACTCGATGATGCAAAGCGCTTTTTGGGGCCTAAGCGGCCCGTGGTGAATGTGAGCTGGGCGGAGGCGATGGAGTTTTGTCGCCGTTTGAGCTTGCGCACGGGCAAGCATTACACCCTGCCAAGTGAGGCGCAGTGGGAATACGCCTGCAGGGCTAAAACCATCACCCCCTTTCACTTTGGCGAAACGATCAGCCCGGAGCTGGCAAATTATAGCGGTAATTACACCTATGGGGAGGGCCAAAAAGGGGTTTATCGAGGGCAAACCACCGATGCAGGCAGCTTCCCCGCCAACACTTGGGGATTGCATGACATGCATGGCAATGTGTGGGAGTGGTGCGCTGATCACTGGCACGACAACTATAATAAGGCACCAGCAGATGGCAGTCCATGGATTAACGACAAATCCAACTATTCAAACAGGCTGCTGCGCGGCGGCTCGTGGTACTTCATCCCCGGGAACTGCCGCTCGGCCTACCGCGGCAGCAACCACCCGGACAACCAGCTCAACAATGTGGGGTTCCGCGTCTGTTGCCTCCCCCAGGACTTGTTTCTTTACACTTAAACTCTTTAATTCTTTACATTTGGCTGTTTTTTGATTTTGCAACTACATTCAACTTGCTAAAAATCTTACTGACTGGCGCCGCAGGCGCCTGAGAAATTTTCACAAATCCCGCCATGACCGCCCCTGCCAGCCAAGCCATCTCCAGTGGCGAACTCCCCATCATTGAGGCCTGCTTAGACTTGATCCGCTGGTTCATTCCCCTGCTCCATCGCCTGCCCCGCCAGCACAAATTCGGCCTTGGTGATCGTCTCACAGCCAATCTATATCAGCTGCTGGAACAGTTGGTGCATGCGCGCTACGCCGCCAGCAAGCTGCCCATTCTCGAACCCCTCAAGGCCCATATCGTGGTGATACAACTACAGATTCGCCTGCTCCATCAATTCCAGCTGATCGAGCTCTCCCGCTACGAACACGCCAGCCGCCTGATCACCACAATCGCCAAACAACACAGCGGCTGGCTGCTCCAGCAACGTCGCCAAGCCAGCTGATCAGGTGTTGCACCACTCCCGCAGCGATTCACCTGCACCACTCACCGATCTCTGGCCGCGCATCACCAGCTTCGCCTCCCTCCATGCCGCTGCCCTCAACGCCCAGCGGGGCAAGCGCTACCGGCCCGCCGTGCTGGCCTTCAACGCCCATCTGGAAGCAAATCTCTTCCAGCTCCAACAGGAACTTCAAAGCTTCAGCTACACCCCCGGCCCCTACCGCCAGTTCGAAATCCGTGATCCCAAACGCCGGCTGATTTCCGCTGCGCCCTATCGCGATCGGGTGGTGCACCACGCCCTCTGCGCCGCTATCGTTCCGCCCCTTGAGCAACACTTTCTGCCCACCAGCTACGCCAATCGCCAGGGCTACGGCAGCCACAAGGCCCTGCGCCGCTTTGTGGCGGAAAGCGCCAGGCATCGCTGGGTGTTCAGCGCCGACATCCGCCTCTACTTCCCCAGCATCGATCTCACCATCCTCCGCCAGCAGCTCGCCCAACGCATCGCCTGCACCGGCAGCCTCTGGCTCCTCGATCAGATCCTGGCCAACGGAGCCACCCCCGGCCCCGCGCACCACACCTTCCCCGGAGACACCCTGCTCACGCCGCTGGAGCGCCCCTGCGGCCTGCCCATCGGCAACCTCACCAGCCAGTTCCTCGCCAATCTCCACCTCGATGCTCTCGACCACCATCTCGCCAACCTGCCTGGCATCACCGCCCACCTGCGCTACGTGGATGATGTGGCTCTCTTCGCCAACAACCTGGAGGCCCTCCGCCAGGCAAGGCGCGCGATGGAAGCCGAGCTGGAAAAGCTGCGGCTGCGGCTGCACCCGATCAAGAGCCAGCTTCGCCAGACCCGCCATGGCGTGAGCTTCGTGGGCTTTCGCGTGGTTTCTGGCCGGGTGCGCGTGCGCAACCACAATCTGCTTAAAGGCAAACGTCGCCTTCGCCTCCTGCAAGAAGGTGTGATGACGGGCGCCCTGCCCGCAGCCACGGCTCGCGCCCGCCTGCAGAGCTGGAATGCTCACCTCCGCCATGGCCACACCTGGCGCCTGCGCCGCAGGCTCTTCGCTGGGCTGGCTTTCGCCGATGGGTTGGTCTGAAGCCAAACTAGGGGGTTAAGTTGGCTTTGGGCGGGTCGCCCAGCTGCTGCGCGGCGGCTCGTGGAACAACAACCCCGGGAACTGCCGCTCGGCCTACCGCAACAACAACCACCCGGACAACCAGCACAACAATGTGGGGTTCCGCGTCTGTTGCCTCCCCCAGCACCCTTCAACGTCCGAGCCAGGGGATGGGAATCCTCTGGGAGCACAGGAGGGGTCCAGACCCGCTCCCGTGATCACCCACCGCTCAGGCAACGGGTGTTCCGCACAGCGCCAGGTGGGCCGCCCCGGGATTCCTCGGGAACGACAGCCCACCTTTTTCGCTGGCCTTAGCCCTCATGGCGCCATCTGAACTCGCATCAATCCCGAGGGAGTTGCATCCATGACCCGCTCCACCACCAGCCAAAACCCAGCCAGCCGCTGCTTCCCCTTCCTGCTCACCCAGCAGCGCCGCACCCAGGGATACCGCGAATGGCTGACGCCCGCCAAGCAAGCAAAAGGCAAGGGGGGCGACAGCCTCACCATGCTCTGGATACCGCCGGGCCGATTCTTGATGGGCTCCCCGGCCGACGAACCGGAAAGAAGCGATGCGGAGGGGCCCCAGCACGAGGTGCGATTGCAGGGTTTTTTCATGGGCCAAACGCCCGTAACCCAAGCCCAGTGGCAAGCGGTGGCCCGTTGGCGCCCATCCGCTGGGCAGGGCTCCTGGAGCGAGCAGCTGGATCCCGACCCGATCTCGAAGCTAAGCGAGCCAAAACGGTTTCGCGGCGCTCAACGGCCTGTGGTGAATGTGAGCTGGGCTCAGGCGATGGCCTTTTGCCGCCGCCTGAGCCAACGAACAGGACGCCATTACACCCTGCCAAGTGAAGCGCAATGGGAATATGCCTGCAGGGCTGGCACCAGCACAGCCTTTCATTTCGGCGCCATGCTCACCACAGAACTTGCGAATTACGATGGGAATTACACGTATGAAGATGGCCAAAAAGGAGTTTATCGAAACCAAACCACAGATGTAATGAGCTTCCCCGCCAACGCCTGGGGTCTTCATGATATGCATGGCAATGCATGGGAATGGTGCCTGGATCAATGGCATGACAACTACGAGGGTGCACCGAATGATGGCAGTGCCTGGGTTGACGATGATACCAATAATATCATTGCCAAAAATATTAATATCAAAAAAGATTACAGTTTTGGCGTAAGGCTGCTGCGCGGCGGCTCGTGGTTCCTCTACCCCGGGAACTGCCGCTCGGCTTTCCGCAGCCTCATCCACCCGGTCATCCAGCACGACCATGTGGGGTTCCGCGTCTGTTGCCTCCCCCAGGACTAACTTCTTTACACTTTAACTCTTTAATTCTTTACATTTGGCTGTTTTTTACTTTGATAAGCTCTAGTAAGGAACGAAAAACCTATTTGCAATAGCGCCGTTGGCGCTTGGAAATAATTTTTGCACAGCTGCCCAGGCGCTATCCGCAGGCTGATGCAACCCCAAGGAGGCTTCCCTTGCCGCTCATCTGTCGTTCACCGCGCTCCCCTGCAATGCCATGCATCAAGGTTGGCTTTGTTGCTGATCCAGCTGGCCCACTCCAGCAGGGCCACCTGGGCTGGCGGATCCAGAGGTGCACGACGAAGCTGATCGAGAACTCCAGCCTGGAAATCTGTCCGCAGCGGACCTACAAGCCCCGGAAACATGCTATAATCCACAAGTGGCCTTGGAGAATTCCAGTGTCGATGTCCCTTGAAGCCGGTGCTCGGGCGAAGCAAGAGCGAGAAACCCAATGGCTATCGGGTGCGGCGGATGGGGCCACAATCGATGCGTGGCTGCTCGCGGTCCTGGAGGACGAGGAGCTGCGGCAGCAGGTGCGGCAGCTGAAGAAAGTTGAGTTGGCCAACGTCTGGCAGCTCACCCAAACCTTTCTCCACCTTCGCCATACCCGGGATGCTGCCCCCCCTGATCCGCTGGAGGTTCATCAGCGTCTGATTGCCGGTTTGGCCGGGGAATCGCTGTTGGTCTCCTCTTCTATGTTCCTCGACACCCTTTCGGATGCCGAGGGATTCTTTGAGCTCAGCTTCAAAACCATCAAGTCGCGCCTTGGGCGCACTTTGGACACGGCAGCCAGCGAGAGGGCCATGCGTGGAGCGCGAGCCACGTTGACAGCAGCAGAGGTTTTGGGCAGCTTCGATGCGGCCCGCGCCTACATGCACACGCCAAACTTTGCCCTGGGAGGCAATACACCAGCAGAGCTGATCAAAACAAGCGCGGGTGAGCGCATCGTGCTCAACGAACTACAAGCCCAGGCCGAAGGGGGGCCTCTCTGAGCAGAGGCATGTATGTCTATCGAGCCAGTCGGCGACCTCGTTCAGATTTTGATCCGCTGGACGCGAGCGCTTCGGTGGCTCGTGATGGATGGCGCTTCAACGACAAGCGCAGCCAGATTCTCTATGCGGCGGAGGTGCAGTCCCTGGCCATTCTTGAGGTGGCCAGTCGACCAGGTTGGTCGAGTTTAGCGGAGCTTACAATCGCGGCGATTGCGGTGCCGGATGGATCTGTTGTGAGCTTGGAGGATCTGGGTCTACTATTGCCCACCAACTGGAATATGCGTCCAGCGGGGCCCAATGCCCAGAGCATTGGCGGTGAATTTCTGAAGGCTGTGGATCAAGCTCACGCAGTAGGGAAACAAATTTGCGGTGTGCGGGTGCCTTCGGTGATCAGCACCACGGATTGCAATGTATTACTAGATCCCCGGCAGCGAGATCATTACAAGATTGCAGATTTGACACGCATACCATTTAACTGGCTGGTTGCAACAGCAACTTAATGAGTTCAGGTTAATTGAGCTGTCAATTGCCTTGGCTGGGCGATAGCTTTGGCTGGACAAAAGCTTTAGCTGGGTAATAGATCCTCCACAAACTCCGAGCATTTGTCGCCACTGGTGATCAGCAGGTGATCACGGGCGCGGGTGCAGGCCACATAAAGCAGATGGCGTTCGGTGGCTACTACCTCATCGAGGTCGCTGTCGTCGGTGATGGCCATGATCCGTTCGGCGTTGGGGATCACGTCTTCATCGCAGGCCATCACGATCACAGCTCGGAACTCCAGCCCCTTGGCCAGGTGCATGGTGGAGAGGGTGGCCTTGCCGCCAAGGCGCATGGCCGCAGGCTGCAGCCGCTCGTAGGCAAGATTGGCGAGCTGCAGGGCGGCTTCAGCGCGGGGGATTTCAGCGTCGCTGCGCACGAAAATGCCAAATTCCCTGGGGGTGAGACCTTCGCGGCGCCGCTGCTCGATCCAGGCGGCCACCTGCTCGGTTTCGCTATTTGTGTCATCGCATGCGCGGATTTCGGGCTCCGGGCCGTTGAAGACCGACACGGCGCCGCGGCGGTCTTGGACGTTGCCGTCTAGGTCGCGGGATTCGGGATCGAGCAGCACATCTGCTTGCCGGCGGATCTGGTGGGAGGTGCGGTAGTTGATGCGCAGGGTGCGCGAACGGCCGCGGATGTCAACGCCGTATTGGGTCCAGGAGAAGGGCTGCTGGAAGATGCGCTGGCCGAGATCCCCCGCAAAAAAAGAGCATCAATTCCCGTTCCAGCTATTGCGGCCAGCAGGCGTAGCTGGGCGGCGGTGATGTCCTGGCATTCATCCACCACGATGTGCTGATAGGGGCGGGCGCCGCTGCGATGGAGCTGCTCGGCGCTGCGATGGAATAGCTGATGCGGGGTGATCTGGCCTGAGGCCTGCAGCTCCTGGAGCACCGCAGCAAAGCCCTGCCAGAGCAGTCGGCGCTTGGCCTCGTTCAGGCTGTCAGGCGACAGAGAAAACTGGTCCCGCATTGCATCTTAAAAACTGTTGACTGCGTAAGCTGTTGCCTCAGTTGAACTGTTGCCGCTATGGGCCGTGCTGCAGGGCGGTCTGTTGAGAAGCGAAAGGGGAGAGCGGCCGGCCCTGATCC
>JBILLQ010000069.1:0-18457 GCA_044375975.1 Prochlorococcaceae cyanobacterium
TTCCTCGGGAGTCAGAAAAACTCGAAGCCTCGCGCTCATAAGGACCTCTCAATACGGAAATAAATCCTATGATACATCAAAATTGTCGACGGCCCAACCTCGAAAAATTTTTGCCAACCTACTTACAATTCTCCCCTCTTATATGAATTATAAAGATGAGGCCAATCCTCGGGTTGCTCTCTTGATTGGCTGGATTCCATTTGTCGTGCAGCTGGCCAGTCCCAGTGCCACCCTGTCCTTGGCATTATTATCTCTAAATCGTAGCCAGGAAAATTGGGTTCGTTATCGCAGTTCGGCAGAGGCCTTGGAAAGAGAAAAGCTGCTTTACCTCACTCGTACAACGAATACCTATGCGTCAGACCAGGCATTCCAAAACTTTGTTCTCCAAGCGGAGGCAATTATGCAGGAAGAACGCACTCAGTGGACCCAGCAAATGCAGGAGCCTAAAGCAGGTGAAAAGATTGATAATTCTGTCAATCTAGGGCCAATGGTGGCGGCCATTACCCCTGGCTCTTCTGATTCAATGTCTGGGATGCAGGCTATGACAGTCTCTTCTCCATCTCCTCCGTCCAGGTAGCCCTCTTCCGCCATGGCACCCCTGGAGGCTGCGAGAGTCCCATCAGCCGAATCTGCCCGAGGGCAGGGTTCGCCAGAGCAGGCTGAATTGCCGATTGGCGAAAATCTTTCCCACGACCTGAGTGGCACACAAGCAAGCAATAACCAGGCAGAACTTAATGGAGGCTTCTTCGCATCTATGGCCGGAAAAGACAGTGAAGATCAGATCTCCTCAGTGCTGCAGCCATCTATTCAGCCCATTCAGTCTCTTAATGAATGGTGCACAAGATTACAAAGATTCCTTTTCTAATTGCTGCGCGATGCTAGCGGGATATTGGCTTGGAATTGAAGGCGCTAACGAGTGTAATTCTAGGCGGGAAATTTTGGCAGCAGTGCTATGATTAAATCACGGCAGGAAGCCCTCGGGTGTTTTGGCTTGGTTAGTGATTTTATTGATGATGCTACGGTCGAGTTGGTAAAATCTGAGATAGACGCAGCCAGGCCTGTGGCTGTTTGTTGGTTATGTTATGGGCCATTTGGTCAGCCCGACTGAGATCAGGGGATTATTCTAGGTAGTTTTGACTGGGATCTGCGCCAAATGCCGATAACACTTTAGTTCCTACATGGTGAGTTTTAGCAGCCTCTTGCCATGGGTGTTGTCATTGCTGAAGATCGTGACGCCTCCATCTTGCGAGACTACAATTCCCAGGGATCCATTGACTGCGGCAACTGCTCTGGCCATCGATCTGTGCCTATTTCCATAGGTTCCGAGATGTTCAATCCATTCTCGGGGTAATTCCTGCATGGCAGCAACAATACTTGCGCCAAAAGCTAGTATCTCGAAATCATGGGTCAAGACAGTTGCGCCATCTGCCTCGGTTAGATACGCGCATTCTTCGCTGGTAAGATCTAGATTTGTAAGAGCATCTCGGAATAAAGGATGCACGATATCCCTTGCCCATTGTTGTATATTTGCTTGCCAGTGGGCGTCCAAATCGGATGTAATCCTCTTTCCCTTTAGGCCTAGAGATAGAAGTCCTTGAAGTGATAATGCCCTGGAAAGCCAATGCGTCACTCGTTTGTCTGGCTCTTTAAACCATCTTCCGCCTTCAAATAAGTCTGCATAGCTTTCTAAGTTTGGCAGAAGTATAAATCCTCCGCCGTGGCCCTTGTTTCTTATTTTTCTGGCAATTCCTTCTATAAAGCCCGCGAAGAGCCTGGGGGAATAGTTGTTTACGGATTCGGCGAGCTCTCCCTGGTGATTCCTCCATTGCATTGCGTCAAGCGGCACAACTTCTCCTATGCCAAGACGCAGGCATGGCCCAAGCTGAGTTGGGGAGAGGGCTCTACTTGGTAAGCTTGATTGAATTTGTAGTTGTTCAATACTGCTGGTGTTTATGTGATGAATGCTGCCCCTGTTGTACACCGCTTTAAGTTTGCCTATTTCCAGGGAAATTACGCCGGGGTTTTCCGCCTCTATGACGATGGTAAGTTGGTTTACTGTTGATAGCCGCAGTTCTGGCACAGGCCTGGGGGCGATTCCAATAATCTCAAGGCAAGAAGTGCTGGAATTAGAAGTGTCAACTACAAGGCAGTTCTTGCGCGGATCGAGAGCAATGCCAAGGGAATGTAAATGTCTTGAATCTAGAGGCATATGGCTTGCAAAGCGTGCTATGGGTCCGGATTTAATAGTGTCATTCTCAAGTAGCAGGGCAAATCTGAGCAGTCGGCCTTCGTTTATTTCAAGACTTGCATGCATTGCCCTTTCGAGAATCGGCGGTAGCATCTCACGCCTTCTCTCATCAACTGAATTTAACAGCGTAGGACTAAGCAAGGGATCTGCTAGTAGCACTTGTGGTGATAGTCCAGTCATGGGCAGGCCGGGGTTGCGCGGAAATAGGGTATTGCTTTATCTCGCATTGCTCAAAATCACCGAATATCCCTAGTTGTTGAAAGGTCTAGATCTTCGAAGGATCAAGGCTGTCTAATGGTAAAGTTGGTCAACTGCAATAGATGTCTGACTAGCTGACAGGGATAGGCGGTGGACGGCGGTGCTAGAGAGGCTCTGAAAAATTGCCAATTTGGCGACCCTACCACCCGGTAACTTTTGCGGCATCAGGCTTGAATTAGTCGTGGGTCGAGTTTTCCAGCGCTTTCTTGATCATTAATTGGAAAGGTCATTGGAAAAGGCTGCGGCTCATAGTGTGTAGCCAAATTCATGGCTGGCTAGTAAATTAGTGACAGATAAATAAGTGATTGATCGACGGGTGAATTGGCAATGGCTGATGGGTGACTCGTGTAATTAGGCGGGTAAAAGGATGGCTTTTATGGAATGCCCTGCCAGTGATCAATCAATGGCGCCGTGGGGAGTCTGGTTATTCCAGCTGGGACTGCGCAGGTCCTCATGTTTGCCATTCCTTCCCTCCGCTGAAATCTTAAGCATGCGAGCTCAGTTTACAGCATCAAGATCATGCCTTGCCCCAACTTGCTCCGTATTGCACATATGCATCGCATCCGCATCTCGCCGGTTGATTAGACTTGGGCCGGCAATAATTTTGGCTAGCATTATAGTTTGGCTGCTGGGCTCCTGTTCGGATGTTGTGCTCCTGGCTGAATGCGGGGTGCCTAGTTGGAGGCTGGCTGTCTCTTGCCTGGGAGCCGGCTGCTCCCATCTGTGTCTCCTGTCGGCGCGGGTAATGGCATAGTCGATGTGGGGGAGGAGTGCAAGCCGCGGAGGTGGCTGCCGCTGGCTGTGTTGGCCCAGCCCGTGATTGTTTGGAGCGCCCCGTCTGGACGGACGAGTTCATGCCTTAACTTCAGCATTTCTCTTCGGGGCGCTTGCGGAGTTTCAGTAGATCAATTCTGCTTGGCAGTGGTCGGCCGCATTGAGACTTCGAGGGTTTAGGCGAGTATTTTGGGCGGCGTGAGTGTGGAACACCTGGTTAGCTTTTCCGCAAAGAGAGTTGCTTGTTGTTGCTTTTGGGCATCGGTGAATTCCAGGGGCTGGCTTGGGTCAATGGCAGTGTTGGCCCCTTCGCGGCTTTTTATGACATAAAAATCGATCTAGACTCCATAGATCCGAACTAATTCTTGAAGGCCCTGAATACTGGGCAGCTGAGGTTGATCCTGCCTCAAGTCTGCATTAACAAGTGCCGCTAGCTCATCAACACTGCGTTTTGACTTTGCGGGGTTGATCTTCTAGGAGTTAACAGCGAGCCCGCGGCAAAGCGATCTCGCTTCCTCGGCGCATCAACAACAGGCAGGTCTGACAGCCATTCGTGATGAGCGACCAGGATGAGTACAAGTTGGGTGGCAGCCTTGATTTGTGCCGGGTCACTTGTTTTAAATCCGTGAACAAGCCTGTGACGCAATGGCTCAATTTTCACCAGTGCCTTCCAAGCTTTTTCCGATTTGTTTGGCCAGTGATGAGGATCTTTAAATTCAAGCCCTGTTATTGTAGGCGCGGCCGCCTCCATGATGCTTATCTTCTTTTTCGCTAATACCTTGTCAGCATCTTTGAGCTTTCAGCCCTTGTGATGCATCAAAACTCTTATGAATCGCGTACGCAAAGCCTCCTGTGCAACCCAGCTACTCAGAAAGGCTGGCGTGGTGTATTTGTTCCAATTCAACGCATTGGAGTATAGTGACTGTGATTCGCTCAATAGATTTTGAATACTCAATAGATTTTGAATGGTACGAGGATTCGCGGGTGTAATAAATACGGGCTGTAACTATGGCAATGTATTGGCTTCAATCGTGATGAGGCGTAACGATTCTTGATGAGATTTCGGCTGCCTCCGAGCTTATCATTTGCCGATTCCGTAAGCCTTCATCTGCCATTCCTTCCCTTTCCGTGAGCCACTGGCGCGGCGCCCGGGGGTATTCAACCGGCTAATCCAGCCAGCCAGGCCCGCCATTGGCCCCGCCGCCACTTGCCGCTGCTGGTGGTAGCCAGGGCGGGGCAATTGCACCAGCGTCGCGGCCGTTCCGCCGCCGGCCAGGTTTGGGTGATTTTTTGTAGGGCGGCGATCAGGGCGTCGGCGTCGGCGCCGGCCTGGGCTCGCACCAGGGCTACCAGTATTTGGCCCCATTCGGGGTGTGGTTCTGCTAGCAATAGCACCGCCGCCAGGGGTAGCTGGGCGGCGGCCAGTTGCAGGCGCTGCTCCAGCTGCTCGGGAAACACCGTTTCGCCGCCGCTGTTGATCGCCCCGTCCAGCCGGCCGCTGATCTCCAGGCCCTCCGGCTGCAGCCGCCCGGCGTCACCGCTGCGCCACCAGCCAGCTGCCGTGGTGGGCAGCGGCACCAGGCCCCCCTCCCCCAGCCAGCCGGGGCTGAGCCGGGGCGTGCGCACCTCCACCGCACCGCTAGCTGCATCCAGCCTCAGCTGCACATCGGCCAGGGGCGGGCCGCAGCCCTGGCGGCCGGCCAGGAACTGATCCGGGGCCAGGGCGCAGACCATCGCCGCCGTCTCGGTGGCCCCGTAACAGGGCGCCAGGCGCAGCCGCAGCTGGCGGGCTCTGCTGGCCAGCTGCGGCGGCAGCGCCGCGCCCCCCACCCAGATCACCGCCATCTGCCGCAACCAGGCGATGCCCTCCGGCGCCGCCATCAGCCTTTGCAGTTGGGTGGGCACCAGGGCGATCAGCGGCTGTTGTTGTTGGGGCAGCACCACGGCCGCCGCCAGGGCCCGGGGGTCGCGCATCAGCTCAGGCGGCAGGCGCAGCTCGGCGCAGCCCCACTGTTCAGCCCGCACCGCCGGCATCAAGCCGCTCACGTGGTGCTGGGGCAATGGATTGAGATGCAGGCATCTGGCCGGCTCCAGCCCCTGCGCCACCAGCCACTGGCCGCTGGCCGCCGCGGAGGCCTCCAGGTGGCTCCATGGCTGCAGACACCAGCGCCGCCCGCCCGTACTGCCGCCACTGCCGATCACCAACCCCGGCCCCGCTGGCAACAGCGCCGGCGGCGGCAGGGGCGGCGGTGACTCGCCCGGCCCGGCCAGCACCAGCCAGCGGCCGCTGGCCCTGGCTTGCTGCCATTCCTGCTGCCAATCCTCCTGGCAATCCTTCTGCCAACCCTTTGCCCGTGGCCCCAGCATCAGCGGTTATCTCCCCCAGGCTGGGCCGTCTCCCACACCTGCCAGGGGTCGGCGGCAAACAGGGCCCCAGGGGGCTGCCAGCCGCTCGCCAAGCCCGGCGCAGCCGGGGTGGGGCCAAGCATTTGCAGGGCCGCCAGGTGATGCAGCCAGCGGCGGCCGATGCCGGTCTCAAAGCCGGTGCTGAGCATCAGCCTGGGCTGGCCGGCCGCCAGGGCCGCCAGCAGCGGCCTTGGGTCCCCCTCCTGGGAAGGCCGCCTCACCTGCCAGCCGGGCCAGCTATGGCGCAGTTGTGGCCGCTGCTGCAGCGATTCATCCAGCGCCACCGGCAGCCTGGCCGCCAGGGCCTCCAGGCCGGCCTGGTCGTGGCTGGCCAGTGGTTGCTCCAGCCACTGCAGCCGCGCTTCGCCGGCCAAGCGCTCGGCCCATCCCCAGGCGGTGGCCAGCGACCAGCCGCCATTGGCATCCAGCCGCAGGCGCGCATTCGCCGGCAGTTGCTTCAGCAGCAGCTCAAGCAATGCCCGCTCCTGGCCATCGGCGGCGGCGGCCACCTTCCATTTGACGCTCAAGGGGTTGACGCTTAAAGGGTTGACGCTCAGGGGGCCGCTGGCCCGATCGGCGCGGTGCAGCAGCTGCTCCAGAGCGGGCAGCATCGCCTCGCCGGCCGGCAACAGCTCCGCCCCGGGCGGTGCAGGCCTCCAGCGCTGCCCGGGGGCGCTGGCGCCAGGGGCTGGAGCTGGCGCCCCCTCACCACCCACCAGCCCATCGGCCTCCGCCAGGGCCGCGCCCAGGGCAAAGCCCAGGCTGGGGGGGCAGGCGGGCCCTGCCAGGTAGGCCTCCAGCACTTCCCGGGGTTGCTCTTCCCCCAGTTCAGCGATGGCGGTGGCCAGCTCCGGCAGGGCAGCCAGGGTCGACGCCGTTTCCAGCTGCGGGGCCGGCCTTGCCTCCAGCTGCAGCGGTGCCGCTTCCCCCCAGCCCTGCTGCCCTCGCTCGTTGCGCAGCCGCAACAGCCAGCCGCGTTTTGCTCGCACCACTCCGGCTGCGGTGACCAGGGGGCGGCCCAGCTCAAAGGCGAAGCTCCGCCATGCCAGCCGCACCATGGCCATCGCCTAGAACCAGCGATCCAACGCCAGCCCCAGGGCCAGCCCCAGGCCGTTGAGCGTCTGGAAGCGCAGGGCGAGAAATTTGCTGCCGGCGATCAGTTCAGGTTGCCGGTGGTGGCTCTGGAGCAGGCCAATCAGGGCCCGGGCCGGCGGCAGCCCCAGGGCCCCCAGTAGCGCCGTCAGCGGCCAATGGCCCGTCAACACCGGCGCCCACTCAAAGGCCAGGGCCAGGGCCACAAACCAGGGCACCAGCGCCGCCGCGCCCGCCGTGCCCAGCTGCACCACCGGCGAGCGCTTGCCATTGGCGGCGTCCTCCTCCACCTGGTGGAAGTGGGAGCAGAACAGCACCAGGGCCGTGGCCAGGGCCGGGCCGCTGCCGAGGATCAGGGCGCTGCGCCAGGGAATCGCCGCCGCCGTAGCTGTAGCCACCGCCGTAGCCGCCGGTGGGGCCAGGGCCAGCAGGCCCGCCGCCGTGGCCAGCGGCCCGAAGGCCAGCCAGCAGAGCGGTTCCCCCAGGCCCCGGTAGCCGAGCCGGAAGGGCGGACCCTGGTAGATGTAACCGAGGCCGCAGCAGGCCAGCACCAGCCAGAGCACGGCGAGGCTGCTGCCCAGGGCCACCAGGGCCATCAGCGCCAGGCCCAGCAGCAGGCACAGCTGCGCCAGCCAGGCCACCCGATCGCGCCGGCCCGTGAGGTTCACCAACGAATGGGGCTTGCCCTGGGCGTCGACGCCGGTATCGGCATCAAAGACATCATTGGCCAGGTTCTCCCAGGCCAGCAGCAGCACCGCCGCCGCCAGGAACAGCAGCAGTCGATACCAGCTCAGCGGTTCGCCCTGGCCAAAGCGCCAGCCGGCCGCCAGCAGCACCGGCATCACCGCCACCGAGTACATCGGCCACTTGATCGCCGCCAGCCACAGGTGGCGTCTGGCGTAACGGCTTGCGACGACCTCGGGCTCTGTAAGGGGCGCCGGCACCGGCGATCGCTGCAAGGCCCATACATTTGAGCAGCTACCCCCGCCCCATCCGCCAGGCCTTGGTGCAGGCTCCCCTGACGTTCAGCGAGTTGCTGGCGGTCGCGACCGAGGCGGCAAGCCGGCTGGAACCCGAGGGGGTGTTGAGCCTGGCTCTGCCTCTGGCGCCCCTCGATCCGCTGCTGGTGCTGCCGCGGTTGAGTGCCGGGGCGGCCGATGGCTTTCGGTTCCTCTGGGATGGGGCGCCGGGCCTGTGCATTGCCGCGGCGGGCCGGGCCAATGGCCTGGAGCTGAGCGGGCCGCGGCGTTTTGAGCTGGCCCAGCGCTACGCGACGGCCACTTTGGGCCGCTTGGGGGTGGCCCAGGAGGTGCCGGCCCTGGCCCGGCCCCGGGTGCTGTTGGCCTTCTCCTTTTTTGACGCGCCGCTCGATCTCCAGGACACCAGTGCGCCGGGGGTGCAGGCGGTGCTGCCCCGCTGGCAGCTCAGCCGCCATGGCCAGCACTGCTGGCTGCGGCTGCAGCGCTGCCTGGGGGGCGAAGTGACGGCTCGCCAGCTGGCCGAGGAGCTGTGGGCCATGGGCAGGGCCCTGGCCCAGGCGGCCAGGGACGGCGGCCAGCCCGCCCAGCCCCCCCAGCTGGCCAGCTCTGGCGGTGCAGACGCCTTCTGTGATGCTGGCAGTGGTGCTGGCAGTGTTGCTGGTGGCGTTGCTGGCAGCGCTGCTGGCGGAAATGCTGGCGGCGATGCGGCCTGGATGCAGGGCTATCGGCTGGCCGCCGAGCGGGCCCTGGAGTTGGTGGAGCGGGGCGCCCTGCAGAAATTGGTGCTGGCGGTGCGCCAGCAGCTGCAGCTGGCTGGTGAGCCCGATCCGCTCTCCCTGCTGGCCCCCCTGCGCCGCCACCAGGGCGGCAGCTGCCGCTTCCTCTGGCAGCGCAGTGGTGGTGCCGCCCTGATCGGCGCCTCGCCCGAACGACTGCTCACGGTGCGCCAGGGGCAGCTGCGCAGCGATGCCCTGGCCGGTACCGCCACCCCAGAGGCCAGCGCCCACCTGCTGGCATCAGACAAGGAGCAGCTGGAACATCAGCTGGTGGTGCAGGCGATCTGCAATGGCCTGCGGTCGGCGGGCCTGGAGCCGCGCCGCCCCCGCCGCCCCCGCCTGGCCCGTCACGGCCATCTGGTGCATCTGCACACGCCGATCACCGCCCCCCTGGACGGTCACCATCCCCTGGCGCTGGCGGCGATGCTGCACCCCACCCCCGCCGTGGCTGGGCTGCCGCGCCGGGAGGCGATGGCCTGGCTGCGTTGTTTGGAGCCGTTTGAGCGGGGCCATTACGCCGCCCCGATTGGCTGGATCGATAGCTGCGGCGACACCGATTTAAGGGTGGCGATCCGCAGCGGCACCCTGCGGGGCCAGTGCCTGGAACTCACCGCCGGCGCAGGCCTGGTGCGGGGATCGTCGCTGGAGCGGGAGTTGCGGGAAGTGGATCTAAAGCTGGGGGTGCTGCGCCGTCAATTGCAATTACCGCCTATCACTGCCGCAGGCAATTGCATCGGCTGAGAAGTGCTGCTAAGGCGTAATCGGCCCCGGCAAAATTGACACGGCTAAACAATTCCTAGCCGCATTAACCTGCCAGCAAACGCTCGATGGTGAGATCGGCCAGGGGGATGCCGCCGAGCCGTTCCACCTCGCGAATGCCGGTGGGGCTGGTGACGTTGATTTCGCTGAGCCGCCCGTCGATCACGTCGATGCCCACAAAAAACAGGCCTTCCGCCCGCAGGGCCGGGGCCAGCTCGGCGCAGATGTTCAGTTCGGTGGCGGTGAGCGAGGTGGCTTCCGGGCTGCCGCCCACCGCCAGGTTGCTGCGGAAGTCGTCGCCGGCGGGCCGGCGGTTGACGGCCCCCAGGGGCTCGCCATCCACCAGCAGGATGCGCTTATCGCCGGCATTCACCCCCGGCAGGAAGGCCTGCACCATCACCGGCAGGCTCTCCTGGCCGGTGACCAGTTCCAGCAGGGCCCGCAGGCCCGGCGTGCTGGCCGAGGCAAACACCACTCCCTGGCCGGCCCTGCCCCCCAGGGGCTTGAGCACCACCTGGCCCTGGTCGGCGGCAAAGGCCGCCAGCCGCTCCACCCGGCTGCTCACCAGGGTGGCAGCCATCAGGTGGCTCCAGCGCAGGGCGCTCAGCTTTTCATTCCAAGCCCGCAGCGAGGCCGGGCGATTCAGTACCCGCACCCCCTGGCGTTCGGCCAGCTCCAGCAGGTGGGTGGCATAGAGATAGGCCTCATCCACCGGTGGATCTTTGCGCATCCACACGTGGCTGAACAGCTCCAGGGGCTGTAGTTGGCGCTCCCCCAGCTGGTACCAGGGTCCGTCACCCCGCTCGGCCAGGCTGACGGGCGTCGCCAGCACCCAGGCCCCATGGCCGGCGGCGGCCGCTCCCCCCTGGCGCTCGGCGGCGATCAGGTCGGCCAGGGTGGCCACCCACACCGGCAGGCCCGCCCGCTGGGCCGCCTGCATCAGGGCCACGCTGCTGTCCTTGGCTGGATTCAGCCTGGTGATCGGATCGATCACGAACAGCTGCTGGGCCGCGGCGGCGGCGGGGGCGATCCGAGATGCCGTGACCACGCTCAGGCGGCCAGCAGGGTGGACAGCTCGCCGCTGCGCTCAAGCGCGTCCAGGTCGTCGCAGCCGCCCACGTGTTGGCCGTTGATGAAGGTTTGGGGCACGCTGCGACGGCCGCCGCTCTTGGCGGCCATGGCCTGGCGGGCCGCCTCGTCGCCGTCGATTGCGTACTCGGTGTAGGTCACCCCCTTGCGATCCAGCAGCGCCTTGGCTCGAATGCAGAACGGACAGGCGCTCCAGGTGTAGATCTCGACCGTTGCGGCCATGGGGCCTCATCAGGGTGAGCGGATCCTAGGCAGGCCAGGGGATCCGCTCACCCCTGGCGCCCCTCACCTCCCCAGACCTGCCCAGGGGGCTCCGAGGGCCCTGGCTGCACCTCTGCTGCTTTGGCGGGATCTGGGTGGGCGCGACATGGCTTGGTTTGATTTGATCTGGTGCCACTCAGCCGGCATGGGCTTTTGCGGCGGGCCTGATGCGCGCCCGATCTAGGGCGGCGGATTTTGCTGAGCGACTGTGGGCGAGGGCTGTTGTGCGCCAAATGCCGCGCCACGGCTGTTGGTCACGAGACGGCTGTTGGTCACGAGACGGCTGTTGTGCAACTGATACGGTCAAGCCAATGTTTGCGGCTGCCCGGTGCTCGATCTCACCGACTTCAAGCGCGACCTCTCCGAGCTAACCGACCGCCTGGGCGATGCCCAGGACTGTCTTTGACGTACCGGCCTTAACCGCCCGTCAACGGGACCTGGAGCAGCTCGCCTCCCAGCCCGACTTCTGGGATGACCAGAAGCAGGCCCAGATCCAGATGCGCCAGCTCGATGAGGTGAAGGCCCAGCTGGAGCAGCTCAGCCAATGGCGGGCGGCCGTGGACGACGGCAAGGCCACCCTGGAGCTCTACGACTTGGAGCCCGACGCGGAGCTGTTGGCGGAGGCCTACGCCGGGCTGCAGGGCCTCAGGGCCGATCTGGACCGCTGGGAGCTGGAGCGGCTGCTGAGCGGCACCTACGACAAGGAGGGGGCGGTGATCAGCATCAACGCCGGCGCCGGCGGCACCGACGCCCAGGACTGGGCCTTGATGCTGATGCGCATGTACACCCGCTGGGGGGAAGACCACGGCATGAAGGTGAGCGTGGATGAACTCTCGGAAGGGGAAGAAGCTGGCATCAAGAGCTGCACGATTGAGATAGACGGCCGCTACGCCTACGGCTACCTGCGCAATGAAAAGGGCACCCACCGGCTGGTGCGCATCTCGCCGTTCAACGCCAACGACAAGCGTCAAACGAGCTTTGCCGGGGTGGAGGTGATGCCAAGAATTGACCAGGACGTGAAACTAGACATCCCCGATAAGGATCTGGAAATCACCACCTCCCGCTCCGGTGGCGCCGGCGGCCAAAACGTCAACAAGGTGGAGACGGCCGTGCGCATCCTCCACATCCCCACGGGGTTGGCTGTGCGCTGTACCCAGGAGCGCTCCCAGCTGCAGAACAAGGAGAAGGCGATGGCGCTGCTGATGGCCAAATTATTGGTGATCGCCCAGGAACAGCGGGCCGCCGAGATCGCCGATATCCGGGGCGACATTGTTGAGGCCGCCTGGGGTAACCAAATTCGCAACTATGTGTTTCACCCCTATCAAATGGTGAAAGATTTGCGCACCCAGCACGAGACCACCGACGTGCAGGGGGTGATGGATGGCGATCTGGATCCCTTCATCCAGAGCCTGCTGCACCAGGGGGTGGAGATCGCCGCCGCTGCCGATGACTGAAAATTGTGCCACCGTGGCCCTGGCCCAGGGTTTTTCCAGAGCCTCCTTAAAGCCTGAGCTAATCAATTGACTGTTATGTGCGATTGACTGCTATGAGCGATCCCGTTGGCGAGCCCCAGGCCAGTGAAAAAAATGCCAGCTTCGTGAAGCTGGCGATGCGCAACATGGTGCGTAAGGGGCGCCAGAGCCTGGTGCACTTCGGCCTTACCGCCTTGGGGCTCAGTGGTTTTCTATTGCTGATCGCCTGGCTGGGACGTCCCCAGCTGCCGGGGGGCTGATCAGCGTGGTGCCAGCCAATTCCCAGCAGCAAACTCAGCCCCATGCCGCCTTGCCCGAGCTGGATCTGGCCTTTGACGTGGACCCCGAGCTGGAGCCCTCCCTGGCGCTGCTGGCGGGGCTGCTGGCCGATCCGCTGGCGGGGGCCGACCGCTGGCACGGGTTGCTGAGCGATTGGTTGGCGGCGCTGGTGGCCGAGCTGCCTGAGCGCTTGGCGGCCCCGAGTTACTGCCTGGGCCTCAGCCTGGTGGGCGATGCCGAAATCGCCGACCTGAATGGCAGCTGGCGCCAGCAGGATCAGCCCACCGATGTATTGGCCTTTGCCGCCCAGGACGAGGGCGCCGATGGCCTGCCACCGCTGCCGCTGCCCGCCCAGCTGGACGATTGCGACGGGGAGCCCCTGGAACTGGGCGACATCGTGATCTCCCTGGAGACCGCGGCGCGCCAGGCCGGCGATCACGGCCACAGCCTGGAGCGGGAACTGCTGTTCCTGGCCAGTCACGGCCTGCTGCACCTGCTGGGCTGGGACCATCCCGATGAGGCCAGCCTGGCGGCGATGCTGGCTCGCCAAGAGCAGCTGCTGGCCTAGCGCAGCACCGCTGGCAGCCGGGGCCTCGCTGGACCCGTCCATGGCAGCTCACTCCGTCCATGAAAGCCCACTCCGAAAGCAACCAATTTCAACCCTTTATCCATGTTAATTTTTAGCAACGGAATGCCAAAATCAGGCAGTACCTTGGCGAGAAATTATCTTTTCTATTTGATGCAATTTTTCTATGGTGCCGATCCCTTATCGCCGCTCAAGATCTTGGCCGAAAGGGGGGAAATCAAGTTGGTGGGCAGTTTTGTTTCGGGCCTTGACGACGGCGCAATGAAGGCCCTGCTGAAGGCTTCAGGCCCTGCTACGCCGATTATCGCAAAATGCCATCAATCTTTAACCAGGGAATTCTCTGATTGCATCGATGACGGCGCCAAATTGGTTTATACCTATAGGCATCCATTTGATGTCATCTTGTCCTCTCGCGACCATGCTGACCGCACTCGCCAGTCAAAAATGCCGCAATTCCAGGACTTTGCCGAGGATGACTTTGCCATACGAACCGTGAAGCGATACTGCCAAGTTGCCCTTGAGTGGAAGGATTGTCCCGGCGCTTGCCTGGTTAGGTATGAAGATTTGGTGCCTGAGCCCGCCGCCACCCTGTCTAAAATGTGCTCAGAATTGAATTTGCCTGCATCGAAAGACCATATTGCCGCAGCGATAGCGCAAGAATTGCGGGTTCGGGCCCCTGGTATATCTCAATTTAATACCGGAAAAACCTATCGCTTTCGGCGGGAAATGGACGAGGATCTCCTGGCCAGTTGTCAAGCAGAGCTCCGAGCCGAGGTACTCGCTCTCGGTTACAGCATCGAATAAGCCCTGGGGCCCCTGCGCCCTGGCTTGCTAGGCCCGATCCAACTGCGTCAACGGCCGGGTGGGCCTGGGTTGTCCATGGGATGGCCTGGGCGACCCCACTTGGGTTTCCAGCCATTCTTTTCAAGCCATCTTTTGCAAACCTGATAACGGCGGTAAGGTGCGGCTGTGCCATGACCAGCCCCCTCCCCCTACCGGAACAGATTCCCCCGCTGCTGGAGGCGCCACCACCGCGCACCTCCCGTCGGCGCCGACCATCCCAGCCCGGGCGCACCCGGCAGGGGGCTTGGGCGGTGGCGGGCGACCTGCCGTCCAGTTTTCGCTACGCGGTCCAGGGCTTGCTCTATGGCTTCCGCAGCCAGCGCAATTTTCGTATTCATTCGCTGACCGGCATCCTGGTGTTTGGCCTGGGCCTCTGGCTGGGTCTGAGCGCCGATCGCCTGGCCCTGCTGGTGCTCACCGTGGCGGCGGTGCTGGTGCTGGAACTGCTCAACACCGCCACAGAAGCGGTGGTGGATCTGGCGATTGGCCGCCAGTTCCACCCGCTGGCGCGGATCGCCAAGGACTGCGCCGCCGCCGCCGTGCTGGTGGCAGCCCTGGCCTCGTTGGTGATTGCCTTACTGCTGCTGGTGCCACCGCTGCTCAGCCGCCTCGGCCTTTGAATGGGGGCTGGCCCGGGGCGGCGATGCTTCTCGTTCTCGACAACTACGACAGCTTCACCTTCAACCTGGTGCAGTACCTCGGCGAGCTGGCGTCCGCGCATCCGGTGGCGGCCCAGCTGCGGGTGGAACGCAACGATGCCCTCAGCCTGGAGCAGATTCGGGCCCTGGAGCCGGCGGCGATCCTGATCTCCCCGGGCCCCGGCGATCCCGACCAGGCGGGTGTGTGTCTGGAGGTGTTGCGGGAACTGAGCCCCCGGGTGCCCACCCTGGGGGTGTGCCTGGGCCACCAGGCGATCGCCCAGGTGTATGGCGGCCGGGTGGTGCGGGCCAAACAACTGATGCACGGCAAGACCTCGCCGGTGCTGCATGGGGGCCAGGGCGTCTTCTCCGGCCTGGCCAATCCCCTCACGGCCACCCGTTACCACAGCTTGATCGCCGAGCGCGAATCGCTGCCCGACTGCCTCGAGATCACCGCCTGGCTGGACGATGGCACGATCATGGGTCTGCGCCACCGCGACTATCCCCACCTGCAGGGAGTGCAGTTTCACCCCGAGAGCGTGCTCACCCAAGATGGCCATGCCCTACTGGCCAATTTTTTGCGGTTAGCCAGCGGCTGATCAATTAGCCCGCAGCTGACCACTGGGCAAGGGGCTGACCGGCCTGGTTAGCTGCGTTAAGGTCGCGCCAAGAGGTCGCCCCCCATGCGTCTGCCATCCGTTGTTGCTGCCCTGGGCCTTGGCGCCCCCGTAACTACTGCATTGATCACCACTGCGTTGCTCACCACTGCCCTTGGTGGGGCGGTCCTGCCCGCTGCGGCCGCCGGTGGGGTGACGATCACCAGCTATGGCCACAGCGCTCTGTTGATCCAGGGCGGCGGCGCTTCCGTGCTGCTCAACCCCTTCAAGGCGGTGGCCTGCGCCGCCGGCCTGAAGGAGCCGCGGCTGCGGGCCGATGTGATCCTCACCAGCAGTCGTTTGGCCGATGAAGGGGCTCCGGTGGCCACGGGCAAGTATCTGCAAAACCCCGGTAGCTATCAGCTGGCGGGACTCAAGTTTGACGGCATCAGCGCCCCCCATGACCGCCTGGGGGGGCGCCGCTTTGGTATGTCCACCCTGTGGCGCTGGCGGCAGGGGGGGCTGGAATTTGCCCACCTGGGCGGCACCGCCGGCCGGCTCAGTCCTGAGGATCGGGTGCTGTTGGGGCGCCCCGACGTACTTTTTATTGCAGTTGGTGGCGGTGCCAAGGCCTACAGCGGCCCTGAGGCGGCGGAGGTGGTGCGCGAGCTGCAGCCCCGCCGGGTGATTCCTGTGCAGTACCAGAGCGGCAAGCCCCTGCAGGCCTGTGACCTCACCAGCGCCGAGCCCTTTTTGAAGGCTATGGCTGGCACCGCCGTGAAGCGCCCAGGCCCCAGTCTCAGCCTGACAAGCCCGCTGCCAGACGCCATGGTGATTGAGCTGATGCGCTGAGCGCTGGCTTCTTCACAAGCCTTGCCGATGCTTCCTCGGTTTGGTGCACAAGGTGCATAAAGTTGATTCAAATTGGCTTTGTGCATGGAACAAGAGCTGTTCACCAAGGAGGATCTGCAAGCCATACCCCTGTTCAAAGACCTGTCGCTTGAGGATTGCGAAAGCCTCTGTCGAGAGCAGCGCCATGGGCAGATGCCCACAGGTCACCAGCTGATCGTTGAGGGAGATTGGGACGACGGGGTTTACCTGATTCGTGAAGGCATGGCAAAGGTGCGCCACTTCACGCTGGAGGGAGACGAAATCGTGCTGGCTGTGATTGGCGCAGGCTCGATTTTGGGCGATATCGCCTTGCTTATTGGTACCGGCCGGCGCACGGCCGATGTGGTGGCACTCGCCCCCGTGAAAGTTGTCAAATTGCGGGGCAGCAGAATGCGCCAGCTGCTCGACCAGCACACAAATTTCGCCCTGGCGATGGCCACCCTACAGGCCCGTCGCTTGAGTGATCTGGGCAGAAGATTTCGCTGTCAGCAGGAGGATGCCACCACCCGTGTGCTGGCCACCCTGTTGGATTTGGCCTATGCGGTGAGTGGCAATCGGGATCCCTGCAGCCCAATCCCCAGCCTGCCCCAGCGGGAGATTGCCACCATTGCTGGCCTGGCCCGGGGCACCGCCTCCAGCATCATCAGCAAGCTGCGCGCCCGAGGCATCTTAATTGAAGACGCTACAACTTTGCAGATTGCCGATCTAGAACCGCTAAGAAAGCGAGGCTTGATAGATTAACTAGGTAGAGCCGTGGGTTGGTCAGTTGGGCTTGATTATGGCGAGGTTTTTTAGGGCGCCCCTTAGGCATCTGTTTGGCAATCGATTGCGCACCAGGCCTGCCAGAATTGCCGCATCTGGGCCTCGCTGCCGATGCTCACCCGCAGGCAGCCGTCGACTAGCGGTTTGCCGGCCATGGAGCGCACCAGGATGCCGGCTTGGCGCAGGCTTTGCTCCATTTGGTCTGCCGGTATTTTGGGCCAGATCAGTAGATAGTTGCCGCCATCGGCGTGGTGGCGCAACCCCGACTGGCGCAGCTGCTCCAGCAACCAGGCTTTTGCCCGCAACACCTCAGCTACGTAGTTATCCACATAGGCCTGGTCGGCCAGGGCAGCGAAGGCGGCCGTTACCGCAAAGCTGTTCACGTCATAAGGGCCACTAACTCGGGCCAATCGATCCACCACCTCGGCGGCCCCAATCGCAAAGCCGATGCGCAGCCCGGCGATGCCAGCCGTTTTGGATAGGGAGCGCAGCACCAGCAGGTTTGGCAGGGCGGCAAAGGGATCGCCGCCGGCACCAGCGCCCTCCAATAGCAGCGGCAGCACGCTGTCGCCAGTGAAGGCTTCATATAGCTCATCCACCACCACCAGGGTGTCTGGTGCCGCCGCCGCCAGCTCCAATACAGCCGCTGCGGCCAGCCGGGTGCCGGTGGGGTTGTTGGGATTGCAGATCAACAGCAACCTCGGTGGTCGCCCCGCCCTAGCCGGGCCGCTGAGGGCAGCACGGATCTGCTCCAGCGGGAACAGAAAGCCAGGCATTTGATAGGGGATTGCCTCAATTTCCATCCCCTGCATGCGGGCGCAGGGGGTGTAGTAGCCAAAGGTGGGGCTGGTAGTTAGCAGCCGATCACCGCTGGCCCCGTAGGCGTGAAACACCGCATGGATGGCGGCATCCACCCCGTTGAACAGCGCCACCTGGGCGGGCTGCAGACCGCTGGCGGCCAGGCCCGCCTGGGCCGTAATCGCAGCCACCACCGCCTGCCGCAGGCCGTCGTATTCCGGGTAGATGGCGTAGTGGTCTGCCGGCATGGCCCGGATCGCCTCCACCACCCGGGGGCTGGGCCCCACCGTGTTTTCGTTGAAGTCGAGCCGCAACAGCCCCCGGCGCCCCTCCAGGGGGGCGCTGTAGGCCTGCAGGGTTTCCACTTCGGGGCGAGCCGCTGGCGCCAGCGGGGCCGCCTGGGGAGCAGCGGTTTTATCCATGCCACGACGCTAGGTTGCGGCCCGGACGGCTGTTGGCTTGGGTAGGGCAGGGCTGCTGGCAAGAGCTGCTGGGGGTGGCAAAGATGGCGGCGATGGGCTGCCGATTCAATAGGCTGAATCAATGGGCTGAATCCTTTCGGGAATTACTTGGCCATAGCGATGAGAGAATTACCATGATCGACACCAATGTGCTCAACCGAGGCCTGCTGAGCTTTGGCAGCCCTGCCGACCTTTTGTAACACAGCGAACCCTTATAGGCGGACCCGCCCATCAAACCCGGAATGGTTCCGGCTTGTGTGAACTTCTTGTCATTGCAATTGATCTCACGGTTGCCTGTCGCTTGCCTCCCGCTTTTAGACGGCCAAAACAGCGTGGAAGGGAGTATTATGCGGATCCGCCTAAAACCTGTTGGACCAAGCCGCTACGCGGCAGATTCAAGAATTAAGCGTAGCCTATCACCTCGTGCGACAGGGCGCAAGGCCAAGGATGCTTAACAAAACCAGAAGAATCCACGGTTCATGGTTCTG
>JBILLQ010000070.1:0-18371 GCA_044375975.1 Prochlorococcaceae cyanobacterium
GGGCGTCGTTCCAAACCACCCGCGCACAGCCGAACGCCTTTGCCAGCGCCATCTGTTGATGGGGGTGCGGGTAGAGGCGGTAGCGGTAGCGTTGCTTCACATCAACCATCATGCCAACGTTGCGGTGTAATGGCGCAGCTACCATTCAGACGAAGTAGATACAGCATTTCGAGGCCGATTATTCCCTTGGCTTTTGTTTCCAAATGCCGCAAAAAAGCTTAAGCGGCGCTGCACTGGAGCGGATGCAAAGAATCTTTCTGAGCGTCGCAGAAAAAATGGGATTCTAACTGTTGGAGCTGACCGGCGAGGCGAACAACTTTGCTGATGGTGGGGGACGGGCAGCTGCTGGTCGAGTACCCGCCAACGCTTTCCGTCTCTTCGCTGGTGAACCACCTCAAAGGAGTCAGCAGTCGGATGTTGCGCAAGGAGTTCCCTGAGCTGGCAGCCTGTGGCGCACACCTCTGGACGCCCAGCTACTTAGCCGCTTCCGCTGGCGGTGCGCAGATTGAACGGCCCAGGGAGTATGTGGAGGCTCAGGAAAAGCCGTCCTAAAGGACGGGGTTTGTATCCCAAAACAGCCACTGATCAGACTCGCCCAGCAGGAGCAGGAGCAGGAGCAGGAGCAGCGGCAACGGCAGCGGCGGCGGCAGCGGCAGCAGCAGTAGCAGTAGCAGTAGCAGTAGCAGTAGTAGTAGTAGTAGTAGTAGTAGTAGCATTAGCATTAGCATTAGCATTAGCATTAGTATTAGAGCAGCCGCAAATCCCGCCGAGCCAATTAAAAAATAATTAATTTCAGCGGGGCGGCTCAGCTGGATGCGGAGGTATAAAAGCGGATTGCAAAGAGCCAAAAACAGCGACTAATTACCAGGCAGCCACTGGCCACCACCAGGCTGGCCAGGGCCCAGGGCCAAGCCAGCCGGCCCAGCAGGGCCTCGGCGGGCACGGTGGTTAAAAAGGCCACAGGTAGTACCAGAGTGAACAGGCTGCGCAGGGCTGGGGGATAGGCGCCAATCGGATAGCGGCCTGCCACCAGGGCGGCGCGCAACACCTCGGTTGCGTTCCAGGTTTTTACAAACCAGATTGTTGTGGTCGCCAGCACAAACCAAAGTGAATAGAGAATCAAAGCGCCGCTGGCCAGCAACAGCAAGGTAATGGCGATCGCGGCAGCGCTGAGGGGCGCCCCGGCCTGGTGGGCGGCATAGAACATCCAAACCAAGCCAGTGGCGATTTCAGGAAAACCAGCCGGACTAATCGTGCGCAAGGACAGCCAGAACTGGCTATCAATGGGCTTCAGCAAGACAAAATCCAAGCTCCCCTGCTGCACATGGGTCACGATGCGGCTGAGATTTGGTTGCAGCAATGTGGCGGTAAGGCCATTGAGCAAGGTGTAGGCCGCCAGCACCACCTGGGCCGCAGACCAGCTCCAGCCCCCCAGACCGATTCCCTGCCTGTAGAAGAGACTAAGCAGAAATAAACTACCAGCTAAGTTGGCCAGCATAGCCAGCAGCTCGATCAGCATATTCAGCTGATATTCCAACTGGCTAGCAAGAGCTGTTCCCCAGAATCTACGCAGAATCAGCAGCAGCCGGCAAAAACCTCTAGCACTTTTCATCGGTTCGCCGCTCAAGCCCCCATGGCGGAATAGCGGCGCACCCCCAACCGCCATGTGAGCAGCAACAGGGGCAGTAGCAGGGCAATCCAAACAGCTACGGCCATAAATCCAGCCCTGATATCTACTTCAGCTCCGCTTAATAACTGGGCCGGAAAGCCAATGATCCAGGGGAAGGGAGTATGCAGGGCAAGTTGACGAGCACCTGGCGGAAAAGTATCCAAGGGTGCCACCAATCCCGAGACAAACAATAGGGGGATCGACAGCAAGCGCTCCAGGGCGGAAGCTCGCTCCGTCCAAAAACAGAGGCTGGCCACCAGGCTCTGCAGCAGGAAGTGAATCGCAAAACCCAAGCCAATCGCCAGTACGGCCAGCAACAACCGGCCCGGCTGGGGCATCAGAAAAGCCTGGGGTTGAAGGCAAAAAAAGACTGATACAATAAGTATTACAAATGGCAATCTAGTGGCCTGTTCGGCCAGATGAGTGGCCAGGTAACGCCATAGGGGATGCAGCGGTTGCAGCAGATAGGGGGATAGGCGGCCTTCGAGGCAATCCTGCTCAAACTGCCACACCACCCAGACCCCCGTGAATTGGCGCACCACAAAGGCGCTGAGAAAATAACGGGCCAACTGCGGCTGATTCATCGCCAGACCGCCTACTGGCAGAGCCCCCTGGCCATCGATGACGGTGCTCCACACCCCGAGCATGATTAACGGCAGTACGCCCGATAGAGCCCAGAGGATCACTTCGGCGCGATACTCCAACATGTGGGCGTACTCGCTGCTCCACAGCCTGGTGGCTAGCCGCAACCAGTAGCGGTAGTTCATGGGCCCGGTTCCTCCAGCGAACCCTGCCGGAAAAGCCTGCCGATCAACTCTTCAATCGGCGGATCACTCACTTCGAGATCCACCACCTGATGCTCGGCCAATAGGCGGCTGACGCTGGCGGTGAGCTGCTGGCGGGGAATTAGCAGCCGCAACTCCGAGCCCTCCAGGCTTTCAATTTCGCCATAATTGGCAAAAGCCGCCGCCGGTTGGGGGCTAGCCAGCTCCACCCGCACCTGGCGCCAGGGGGCCAGGCGCTCGCTGAGTAACTCCAGCCTGCCGTCGTAAAACAGCCGGCCCTCGTGAATCAGCAATACCCGGTCACACAGGGCCGTGATATCGGCCATGTAGTGGCTGGTAAGCAGCACGGTGGCGCCGGTGCGGCGATTGTAATCGGCCAGAAAAGCGCGCACCCGCGCCTGGGCATTCACATCCAGCCCCAAGGTGGGTTCATCGAGAAATAACAGCTGGGGGCGATGCAGCAGTGCCGCCAGCAATTCCGCCTTCATCCTCTGGCCCAGGGAGAGCTTGCGCACCGGGCGGGTGAGCTCATCCTCCAGTTCCAGCATTTCAGCCAATTCAGCGATCCGCCGCCGGGCCTCGTAATCATCGATGCCATAGATAGCCGCATTCACCCGCAGTGAATCGAGAGGCGGCAGATCCCAAATCAGCTGCTGCTTTTGGCCCATCACCAGGGTGATCGATTCGAGAAAGGCCCGCTGGCGACGACTGGGCAGGTGGCCCGCCACCTGCAGGCTGCCGGCCGTGGGATGGATCAAACCGGTGAGCATTTTGAGGGTGGTGGTCTTGCCGGCCCCGTTGGGCCCCAGAAACCCGACCACTTCACCGGGCTCGATTGAAAAACTCACCTGGCGCACCGCCGCCAACTCCTTGCTGCGGCGGCGCAGGAAGTGGCGCATGGTGCCGGCAAAACCGGGCTGCTTATCGGCCACCCAGTAGCTCTTGCTCAGGCCGCGGGCCGACACGATCGCCATCAAGCAAGCCTAACCAGCCGCCTCGGCGAAGCTGGGGCAGGCGGGTAGCGGCTGGGGAGTAGCGGCTGCTGGTTAACTGCTGGTTAACTGCTGCTGCGGGGCTGCTGGGCTACTGCTGGGTGCTGCTGGTGAGTGGTGGCAGACCAACTGACGCCCTAACCCCCCGGCCAGGGCGGCGATGTCCGAAACTATCGGCATGCATGCTCTTTCCCTGACCACCTGGTGGATCCACATCGCCTCCGTTTTGGAGTGGATGCTGGCCATGGTCAGCGTGCAGCGGTTCGGTGTGGTCCGGGCTGAGCCTGGCTGGCGCTGGCTAGCCCTGGCGATGCTGCCTGCCTTGGTCAGTGCCATGGCCGCCTGCACCTGGCACCTGTTTGACAATCCTGATGAGCTCAAGGGCCTGGTGGTGCTCCAAGCCGCTCTCACGGCAATCGGCAACTGCACCCTGGCCATGGCCAGCTTCAATCTGCTGAGACAGCAGCGGTCCCGCAATGGCTGAGCCCGGTTTTTTACAGCGTCTGGGGGAGATCAATCCCGCCCCATTTTTTGGTTTGTCCCTATTTCCATATCTGTTCTTCCTCTGGTGGGCCAGCAAAATTAAGGCCTTTCCGAAGCTTGCCCTAAGGGGATTTCAACTCACCTTGCTGTTCGTGGCCGTCACGATCCTGGCCGCGCTGGTGGCAATCAACTACTACGGCCACCAACTGGCCGATGTGGATATCCTTCACGGTGGTGCCGAAGTGTTCCTCACCCTGGCTAATTTACTGGTGGTGATCGGCTTTACCAACGCCATTCGCCAGTCAAATTCTCGCTGAGTCTATTTTGGGCACTACGAAAAATTTCGCATTCGCCCTCTCGTTTCACAGCAAAAGAAGCAGCCGCAACGCTACTCGCATCATGAGGCAGGTAAGATATACGATTTTTCGAGATGTCCTAAAAATTATTTGCGCTCAGCCTTGTCTCTCCGGCTGCCAGCATGGCAATTTTTCCTGATCACCCAGGGGGCAAGCCCAAGCAGCTTGTCGGAGGCCCGCTACTGCCACTGCTTTACCTGAGCCCCAGGTCTCGGTTGGCGATCGCCTTGCCATCGCTATTGCTGGCTTTGGTTTGCCTGGCTGGTGCTGGGGTGGCAGAAGCAGCCGATGGCCGGGCTGGCGGCAATGGGGCTGGCGGCACTGGCCAGTCCCAGCGGGTGCTGCGGGTGGGGGTGCTGGCTGGCGCCGCCCCCTGCAGCGCCAACAGCAACGGCGATTGGCAGGGCCTGGCCGTGGAACTCTGGGCAAGGGTGGCCCGCCGCAAGCAAATCGCCTACAAACTGCAATCTTCGCCATCCGCCGCCGCCCTGCTCAGGGACGCCGCGGCCAATCGCATCGATCTGGGGGTGGGTTGCCTGAGCCTCAACCCCGAAAGGGTGGCCATCTATCGCTTCAGCCTGCCCTTTCAGGAGGGGGGCCTGGCGGTGCTGATGCGCCGTAGCCGGCTGGAGCTGGGGCGAGCGATGCTGCAGTCTCTGCTGGCCCCCGACCTTGTGAGGCTGCTGGCGGGCTATCTATCCGGCATCGCCTTGGTGGCGGCACTGATCTGGCAAATCGAAGGCCATGCCAAAAGCAGTGAAGCCAAGCAAGATGGTCAAAGGCGCCATTTCTTGCGCCTATTCCAGATCCTGGCGACCGGCCCTGGCACCAACACCATCGTGCGCACCAGTCGCGGCCAAGTTCTGGTGATCGGGAGCTATGTAATTCGAATCGTTTCGGCCTCGCTGTTGGTGAGCTACATCACCCTCAACGTGGTCAGGCAACCTCAGGCCAAGGGACTGCCCCAGCTGCGCAGCCTGGCTGAGCTGGCCGGCCTGAGGGTGGCGGTGCGGCCCGGTAGCAGCGCCGAGAGCACCCTGCGCCGGCTTAACGCAGCCAAGCCGATCGTTCTGGTGCCAATCCGGTCGGTGCTGGATGCCGGATCGCTGCTGAACAATGGCCAGGTGGATGCAGTGGTCGCCGACGACCTGCAAATGCTTTACGTGCAGGTTTTGCGAGGCAATCAGCAACTGGAACTGGTGCTGCGCAATCAGCAGCCCGCCTCCCAGGGATTTGTGTTCTCGCCGGCCTTGGCAGAAAATCTGGCCAACCAGATCGATCAGGCCATCAGCGAACTGAAGCGGGAGGGCGTGGTAGCGGAGCTGCAACAACAGCTGCTGGACGCCGCCGAGCGGGGCGAAACCGGTGCCGGCCCAGGCCAGGCGATACCAGCCCAACGGAGTGCAACCCCCTTACCCGATGCCGCATCTGGAAACCAGGCGCCAGTCGAGCAGCCCAGGCGAATCAACAAGTTTTAAGCAGGGCGCTACCGGTGCCTGCGGGGCTGAGGATGGGATGTCGGATTTTGCCCAATGATCGCTCCCTTTCTGGCCATTGCTCCCGCCACCATCTCCTGGTCGCCGAAGGTGGCCCTGGTGATGATCGTCGCCAACGTGATCGCCATTGCCATCGGCAAGGCCACCATCAAGCACCCCAATGTGGGCGCCCCTCTGCCCAACTCCACCCTGTTCGGCGGCCTCAGCCACGCTTCGCTGCTCGCCACCACCAGCCTGGGTCACATCCTGGGCATTGGCGCCATTCAGGGCCTGGCTTCCCGCGGCGTTCTCTGAGCAGCCACCAGCTGAATCAAGGAATATTCTCCAGCGCTAGCACCCTAGCGCTGGTTTTTTGTGCTATTTCGTTAGCACTATTTCTTCATAGACAACCCATTAGCGTCAGGCCGTTAGCTGCATTCCATTAGCGTCATTCCATTAGCGGCAGCTCATTAACAGAGAGACACCAGCCAGGGGCTTGCCAGTTAATGCTAGGCAATTAGCGCAGGCCCATTGGCGGCAGCTAATTAGCGCCAACCAAATAGATAGGGTAATGCTTTAAATCCATAGCGCTCAAATCGGTAGTCAAAGAGCAGGGCCGAAAGATCTTCTGCCCTGCATTGCTCCAATCCCTTCAGTAGTAGCTGCAGCCGCCGATCCGAGCGCTGATCGGCCAGGGACAACCAGGTGCGACGGGCCAGCCGACCGCTCAAGTTCCAGCGCCAGCCCAGGGCTCGCCGTAGCTGGATCGGGTAGCGCCGCAACAACCTTGCCGCCCTTCGCCCTTGGCCAGCTGCCTCTAAATGCACAGCCTCGATCAACAGTGGCGCCAGCAGCTCAGCCGCCAACAGGGCGTGGCGAATCCCCTCCCCCCCCAACAGGTTGGCCGTACTGACGGCATCGCCCAGGCCCAGCAAACGGCCGCGACTATGGGGCTCTTCCCGGTTGATCGTGCTGCTGATGCGACCGCCATGGCGATCCAGCACCTCAGCACCGCTGAGCTCCGTCCTGGCCAGTAACTGCTGTAGCTCTGCGGCGAGAGCTGGTTGGCGGCGGCCTGGATCCAGCAGCCGGCACACCCCCAATTTCAGCTGGCCCGGCGCCATCGGAAAAATCCAGCCGTAGCCCTGTTGCACCCAGCTCGAACCGAGAAAGAAACTCAACCGGTCGCTCCAGCTGTGCCATTGCGCATCGCTCACCTGCAAAAGCCATTCCACCCCCACACCGCTTACCAGCGAATTCCCTGGCGGTTTGCCCAGCAGGCTGCGGCTTTCGCCGCTGGCATCCACTACCCAACCACTGGTTAAGGAGCGCCGCTGGCCGCCAGGGCCCAACAAACTGGTTTGCAGCCTGTTGGGCCCGCCGCTCTGGCAGCCCTGGGCCCGCCAACCGAGTAGCAGGCGCACCCCGGCGCAGCTGGCCTCGCCCGCCAACCACTGGCGCAGGGCGCCGAAATCCAGCACCGCCCCCTGGGGCTGATCCGCCTGCCATTGCCTTTGGCGATCGTCTGGTCCCACCAGCTGCCAACCACTCCAAAGGCTGGCCACCAGCCGCTCCGGTAGCCCAAACCGCCGCACCGCCGCCATGGGCAGGGCCGCACTGCTGAAGGCGGCGCTGCGGAGATCACTCAAGCGATCGATCAGCACCACATCTAATCCCGCCCTAGCCAATGCCGCCGCCAAGCGAGAGCCGGATGGTCCGGCTCCCACCACCAGCACCTGGCAATCAAGAGGCACCTGGCCATCCAGGGCAATTTGGTAATCCAGGGGCAATTCAAAATTCAGGCGCCCAGAGGAACCCGGCGCCGCGTGACCCTGGTTTGGCAGGGAATCTGGAGAGGCGTTGATGACGGTCAGGGGCGAGGCGTCAAACCGCCAGAGCCTGGCGAGACTCAAGGATCAGGCTGTCAGCAAAGCGCTCCAGAATGCGCTCGGCCATCTGGGCAGGGGTGAGACCCAGGGCCTCCTTGCTCTGTTTAGGGCTGGCATGGTCCACCAGCTGATCGGGGATCCCCAAGCGCAGCACGGGCACCAACAGGCCGTGGTCGTTGAGGCACTCGACCACGGCGGCGCCGAATCCGCCGGGCAGGGCTCCCTCCTCCATGGTCACCACGCGACCGATGCGCTGGGCCATCGGCCGGATCAGGGCCTCATCGAGGGGCCGCAGGAAACGGGCGTTGATCACCGCGGCCCGCACCCCCCGCTCCTGCAGCAGGCCGGCGGTGGCCAGGGCCGGGTAAACCATTGAGCCATAGGCCACGATCAACAGATCATCGCCATCGGTGAGCAGCTCACCCCTGCCAATCTCCAGGGTTTCAAAGCCCTCTTCCGCCAGGGGCACCCCCTCGCCTTCACCGCGGGGAATGCGGATGGCGCATGGGCCGCTGTGGTGGATGGAGGTAACCAGCATGCGCTGCAATTCCCCCTCATCCTTAGGGGCCATCACCGTGAAATTGGGCACGGCGCGCAGGTAACTGATGTCGTACTGGCCCTGGTGGGTGGGACCATCGGCGCCGACGATGCCGGCGCGATCCAACACGAAGGTGACGGGCAGATTCTGAATGCCCACATCGTGAATCACCTGGTCGTAGGCCCGCTGCAGGAAGGTGCTGTAGATGGCAACCACCGGCTTGATGCCCTGGCAGGCCATGCCAGCCGCCATGGTCACGGCGTGCTGCTCGGCGATACCGACATCGAAATACTGGGCGGGCAGGGCCTTCTCCAGCAGATCCAGACCCGTACCTGTGGCCATGGCGGCGGTGATGCCCACCACGGATTGATCCTGCTCGCAGAGCTTCACCAGGGTTTGGCCAAATACCTTGGAGTAGCTGGGGGGCTTGGGCTTGCTGGAGGGATAGGCCTTGCCGGTGGCCAGATCAAAGGCATTTTGGGCGTGGTAGCCCACCTGATCCGCCTCCGCATAGGCGTAGCCCTTGCCCTTGGTGGTGGCCACGTGCACCAACACCGGGCCCTCATGGGCATGGGCCTGCTGGAACACCCTCACCATGCCGGCGATGTCATGGCCGTCAATCGGCCCCATGTAGGTGAAGCCCAGCTCCTCGAACACGGCCCCCAGCTTTGGCACCGCCAGGCGCTTCATGCTCTCCTTGAGGGTTTTGAGCTCGCTGGGCAGCTCGCCGTGCAGGAAGGGCAGGTGCTTGATCGCCTCCTCGGCGTTGTCCTGGAGGAATTGAATCGGCTTGCTCAACCGCATGCGGTTGAGGTGGGTGGAGAGGGCGCCCACCGGTGGGCTGATCGACATGTCGTTGTCGTTGAGCACCACCAGCAGCCTGGTTTTGGGCAGGTGGCCGGCGTGGTTGATGGCCTCCAGGGCCATGCCTCCGGTGAGGGCACCGTCGCCGATCACCGCCACACACTTGTAATTGTCTTTGAACCGGTCGCGGGCCAGGGCCATGCCCAGGGCCGCCGAGATCGAGGTGGAGGCGTGGCCGGCGCCAAAATGATCAAAGCGGCTCTCACTGCGCTTCAGATAGCCGGCCACCCCGTCTTTCTGGCGCAGGCTGTGGAAGCTGTTGTATCGACCGGTGATCAATTTATGGGGATAGGCCTGGTGACCCACATCCCAAACCACCTTGTCCCGATCCAAGTCCAGGGTCTGGTAGAGGGCCAGGGTGAGTTCCACCACCCCCAGTCCGGGTCCCAGGTGACCGCCGCTGGTGCTCACCACCTCAAGGTGACGCTCGCGGATCTGGCGAGCGATCTCCTCCAGTTCAGCGGTGCTGAGCCCGTGCAGCTGATTGGGATGACTCAGCTCGCTGAGATGCATGCACCCACCAAACAGTGGAGATCAATGTAGGAGGCCCCCCGGAGCGTTGGAGTGGTCCTGACACCTTTCTCTCACACCCACCTGCCGGGCCGGACCCGGGCCAGCAGCTGCATGGCGCTGCCGCAATCCCAGCTCAGCCCTGACAGTGGGCAAAACTAGATCCATGGCCGAGCTTCCCAGCCCCCCCCCTGACGCCAGCGCCGCGAGCGGCGAATCCGCTGCTGACACGCCGCAGTCGTTCGTCCTTGCCGACTCGCCTGCCACTTACCCCCCTGGGCCAATCGAGCCAAAGCCCGCCAGCGCTGGCCAGCAGAGCGGGCCTGGCGCCCCAGATCCCCCAGGCTCTCTGACCACCACCGACTATCTGCAGCGGATCCTGCGGGCCCGCGTCTATGACGTGGCCATCGAGTCGCCCCTGGATGCGGCCCCCGCCCTGTCGGCCCGCATCGCCAACAGGGTGCTGCTGAAACGAGAAGACCTGCAACCGGTGTTCAGTTTCAAGCTGCGGGGCGCCTACAACAAGATGGCGGGCCTCAGCGCCGAGGAGTTGGCGCGGGGCGTGATCGCCGCCAGCGCCGGCAATCACGCCCAGGGAGTGGCCCTCGGAGCCCAGACCCTGGGCTGCAGGGCCGTGATCGTGATGCCGGTCACCACTCCCGAGGTGAAGGTGAAGGCGGTGCTGAATCGCGGCGCCGAGGTGGTGCTGCACGGCGACAACTACGACGCCGCCTGCAGCGAGGCCTGGCGACTCGCCGCTGAACGGGGCCTCAGCTTCATCCACCCCTTCGACGACCCGGACGTGATCGCTGGCCAGGGCACCATCGCCCTGGAGATCCTGCGCCAGTGTTCGCAGCCACCGGATGTGATCTACGTGGCTGTGGGCGGTGGTGGCCTGATTGCCGGCATCGGGGCCTACGTCAAGGCGCTCTGGCCCCAGGTGCAGATCGTCGGCGTTGAGCCCGTGGATGCCGATGCGATGACCCGCTCGCTGGCGGCAGGTAGGCGGGTGCGGCTGGAGCAGGTGGGGCTGTTCGCCGATGGCGTGGCCGTGCGCCAGGTGGGCGAGCACAGCTTTGCGATCGCCCGCCAGGTGGTGGATCGCATGGTCACCGTTACCACCGATGAGATTTGCGCCGCAATCAAGGATGTTTTCGAAGACACCCGCTCGATCCTGGAGCCAGCCGGTGCCCTGGCGGTGGCTGGCATGAAGGTTGACGTGGCCGCCCGGCAGCTGCGTGAACAGCAACTGGTGGCGGTCACCTGTGGCGCCAACATGAACTTCGACCGGTTGCGTTTCGTGGCGGAGCGGGCCGAGTTGGGCGAAGAAAGGGAGGCGATGCTGGTGGTGGAAATCCCGGAGCGGCCCGGCAGTCTCAGGCGTTTCTGCCAGACGCTCGGTCGCCGCAGCCTCACGGAGTTCAGCTATCGAATGGCCGATTCATGCCAGGCACATATATTTGTTGGCGTACAAATTCGCGGAGCAGCTGACACAGCAGAGCTGATGGCCGAATTACAGGCAGCGGGCTTTCCCTGCCTGGATCTAAGCCACAACGAGCTGGTAAAGCTGCACCTGCGCCACATGGTGGGGGGCCGCCTTACCTGCCAGGCCGGTGCTGACGCTCGACCGGGCTCGGCAACTGACGCACCAGCGGCTGCCTTAACCGCAGCAGAAAGATCAGCGGCTGAGCTGTCAACAACTGGGCAGGCCAGGGAACTGCTCTACCGGTTTGAGTTTCCCGAAAAGCCGGGAGCGCTGATGGCCTTCGTAAACGCCCTGCAGGCTGATTGGAATATCAGTATTTTTCACTACCGCAACCACGGCGCCGACGTCGGTCGCATCGTGGTGGGGGTGCAGGTACCCGACGGCGACCGCCAGCAATGGCAACTATTCCTTGATGGGCTTGGCTACAGGTACCAAAACGAAAGTGACAACCCTGCCTATAGCCTGTTTCTCGGTCCCAGCGTTACCAGCCTTCCCGATCTGGCCGCCGCAGGCCACCAAGGTCCGGCTACCCCCCTGGAACAGTGAGCCCAAGTTCCGATCTCTCCCTCTCCAGTTCGCCGATCTCCAGCACTCCAGGATCCAGCGGCGCCGTGCAAAGGTCGCAGGCCGCCGCCTTGATCGCGGCAGTACCGCTATCTTTACCGGCCCGGATCGAGGCGATTCTCTATCTCAAAGGCAAGCCCCTCTCCCTGGCCGAGATCGCCGAGATCGCCGGGGTGAATCGCGATGAGGCGGAACTGGGTCTACTCACCTTGATGGCCGACTACGCTCACCGCGACACGGCCCTGGAGATCCGCCAGGAGGGGCGCAGCTATGGGCTGCAGCTGCGGGAAAGCCTCGGGGATTTGGTACAAAACCTGCTGCCGCTGGATCTCTCCACCGCAGCTTTGCGCACCCTGGCCACGATCGCCCTGAAAAAGCGCATCTTGCAGTCGGAGTTGGTGGAGCTGCGCGGCTCCGGCGCCTATGACCACATCAAGGAGTTAGTGGCCCAGAACTTCATCGAGCGCAAGCGCCAGAGCGAAGGTCGCTCCTACTGGCTCAGCCTCACAGACAAGTTCCATCGCACCTTCGCCATCAACGCCACAGAACAGCAACCTGAACAGAAGTCTGGTCAGCAGTCGAAACAGCAGCCTGGCCATGACTCAGGCCAGCACCAGCAATCGGGCCAGGCCGGCTCCAGGCGCCAGAGGCCAAAGGCGGCGGAAGCACCACTGGATCCAGGCAGGGATCCAGGCAGGGATCCAGCTGCCCCTGGGCCAGCCGGCGGCTAGGAACAGGCTGCATAGAGTCGGGCCTATCGCCCCGCTGCGCATCGCTGCGCCACCTCCCATGGAAAGCCTCGGTTTCCTGCTGCAAGTCTTGGGCCAAACCATCAGCATCTACACCCTGGTGCTGCTGGTGCGGGTGCTGTTGAGCTGGTTCCCCAACCTGGACTGGAGCAACCCGATCCTGACCTCGGTGAGTTCGATCACCGATCCCTACCTGAATGCCTTCCGCGGCCTGATCCCGCCCCTGGGCGGCTTGGATCTTTCAGCCATCCTGGCTTTTTTAACCCTGCAGCTGCTGCAGACCCTGCTGGAGGTGGCAGGGGGCTACGTGGGCTAGTTTTTATCCGGGTTAGTGATTACCTGGGCTAACGGGCCGCAATACCCCGCTTGCCACAGCGAGGCAATACAGCCAGGCAATTCAGCCGGCCAGCTCCTGCTCCAGCGGCAGCAGATCATCGCCAGCCCCGGCCCGGCTGCGCACGGGCGCGTTGAACCCCCTTGCCTTCACCTGGCGGAAACTGAGCGGTCCGGGGGTACCCGCCGGCACCGATACCCTCAGGGCGAAATCTGAGCTACCTGGAGGTATGTCGCCGATCGAACCCACCCGGCTGCGGTTCTGCAACACCGGTTCGCCGCTGGCATCGAGGATCAGGGCGAATACATCTGTATCCACCACTGGCTTACGGCCTGGGTTGTTCACCTGGCCGCGCAGGGCGTAGCAACTGGCACCCGTGGGTCTGCGCAGCTCCAGCTGGCTAGCCACATCCGCCGGGGGGCAGGGTTCCAGGCTCACCCCACTAACGATCAGCTCCGCGGCCCAGCTGGCCTGGGGAACCGCTAGCAGCACGGCGGCCGCCACCACAGCCGACCAGATCAGACCCCAGAAGAGACGCTTCACCGCTGGTCGCCATCACCAGAAATCACGTTACGAGCGGCGCGGCTGGCCAGCTTGTCCAGATTGGCTGTGGCAATGGCATCGAGCTCGAGCCCCAGCTCGCTGGCCAGTTGAGCCACGTACCAGAGCACGTCGCCCAGTTCCAGCTTCAAAGCCTCAATCACCTCGGCATCAAAACTGCCGCCCCGGTCTCGGATCACCTTCTTCACCTTGTCGGCCACCTCGCCCGCCTCGCCGCAGAGGCCGAGGGTGGGATAGATCGGATTGCTGCCCACGGCTGGGTATTTGGCAGTGTCCCGCGCCCTTAGCTGGTAGTTATAAAAGTCCAACAGGAGCAGCGCCAAAGAGGGGCGATGGTAGTTTCCGAGCTACCAATGGCATCCCCATGCCCAAGCCCGATCTCATGCGTCGCACCAAGATCGTGGCCACCATCGGCCCTGCCACCGAATCCCCGGAGCGGCTGCGCCAGCTGATCGAGGCCGGTGCCACCACCTTCCGGCTGAATTTTTCCCATGGCGACCACAGCGAGCATGCCGCCCGCATCGCCACGATTCGCCAGGTGGCCGCCTCCCTAGGCGTGCACGTGGGCATCCTGCAGGACCTGCAGGGCCCCAAGATTCGTCTCGGCCGCTTTGCCGATGGCCCGATCACCTTGGCCAAGGGGGATCCCTTCACCCTCACCTCCCGCCAGGTGCCCTGCACCAAGGAAATCGCCACAGTCACCTACGACAAGCTCACCGACGAGGTGCTGCCTGGCAGCCGCATTCTGCTGGATGACGGCCGGGTGGAGATGGTTGTGGAGCGGGTTGATCAAGCCGAGCAAAACCTCCACTGCAGAGTCACTGTGGGCGGGGTGCTCTCCAACAACAAGGGGGTGAACTTCCCCGATGTGCAGCTCTCGATCCGGGCCCTCACCGACAAGGATCGCACCGATTTGGCCTTCGGGCTGGAGCAGGGGGTGGACTGGGTGGCGCTCAGCTTTGTGCGCAACCCCTCCGACATGCTGGAGATCAAGGAGCTGATCGCCGGCCATGGCCACGCCACGCCGGTGGTGGCAAAAATTGAAAAATTCGAAGCCATCGATCAAATCGACGACATCCTGCATCTCTGCGATGGAGTGATGGTGGCCCGCGGCGACCTGGGAGTGGAGATGCCCGCCGAGGAGGTGCCGCTGCTGCAAAAGGAACTGATCCGCAAGTGCAACAGCCTCGGGATCCCGGTGATCACCGCCACCCAAATGCTCGACTCGATGGTCAGCTGCCCGCGGCCCACCCGCGCCGAGGTGAGCGACGTGGCCAACGCGATTCTCGATGGCACCGACGCGGTGATGCTCTCCAATGAGAGCGCCGTGGGGGACTTCCCCGTGGAAGCCGTGGCCACCATGGACACGGTGGCTCGCCGGATTGAGCGCGACTACCCGCTCCGGATTCTGGACAGCCACATGGCCACCACAATCCCCAATGCCATTTGTCAGGCGGTGAGCACAGTGGCGCGTCAGCTGAATGCGGCCGCCATCTTGCCCCTCACCAACAGCGGTGCCACGGCTCGCAGTGTGAGCAAATTTCGCCCGAGCACGCCCATTTTGGCGATCACCAGCGACGAGAAGGTGGCCCGCCAACTGCAGTTGGTCTGGGGGGTGCATTCCTTGTTGGTGGATGAGATGAACTCCTCCTCCAGCACCTTCCTCGAAGCGATGCAGTTGGCCCGCCAACAGGGCCTGTTGGCGGATGGGGATCTGGTGGTTCAAACCGCCGGCAGCCATTCCGGGGTAAGCGGTTCCACCGATCTGCTCAAGGTGGCCCTGGTCAGCAGCGAGGCCTAGTTAACTGCCAGCCTGGGGGCACCGCCAGAGCAGCTGCGTCGATGGCCCCTAACTTGCCCCCAACGGAAGCCGGTTTTTCCTCGGGTGAAGCCGGTTTGCCCCCACCGGAAACCCGTTTGCCCTTGGGGGAAGCCGGTTTGCCCCTGCAGGAGCCCTGTTTACCCCTGCGGGAGCCCGGTTTGCCCCTGCGGGAGCTGAGGCTGCCCCTCGGGGAAACCGTGGCCATGGCTCTCTCCACTTTGAAAGCCAACCGGCTGCGCAGCCTGCTCACGATGCTGGGCATCATCATCGGCAATGCCTCGGTGATCACCCTGGTGGGGGTGGGCAAAGGTGCCCAAAACCTGGCCGAAAGTCAGCTCAGCAGCCTGGGCGCCAACGTGTTGTTCGTGGTGCCCGGCAATAACGACACCCGCCGCCAGGGGATCGACTTCCCCAAAACCCTGGTGCTCGAAGATGCCAAGGCGATTGCCAGCCAGGTGCCCAGCGTCAAGCTTGTGGCTCCCCAGATCACCCTCAGCGAGGTGGTGCTGGCGGGCGGCAACAGTGTTTCCGTAAGCGTGTCTGGCGTGACGCCGGAATTCCTCACGGTGCGCCAGTTTGATCTGGGCCGGGGGCGTTTCTTCAGCCAAGCCGACCTCGACTCGGCCCGCAATCTCACCGTGATCGGCCCCGATCTGGCCGCCAAGATCTTTCCCGGTCGATCGGCCCTGGGCCGGGTGCTGCGCATTCGCAACCTCCCCTTTGAAGTGATCGGGGTGCTGCGGCCCAAGGGTGCTGTTTTTGGCCAAAACCAGGATGAGTCCGCCTACATCCCGCTCAGCGCGATGGTGAGCCAACTGAGCGGCCGCAATCCCAACTACGGCATCAGCTTGAACTTCATCAGCGTGGAGGCCCGCGATGAGGACAGCACCAATGCGGCCGCCTTCCAGATCACCAACCTGCTGCGTCAACGCCATCGCATCTTGCGGGAGGACGATTTTGCGGTGCGCTCCCAGAAGGACGCGCTGACAATCGTCAGCTCGATCACGACAGGCCTCACCTTGATGCTGGCCGCGATCGGCTCGATTTCCCTGCTGGTGGGCGGCATCGGCATCATGAACATCATGCTCGTATCGGTGAGTGAACGCACCTCTGAAATCGGCCTGCGCAAGGCCCTTGGCGCCCGTAGCGGTGATGTACTGCTGCAGTTTCTGGTGGAATCTCTGGTGCTTGCCAGCCTTGGCGGTGCCATCGGCACGGCGATGGGCATAGGCGCCGTGAGCCTGGTGGCGCTTTTCACCCCCCTGCCGGCCAGCATTTCTGCGGGTGCCGTACTGGTTACCGTGGGCCTATCGGGCTCGATCGGCCTGTTCTTCGGCGTGGTGCCGGCAAGACGGGCCGCCAACCTCGATCCAATCGTGGCCCTACGCAGCGTTTAGGGGGCCATCACGGCGCCCAAATGCGAAGAATGCCAGGAAGTTGTCAGAATCGTTTCAACGGCCACCAAACGCGGGCTGTGGCGGTGGCTTGATGGTATGTGGCGAGGCAAAAGGAGTCGATGAATTTGGCGTGCGGCTACCGCAACAGCTCCGATCAGATGGTGATCATCCGCTGTGCCGGGGAGGATGGCTTTTATCTAGAGCGAGTGGTGTTCCCCTTCGAGCTGCTCACCTTTGAATGCCCTCCCGATAGTGAACTGGAGATTTGGACCCATGGGCTGGGAGGGGCCCAGCTGCTGGAACGACTGACCAGCCAGGAGCTGCTGATCGAAGCCTGCAATGGCCCCGTGCCGCTGGAACTCCTCTCCTCCCAGGCTGGCACCAGGCTGGAACTGGCCGAAGGCGAACCATTCATCCCCTGGGCCACGGCAGGTTGATGGGCTTGTTTGCCCGCTCTTTTGCTGAGACCTTGGCTGAAACCAGCCTCTAAGGGCAGCTCCGCAGGCGGCCTGCCCTGCAGCAGGCTGAAGCACCGTTACATTGGTTAAGAATTCCCAACAGCAGGCTTGCAGCCCATGAACCAGCGCTGGCGTCTCATCGCTCTCTGGCTGCTGCCACTTGCGGTGGCTGCGTTTCTTGGCTGGCAGTTGCTCAGCAATGGCGTGGTGGCCCGTCGCCCACCTGGCAACGCCAGCGTGGCTCCGCGTAACACCGCCGTGGCCAAAATGAGCTACGGCCGCTTCCTCGACTACATCGAAGCCGGAAGGGTCACGGCAGTAGACATCTTCGATGGCGGCCGCAGCGCCGTTATCGAGGCGGTTGATCCCGAACTGGATAACCGGGTGCAGCGGCTGCGGGTCGATCTGCCCGGAGTGGCCCCCGAGCTGGTGAACAAGCTCAAGGATCAGGGGATCAGTTTCGACATCCACCCTCCCAAGCCCACGCCACCCCTGTTTGGGCTGCTGGGCAACCTGCTGTTTCCCCTACTGCTGATCGGCTCGCTGATCTTTTTGGCCCGTCGCTCCAGCGGCATGCCTGGCGGCCCTGGTCAGGCGATGCAATTCGGCAAAACCAAGGCGCGTTTTGCGATGGAGGCCCAAACCGGCGTCATGTTTGACGACGTGGCGGGCGTGGAAGAAGCCAAGCAAGATTTGCAAGAGGTAGTCACCTTTTTGAAAACACCAGAAAGGTTCACCTCTGTTGGCGCCAAAATTCCCAAGGGCGTGCTGCTGGTGGGGCCCCCTGGCACCGGCAAAACCCTGTTGGCCAAGGCGATAGCTGGAGAGGCTGGCGTGCCCTTCTTCTCCCTATCGGGTTCGGAGTTTGTGGAGATGTTCGTGGGGGTTGGCGCCAGCAGGGTGCGCGACCTGTTTAAACGCGCCAAGGAAAACAGCCCCTGTCTGATTTTCATCGATGAAATTGATGCCGTGGGCCGCCAGCGCGGCGCCGGTATTGGCGGCGGCAACGACGAGCGGGAGCAGACCCTCAACCAACTGCTCACCGAGATGGATGGCTTTGAGGGCAACAGTGGAGTGATCATCATTGCCGCCACCAACCGGGCCGATGTACTCGATTCGGCCCTGATGCGTCCGGGTCGTTTCGATCGCCAGGTGATGGTCGATGTGCCCGACATCAAGGGTCGATTGGCCGTGCTCAAGGTTCATTCCCGCAACAAAAAGCTGGCCGACGATGTCAGCCTTGAATCCATCGCTCGCCGCACCCCTGGCTTCTCCGGCGCCGATCTAGCCAACCTGCTCAATGAGGCGGCAATCCTCACGGCTCGCCGTCGCAAGGAAGCCACCTCCTTGAGTGAAATCGACGATGCCGTCGATCGGGTGATTGCCGGCATGGAGGGCAAACCGCTCACCGACGGTCGCAGCAAGCGCCTGATCGCCTA
>JBILLQ010000071.1:0-17919 GCA_044375975.1 Prochlorococcaceae cyanobacterium
GGGGGTGATGCGATCAGCCGGAAAGGGGACGCAGACAGTGGAAATGGCCAATCCTGTCGCGACACCAATTGAAGGTAACACTTAATGATGCAAAGCGGTGGTGCAGTTTTGGATGTCGGTTGACACCTCTGCCACAGCTTCTCATTTATCGGCCTGAGGCCATCGATTACGGCACGCCAATCATGTCCCTCCCGCTCGGCTTGGGCCACGCGCATCCGAATTGAGCGCCATAGTTCCAGCACCGTTTCTGGCGCCTGCTCGGGGTTTAGCCAGGCACCGATCGGGGCAACGCTCACGCTGAGGTGGGCGTTGGGCAGATGCCCTCGCCGCGACAGGGCCACGATCGGCTCGCCAGCGCTGAACTGCAAGCGATAACGGCTCGCTGCGCTGGGGCTGCCCGGCTCGATCGCTTCCAGATCGCTCAGCTCTGCGGTGATCCGTCGCAGCCGGTGTTGTCCGGCTGCCTGGATAGCGGCGTGTTCCAGAATCGATTGCAGGTAGATACCGAAAACTTCACGGGGGATGTAGCTGCTGGCGTCTGCTCCCGCAGGCAATAGTTGTGCTAATTCGGTTTGGTTTTGCTCCAGCCAGTGCACTAGATGGTTTGGATCGTTGGGCCAGGCACTCATCGCCCTGGCCGAAACATTGAGCAGATGGTTTGGATCCCGCGTGCCGTAGGCCAGCCCCTGCCCGAAGCTGCCGGCCCGGTCGATCAGTAGCACCTCCAGGCAGGGGCCTTTGCTATGCAGCAGTTGGCAGGCCACCATCGTGCCGCTGAAACCGGCGCCCACGATGGCGATAACGGGGCCAGGTTTGCCCTGGTTTTTAGTAAGCGGCACTGCTAACCCCGTCTTGGCCGAGGGCCCGCAGGGCTGAATCCAGCCCCCAACCGATTAGGCCGATTAGCAACAGCACTGAGGTGAGCTCGCCATAGGCGAGTCGATCGCGGCAATCGAGAATCAGATAGCCAAGGCCGGAGCTAACCCCGAGCATCTCGGCGGGCACCAGCACCACCCAGATCAACCCCACCGCCACTCGGATGCACTCCTCGTTGATGCTGGTGCTGCTGGTGATCGTGATCTCCCAGGCTGTACACGCTGAGTTGAATGGCCTGGGCAGTTAACCCAGTAGTTGGGTCTGCGTGGCATGCTCGGCTATGGCAGGCCTGGATCTAACGGGATTTAATCAGCATGGACCTAATTGCCGTGTACACCACCGTTGCTGACGAGCGCCAGGCGGAGCTGCTGGCTACGGCTGCCATTGAAAGCCAGCTTGCCGCCTGCGTGCAGGCCGAGAAGATCAGCAGCACCTATCGCTGGCAGGGCCAGCTGGAGCGCGCCGCTGAAATCAGGCTGCTGCTGAAGACCACCCGCAGGGCATATCCGCGCCTGCAGCAGTTGCTGTTGGAGTTGCATCCCTATGAGTTGCCGGCGATCTTCGCCATACCCGTATGGGAAGCTGCCCCTACCTATCGCCAATGGGTCGAGCAACAAATTGCAGTGAACTAAATAGTAGTGAACTAGGTTTGATGCCTGAATGCGATCAGCGGGATGTGCCCAATTCGGCAACATCAAGGGCGGAATTGGCCTCCAATAAGCCCCTGATAAGCCCTGAAGAAGCGTCGGATAAGCCTCGGGGAGCGACTAGGCAGTTCAGTTAGGCAGAGTTCAGCTCGGCAGTTCCAGGGCAATCGGCCCCAGGTGGGAGCGGCGGAAGTCGTCCAGCAGTTTGGTGGACATTCGCTGCAGATCCCCGCTGGTGTGGCGGGCTGCCGCCGCCGCCAACCAGCTGCTGGAAGCGGCGGGGTCTTGGGGGTCCATGGCTATGCCGTAGCGGCCTGCCAGCAGCCCGGCGGCCACGCCCGCCTGGGGCAGCTGCTCCAGCCACACCAGCAACTCCACAAAGGCCAGGGCCGCCCCCTCGCAGTCGTAGGCGGCCTGGCCGATGTCGTCGCAGAGGGCCAAGCGCAGGGCGGCCTGCTGGTCGTCCAGCCGGGGGGGCAGCACGCCCGGGGCATCCAGCAGGTCTAGGTCTTGGCCCAGCCGCACCCAGCGCAGGCTGCGGGTCACCCCCGCCCGCCGGGCGCTCTCCACCACCTTCTGGCGCACCAGCCGGTTGATCAGCGCCGACTTGCCCACATTTGGAAAACCCAGCATCAAGGCCCGCACCGGCCTTGGTTTCATGCCGCGGTCGCGGCGCCGGGTATTCAGGGCATCCCCGGCGCGGATCGCCGCCTGTTGCAGTTGCTTTACGCCGGTGCCGCTCTTGGCATCACACCACCAGGGGGTCTGGCCCTGGCTGCGAAACCAGGCGTCCCAGGCCTGGCGGGCGGCGGGAGAGATCATGTCGAGGCGGTTGAGCACCAGCAGGTGCTGCTTGGCGCCAATCCAGCGCCGCAGCCGCGGGTGGCCGGTGGCCAGGGGGATGCGGGCATCGCGCACCTCGATCACCAGATCCACCTTCTCCAGGTGGCCGGTGAGGGCCCGCTCCGCCTTGGCGATGTGGCCTGGATACCACTGGATAGCTGGCGCCCGCAGCGAGGGGGCCTGGAGCTCCGCTGAGGCGCTGGGGGGCTGGCCTGGTGCCATCAGGGCAGCCATCAGGGCACCACCAGCACCGGACAGGGCGCCAGTTGGATCACCCGGGCCGCGGTGCTCTGTTCATCGCTTTCGATCGCCATGCCACGGGTGCCCATCACGATCACGTCGGCGTTGATCTCATCGGCCACATCGCCGATCACGAAGGCCGGTTTGCCCTGGCGTTCGATCAGTTCACAGGTAACCCCCTCCTGGGCAAAGTGGCCATGGGCCTCCTCCAGCAGCTGGGCGACGGCGGCCGGATCGTCCTGGTCTGGTTCCACCACTGAGAGCAGCACCAGGCGGCTGTCGTGTTGCTTCACCAATTTCAGAGCCACCAGGGCGGTCTCCGCCGCCTGGCGGCTCTGGTCGATCGGGAAAAGAACGGTGTTAAACATGGGCAGTGCCCTGCCGGCTGGCTCACCGCTCAGTCCTAGCGCCCGGACTGGCCTAGCGCCCGGACTCGCCCCTGCAGCGATCCAGATTGGGCCCGCCCGGTTTGGTCTTAGCGCCCTACGGGCTAATCTCCGGGCCGTTTACCCGCCCTAAGCGCGAGTTCCATGGCGAAGCGATCCCTGGCCAGCCTCACCGCCGATGACCTGCGCGGCAAGCGCGTGCTGGTGCGGGTGGACTTCAACGTACCGCTCGACGACGCCGGCGCGATCACCGACGACACCCGCATCCGCGCCGCCCTGCCCACCATTCACGACCTGATCGGCAAGGGCGCCAAGGTGCTGCTGGCGGCCCACTTCGGGCGGCCCAAGGGCCAGGTGAACGAATCCATGCGCCTCACCCCGGTGGCTGCCCGCCTCAGCGAGCTGCTGGGTAAGCCGGTGGTCAAAACCGAAAGCTGCATCGGCCCCGACGCCGAGGCCAAGGTGGCCGCCGCTGCTGAAGGCGACGTGGTGCTGTTGGAGAACGTGCGCTTCTTCGCGGAGGAGGAAAAGAATGATCCCGGCTTCGCTGAGCAGCTGGCCGGCCTGGCGAATGTCTATGTGAACGACGCCTTTGGCGCCGCCCACCGCGCCCATGCCTCCACCGAGGGCGTCACCAAGTTCCTGCGCCCCAGCGTGGCCGGTTACCTGATGGAAAAGGAGCTCCAGTACCTGCAGGGCGCCATCGACGAGCCCAAGCGCCCCCTGGCGGCGATCGTGGGCGGTTCCAAGGTGAGCAGCAAGATCGGCGTGCTGGAAGCCCTGATCGACAAGTGCGACAAGGTGCTGATCGGCGGCGGCATGATCTTCACCTTTTACAAGGCCCGGGGCCTGGCGGTGGGCAAGAGCCTGGTGGAAGAGGACAAGCTGGAGCTGGCTAAGGAACTGGAGGCCAAGGCCGCAGCCAAGGGTGTGCAGCTGCTGCTGCCCAGCGACGTGGTCCTGGCCGACAACTTCGCCCCCGATGCCAATAGCCAAACCGTGGGCATCAATGCCATCCCCGATGGCTGGATGGGTCTGGATATCGGCCCCGATTCGCTCAAGGCCTTCCAAGAAGCCCTGGCCGACTGCCAAACCGTGATCTGGAACGGCCCCATGGGCGTGTTCGAGTTCGACAAGTTTGCCGCCGGCACCAACGGCATCGCCCACACCCTGGCCGACCTGAGCGCCAATGGCTGCTGCACAATCATTGGCGGCGGCGACTCCGTGGCTGCCGTGGAAAAGGTGGGTGTCGCCGACAAGATGAGCCACATCTCCACCGGCGGTGGCGCCAGCCTGGAGCTGCTGGAGGGCAAGGTGCTGCCCGGCGTGGCCGCCCTTGATGAGGCCTGATCCCACAGCCTGATCCTCGATCAGGTTTCGGTTTCGGGGAGTGGCCCGCCTGGGGATTTGCCCTCAGGTGGGCCACTGTTGTTGACCGTCTTAAACAGCTTTGGCCACCGCAGCCGCTTTGGCCACTGTCAACAGCTTCGGCAGCCGCCAGGCAGGGAAGATCTGGCCCTGGCGCAGCCGCCAAGGCCCGGAAGGTCTGGACCCGGCTCAGCGATCAGCTCAGTTTTTGCTAGCGCTTCTGGAGCGATGTTCAGGGATTGAGCTGTTCTTTGTCTGCCACCACCCGCACCCGCTTGCTGGCGCTGATGATGCCCTTGGGGTGCACCAGCAGCATCGCCCAGGTTTGGGAGCCCGGGTTCAAAGGGGCTTGCACGCTCTTGAACAGGCCGCCGCCACCGAGCGGTTCCAGGGACAGGTCGGGGCTTGCCAATGCCGCCACCTGTTCGGTGGTGAGGGCCACGATCCCCCCCGCCGCCATGGCGCCATTCAGCGGTTCGTCCAACACCAGGTCCACGTCGTAGCGCTGGCCGGTGAGCACCGCGTCGGGGATCATCAGGCTCACCGATGGCGCCTCGCCGCCACTGGTGAGGATTGATTGCTCTCGAATTACTCTTTGAGCGTTTATGCGGCCGCCGCTGCTCTCCAGGGCCAGCAGCTGGCTGGCCTCCAGTCGATAGCGGTTGACGCCGTTGCCGTTGCTGCCGCTGACGCTCAGTTGCACGGTGGGCTGGCCGTCGCGCAGGGGCGGGCCGGCGCTGAACTGCCAGCGCAGGTCGGGGAACTGGCGTTGCAGGTTGCGGCGGCGCAGCTCCAGCAAGGCCGGATCGAGGCCAGGCCCCGTTTCCAGGAGTCCGTTTAGCGCCGCGCCACTGTTCAGGGCCGCCTCCAGCGCCTGCAGCTGGGAGGAGGAGGCTGGTGCGGCAGCCGCTGGACGCCCTGGCAGGGCTACCCAGCTGCCCAGGCCAAGGGCCAGGGCAGCCAATAGAACACGCAGACGCTGCATCAATTCGAGCGCATCGTCCCGGCCGAATCGCCAGGCAAGGACCTCTAAGTTAGGCGCGCCTCGATGCTTCAGCCAGTGGCTGTGCCATGCCCCGGCTCTTGATTGCTGCCAGTGGCACCGGCGGCCACCTGTTCCCGGCCCTGGCCGTCGCGGAAGCCCTGCCGGCCGGATGGGAGGTGATCTGGCTGGGGGTGCCCGATCGGTTGGAGCGCCAGCTCGTACCTGGCCGCTATCCCCTGCACACCGTGAAGTTCGGCGGCCTGCAGGGGGGCGGCCTGCGCATTTTGCTGAATTTGTTTCGTCTGATTGCCGCCACCCGCAGCGTCCGTCAGCTGCTGCTGCGCGAGCGGGTGGATGTGGTGTTCAGCAGTGGCGGCTATATCGCCGCACCGGCGATCCTGGCGGCCCGTCTGGGCGGTGTGCCGCTGGTCTTGCACGAGAGCAACGCCATCCCCGGGCGCGTCACCCGCCTGCTGGGTCGGTTTTGTTCTGTATTGGCGGTGGGCTTGGCGGCCACCGCCGAGCGGCTGCCCCAGTTGCGCCCTCAACTCACCGGCACGCCGGTGCGGGCCGCTTTTTTGCAACCCGCTCCCCTACCCGCTTGGGTGCCGAGCGGCCCCGGGCCGCTGCTGGTGGTGATGGGCGGCAGCCAGGGGGCCCTGGGCCTGAATCGCATGGTGCGTCCCCTGCTGGCCCCCTTGATCGAGGCGGGGGTGCGGGTGGTGTTGCTCACTGGCAGCAACGATCCTGAGGCCCGGGAGCGCAGGCTGCCCGGCCTGGTGGAGCGACCCTTTTGCGATCAAATGGCAGGCCTGTTGCAGGGGGCCGACCTGGCCCTGAGCCGCTCGGGCGCCGGCGCCCTCAGTGAACTGGCTGTCTGCGGTACCCCGGCGATCTTGGTGCCCTATCCCGCCGCCGCCGATCGTCACCAGGATGCCAATGCGGCGGCGGCGGCGGCCCTCGGGGCGGCGGTGATCGTGGGGCAGCAGGCTCCGGAATCGCCGGTGTTGGCGCGCACTCTCTGGCGGCTGCTGGGGCCAAGGCTGCGCGGTGCCGCGACGGGCGCTGACCCGCTGCTGGCGATGCGGGCGGCGATGGGGGCCTTGGCGGTGCCCGATGCCGATCGACGCGTGGCCCGCTTGATTTGCGCCCAGCTCTAGGAATTTGTCCAGGCTGGCCACCAAACTCCGCTGGCGCCTACGGCGGCTGAGATCTTCATTGGGCGGTTTCAGCCAGCGCCCCCAGCCAGCTCCGTCGGCAATCACTGCCGGCGTCAGCCAGGAGCTTTAAAAAGCGCCCTCGGCCTGGGCCAGCTCCAGGGCCCGCAGCAGTTGACGATGGCGGCGGCGATCCTGCAGGCCAATCCGCAGCCAGCTGTCATCGAGCCCCTCGAAGGAGCGGCAGTCGCGCAGCAGGATCCGGTGCCTCTGTTCCAGCCGCTGGCGCAGGGCCTGCAGCGAGCGGGGCCCCCCGTCGGCAGTGACGCCCCGCACCAGCAGGAAATTGGTGGCTGAGGGCAGCGGCTCCAGCCCCTCCAGGCGCCCCAGGGCCCGCCTCAGCCAGGGGCCTTCCCGCGTCAGCCAGCGGTGCACCCGCCGCTGCCAGTGCCGCTGGCTGGGGCCAGGAGCGATCAGTTTTTCGGCCACGGCTGCCGCCAGCCCATTTACGGGCCAGGGATCGCGCCAACCGGCCCAGCGGCGCAGGCGATCCGGATGGGCCAGGGCATAGCCGATCCGCAGTCCGGCGATCGCATGCAGCTTGGTGAGGCTGCGGATCACCACCAGGTTTGGATATGCCGCCAGCAAGGGCACCAGGGATTGCCGCTCCCCGCTGTATTGGTGCTCCGCGCCGGAGACGCTGAGGGGCAGGAAGGCCTCGTCGCAGATCACCAGGTCGTAGCGCTGCAGCAGCGGTTCCAGAGACTGCCGGCTCCAGAGCTGGCCGGTGGGGTTGTGGGGGTTGGTGAGCCACAGGGCCGCCCCCGGCGGCGGTGGCGGCAGCTGCTGGGGGAAGCTCTCGCCCCAGTGCAGGGGCAGTGGCTGGGGAATCCAGACCCCACCCCAGCAGGCCAGGGCCCGGGGGTAATCGGCAAAACCTGGCACCGGCAGCACGCTCACCCCGGCCGCGGCCGCGTCCCTGGCCGCCCAGGTGAACAGTTCGGCGGCGCCATTCCCCGGCAACACCCAGCTGGGATCCAGGTGGTGGTGGGCGGCGATGGCGCCCCGCAGGGCTGAGAGGGAGCGATCCGGGTAGATCCTTGGCGCCAGCCCCAGGGCGGCGCTCACCAGCTGCCAGCGCAGCTGCAACGACGGCCCGAAGGGCACCAGCGAGGCACTGGCATCGAGCAATTGGGATGGCCCACAGCCCAGCTGGGCCGCCGCCGCCGTCAGATTGCCGCCATGGGGCTGGGCGGTGGGCAGCGGCTTGGCGGTTGCGCTACAACCGGCCTGCAGATGGCGGGAGCCAGCCATGCCAACTGGCTCGTTGCCAACTGGCTCGTTTAGCACCGCCTCGCCTAGCACCGCCTCGCTTAGCACTGCCTGGATTCGCTCGCCAGCAGTTTCCCCTGGCCAAGTCTCAGCTGGCAGATGCTCCGGCACCCCGGTGGCAGATGTCACTGGTGCCGGCGCGGCTGGCTCTGGGGACCTGGGCGCTGGCGCCTGGCGGCTGGTGGCCCCGTCTTGGTCGGCCCCGTCTTGGTGGGCCAAGTCTTTTGCGGCCCCGTCGAGATCAGGCATGGCGGCCGCCCTTGGCTGGCTGTCCATCTTCGGGCTGGCCACGGGATTTTCAGGCTTGGTCACCATCCCCGGGGCTTGGGCCCAGGCCCTGGGCGGGGCTGGGGCCCTCAGCCGTTTGTTGGAGCAGCGCAGCTGCCCTCGCTGCCAGCTCGCCGAAGCCGACCTGGTGCATGCCGATCTGCGCGCCGTCGACCTGCGCGGTGGCCAGCTGCAGCGAGCCAACCTGGGCCAGGCGCGGCTGGATGGGGCGCGGCTGAACGGCGCCGACCTCTCCGGCACCAGCCTGTTGGGGGCCTCCCTGCGGGGCGCTGATCTGCGCGGCGCCCGGCTGGAGGGCACAGACCTGCGCCAGGCGGACCTCAGTGGTGCCCTGCTGGATCCCGGTGCCTTGGCCCGCTCCCATTGGCAGAGGGCCAGCGGACTGGATATCGCTCAATTAACCTACGCCGATCTACATAATGCCGGGGTAGATGCGGCCGGAATGGGTAGTTTTCCTGAGGCGGAGCGCTGGTTTGGCGAGGCGATTCGTCGCCAGCCGGCGGCGGCGATCAGCTGGGTGGCCCGGGGTATCAGCCGCAATGAACTGGGTCAGCCGCAAGGGGCCGCGGCCGATTTCGGCTATGCCGCCGGCCTGTACAGATTCCAGGGTGAGGAGCTGGAGGCCCAGGCCCTGGATCAGGCCGCCCAGCAGCTGCGCAACCCCCCTGGCAAGGCCCCGGGCGGCAATGGGCTGGGCAGCGTGATGCTGGGTGGAGCCTTGTCGGCGTTGCAGCTACTGGCGCCGCTGGCGGCTAAGGCCTTGCTGCCGATTGGACTTTGACCAGCGCTGCCGCAGCCATGCCGCAGCGCTGGTAAGCGAGGCGGGAACGCATATAGGAAGCCGCAGCATCGCTGTGTATTTCCAATCCTGTCGGGGCCGGTCAGGCTTGGTTTGGCGCTGGTTGTCGCGCCCCCAGCCCTGGGGGGTTCGCTGGCCATTGCAGCGCAATAGGCCCCGTTGCCACTGCCGTTTGGGCTTGCCGCTGACCCCGGCCGGCCAGGGCGATGGAGCCGCTGCGGCGGCTGTGGACAAGCGCCCCGGGGGCTGCTGAGGCCGGATTTTCTGTAGCGGATGGTTGCTCCGTCCATGGCTATTCAATAGCTATGGGTCTCTATTTGCTCCACCTGCATCTCCATGGGCTGTTTCGGGCTCAACAGTTGGAGTTGGGTCGTGATCCAGATACCGGCGGCCAGACCACCTACGTGCTGGAGTTGGCCCAGGCCCTGGCCGCTTGTCCCGAGCTCGATCGGCTGGAGGTGGTCACCAGATTGATCCAGGATCGCCGCATCTCGTCCGACTACGCCAGGCCCTATGAACCCCTGGCCGGGGGGCTCAGCATTCATCGATTCCCCTTCGGGCCCCGTCGCTATCTGCGCAAGGAGTTGCTCTGGCCCTTCCTCGATGAGCTGGTGGAGCTGCTCACCGCGCGGCTCTCAGCCCAGGATCGCCGCCCCGATTGGATTCATGCCCACTACGCCGATGCCGGCTACGTGGGTGCCCAGCTGCAGCGGCGACTGGGCATCCCCCTGGTGTTCACCGCCCATTCCCTCGGCCGTGAGAAGCGGCGGCGGCTGTTGGCGGCCGGCCAGGAGGCCCGTCAAATGGAGAATAAATTCTGCCTTGCCCGTCGTATCGAGGCGGAGGAACTAGCCCTGGTCCATAGCCAGCTGGTGGTTACCAGCACCGGCCAGGAACTGGCCGAGCAGTACTCCCGCTACGGCAACTTCCGGCCCAGCCGAGCCGCCGTGATCCCCCCCGGCGTGGATGCCAAGTTGTTTTTTCCGCCGTCAGCCACCCCCTGTCAGTGGCCTGGTCAGGCCGATCCCGCCTGCGGTGTCAGCGCCTTGATGCGGCCCTTTTTGCGCGAGCCGCGGCGCCCGCCGGTGCTGGCGATCTGCCGGCCAGATCACCGCAAAAACATTGCCGCCCTGGTGGAGGTGTTTGGGCGCTCCGCCTCGCTGCGCCAGCGTCACAATCTGGTGTTATTGCTGGGCTGTCGCCAGGACACCAGCCAGTTGGAGCGCCCCCAGCGGGAGGTGTTCCAGCAATTGTTTGAGCTGGTGGATCGCTTTGATCTCTACGGAGCGGTGGCCTATCCCAAGCAGCACCTGCGCCATCAAATACCGGCGATCTACCGCTGGGCCTCCCGCCTGGGCGGGGTATTCGTTAACCCGGCGCTCACCGAACCCTTTGGGCTCACCCTGTTGGAGGCCGGCGCCTGCGGCCTGCCCGTGGTCGCCACCGACGATGGGGGGCCGCGCGAGATCCTGCAGCAGTGCGGCCATGGCCTGCTGGTGGATGTCTCCGATCTGGGGGCCTTGGGCGAGGCGGTGGAGCACAGCCTCGCCGATCGGTCCCGTTGGAGCGGCTGGCGCGCTGCCGGCGTCGCGGCGGTGGGCAGTCATTACAGCTGGGATGCCCATGTGCGGCACTACCTGAGCCTGGCGACGGCCGCCACCAGTGCCTGGAGGATTGCCTCAGGGCGGCGGCTCGCTACTGCTCACCCCGGCGTAGTGGCTATTGGCGTCGGGCATCCAGTAGCTCAGCTCGTGGTGCCAGAACAGCCGGCCCGGCAATTGCGCAGTGTGCAGCTTGGTGCCGGCCATGGCGGTGAGCAACTGCCCCATCTCCAGCGGCGAGAGGTCGGTCTTCACGTCATTCCCGGCGATCTTCAGCAAAGCGGGTAGCTGGGCCAGGCTGCTGGGCTGGGCCAGCTTGGCAAATACCTGGCGCATCACCAGTTTTTGGCGCTCCAGCCTACCTATATCGCCCAATTCGTCGTGGCGAAAGCGCAGGAATCCCTCCAGCGATTCGCCTTTGAGCAACTGCCTACCAGGATAGAGGTCGATATACAGCCCCTGGGCATTATCCACGTAGTACATGCGCTTGGGCACATCCACTTCCACGCCGCCGAGGGCATCGGCCAGCTGCCGCACCGCCTGCAGATTCAAGCTCAGATAGCGGTCTACCGGTGCCTGGAGCAGTTGGCCAATCTCCTGTTTCGCGGTGTCGATACCACCAGCTACATAGAGGGAGTTGGCTTTGATCACCCCAAACTTTTCAGACTCAATAAAGGTATCTCTGGGCACCTGCATCACCTCGGTAATGCCATTTTTCACCTGTACCGTGAACATCACATCGGTGTTGTCAGCCACCTTGTCGGTGCCCAGCACCAACAGGCGCCGCTCGCCGATCAGCAGCGGGTTGACCAGCGTCGATAAGGGGTGTTGACCCTGGAGCAGCGCCGCCATGGCGCCCTGGGCCAGCCGGGGCAGGGGCCCACTGAGGCCATAGCCCGCTGCCAAGCCCAGCAGGAAGGGCAGCAGCGAGGCCAGCAGCGGGCGAGAGCCTCTCGACTTGGAGCGGGCCTGGCGCCCCGCCACCGCTGGGGCGTTCGGGTCTGGGCGGCCGCCGCGGCTGCGGGCTGCCCGCTCCTGGCGTTCAGCCCTGCCTGGGCCAGGGCGCTCCTGGCGCGGCTGGTTGCGGCGCTGGTTGCGTTCCGGGCGGGGGGGACGGGGCTGGGCCTGAGACATGGCGAGTCCTGATCGGCGCACCATAAGGAGCGGATCCGCTACGCACCAGGGGTCAGCCGGCTGTAACCCGGATTAGAGCCGCCGCTGCATCGGCCCTTTGCCTTGCCTGGGCCTCGCTGTCGCCGCGGGCCAGGGCCACCCCCATGCGCCGGTTGGGACGGGCGTCGGGCTTGCCGAAGAGCAGCACCTGGGTGTCGGGTGCCGCCAGGGCCTCGCCCACGCCCCTGTAGCCAACGCTGGCCAGGTTTCCCTGGGCCAGGATCACGCGGCTGGCCGCCGGCCCCAGGCTGGTGATCGCCGGGATCGGCAGCCCCAACACCGCCCGCAGGTGCAGTTCAAATTCGCTCAGGTTTTGGCCCACCAGCGTCACCAGGCCGGTGTCGTGGGGCCGCGGCGAAAGTTCTGAAAACACCACCTCCTCCTGCCCGGCTGGGCCGCAGAGGAAGAACTCCACCCCAAACAGGCCGGCTCCCCCCAGGGCATCGGTGACCGCTTTGGCCATGGCCTGGGCCGCCGCCAGCTGCGGGGCCCCCAGGGCCGCCGGCTGCCAGCTGCACTGGTAGTCGCCCCGCTCCTGCAGGTGGCCAATCGGTGGGCAGAACAGGGTGGGGCCCTGCCAGGGTTTAACGGTGAGCAGGGTGATCTCCAGCTCAAAGCGCAGGAATTCCTCCACGATCACCCGGTTGCCAGCGCCGCGGGCACCGGCCAGCGCCGCCTGCCAGGCGGCGTCGATGCCGGCGGCGTCCCGCACCAGGCTCTGGCCCTTGCCAGAAGAGCTCATCACCGGCTTGACCACCACCGGCCAGCCCAGGGGCTCGGCGGCGGCCGCCAGCTCTTCTGCGCTGTCGGCATAGGCGTAGCGGGCCGTGCGCAGGCCCAGCTCCTCGGCCGCCAGATTGCGGATGCGATCGCGATTCATGGTTACCGCCGTGGCTCGTGCCGTGGGGATGACGCGCTGGCCCTCGGCCTCCAGTTCGGCCAGGGCATCCACCGCCAGGGCTTCGATTTCGGGGATCAGCAGATCGGGTTTATGGCGCCTCACCACCGCCTTGAGGGCATCGGCATCGGTCATGGCGATCACCTCGGCCACATCGGCCACCTGCATCGCCGGGGCGCCCGGGTAGCGATCCACGGCAATCACCCGGCAGCCCAGTCGCTGGGCGGCGATGGCCACCTCCTTGCCCAGTTCGCCGCTGCCCAGCAGCATCAGGGTTTGCGGTAGGGAGGGGCTGGCCATCGGCGCCTGGGCACATGCTGCGTCGATCCTGATGCAGGCCCTGCTAGAGAGACTGCCAATGCTTCTGGCAACGGCAATGGATCCGGTTTTGGCCTATAGCACCGCCGGCGATGCGGCCAACGGCCTGCTGTTTGGCTGGGACATCGCCACCTTCCAGCGCTGGGCCCTGATTTATTTGGGGATTTCCTCGCTGGCTTTTGTGCTGGTTTGGCTGGTGGGCTATCTGCGCCGTCCCGGTTGAGCTCCCCATGGGGGCAAGCGGCGAGACTTTGGAAAACCCGCGCCACTGCCAATGGAGGCCTTGTACCGCAATGGTTCTCTGCTGGCTGGGTCGCCGCAATAGCGGCTTGCCAGAGCATACTTATTCGCCCCAATACTTCTGGCGGCGTGAGATCGATAAACTTTGCTGTTTTTCGAGCTGCCTTTAAACTGCCTTTGAAGTAAGGATGAGCTGCCGCTGAACTACCGCCGAGCTATACTTGAGCTGCTTTCGCCGCCGCCCCTGTCTAGCCGGTTGATTTGTCCAGCATGTTTAGCTGACTCACCGGCGATTCTTCGTTCAAGAAGCCATAGGCCTCAAATATTTTGTTATCGGTATGGCTGATTCGCTGGCCGTCGCTATGGCGTTCCAGCCGGAAGCCCTCGGCGGCCAAGCGCCGCATCAGCGCCGCCGTTTCTTCCAATCGGGCCGCCATCGCCTCCAGGCTGGCGCAGTCGGCGGTGAGGCCGGTTTCCTTCCAGATGAAGTGGGCCATGGGTAGGCGATGGCAATGCCGCAGGTTTAAAACAGTAAGTTGAAATCCGTAAGTTCAACGCTGCCGGCTCAAAGCTGCCGGCTCAAAGCTGCAGGCTCAAGCCCGCAGGCCCAAAGCTTCAAGCTCAAGCCAGCAGGCTCAAAACTGCCGGCTGAAAGCTGCAGAAAAAAACTGCCGGCCCAAGCCAGCAGGATCAAGCCAGCAGGCGCACGGCAGCACGATCACGGCAGCAGGATCAGCCCCAGAATCACCAGAGCCAGGCTGGCGGCCCAGAAGCGCAGCACCACCTGTTGCTCCTTGAGACCGCCCAATTCGTAGTGGTGATGCAGGGGGGCCATGCGGAACAGCCTGCGCCCCTTGCCATCGGGCCCCTTGGTGGCCTTGAACACCCCCACCTGCAGGATCACCGAGAGCGACTCGGCCAGGAACACGCCGCCCATCACCAGCAGGGGCCAGAGGCTGTTGGAGAGCAGGGCCACCGCCGCCAGGCCAGCCCCCATGGCCAGGGAGCCGGTGTCGCCCATGAACAGCCGGGCCGGATGGCGGTTATGGGCCAGAAATCCCAGCCAGCAGCCGGCCATCGCCACGCAAAAGGCGGCCAGGGAAGGGTCGCCCTCCTGGCCGCGCAGCATCAATTGCAGGCCCAGGCCCGTCGAAACGATGGCGCCGCAGCCGGCGGCCAGGCCGTCGAGGCCATCGGTGAGGTTGGTGGCGTTGCTCTCGGCCAGCACCACGAACAGCCCCAGCGGCCAGATCAGCAGCCCCAGGGGCAGCACCCAGCCCAGGGGTAGTGAAATGTTTCCGGCCTCCGCCAACCCCAGCCAATGGCCCTGCCAGGCCCAATACAAAAAGGCCAGGCTGGCCAAGGCCTGCAACAGCAGTTTGGCCCGCGGCCCCAGGCCGGTGTTGCGCCGCTTGGTGAGGCTGCGCCAATCGTCGGTGGCGCCGATGGCCATGAAGGCGAGGCTGAGGGCGCCCACCGCCAGCAGGCGCGGATCCTCCGGGCTGGTAAGGCCCCCCACCAACACCCCCACCGGCACCACCAGCAGCCCGCCCATCGTGGGCGTTCCGGCTTTGCTGAGGTGCGCTTGGGGCCCCTCCTGGCGTATCACCTGGCCAATTTTCAAGCGCCTCAGCCGGGGTTCCCCCCAGGCTGTGGTGGCAGCGGCGATGGCGGCGGCCACCAGCAGGGGCAGGCTGAGCAGCGAATTGGGCACCAGCCAGTCGCTGAGCAGACAGGCCAGCAGCAGCAGCAGGGCCAGTAATAGCGCCGAGAGCCGGCCCCGGGGCCGGCCGCCTGGGGGCTCCTGGGGGGCGCTGGGGGAGGTGGAAGAACTCAATGCGGAGGCCAAGCCGCCAGGGCGATGGGCTCCAGTTTCGCCTCCCGAGGTGGCCAACTCAGGAGGCCAGTCTCAGCTCAGCTTGCCAAGGCCCCGTTCGGGCGCCGATCATGCCTCGCTGAAGAAGGGGCCCAGTAGGGCCCCAGTAGGGCCAACTCAGTCTTCCCAGTCTTCTTCCGGCTGGTCGTCGGCCTGGTTGTACTCCTCCTTCTCGCCCATCAGCGCCGAGAGCTCCTCCTCTTCCACCGTGCTCACTTCGGTGCTGGCGCTGTCTTCGTCGGCCACCAGGCGACCGCTGGTTTCCAGCCAGCTGAGCAGGTCGGGTTCGTCGCGCAGGGGCAGCACCGGCGCTGGCTCACTGCGCCGGTAGCGGGTGAGCGAGGGATTGACGCTGTCAAGGCGACTAGCGCCGCTGGAGGCCAAGGTGCTCATGCGGACGGATCTCGTGGGGCCTAGGGGCCCTGCACTGGTCAATCAGCCACATTATCAGTTATCTGTGAGTCTTGGCTAGAGAGCCCTGGCTAGGGTTGGTTTTCGTGACGCCCACGCAGCCTGGGAAGCCGATGGCCAAGTTGCCCTACCTGCTGCCCTACTGGGTACTGGCCCTGGCGATGAGCGCCGCCTTGGCCGCCGCCGGTAGGCGCTGGCCAGAACCGCTGCCGATCTGGCCGCCGCTGGTGTGGGGCCTGCTGCTGGTGCCGCCGGCGCTGATGGCGCTATTGCTGCTGCTGCGCTGGCCCCTGCCCAGCGCCCCGCCGGCCGCTACAGCGCCCCTGCGGGGTGACGGGGGAGAATCGAGCCACTGAGCGCGGGAGAGCGTTGATGGGTCGGGCCAAGCGGGCGGTGTTGGCATATTCCGGCGGGGTGGACACCAGTGTCTGCATCCCTTATCTGCTGAATGAGTGGGGCGTGGAGGAGGTGATCACCTTCGCGGCCGACCTGGGCCAGGGGGATGAGCTGGAGCCGATTCGCCAAAAGGCGCTCGATTCCGGTGCCAGCCAGTCGATTGTGGGCAACTTGATCGAGCCCTTCATCGTTGACTTCGCCTTCCCCGCCATCCGCGCCAACGCCCTCTATGAGGGGCGCTACCCCCTGTCCACGGCCCTGGCCCGGCCCCTGATCGCCCGGCGTCTGGTGGAGATCGCCCGGGAGGTGGGTGCCGATGCCGTGGCCCATGGCTGCACCGGCAAGGGCAACGACCAGGTGCGCTTTGACGTGGCCATCGGCGCCCTGGCCCCCGAATTGAAGGTGCTCGCCCCGGCGCGGGAGTGGGGCATGAGCCGCGAGCAGACGATCGCCTATGGCGAAAGCTGCGGTATTCCGGCGCCAGTAAGTAAATCTTCCCCCTATTCGATCGATCTCAATTTGCTGGGCCGTTCGATCGAAGCCGGCTCCCTGGAGGATCCAAGTGTGGAGCCGCCAGAGGAGATCTATGCCCTCACCTGTGCGGTGGATGCGGCTCCCGCTACGCCGCAATTTGTGGAGATTGGCTTTGAGCAGGGCAACCCCGTGAGCATTGATGGGGTGCGCCTCGATCCGGTGGCGCTGATCCGTCAGGCCAATGCCCTGGCCGGCCGCCATGGCTTTGGCCGCCTCGACATGGTGGAGAACCGGGTGGTGGGAATTAAGAGCCGTGAGATCTACGAAACCCCCGGCCTATTGCTGCTGATCCAAGCCCACCAGGAGTTGGAGAGCCTCACCCTGGCGGCCGATGTGCAGCGCACCAAGCGCCAGCTGGAGATGCAGTGGGCCGATCTGGTGTATCAGGGTCTCTGGTATGGCCCGCTCAAGCAGGCCCTCGATGGCTTCATCGATCGCACCCAACTCACCGTTAGTGGCAGCGTGCGGATTAAGTTGTACCGGGGCAACGCCACGGTGGTGGGTCGCAGCAGCGCCAGCGACAGTCTCTACGTGCCAGATATGGCCACCTACGGCGCGGAAGACCAGTTCGACCACCGGGCGGCCGAAGGATTTATCTATGTGTGGGGCCTGCCCACCCGGCTGTGGGCCTCACGTCAGCGCGGCTGAGTGCCGTCGCTGGGGTAACGCCAGCAGCCCAGCCAGCCATGCATTCTCTGCATAGGCGATAGGACTCCTTGGTCCAAGGCTTTTGCTGATGACCTGGGGTAATGGCCCAGGGCTGGTTGGGCTGCGGCGGCTGATTTGAAAAGAAGTATTGCTAATCACTTCGGCAATCCAGGCTGCTCGCCTACCTTGATCGTCACTTAGGAGCCCTCTCCATGTGGTTTGGGCTGCTTTTGATACCTTTCTGTAAAGATCATGTTGATCACTGGCAGCGCCCTGGACGAATTGCTCAGCGGTACGTCTGGCAATGACACGATCCTGGCCCTGGGCGGTAACGATATTCTCAACGCCGCTGCCGGCGACGACAGCATCGATGGCGGCGATGGCAGCGATGTAATCACTGCCGGAGACGGTGCCGACACGGTGCAGGGTGGCGCGGGCGCCGACAGCATTCTTGGCGGCGTTGGCAACGATTCCCTAGATGGCGGCGCCGGCGCCGACACGATTAATGGCGAGGCTGGCGCCGACAGCATCGCTGGCGGCAGCGAGAACGACGCTCTCTATGGCGGCGATGGCAACGACTCCCTCTCCAGCGGCGATGGCAATGACTATCTGCAAGGTGACGCCGGCAACGACACTCTGCTGGGAGAGGCTGGCAACGACACGATCTACGGCAACGCGGGCAACGACAGCTCGGTGGGTGGAGACGGTGCCGATTACCTCCAAGATTCAGAGGGCATTAACACTGCCCTGGGCGGCGCCGGCAACGACACCATTCGTGGGGCGGGCCTGATTGAAGGCGGCGATGACAACGACAACCTTTATTACTGGGCCAGTGTCAGCAGGGGAGCCGCCACGGTTCTTGGCGGTGCGGGCAATGACCGGATCCAGGAGTGGAGCAACGCA